>JAZODJ010000021.1:0-29992 GCA_045597005.1 Alphaproteobacteria bacterium | reverse complement strand
TAATCTGTAAAAAATTTTTCAACATATAACCGAATATTCTCATGCTCAGCTTCGTTTCTTTTTTCTAGGAATAAAATTAAGGTATCAATATCCGCTGATTTAAATGCGTTATTTTTTAAACAAAGTACACCTTTTATTTTAAAATTACGTAGAAGCATTTTTCGAGTTTCATAGTATAATATGTTCTTTTTAGGTGTATTAATGAATATACTTGCAGGAATGATAATTCCTGCAACTCCATTGGTTTTAAGTAGCTGTTTTGCTCTTTCAATAAATAAGCATTCTATTTCTTTGCTATTATCTGTTATATAATTATATAATATAAAGCTCTTTTCTCCCTCTGAAACGGTTTGTTTAAATGCCTCTATAGAGTATGGTGGATTTGCAATTAATATATCAAATTGTTGATTATCTTGCTTCCCCTTATTACTGTGTAATTTGCCAATATAATCTGCACTATTAAATGGGGCAAGCCCATTTGTGTGTAATAGATTGGCTTTGCCATCACCATTTAAGAAACAACTTATTTTTGAAGCTTTAATTAACCTATAATCTAAATCTATACCATAAATGTATTTTTCAGCCCATTCAAAATCACTACTTTTCCATAATCTGAAATCTTTCTTTACAGCAGGTTTAGATATTTTTTCAATATCTATATCCTCTTTTATAATTTTATTTATATGATCCATCGCTTCTGTCAAAAAATGTCCTGTACCGCAAGCATAATCAATCACATATGGAAGAGTGTCTGGTTCATTATTTTTGATTTTATTTTGTATAATTTCTTTAATTGGTAAAGATTTAATGATGAATTGTGTTAAAGGCACAGGTGTAAAGAATTGCCCTGCTTCTTGTTTTATACTATCATTCAATAATTTTTCAAAAAAATCACCTAAAAATTGTTGCTTATGAGAATATCTCAATTGCTTATATTGCAATAATTCAACAATCTCTCTAACTACTTTTGCATTATCTTTAAAAGATTTTTTATCAAATACTTCTTTAAATGCAAATTCGTTATTTTTATACAAACGCAGAGTTTTGTATAGTTCCTCAAATTCGTTTTGTTTTGATTTATTTCCGACAAATTGCAACAGATTTTCAAAAGCATCTTTTGTAACGTCCGAAACATCCTTTTCAAGATAAGCATTCATTCCTGCCTTATACAGGTCATTTAAGTCCTCTAGTAGTTCTTCATCTGTCTTGTCACGCCCTAATGTTCGTGTTTGGAATTTAACTTCCTCATTATCACCTCTGTCCTCATCCCATATTTTGCATAAGAACATATTGATAATTTTATTAAAGGCATTCGGCTTATCTGAAACAACATTGTGTCTTAAGATTTCAGCAAATTGATTGTATATTCCTTCAGAATCTTCTCTTTTTAATTCTTTGAGGTCTTTTCTTCTTATTGCTTTGGACTCAATCTTATACAAAGGAATATCATCTTCAAATAATCCATTGGTTTCAAATGTTTTAGACCAACGATTAAATCTTTCAACTTGATTTAATTCTGCCCAATCCTCCTTATTATGAATAATGGCATTTTTATATTCAAAACCTGTACCATTTATACGAGAAGCATAGTAACAAATGGCTTTTGTTGTTTTAGGTTCTTGTTGTAGATATGTAAATATCTGTCCACCATCATTTTCTTTACTTCCTTTACTCTTATGAGTGAATGTCTCTTTTACATACTTATCATATTCCTTACCCCAAGTTTTACATTCAATCATTGCAAAAGAATTATTTTGTTCATCTTTTACAAGAACATCTAAATATCCATCTGTATGCCCTAATCCCCAAGATTTTTCTAATTCAATATTTTCTGGTTTATACCCTTTTTCTAATAGTCTATTTACACACTCCAAAACAACAAGAGTTTCATCTTTATGAAAGTTGCAAGTTGTCTTGCGAACACATAAAATCTTATCACCATAATCAATTTCACTTTTTTGAGGAGTATCTGCGTTATATTTTATTTTTATTTCATAACCATTATATTTTTTATTATAAACATTGCTTTCACCATCTTTGGGTTGAAAGCCTAGTATTTTAATTGTAGAAAGAACATCAGTCATAGAAAACCACAAACAATAGTTAAAAATTAGTTAATTTATAATATTGTAAATAAAAATTTTAAATAATTAATTAAAATCAATCCATAGGAATAAATTTTTTTATTGTTTTATAAGCAACTAGACGAAATCACCCAATTTCTTTTTCCAGTTTTGTTACTAAATCCATGTCTTTGCTTTTGTAGGCTTCGAGGATGGGGACGTAGTAGCGGGTGTTTTTGCCTTCGCCGCGATAAGGGATGCGCATAATTCCGTCGGCTTTGTCTTCTTTGCGCATTGCCAGCAAGGTTGTGTAAGATATTCCCAAGATTGCGGCGGCTTGCTTGATGCTTTGTATATCATACCAATAAAAAAACTCACCACAAGGGTGAGCTTTTTTATTGGTGCGCTAGGCCGGAATCGAACCGGCACGGCCTTGCGGCCAACAGATTTTAAGTCTGCAGCGTCTACCAGTTCCGCCACAAGCGCATAATCTGAGGACTCTTATACATAGCTTTTTATTTAATTGCAAGAAGATTTTTTAATAATTTTGTATAAAAGGAATAATAATATTTTGTTGTTGTTTTTTAATAAAAAATGTGATTTTGTTGTTTTGTTAATTTAACCGAGTTTTTAGAAATGGCAGTTGACAGCGTCACGGTTTTTGAAAGCTCAAAGTAAAGGAAAGTAAGATGATAAAGACTTTTGATATTTCATGGAAAAGTTATATATTACCCAGTATTCATACGGAAGGATGGAGGTTCGTCGGAATATTTGCTGCAGTAACAGCGTTATTGGCAATGATTTGGGAACCGTTGGGTTGGATTGGTTTGGTATTAACAATTTGGTGTTATTATTTCTTTAGAGATCCTCAGAGAGTTACTCCTGAGTTGGCCGATGTAGTTGTTTCTCCTGCTGACGGAACAGTGCAGATGATTGCAAAAGTGACGGCACCTGAAGAATTAAATATGGGAGATAAGAAATTTACACGAGTAAGTATTTTTATGAGTGTGTTTAATGTGCATGTTAACAGATCGCCGGCTGAGGGACGTATTATAAATGCTGTTTATGTTCCGGGTAAATTTTTGAATGCAACACTAGATAAGGCAAGCAAGGATAACGAACGTCAACTTTTAGCTATGAAAACAAAGTCGGGAAAAGAGATTTGTTTTGTTCAGATAGCCGGTTTGGTGGCCAGAAGAATTGTTTGTAATGCTCAAATAGGACAAGATTATAAGGCTGGTGAACGCTTTGGAATGATACGGTTTGGTTCGCGGTTGGATGTATATTTACCAGAGGGAGTTGAACCCCAGGTTGTTTTAGGACAAACAATGGTTGCCGGTGAAACAATTATTGCTAATATGAATAGTGATGCAAAAGCAATGAACGGAGTTATTAGATAATGGAAAAAATTAATCAAAAATTGCAGCTATCAAGGGAAAAACTTACAAGTTTACCTTTTCGAAAAATAGCTCCGAATATTGTTACAATGTTAGCTTTGTGTGCTGGTGTTACATCTATCAGATATTCGATTTCAGCTGAATGGGTTAAAGCTGTTCTTTGTATTTTTTTAGCAGCATTATTTGATGGGTTGGATGGTCGTGTTGCCAGAATGTTGAAAGGTTCAACTAAATTTGGAGCAGAGTTGGATTCATTATCCGATTTTGTAAGCTTTGGTGTTGCGCCGGCGATTTTGTTATATCAATGGTCATTGTTTGATTTGCCAAAATTCGGTTGGTTTTTTTGTTTGTTAATGTCTATCGGAATGGCAATGCGGTTGGCTCGTTTTAATACTATGCTTGATGCAGAACCTCAGCCTACATATTGGGAGCATTTTTTTGTCGGTGTTCCGGCTCCGGCTGCTGCTGCCTTAACAATGATGCCTGTGATGATTTCATTTGATTTTCCGGAATTAAATTATATAGTTAAGTCGCATGTTTTTTGTGCGTCATTGCTATGTGTGGTATCATTTTTGATGGTTAGTCGTATTCCGACTTTTTCAACAAAAAAACTTAAAGTGCCTACCTGTTTGTTAGTGCCTATGATGTTGATTGTTGCATTATTCGCCTCGTTTATTATTACGATGCCTTGGGTAACATTAGGAATTATGACACTTATATACGCTATTTCTATTCCGGTGGGAGTATGGGTATTTTTGAAAGAAAAGAAAAAATATAAGTAAATAAAAAATCCTCGCATAAAGCGAGGATTTTTTATTTTGAGAGTCTGGCATCAACGTGTTTTTGAAGAATTGTGGACAGTGGCTTAAGCAAGTGTTTAGGCTCATTGGATATTGTATTAAATATTTCAGCTCCTCGTTTGCCATTGACGGCGTTTGTTAGTACGGTTTTAAAAAGGTTTTGTTGATTGTTTAGAAGAGAATTAACATTTCTTTGAGTTACAACTCCCATATGATGTCCATTTTCAAGGTCAGGATAGGTTTCTTTGTTGCCAGATTGTCCTAAAACTGCAAAATCTTCAGGAAGATTTAGTGCTACGATGTAGTGTTGATTATTTTCAGATAAAGATATTCTGTATGGTAAAGGAGACGGAAGGTATTTATATTTTTCATAAGCTTCCGGTGTAAACATCTTTACAAAAGGCTCTTTACGTAAATTATCATCTGCATAATTGCTTAAAAAATATACCCCTGAAGTTTTGCTATTTTGTGCGAAAGGAAGAAGAGCAAAATTATCTGTAAAAATGTTTTGTAAGGCTTCGTTGGTAGTTTTTTTATCATATAGTTGTTCAGCCAAATGTGAGAAAGCATTGATCCAACGATGCGAATGAATGCCGCCGGCACAGTATCCTCCGATGGTAAAAAGACAATATTGTTTGAATGTCTCATTATCATGAGGGGTTCCGGATATAACAGTATTGTTTTCTATTTGTAAATCTTTTCCTAAAAAAGGAGATAAATATCTGGAAACAAAATGCATATCAGCTTCAGTAAAATAGTTTTCCGGATTACGAATAGTTTGGAGTGATAATGCAAATTTTTCACCTCTGGGTTGTTCTATTGGAAAATGAGCCAGATATATGTCAACATCACTTCCTAATTTGTCAAGAACGCCATTTAAATATTTATTTGACCAAAATTGTAACTCCTCTTGAGTACTTTTGATGTGAAAAGGCATGGATAGTATTAGGTTACGTCGTTTAGGATTAATAACAAAACCATGATTGACAAATTTGGCATTTGATAGTTTATCGGTAATATGTACTTTATAAAAACAGTAATCACAATGTTCTTTAAATACGTATTTACTATCTTTGATTTTATGACTGCAATCAGCAGAGTATTTGGCTGCAGCTTTATATAAATTTATGAGATTAGGGTCTGTTGCATCTTCGTTTCTTAAATTTGCTAATTCTTTTTGAGAATCGCGAATATAGCCACTTAACTGAAGAGAAAATGTCAGAAGATTTTTTTCATCCACAAATTGAGAAAGTTTTTTTACAGGAGGAAGTCCGGAAGAAATGAAAAATCTATTTATGGCTTTTTCAAATATGGTAATGCGTTTATGACGTAAAATATTACCTATAGTATTTGTACTATAGCTTGCATCCTCAGATGTTTTCTTATTTGCAACATTTATTATAAATGCGTTACGAATTGTTTTTGCTAATGGGTTGTTGTTCATTTTTATTTTTATCTTGAATTAATTGTTGTTCCATCGTTAAATTGTTGAAAAAAGACGTATAACAGAAAAAAGGAAAAAGTGTTGTCAAATTTTAATAATAAATGTTACAAAAAGGGAAATCCTAAAAAAATGATTGTTTTTATTCATGGTTATAATGGATCTCCGGAATCGATAAATTATGCCGTGCAAAGCTTGTATGAAAAGATTGAAGATGCTGTAATTGTTGTTCCAAGAGCGCCGTTTCCTTGTGAAAAAGATGAGAAAAATTTGCAATGGTTAAGTTTTTATGCAGAAGATCCTAATGTGCGGTTTAGAGCTTCGGATGCATCAGTTGAAGAGATATTTGGTATATTTAATCGCTTGTGGAAAAGTTTTGCGGATGTGGCTAAACAAATGAATGAATTTGTTGATGAACAGCAAAAATTATGGAAAATAAACGATGGTAATACATATATAATAGGATTCTCTCAAGGGGCGATGATTACTATAGCAACCTCATTGCTCAGAAAAAATAAAATAGGTGGCGCTGTCAGTATTGCCGGAATTGTTCCGGGATTTTTGCAACTTCCGAATGAAATAAATTCAAAGCCGAAATTTTTATTGTTACATGGAAAGGATGATGTTACTGTTCAATATAAAACCTTACCGACAACAATAAATTGGTTTAAAGAACAAAATATTGAATTTAAAAATATTGAATTTGATAAATTAGCACATCGTATGAATGATGATGAGATGAAGGAAATTGCCGATTTTATCAGCTTTTAAGATATTGTTTTTCGAGATTTTTTATCTTGTCTCGGTATGATATAGCTGCTTCAAAATCAAGGTTTGAAGCGGCATCCATCATTAGTTTATTAAGTTCACGTAATTTTTTATCAATGTCTTTGATAGTGTCTATTGGTGCATCAGATGTTTCGATTTCTTTTGATGTCATTTCTTGCATTACTCCTGAAACTTTTTTCTTAATGGTTTGAGGGGTAATGCCATTTTTGATATTATACTCAATTTGTTTTTTGCGTCGACGTTCTGTTTCTTCCAGAGCAGTTTGCATTGATCCGGTAATTTTGTCGGCATAAAGTATTACTTTGCCGTCAGAGTTGCGAGCAGCACGCCCTATGGTTTGTATTAATGAACGAGATGAACGTAAAAAGCCTTCTTTATCAGCATCTAAAATAGCAACAAGAGAGCATTCCGGAATATCTAAACCTTCTCGTAAAAGGTTAATGCCTACTAAAACATCAAAGTTTCCGAGACGTAAATCTCGAATTATTTCAATACGCTCCAAAGTATCAATATCAGAATGCAGATATCTGACTTTTATTCCGTTGTCATTAAGATATTCTGTTAAATCTTCAGCCATTTTTTTGGTTAAAGTTGTTACTAAAACCCTGTTTCCTTGTTTAATGACTTGTTTGCATTCGTGCATCAAATTGTCAATTTGGTTTTCTACAGGGCGTACTATACAAATAGGATCGGTTAGGCCTGTAGGACGAATTATTTGTTCGGTAAATGTGCCGTTACTTTGATGGAGTTCCCAATCTCCGGGAGTGGCTGATACGAAGATTGTTTGTTGGCGCATTTTATCCCATTCATCAAATTTTAATGGGCGATTATCAAGACAAGAAGGTAGGCGAAAACCGTATTGAGATAAAGTTGATTTGCGATTAAAATCACCTCTGTACATTCCACCGATTTGAGGAACAGAAACGTGGCTTTCATCAATGAATATGATTGTATCTTTGGGAAGATATTCAAATAATGTCGGAGGAGGTTCTCCGGGAGCACGACCGGTGAGATATCGTGAATAATTTTCAATTCCTTTGCAATGTCCGGTTGTTTCCAACATTTCCAGATCAAAACGTGTTCTTTGTTCTATACGTTGAGCTTCCAGTAACTTGTTTTCGTTTTTGAAAGCATCTATTTGTGTTTTTAATTCTTTTCGGATGTTTATTATTGCTTGAGATACAGCAGGACGGGGGGTAACATAATGATTGGCAGGATATACGATTATTTCATTTAAGGATGCTGTTTTTTTGCCTGTTAAGGTGTCAATTTCATCAATTGTTTCTATTTCATCGCCAAAAAAAGATATGCGCCAACCTCTGTCTTCATAGTGTACCGGAAAAATGTCTAAAGTGTCGCCTCTAACTCGGAATGTTGAGCGGACAAAGTTTTGTTGATTGCGTTCATATTGCAATTCTGTCAGGCGTAAATATATATCTTTGGGGTTAATGGTTTGGCCTATTTTTAACGGAAGAGTCATTGCTGAATAAGATTCGACATCTCCTAAACCATAGATACAAGAGACCGATGCTACGATAATTACGTCACGATTTTCAAGTAATGATCGAGTTGCGGAGTTGCGCATACGATCTATTTGTTCGTTTATAGCAGAATCTTTTTCTATGTAGGTATCCGTTTTTGGGACATAAGCTTCCGGTTGGTAATAATCATAGTAAGAAACAAAATATTCAACATGATTTTCCGGAAAAAACTCTTTCATTTCGGTATAGAGTTGTGCCGCTAATGTTTTGTTGGGAGCCATTATTAGGGCAGGGCGAGAGCTTTGCTCTATTATTTTAGCCATAGTATATGTTTTTCCGGATCCGGTAACCCCAAGAAGAACCTGATCTTTTATGCCGTCTTTAAGGCCTTTGAGTAATTCATCAATTGCTTGAGGTTGATCTCCTGCCGGAGAAAAAGGTGATATAAGTTTAAAAATACTACTCATTTTCTGGTGTATTGGTTTCTTCGTTTGGCTTTTCTTCGCTATGCTCTTCTAATGTTTTCGTATAAAACTTTGCAAAATCATTGAAGTTTTTAGTATCGTTTATAATTGTTTTTATATCTTTAATACTTATTTTTTCTTTTTCAAGGTGATTGGTCAAGACATTAAATGCACTTTGGTAAGGTGTATTTTTGAAGTATGGAGCAAATTTGTTGCGGAGTCTGATCAGAACAGTTTCTTTTCCGGCTTGTTTTAGAGTGGTTGCCCAGTCAAGGATATAGTTTATTTGTTCTACTGACAAAGGTTTTCCAGGTGTTGGTTCTTCAATCATTTGTTTTATGGTGTTGGAAGCATTATTCCAATCACCGGCATTCCAATATATTTCGAATTTATGAACTATTGCATTAGGGCTATTGTCATCTTTCAACAATTCTAGAGCTTCTTTCGGACGATTTAGTGCTGATAGAGCGCGAGATGCTATTATACGTCTGGGATTAGTAGTTTCCGGTGTGAGAAAAGGAGAATCGGTCGCCTCTAAGACATCAAGAGCTTCTTGAGGTTTTTTTTCAAAGAGGTAAATTACTGCCAGACGAGATCCTATGCGAGCATAATTATTTGGTGTCAAATCATCTTTTTGAAGTAATGTCATCAACAATTCTTGGGCGCGAGGAAGTAAGTCTACCGCTACCAATCTGTCGGCCAGTTTTTGGATTATCATATTTTGTTTAGGGCTTAATGCGGATACCCATTTGAAGTCTTGATATAATGCTAAAGATTTTATTGGAGAGAGATTTTCATCAGCATGATTACCAATGAAGATGTCCTCAAAGATTTTGACCATTTTTTTTGCTATACCGGTTTTTTGTTCTTCTTGGACAATGAAAGCTTCTTCGTTTAAAATACGCAGCGCATTGTAATAATCTTTATTTTTAAGATAAAATTCAACAAGTTTGTTAAGAAGGCGTATTTTAAAAGATTTTTCTCCCCAAGCATAGCGTAATTTTTCAAGTTCTATTATAGCTGTTGGGGTATCTATAAAGTTAATCATCTGACTTAAAACTGTATGATGAAAACGAGCGTATGCAGAAAACATTATAGAGTCAGAATTAAGAAGTTTTGAATATTCTTTAATAGCGTTACGTAAGTACCCTTGCATTTCCAGTTTTTGAGCTGTCAGATAAGTTATTTGAGGAGTAAGATCTCGCAGACGATTTGGAACAGCTCGTAAAATGTCAATAAAGTTTTGAGAAGATAGGTCATCATTTGTTGCAATTGCGTGTTGAGCAGCAATAATAGCAACTTCGTCTTTAATTGCCTGAGGGTAGTCTTTCATTAAAGAAATATGCGCAAATATAATTGTATTATTTTCTTCTTTATATTCGGAAGCACTTTGAGCGATAGTTATCCAAAAAGTACCCTCTTCGGTATTGGGAAGCGTTCCTTCAGAGAAATCCTTTACTGCTTGTTTATAACGTCGGGCTAAGAAGTTTGCTATTCCAGATAGAGCAAAGAAGCGGTCTGTTTTGGTTTCGGGTAAATCAAGATTTCGCATCTGATTTAAAATATAAAGAGCGTTTGTTCCCAACCCGTTGTATATATAGTATTGCGCAAGTTTTAATCTTAAAAGGTTTTTTTGATCGTTAGGAGCTGCCAGTATTTGTTTTTTGAAGTCGTCTACCACATCACTAATGTTTTGTGTTGTTAGTTTTTGGGGTATCTGTAAGCTGAAAGCATTTATATGGCTTGTTTCTGTATCAATATCCTTAATGCGTTGATTGCGTTTCAGTGTGTCAAGATCATGGGTAATATTTAAGCTTCGACCTAGGGCTTTCAGGGTTATACCAGAATTTCCTCTGTTGAGCATAATATCGGGAGCATTTACAATAAAAGCCAAACCTTGAGATGCTTCTAAGATGTCAAAGTCCGGATATCTGTAAGGAGAGTCAAAACCAAGCCCAAGCTGTGATGTTGTTGCCACTGATATAATATCTCCAATTTCGGGATCCAGAAATGACAAAACATTTCCGGCATAATTTGTTGGAATGAAAAGATAAGAATTTTTTAAGCTATCATATTGTGTAAATATTGTCATATTCTGAGTTTTAAAATTTGGAGGACGTCCGGTGTATAAGTCTAAAATCCACAGTAAACCTTCTTTGCGTAGAGAATGTTTTACTCCTGGGGTCGGAACGATAACTATAATTATTCCTCCCGGATGAGGCAGAGTGTAGATTTCTTTAGCTAGATGTTTGGCTTCTTTTTTTAAGGCGGCAACATCAACTCTGTTAGGTTTGTCAAACACCATCCATATTTTGTTATTACGTTTGAACGTGGCAATGTTTACCGGCGCATTCCATACAAAACGCAAACTGGCTATTTCATCTTTGGTAATTATGGAATCGTTGTTAAACAATTGGTTTTTGGTTAATGTCGGAAGTTGAATATCTTCTTGAGCAACCGGTTCTATTTTAAATTCGGTAATTCCGGAGTCTATTGTTTGAGCTTTTGACACTGATAAAATACCGGCAAATATAATTCCTGCCGTTACAATTATTAAAGATATGTTTTTTATCTGTTTCAAATCGTTGCCATATATTTGGGGTTAAAAGTTGTTTCCTATTAGTGCCGCTGTAATCTCTTGAGCTTTTTCCGGTGTCATTTGTGATATTATTGCAGATGTGTTGGATGGTTTCATTCCTTTCAAAATAGCGATGGTTATATCAATATCCAAAGTATTAAAGATACGAGCAGCATCTTTAGGTTTCATCGAGGTATATAATTTTACCAAAGAACTTATGTTTTCTTTTTCTTTGTCCGAATATTGATTTATTAATTTTGCTAAGCGTTGTTCATATTCTTTCAATTGTTGTATTTTCTTATCTATTTCTTTTTCTGCGACTTTAAGTTGGATTGCTTTTTTATCGATTTCTTTGGCTCGTGCATCCAGGTTTTCACGACGCTCAGCCAATTCTTGTAAAATTAAAATTTCAGAATTTGAAAAGGCTGTAGATATGTTTTTTGGGGTTTCGCTGTCTGGATCTCCTTTTTTTAAGATATCTGTTAATTGAAACGTTTCTTTGTTTAATTTTTCTTCAGCTTTGGCTTGAGAAGCTGAGATACTGAGCTTTTTATTTTCTGTTTGACGATATAAATCGTATACGCTGTTTATCTTAATGCTAAGAGAAAGAACAGCAACAAAAATTAATATTGGCAGTAGGCGAATTTTTATTTTATTGTTTAACATTTTTTATCCTATTTAATAGATCTTAAAGCTTTTAATAATTCAAGTTCGGCTGCAGCTCGGTCATTAATCTGATTGGTGTCTGGTAAAGATTCTTCAGCAGGTTTTATAGTTCGAGATGTACTTATAACATTTTCAAGACGGTCGGCAAGACTGTCAGCACGTTCGTTGATGAATAACAAATCATTTTTAAGTTCTTTAGCACTGTCAACAACCTCTTTGAGGCCTTCAGATGAATGTTCGGTAGCGGATTTTAGTTTGGGAATGGAATTTTCAGCTTTGAAGGTTGCTTCATTTAGGGCGGAAACTAATTGAGCCAGACTTTTTTGATTTTGTCGAAGTTCGCTTAAACTTTTATTTAAGCGGTATGCATATATTATGGTTGGGATTAGCAAAGCTATTATTATAATATTGATAATAAGTTCTAAGCTTGTCATTTTTTTTCAGCCTTTCCTTCGACTTTGATAACAATAGTGTCGTCTTTGCGTCCCATAATACCTTGGAATAATGGAACATCACCACAAAGTATTGAAACATTTTCATTAGGAGTAATATCAAGCGGTAAGAACGAGCCTTTTTTCCATCCAGAAATATCGCTTAATAAAGCTTCTGTTTCTTTTATGACAGCTTTTATTTCAACATCTGTTTCCCATAATTGAGACATTAAATGGTTTTCCCAAATTGTGTCTCGTCCAAATCTTTCGCCCATAAACATTTGCAAGAGCAGTTCGCGAATCGGTTCAAGAGTCGCATATGGTAACATTAAGTCTATGCGGCCGCCTCGATCTTCCATGTCAATTCTTAGGTGTGCGACTATTACAGCGTTGGACATACGAGTAATTGTGGCAAAGCGAGGATTAGTTTCAAGACGGTCAAATATGAAGCCGACAGATGTTATCGGGTCAAAAGCAGAGGATAAGTCACTAAGAATAAGTTGGATTATTTCTTTGACGATATTTAATTCTATTGTGGTATATGGGCGACCTTCAAGACGCATTGCAGCTGTACCGCGACGCCCTCCAAGCAAAACATCGACCATTGAATATATGAGAGCGCTGTCTAGTGACATCAGTCCGTAATTATCCCATTCATCAGCCTTGAATACATTGATGAGGGTAGGCAATGTAAGCGAATCAATATATTCGCCAAAGCGCATAGATTCAATAGAATCGAGCGATACCTCGACGTTGTCTTGTGTAAAGTTTCGCAATGATGTTGCCATTAAACGAATTAAACGGTCAAAAACAATTTCAAGCATAGGTAAGCGTTCGTACGATACCATATTCGAATCGAGAATTGCCTGAACACCATTTTTTTGAGTGGAGACACTTTCTTCAACAACGCCGTATCCTAATAAGGAATCAATTTCTTCCTGATTCAGAACTTTCGAATCTTGAGCATCATTTTCCGCTATATTATTTTCGTTTGCCACAGTAATTCACCTTTATAGAATTTATTTTTGCAGTTCAAAAACGCTAAAGTTAAGTTTTTTAATTTTAATTGGGGAAGCAACGAGATTTAGGCGATATAGCAATTCTTCTTTGAGCCAGTATAATCCTGTTGAACCCTCAATTTCGTCAATTTTTAATTCGACTACATGTCCGATAATAGCATCGCTTAGTCTCGGAGTTAAAGCCTCAATTACTTTCAGATCTTCAATACTTGATAATTCGATATTGGGTTTTATTCGGAGTTCGTGAGAACGTTTTTTACCTTTTACGGATGTTTTTAGTTCCGGAAGGTCATAAAAAACAGTAATGTTATCAGGCGAATCTTTGTCATGTTGAACAATGCTGTACTCGACACTTAGAGAATCGTAGCTGTTGTTTAACGCAAAATATATTCCAACGGAAACACCTATAACAATTAACAACGGAAGTAACAAAATCATTATTCTTTTGCGCTTCTGTGGTTGATTATTGTCAGATTGTTCAATATCTTGTAAATCCTCATCTTCAGTCATGCAACTTTAGCCATTTTTTTATTAATTCCAACTTTGTTGTATTTTACCTTATTATTTTTATAAATAAATGCAAATTTTTCAGTTATTAAATGTTTTAACAAAAAAATACTGATAAGACGATAATTTAACATATTTGAAACAATTTATGTGTTATACTGGCATAAGTAGGTGGTATAAGGAGCTTTTTTATGTATGTTTGGGTAGTTTTGACAACTTTTTTGGCAATGATTGCTGCGTATGTCTTGCCTATCAGACCTGATATGCATGAAAAGACCGTTGTGCCTGTGGCTCAAGCGAGAGTAATGCAGTTGGTGGCAAAACAAAGAGCAGCTTCGCAATATATGCTTGAACGAGAATGGCCTTATTATAGTGATCCATATGAGAGAAAAGTTGATTATAAAACCGGAGAAATTACTTCGGAGATGATGGCTGATTATTTGCCGTTTGGGTTTATAGATAATACGGATTATGTTACAGCTCTTTATTGTATGAATGATGATATGACGGTATTGAAAACAGGGGAAGGTTCTTGTGATAAGGTTAATGATACTAAGATTTCTCGGATGCTGATAACGTATGGGCCTATTCCCGAAAAATGGCAAAATGTTACGTTGCTTGATGGTGGAGGATATGACATAAAGCCGTCTTTGGATATAATGGATGCGTTTAGGCTTCATTTCAGTAAAAAAGATATGATAGGTTATGTTATTATTGAAAGCGGAAAATGGTATATTGTTAATTATGAAGGAACAAAATATCAGGTACCATCTTCAATAGTTGATAATATAGGAATGAGCCATTATAGTCTTAAAGCCTGTGTGAATGATTTTGGAACCTGTCTGGCTTTTATGAGTAGACGGTAAGGAGGTTGCGATGAAGAAGTTTGATGTAAAAAACAGTTTGCAAAAGGGTAGTATGATGGTTGAGGCTCTGGCAATGCTTGGGCTTATTACCATGGTTACGCCTATTTTATACAAAAAAGCAGCCGAAAGAACAACAGAGTTGCAAGATATTAATGTGGCAACACAGATGAGAATGGTGTCGAGTGCAGTAGATCAGTTTATCAGTGATAACTACTATGAGATAGGTGATGCACATGGGACAGAAAAATTTAAATTATCGGCTGAAGAGATAGCAAAGTTAGAAAAATATTTGCCACATGGTTTTGATATTCAGAAATCTAAGATGTTTAAAGATTTTGAAATTGCTGTCAGAAAAAGAGAAGTTGAAGATAAAAACGGGATTAAGCATAATATATTTACATCTGCGGTTTTGGCGCCGTTAAGAGATAATTTGGCAATGGCAAGGTCTTCAAAAATTGCATCAATGATTGGAGCAAATGGTGGTGTATATAGAAAAATAGGTGAAGAGCATAAATTGAATGGTGTACAAGGAACGTGGGAAGCTACTTTGGGAGATTATGGTTTAGACGGTGCGTATAAAGATGGTAGTTTGGTTATAATTTCGACGGATGCTATTTCGGCGGCTACCGGTGATGTAACTTCGGATCAGGCATTGTATAGAACTGATGAAGGTGATATGGATAAAAACAGAATGCAAACAACATTGTATATGGGCGGAAATAATGTTGAGGAAGTAGTATCATTGATTGCATCTGCATCAGGAGGTAATAATGATACGGTATATATCGGAAAAAAAGGTGGAGGTGATGACAGCAATTTATGGGTTACGGGAACATCTAATTTGGTTGGTGCTGTTACGACAGGAACAGATATGACCGTGGGTGGAAATTTGTTGGTTAACGGAACAAGTACTCTTACAGGAAATGTTGATGCAAAGGCGAATGTTAATATTGCCGGTCATTTAGATGTTGATGGTGATACGACACTTGATAAAACAACAGTAAATGGTGATTTTTTGCAGGATAGCGGTTCTGCAAAGTTTGCGGGAACATCGTTTACGGTTGAAGTGCAAAATAATGGTTCCATAAAGATGAATACTGGTGGAAGTACAACAATCGGCGGAAAAGTGGTTGATATTAATGGAAATGACAGAGTTAAAATGCAAGCCGGAAATAATTATGTAAATGTTGCCCCTGCCGGTAATGAGATTAACGGTCCGACGACGTTTAAAAGTGATGTAACGATGGAAAAAAATTTAAGTGTTGGTGGAGATGTAACGGTTGGAGGTAATATAACAGTTGAAAAAGATGTTACGGCTGATTGGTTATATGCTAAAAGTGGTATTAAGGTTGGTGGTACTAACGGACAATATTTTGAAGCTACGGCAAGCGGTACAGCTGTAAAAGGGAATAATTTTGCTGTAGGTGGTAGTGTCGGATCAGGGGAAAGGATTAATACAAATGATTCATCGGCGTATATTGGTGTTGACTATGCAACTATAGGATCGCAAGATGGATTGATGGTTCAATCTGGTTCATTAGTTTTGAGAAATGCTAATGGTGATTTTAAGATAAATTCATCAGATGGTGTTTTGTTGTCGCAGGGTTCGAATGCACGTTTTCAGATGAAGGGAACAAGTGCGTCTTTAAAAATTGGAGCAAGCGGTTCCGAAACATCAATATTTGAGGCAACTAATTCTAAGATTGGGATAACAGGAAAGGGAGCAGATGGAAAAACACCGGCCTCTATGTATTTGGAAGGCGGGGCTATGAAATTGACTAATAATAAAAGCGGAATGATTATTGATGAGTATGGGCTTCGACTTGATGTTAAAGACAATAGTGAACTTGCGAATCCGAGTATTAAGACTGAAGCATGGAACGGAGCCTCTTTTGATCCTGCAGTGAGGTTGCCCGACACTGCAGCAGTGACTATCAGTCGAAAAGGAATTATTGAGTTGAATGAACCAACTGATGCCAATAGCGGATATATTAGAGCCAGAAGATTGGTCAGTGATATTAAGTATCCTACTGATGATGCATACCATGGAGTTAATGTATTGGGAAATAAACTTGGGGATGGTGAAAAATATGATTATTATCAGGTAAATCCGGCGTATACGTCAGTTATGAATGATATTAAATTGGCCAGTCGCGGTGGCGCAAGATTAAGCGACATATTGCCTGATTTTATTAATAAAGGAATTTATATTGCGGATAATACTTATGAAAATAGTTCGGTGGGGAACTGGGAGGGGATGGAAATTTCAGGTGGAAAGCCTTCTTCGAATTTTACCTCATGTGGAAATGCATCGTGTATTGCTTCGCCGTGGTTGGGTTTTGTTCCGGCTCCGCAGTGTCCGCCGTATTATGCTAAAGTAATTACAATAAATCCTATTCGTTGGCGTATGTCTGAAGCATTTTCTGTGTATGATACTACGGAAGGGTTATTAAATGCATCTAAAAGTGATTATGAAAAGATTGTATTTGGTGATAATTTTAAGACAGTGTTTGATATCCCAACCGATCCGAAATATGCGCCTTTTGAAATCTCGGTTCCAACCTCCGAAGATCCACATAAGCATATTCTTTCTTTTAATCCTCCCCTGTCATTTCAGACAAATACATGGTTAAATACGTCAATACAACCTCATGATCAAGGTTGGCATGCGATTATGGGATTTATTTATAGACCAAAACAATATAAAGATGTTTTGGTAGGGACTGGTTCATACACGGCAGCTCAAGTTGAAGGCATGGATTCAGATGTTATTTTGTGGAATTTGTTTCCTGTTTATGCCCAAGATATGGCGGCAGTAATTAATGTTTATTGCTACTTTGAAAGAAACCCATCAAATAATGGCAGTCGTAGTTGGACTTGGGGGGAAGCTCCAGCGGTTTATAAGTATGATCAATTAAACAACTATCATGATGGACATAAAAAAGATGATACTTGGAGCAGTCAGGTTAATGATCCAAAGCTAGGTTATAAGGATGCTTGGTAATAGATGTTAACAGAATTGATATCCCCCGGTAAACCGGGGGATATCAGCAAAGTATGTATTAAAACCCCGACTTTTATAAGTTGGGGTTTTAATTGATTTAGTCTTTGTGACGAAATGTTATACGTCCTTTTGTAAGATCATAAGGTGTCATTTCGATATCGACTTTGTCGCCAACCATAACACGGATACGAAATTTGCGCATTTTGCCGGCTGTATGGGCGAGAATCTCTACACCATTTTCAAGCTTTACCCTAAACATCGCATTAGGAAGTTTTTCTATAACTTCACCGGTAAGCTCTAAAAGTTCTTCTTTACTCATATAAAAATCCTTGAAAAGTAGTTTTGTTTGTAGATGTTTATAATACGTGATTTATTTTTTTGCAAGTTTTTTGTTTGTTGGAAATTGCATTGTAAAACAGCTGCCTTTTCCTAAAACAGATGTTACGGATATGGAGCCACCGATTTTTTCGACAATTGATTTGGTTATTGCAAGTCCCAAACCGGAGCCGGATGCAGTTGTATCAGAATTTTTTTGGTGGTTGTCCGAAAAATAAGGGTTGAATATATTGGGTAGAGATGATTTGGCAATCCCTATACCGTTGTCTTTAAAACTGATTTTTATTTCTTTTTGTGCGGATACGGTTAATTGTATTTTTAGCAGTCCTTTGTTTGGCATAGCTTTTATGGCATTTAATATTATATTGATGACAGCTATTTTGAAATCGGTTTCATTTCCTTGAAGTTTTGGGGATTTTGTCGGAGAAGTAAATATGATATCAACTCCTTTGCTTTTGGCTTCGTAGTCAAGTAATCCAACTATATCATTGATAGCTGAAGCGCAATCGATTTTGGTTTCAGAGTTGTTATAGTTGCGTGTTAATTTTAATAAACGTTCCGGAACACCAACAGCATTAACCAGTTCGGAATGAATCATATTTATCATTTTTTTCTGTTCATTATCATCGGGTAATGTTGAAAAGTGTTTATCGATGAGGTGTTCCATTATAATACGTAAAGCACCCAGATGATTTTTTATTTCATGAGCGATAGATGATGATAAGAAGCCAAGAGAGGAAATTTTTTGTTGGTGTGAAAAATCAATGGCATTACTTAAATCGCGGATGGATTCGATAATATATTTGCGGTTGTCGTCCAAAACCAATGGTGCGGCATTGACGGCCAGATAGCGATTATGGTCGTAGGAAAATTGGTGGATGAGATTGATGCTTTTTTTGTTATTGTGCAAAATTTCACGTAAAGGGCAAGGCGTGTGTTGATTGTTGCATGGGTGATTTAGGTTGAAAGATGATTCGTAACATTTTTTGCAAGATTTTGGTGTATCGCCACTTTGTTTGTAATAGTTTTTGTTGGCGATTATTATGCGATAATTTTCATCGATAACTCTGATTCCATCCGGAATACTATCAATTAGAGCCTGAAGAAAATTTTCTTTGTCTTTGATTTCGGATATCATATTTTGAAGATTGTCTAACATCATATTAAATGTTGAGCTTAATTTATCAAGTTCGTCAGAAAATTTTATGTTTTTCCTGAGCGGAAGTCGCAAATTTAAGTTTCCGCAACTGATTTGTTCTGACACTTCAGATATTCGGTTTATGGGTTGTAGAACCCAACGGCTTATTAAGTAGCCGATTAATACGATAAATAATGCTAAAATCACGGCGCTTGAAAGAATAATGTTAACACCGCGGTTGATTGTTGTGTATTGTTCGTCAAAACTTTTGACACGTTCAATTAATATTTGTTGATCTTTGGTGAGTAAGTCGGTTTGATTGGTTTCGTAAATGAGATTGTATATTTGAAAATGTTCATCTTTATCAATTTTCAGTGATGGATTATCAGACAAAATTTGTTTTAATTCTTTTATCAGATTTGCGTTGCGATACAATAAATCTGTGTATTGTTGGTTGCGCAGAATCGAAGCCTGTTGATCTTTTTCAATCTTAGTTGAATATGATGAATAAAAAGCAAGAATGAATATGACAATTGAAGTTAAAAATAAGCTTAGAATTGAATATACAATTTTGCGGTTTAGGCTGATAAACATTATCTTTTCCGTTATTTAGAAGGTTTATAATGGAGCATTGTACAGGATATTTATTGCTAAATGATAAATAAAAAAACGAAGTTTTATAACTTCGTTTTTTTATTTAAGCTAAGCTTCGTTTAACAAGGCATAAATTCCTGTTTGATTTGACATCTGTCGAAGTTTATTGCAAGTGCTTTCATCTTTGAGTATACGAGACAGCATTGCTAAAGCAGTCAGATGATCTGCTCCGCTTCCTTCGGGAGATATTAACAGAAACACCAAGTCTACCGGTTTGTTATCAATTGCATCGAAATCAAGGGGATAAGAAGGTTTGGCAAAAAACGCATAAACCTTATCAAGTTCGGCAAAACGACTGTGAGGAAGAGCTGTGCCGCCACCAAAGCCGGTAGAACCCAAATTTTCGCGTTCAAGAATTGAATCGAAAATTGTGAGGGAATCTATGCCTATTATTTCTGATGCTTTTTGAGCAAGATCCTGCAAAAACTCTCTTTTTGAGCCTGATTTAAGCCCCATAAAGATATGTTTTTCGGTTAAAATATTAGAAATATTCATATGTTTAGCTTTTTCTTATTTTGGTTCAACCCATCCGATATTGCCGTCTTTGCGGCGATATACCATGTTAAAGTTGTTTGTTGCTACGTTTTTGAACATAAGAGCAGATTCATTGTTCAAGTCCATATACATAACAGCTTCTGATACTGTGCAAACAGGAATGTTAGCTTCCAGCTCGGCAATTGTTAAAGGAGCGTCATCAATATCTACTTCTTCGGCTTCTTCATCAACAGAAAAAACAGCTTCGTTAGCGATTTCGGTAAGGCCTGCTTTTCCTTTGTGGTCATTTAATTTGGTTTTATGGCGGCGCAAACGTGTAGCAATATGTTCGTTAGCGGCATCAAAAGCAGAGTACGGATCGCCGGCTTCTCCTGTTCCCTTTAATACAATATTTTTAGCCGGATGAACTGTTACTTCGGCAACAAATTCATCTTTGACTTTAGCAAAACTGACCGAGCAGCTTATCGGAGCCGGAAAATACTTGTTAACAGTGTTTAATACGGTTTCTTCTACGTGGTTGCGGAGTCTGTCTCCAATATCAACCTGATTGCCTGAAAGTGAAATTTGCATATTTTTTTCCTATTCTAATTAAATACAAAGTAAAACAGATATTAATATAAACATCCGTATCATTTGGACAACCAAATACTATTATATTATACATAAGTCAATATAAATGTCAATTTTTGCAGTAGGGTTATACCCGTTTAGCTCGTTTGCGCTGCCCTGAAGTGGGGATGTTCATTGACTCACGATATTTTGTTACGGTGCGTCGTGCAATTTTGATCCCTTCTTGTCCCAAGATATCAACAATCTTGTCATCGGAGAGAATATTTTTTGGGTCTTCGTTGTCAATAAGATTTTTAATCTTGTGTTTGATAGCTGTTGTAGAGGTGTCATCGTTGCCAATATAACTGCCGGCAGCCGTTGAAAAAAAGTATTTTAATTCAAATAATCCGCGCGGCGTAGACATATATTTTCCGGAGGTTACTCGGCTTACGGTGCTTTCGTTAATTGATAAAGCCTCGGCGATGTCTTTTAAAGTCATCGGTTTAAGAAATTCAATTCCTTTTTCAAAAAAATGGTATTGTCTTAAAACAATTTCTTCTGATACTCGCAAAATTGTGGTTGCACGTTGGTGCATTGCTTTTATGAGAAAATTGGCTTGGGACATATTTTCTTTCAGGTAGCGAGAGGCTGTTTTGTTGTTTTTTGTTTCGGCATAATAATTGTGGTTTATTAGTAATTTGGGTAATGACATAGAATTTAATTCTACACGATATTCTCCTGAATTTGACCGTTTGACATAAACGTCAGGAATTATATATGATGTTCGGTCAGTAAAATAATCTGCAGCCGGTTTGGGATTTAGCGATTTGATGGTTAAAAAATGTTTTAAAATATCGTCGGGTTGGCAGTTGCACATTTTTGCCAGAGTATTTATTTTGCGCTCGGCCAAAAGAGGAAGATTGTCTAAGATTATTGATAGTTCGGGGGTTAGGGTATTGGTATCCGTAAGTTGGATTTTTAGGCATTCGCTTAAGCTTTCCGCAAAGATTCCGGATGGTTCAAATGTTTTTAGAATTTTGAGTGTTTTGGATATTTTTTCGGGGGAGGTTTTTAATTTTGATGCTATTTCCGAAATGTTGCCGCAAAAATATCCGGCATCGTTTAAATGTTCGCTTAAAATTTGAGCAATTAAACAATCTGACGGATTAGTGAAATGTAGGGATATTTGTTCAGACAAAATTTCGTGTAGGGATTTTTCTTTTGTTAATTTTTTTTCAAAATAATCAAAAGCATCATCGTCGTTTTGTTTGGATTTTGAATGATTGTAGTCGTACCATTCTGCGTTTTCAAAAGTAGTATACCCTTCAGTGTCTGAGCCAAAATCATCAAAGTCATTTTGATAGTCACTGTCATTTTCAATAGTTGCTTCTTGATATTGGTTTAATGGTTCATTGTTTAAATCATCAATTGTGGGGGTGGAAGTTTCTTGTGTTTCAGCCAGATATTCATCTTCTCTTTCAAGTAGAGGATTGTTTTGAAGCTCTTGTTCTATCAGCTCATTTAATTCTAAATTTGTCATTTGGAGCAGACTGATAGCTTGCCGCAACTGAGGTGTCAGTAACAGAGATTGAGATTGTTTAATTTCAAGTTTTGGTGTTAAAGCCATTAGCTTAAAACATCTATATAGTGAAGCTGTCGCCTAAATATACTTTGCGTACTTCTTCGTTTGCTACAATTTCTGATGGAGTTCCTTCCATTAGAACCGTTCCTCCGTGTAAAATATATGCACGGTCGGTAATATCAAGAGTTTCGCGAACATTATGATCGGTAATTAAAACGCCAAGGCCTCGATGTTTTAACTGAGATACCAGATTTCGTATTTCGCCAACGGCTATGGGATCAATTCCGGCCAAAGGCTCATCAAGAAGAATGTAGTTTGGTTGACTGGCTAATGCTCTGGCTATTTCCAGACGTCTGCGTTCTCCGCCTGAAAGAGCAAGTGCCGGTGATTTGCGAAGATGTGAAATTGAAAATTCATTTAGAAGTTCTTCCAACATATCTTCTCGTCTGCTTTCATCATCAATTACCATTTCGAGGATAGCTTTGATGTTATCTTCAACGCTAAGCGTGCGAAATATGGAGGCTTCTTGGGGAAGATAGCCTATACCTAAGCGAGCGCGACGATACATCGGCAAATGTGTGATATCATGCCCGTCAATGTGAACATCTCCATAGTCGGGAGTAATTAAACCGGTTACACAGTAAAAACAGGTTGTTTTGCCGGCACCATTCGGACCCAACAAACCTACAGCTTCGCCACGACGAACATTTAAGGATACATTGCGTAAAACCGGACGTTTTTTGTAACGTTTCCCAATATTGAAAACTTCAAGTTTTGCGTTTGATGGAAAGTTGGACATGATTGTTATTCCTTCTTTTTCTTTTCTTTGAAGATTCCGCTTACACGGCCGTTTGAGCCGGATGACAATATTTTGCTTATTCCGGTGTTTAAGTTTGTTTCGGCTTCAGAACCTTTGAGGATGTTTCCATTTTGATTAATGATTACATTTTCTGAAAGAGTAATTTTTCCGGTTGTTGCGTTGTAAGTTCCTTTTAGAGCTGTTATTGTAGCATCAGAACTTACTATCTTTATATTTTGGTCTATATCAATTTTGTTCAAATTTAGTTTTCCGTTGGCTGTTTTATCAAAATAGGCTACCATTTTATCGGCAAAAACTTTGTTGCCTTTGGCGTCAGTTGCCATGACGTTGTCTGTGGCAACGGCTTTTTGATCCTGTTGATAGTAAATTATAGGGCCTTTAGAAGAAATAGTTGTGTCGTTTGTTTTTATTGTGGCGGGATTTCCTGTCAGGGTAGCCGTTTGAGACGTTGTTTGATATACTAAATTGTTGCCGGTAGCAGATGCTTCGGGGGATACCATTTTGACATTTCCTATGGCTTCAACTTTTGATATTTTGCTTTTGTTTTTAGGGGCATAATATCCGATTAGAGTGTCTGCAGATATGCTGAGATTATCTTTAGAAGCAACAGCATTTCCTTTGGCTACAAGTTTTTGTTCTTTTTGGTGATATTCTACCTGTTCGTCAGCATCTAAGCGGATATTTCCCGCCATTGAGAGGGAGGAGCTAAAGAGAAGAATACTGAAAATTACTAATTTTATGAGCATATTGTATGTTCCTTATTTCAAATTTTCTTCGTTAATTAAGATGTGAGTTTGACCGGTAAATATTAAAATATTGTCAGAACCGTTAAATTCAAAACCTTCAGATCGAATCTGCCCTATAAAACCATCTCCGGTTATAGGATGTCGAGAATATCCAAATGATTTTTTGAAATCAAATATAGCTTCGGATGTTCGGATGTTCATTCCTTTGCTGTAAAATAACTCTACATTATCTAAAAGTTGAAGCAATGATGTTTCTTGGTTAAATTGTCCCTTAGGAGATTTTATGTTTAACCAATCTGTGTCGGATGTAGGCATCATTGCTTCGGGACCTATCAGATCGTATAGTCTGGAACCGGTTGCTGTTTCGTTTACTCTTTCTGCTACAAAATTATTTACTCTGTTGTTTTCATCTGTAACATACAATGTTGTTTTTTCAATATTCAGTTTTTCGATATCGCCTTTGCCTATAGCAAAATCTATACCAAATTCTTTGATGTCTTTGTTTAAAGATGGTAAAACAAGTAATGTTAAGGCTAATACGGCAGCAACACTCGGCAAAGCAAATTTTGCGAGCATTACTTTTCGAGTATGACGAACAGTCTTGGGCAAAGGATTTTTTTTGTGTCCGGCCGCAGCGTTAAAATAAGTATCTATTTCTTTGGGCTCTAACAAATCTTTATACAACTCCTGCGCGCAAACAATCGTGAATATGAATTATGCCAACCGGTCTGTCATTGTCTATAACAAAAAGTTGAGTAATTCCCTTTCCTGTGTTGTTCATTACTTTTATCGCTTCAGCAACCAAAGCATCAGGAGTAATTGTTTTTGGATTTGGTGTCATGACATCATGAACTTTTTTGGATAAAACATCTGCAGAAAGCCAACGACGTAAGTCACCATCGGTAATTATTCCGCATAAACGTCCTTCATCATCGACAGCTCCTACGCATCCCAGCATTTTTGATGTCATTACTAATAGAGCCTCTTGCATCGGGGTGTTTTCAGAGACCAAAGGCAATGCATCATCAGTATGCATCAAGTCGGATACTTTTTGTAAAATAGCTCCTAATTTTCCTCCGGGGTGGCGTTGTTTGTAGTCTGTTTTGGTAAAACCTTTGCGCTCCATTAATGCAATAGCCAAAACATCACCCAGTACCAATGTTGCAGTTGTTGACGTAGTTGGAGCTAATCCTAACGGGCAAGCCTCTCCTTCATCCGGAAGTTTTAGAAGAATATCGCCGGCTTTTCCTAAGGAACTCTGAGGGTTTTTAGTTACGGCAATTAAAGGTATATCGTAGCGCTTACTGTATACCAAAATGTCGGATAATTCTTTTGACTCACCACCATTTGAAATGGCAATAATGATGTCGTTATTGGTAAGCATGCCTAAGTCGCCATGACTGGCTTCTGCCGGATGAACAAAGAAAGAGGGGGTTCCCGTCGAAGCCAGAGTGGCTGCTATTTTTCTAGCAATATGCCCTGATTTTCCCATTCCCGTAACAATTATTCGACCTGTTGATTTTTCAATTAAATCAAGAGCTTTGGTTAAATTATCATCAAGTTGGTTTTCCATTACGCGAAGTGCTTCGATTTCTTTGTCTATGGTTTTTTTGGCAGATAAAATATCTTGATTTTCCATGAGTTGTTATTCTCCTGTTATATCCTTATTGATTATGTGGCATAGACTAGGATTTTGAATCAAAGAAAGCAAGTTATTTTTAAGACTTATGCAAAAAATATGCCTAAAACAGACACGAGGTGCCTGTAAAAAATATTGCATTTATGTTTGATGCATATATAATGGGGCAACTTTTTAATATTATTTATTTTGTATAACTTAAAAATTTTTAAAAATGAGAAAATTATTTTGGAAAGCTGTTGTCGGTGCTGCATTAATTTCTTTAATTGTAGCATTAGTTTTGGCATGTGGTAAACCGACGGTTTACAGTATCGAAAAAATTCAGTATTCTGATACTCATCAATGTCTTGGTGTTATGGTGCATTTAGATAATGATGAAGTGGTTGCAAACGGGTGTTCCGGTTTTGAAATTACAGGTGTTGATGAAAACGGAGCAGTAAAATTGTTTCGTTCGGTTGATCGTGATTATTACCAAACGGTTCCGTATGAAGGAATGACAGTGACTTGTTACTCATCAAATGGATTGACGTGGGTTCGCGAGGGAGAGTATTCAGAGACATACTTCTTTTGGGGAATATTATTACATTGGTTCATTGGTATATGGGCTGATATTGTAACTGTTTTAGCGATAGCTTTATTGCTGATTTGTTTGGTGGCAGAGATTATTTTGCTTAAAAAAAGGCTGAATATTTTTGCCAGAATACGAACGATAAAGCGTTATTATACAGCGTCAGGCGTAGGGACAGATTTTTACTATGTTGATGGAATATCTAAAGAAACACTACTTTCTAAGGTTGACGTGATTGAGACATCAGATGAACTTGATTTTAGATTTGATGTAACTTGTTCTGATATGATTCCCGTAGATAAAGTACTTAACTTGTCAAAGGATGAAAAAGAGAAACCGACAGAAGGTCAAGTTGTTACGGTACTTAGAAAGAATGATGAGTGGGTATTTGTCGCCGGTGAGTTTTCTTTGCGAAAAGCTATCAAGAGAAAAAGATGCTCTTTGTATAAAGAATTGGCACTGAATGTATTTATGCTTCTTGTTTTATTGTTTTTCCTTTTTATCTGATTTATTCGGAAATGTTTGAAAAAAAGGATTAAGCCTAATGAGGTCTTAGTCCTTTTTTTTGTGGAAAAAGTTCTTGACTTTAGAGGTTTATGAGTCTAGAGTGCCGAGACTCAAAAAAGGCGAGGAATCGCATTTTTGTGAGTTTTTTGTTAATAACTAATACTTTAAGGAAATTTGTGATGCCTACAATTAGTCAGTTAATTCGTAAATCACGAACACCCAAAGTCAAGAGAAACAAAGTTCCGGCTTTGAAAGCTTGCCCGCAAAAAAGAGGTGTTTGTACTAGGGTTTATACTACTACCCCTAAAAAACCAAACTCCGCTTTGCGTAAAGTTGCGCGCGTTCGCTTAACAAACGGCTTTGAAGTAATCAGCTATATCCCTGGTGAAGGTCATAACTTGCAAGAACACTCAGTGGTGCTGATTAGAGGAGGCCGTGTAAAAGACTTGCCTGGTGTTCGTTATCATATCATTCGTGGTACCTTGGATACTCAAGGTGTTGCTAAACGTCGTCAACGTCGTTCACTCTACGGCGCTAAGAGACCTAAATAAGGAGATTTGATAATGTCACGTCGTCATAGAGCTGAAAAAAGAATCGTACTACCTGATGCTAAATATGGTGATAAGGTAGTTGCTAAATTTATTAATAATGTAATGGAGCATGGTAAAAAAGCTGTTGCTGAAAAAATCGTTTACTCAGCTTTTGATATCATTGCAAAGAAATCTAAACAGGATGCTTTAAAGGTTTTTGCTGAGGCTTTGGAAAATGTTAAGCCTTTGGTTGAAGTTAAATCGCGTCGTGTTGGTGGTGCTACCTACCAAGTTCCGATGGAAGTTAGAGCTGATCGTCGTCAGGCTTTGGCTATTCGTTGGATTATCGATGCAGCTCAGAAGCGTTCTGAGACAACAATGACCGAAAGATTGGCTAACGAATTGTTAGATGCTTTGGCAAATAAAGGATCTGCCGTTAAGAAACGTGAAGATACTCATAGAATGGCTGAAGCAAACAAAGCTTTCTCTCATTATAAATTTTAACCTTTAAAGCTTAAGGATAACACAATGGCTCGTACACATAAACTCGAGATGTATAGAAATATCGGTATTATGGCTCACATTGATGCCGGTAAAACAACTACAACAGAACGTATCCTTTATTACACAGGTGTTAACCATAAAATAGGTGAAACACACGAAGGTGCTGCAACTATGGACTGGATGGAACAGGAACAGGAGCGTGGTATTACCATTACTTCTGCTGCTACTACTTGTTTTTGGAAAGGCCATAGAGTAAACATCATTGATACTCCGGGACACGTGGACTTCACAGTGGAAGTTGAACGTTCTTTGCGTGTATTGGATGGTGCTATTACCGTATTTGACTCGGTTGCAGGTGTTGAACCGCAATCTGAAACAGTTTGGAGACAAGCTGATAAATATGGTGTACCAAGAATTTGTTTTTGTAACAAGATGGATAGAATTGGTGCCAATTTCTATCGTTGTTTAGACATGATTAAAGATCGTCTTGGTGCAAGACCGTTGGCTATGCAGTTGCCTATAGGTGCTGAGGATGAGTTTACAGGTGTTGTTGATCTTATCAATATGAATGCTATCATTTATACCGGTAGTACAGCAGATTCTCCGATTGAGATCAAAGAAATTCCTGCAGATTTGAAGGATAAGGCTGAACAATATCGTGCTGAATTGGTTGAAATGGCCGTTGAGCAAGATGAACAGGCTATGGAAGATTATCTTGAAGGTAAAGAAGTTTCTGTAGAAACTTTGAAAAAATGTATTCGTAAGGGTACATTGGCTCAAGATTTTGTTCCTGTGTTCTGTGGAACAGCTTTCAAAAATAAAGGTGTTCAACCTTTGTTGGATGCTGTTATTGATTATTTGCCTTCTCCTATGGATATTCCTTCAATCAAAGGTATTAATCCTAATACCGATAAAGAGGAAGAAAGACATCCTAGTGATAGCGAGCCGTTGTCTGCTTTGGCATTTAAGATCATGAACGATCCTTTCGTCGGATCATTGACATTTACTCGTATTTATTCGGGTACAATGACTGCCGGTTCTTATATTTATAACTCTGTTAAAGATAAAAAAGAACGTGTCGGTCGTATGTTGTTGATGCATGCTAATAAACGTGAGGATTTGAAAGAAGCACATGCCGGAGATATCGTAGCTTTGGCTGGTTTGAAGGATACTACAACAGGTGATACTCTTTGTGAGCAATCAAAACCGATTGTTTTGGAAAATATGGTTTTCCCCGATCCTGTTATTGAATTGGCTGTTGAACCGAAAACTAAGGTTGACGTTGAAAAAATGGGTTTGGCTTTGTCAAGATTGGCAATGGAAGATCCTTCTTTCAAAGTTTCGTCTGACCCTGATTCCGGTCAAACAATCATCAGAGGTATGGGCGAATTGCACCTTGAAATTATCGTTGATCGTTTGAAACGTGAATTTAAAGTTGAAGCAAATGTCGGTGAACCTCAGGTTGCTTATCGTGAAACGATTACTCAGCCTTGCGATATCGAATATACACATAAAAAACAATCTGGTGGTGCCGGTCAATTCGCTAGAGTTAAAATTAAATTTGAACCGATTGAAGGATACAATGGTTTTGAATTTGAAAATACCGTTGTTGGTGGTAACGTACCTAAAGAGTATATTCCGGGTGTTGAAAAGGGATTGCGTTCGGCTATGGATGCCGGTGTAATTGCCGGATATCCTGTTACAGGTGTTAAATGTAATCTTTATGATGGTGCATACCATGAAGTTGACTCTAACGTTATGTGTTTCGAAATTGCTGCTCGTGCTGCTTTCCGTGAAGGTATGCGTCAGGCTAACCCGAAATTGTTAGAGCCGATTATGAAGGTTGAAGTTGTTACCCCAGAAGAATATATGGGCGATATTATCGGTGATTTGAACTCTCGCCGTGGTTTGGTGAATGGTATGGATCAGCGTGCAAATGCTCGTGTTATTGATGCCCAAGTTCCGTTGGCAAATATGTTTGGTTATGTAAATACATTGCGTTCATTGTCTCAAGGACGTGCGCAATTTACTATGGTGTTTGATCACTATGCCGAAGTGCCGAAGGATGTGGCTGAAAAGGTAAAAGCTAAAAACGCATAGATTTCCGTTTTAACGGAAAACTGGCGGGGTTTTACGGAATAGTTGAAAATTCATGTACCTCTTTGTACACTAGAATTTTCAACTTCCCTAGAAACCGCACCATCTTTCTCGTTAAAAAGCGAAAATCTGGTATTAAAAAATTTATTTAACTAACTTAATTTTATTTTTGGAGAAAATTTAAAATGGCAAAAGAGAAGTTTGAGCGCAATAAGCCTCACTGCAACATTGGAACGATTGGTCACGTTGACCATGGTAAGACTACATTGACAGCAGCTATTACCAAAGTATTGGCTGAAGCCGGTGGAGCAGATTTCGTAG
>JAZODJ010000020.1:0-61742 GCA_045597005.1 Alphaproteobacteria bacterium | reverse complement strand
AAAAAAATAGTGAAAAAGCAAACTTTCTCATTATTTTTTACAAATATCAGGATAAAGCCAATCATTTCCTAATTGATTACATTTATCAACAGTAAATTCAATATCACATTTTCCCGTTTTTTTATTTATCGGCAGATTATTGTTCAAACATATTTCATTAAAAACTTTTGTTGGAACACATCCTGTCGGTTTATACCTGCAATCTTCAAAAATTTTAATTTGCTCGGCATTCATTTTTATACAACCATTAATACTATTCCAAGCTAAACAATCATTTCTACAACGTCCCTCTTGATAATCCCAAACATTACCATCATCTAAACAACCATTCTGTTCTAAAAAAACGAATGCTTTCCATAATATAAAGATAAGCCCGCAAGATATCAGACTGTATTTAAATATTTTTGATATTTTTGAACAAAACATTTACTATCCTTTTCTTACCAGTATTTTTTGGGAAAATCGGTATTTTTAGAACGATAATCAGCACATGCATCCATTGCGCTGTTGTACATTTTTAATTTAGCCCTTGAACGCCCTATTGTATTAACATCTAAATCGTGAGTTCTATCATCGATTGCTTCTTGTTTACTCTTTCCTTTGTATAATTGATTCCAATAAAAGTCAAATTGTTCCTTAATATCTCCCAATTGTTGTGCGGTAATTTCACCATAATGTCCTCTTGATGTAGCATTATAATTGGCTTTACAGTGATGATAGTCATCTAAATACTTATATCCGTGATTTTTCATTTTAAGGTATTCTGTAATCATATCGGTTGTCGCTCCAATGATTTGATGCAAAGTTTTTTGTTGTTGAACAACATTGCTTCTTTTCTCTATATTTTCTTGAACATTATCTTCTCCAAAACCGAAATTGTTATCTGAAGAACGGTTCCAAAAGTTAGTTCCATATTGCGGATAATTTTCAGTAATGCCTTGTTTGTTTAACTTTGCGATTATTTGTTTTTCTCGTTTGTCACGAGCAAACTGATAATTGAGTTCATCTTGTATTGAAAATTTTGTATGATTAACACCATAAGTATCAATTCCGTTTTCTGATATTTTATAACCTAACGGTGTTTGATATTGTCCGAATATACTCATATTTTTCCTTTCTTTAAAAATATTGAATGTCGCTTGATTGGTTTTAATAAATCAAGCGATGGGGTTAAAAAAATGTTTTGAAAAAATTTTTAAGATAAAAAAAATAGTGAAAAAGCAAACTTTCGCCCACTTTTTCACTATAACTATTTTTATAAACTCACCCGACGGATTAGTCAATACCCCTTTGAAAATATTATGTTTTTTTGGGGATATCTTATAACATTATCCGGTTATCATTGCGGTAAATGTGGCCTCGGAACACAACACATCATTTACATATGTCTTGCCTTCAAAAACAAAAACCTTACCACGCCCTTTAATCTTTTTGACATGCATTTTGAGTAATGAATCAGGTACTATAGGATGACGGAATTTAACATTATCTACCGACATAAAAAACACACCTTTTTTTTCATTTTGATAATTGGGCATATTTTCAATTACAACACAACCTGCAACCTGAGCCATTGATTCAATCTGAATTACTCCCGGCATAATCGGATTGTTGGGAAAATGCCCACGAAAAAAATCTTGTTGCATTGTTATATTTTTATAGCCGATGCCTTCGACACCATCTTCAATAATTTCCAGTTTTTCTACAAATAAAAACGGATCACGATGCGGAAGCATATCTTTTATTTGTTCTTCATTGTATGTTTTTACCATTTGTTTGCTCCTATTTTTTCCATAACTTTTGAATACAGGCTGTTTGTTTCATAAAATCTCTGAAGCCTATAGCCGGTGTTCCCATAACCGCTGTTCCAGGTTCAATATCACGCATAATTCCTGACTGTGCACCAATTTGAGCTTGACTACCGATGTTTAAGTGATCCGCAAATCCTGCTTGTCCGCCGGCAACAACGTAATCGCCAAAGGTACAGCTTCCTGCAACTCCTACCTGAGCGACCAATATGCAGCCACGTCCTAATACGTCATTATGAGCAACTTGTACAAGGTTATCTATTCTGACACCGTCTCCGATAATCGTGTCGTCTAAGGCTCCCCTGTCAATACAAGTGTTTGCTCCGATTTCAACATCGTTACCAATAATAACACGCCCAAGTTGCGGTACTCTTTTGTGAACACCGTTGGTGGTCTTAAAACCAAATCCGTCCCAACCGATACGGGCTCCGCCATATATATATACATTGTTTCCGATAATTGCATGCATGATATTGGCACAAGCTCCTACACGACAATTATTGCCCAACTCGCAACCGTCGGCAATAACGCAATTTGCCTCTAAGCGACAATTATCTCCGATAACTACATTATCTCCGATAACCACGCCTTCGCCAATATAGCAATTTTGACCGATTTTGGCAGTTGAGGCAATTTTAGCACTTTCGCAGATTTTTGCCTCCGGTAAAACTTCGCTATACATGGCGTAGTTTAACTTTACAAAACTGTCGTGCGGATTTTCGCTGACCAAAACAGTTACTCCCTCGGGAATTAGAGATGTAAAATCTTTTGATGTTACGCAAGCGGTTGTTTTGATATTTGCAGCGGCTTCTTTTTTCTTTTTGTCAAAGAAAAATGATATTTCGCCCTCGCCTCCTTTGAATATGGATGCCATATCCTTAATCATTATATCTGCCTTGGATGTGTCAAGCAATTCGCAAGAACAAATTTCGCAAATTTGTTTTAATGAAAAAGGTCCGTTGTTTTTATAAAATCTGCTATCAACCATATCTATTCTCCTTATTACAGACGAGTACCAAAGTTCAAGCGGAAGACCTCTGTTTCATCGTAGTCTTCTTTAACAATCGGGAAGCCAAAGTCAACATCGATTTGTCCCATTGGAGACATCCATTGGAAACCAAAACCGACAGAAACACGAGGACTATCTGAATAATATACGTCATTTGTATTCAGATTATCCGGCTCGCCAATCATTCCGATATCTGTGAATACGTGAGCAGAAATACCAAGCTCATCCAAACCTATTGGGAAACCAAATTCAGCACCGGAATAAACCATCCAATTTCCACCCAATGCGTCATTGGTGTATTTATCCCTTGCGCCTATTCCGCCAGCTTCAAAACCACGCATTGTATATCCGCCTAAGAAGTAGCGGTTGGCTAAGCGAACTGTTTCATCTCCATATGCTTCTATCATACCGGCATTTGTAAACAATTTTAATGTATAGAAATCATACAATGATTTGTACCAATATGCTTTACCATCAAATTTGAAATATTTTTCATCGCCACCAAGACCGGCAACATCTGTTCCAAGAGATAAGAAATATCCGTCACGAGTATGAATGGCGCTATCACGTTTGTCATAGGCGATTGTTGTTCCTACTGATGAGTTATTGTATTTGCCTTTTTCTGATTTAATGTATTTAGATGCATATTCTCCGACATCCGTAATTTCTTCTTGTTTCAGAGTATAACGCAGTTGTTGTGATAAATCATCAGTATAGTTCCATCCCATACGCAAACGTCCGCCGGTTACCTGACTATCATACGAACTTTCATCCTGATAGTCTTGGCGAGAGTGGAATAAATCAACACCTGCACGGAGGCGTCTGTCTAAAAAGTACGGTTCAGTGAAGCTGACATCAAAATCCTGTGATTTTTGGGATACGGCAACATCAAACCCTAAACGCTGTCCAAGACCACGGAAATTGTTTTCGGTTATACCTGTTCTTACTAATGCTCCGTTGACAGTTGAAAAACCGATACCAACATTAAAATACCCCGTAGATTTTTCTTTTACTTCAATATCTAAATCTGCGCGATTATTATCTTTAGGTGTGGTATTTATTTCAACTTTTTCAAAATAATCGAGATTTTCTACATTACGTCTGGAATCTTTTATTTTTGTTGCATTAAAGGCATCACCTTCATTGATACGTAATTCACGACGAATAACTTTGTCATGAGTGCGGGTATTGCCTTTTATGTTGATTCTGTCGACGAAGAAACGAGCACCTTCTTTGATGCGGAAAACGACACCGGCATCACCTGTGGCTGTGTCTTTGTTTATCTCAGGAGTAACATCAACAAAAGCATATCCTTTTTTGCCAAGTTCATCTGTTAATTGTGTTACTGTCTTGTCTATTGCATCGGAATTATATGTTTCATCTTCTTCGACTTCAATATAGTCACGATAATCATCTGCATTTACATCTGAAATTTCGGAAATAATATCAACATTGCTGACATTATATTTTTTACCTTCATCAACAACAAATGTTACCATAAATGATTTTTTATCCGGACTTAATTCTGCAACGGCAGATACAACTCTGAAGTCGGCATAACCGCGTTTGAGATAAAAACGTCTTAACAACTCTTTATCATAATTAGTTTTTTCGGCATCATAATTTTCTGATGAAGAAAAAATACGATACCAACGGCTTTCTTTGCTCATCAAAACATCTTGAAGTTCGTTGGATGAGTAGTGTTCGTTACCGATAAAGTTGATTTTATCAATTACGGCTAAAGGACCTTCATCTATATTAAATATCAAATCAACACGATTTTGATCTCTGCGTATAATTTCCGGATTTACTACTGTCGCATAACGTCCGCTACGTTTGTAAACATCTAAAATACGACGAACATCATCTTGAACCTTTGCTCTTGAATATGTAGACCGTGGGGCCAGTCTTATCTCGCTTTCGAGCATAGTATCATCTATTTTGTCGTTACCATCAAACAAGACCTGAGAAATAACCGGATTTTCGCTTACGTTAATTATAACAGAACCGCCATTTGTATTAATAGAAACATCTTCAAATAATCCTGTTGCATAAAGATTTTTCAGTGAAGAGTTCATTTTTTCTTCGCTTACTGTTTGTCCGGCTTTGAACTCTACATATGACTTAACTGTTTCAGCTTCAACTCTTTGAAGCCCTTTAACACGAATATCTTTAACGTAAACATCAGAAGCAATAACGCTTGTTGATGCCAAAAGACTAAAAGCAAAAGTTCCTAAATACAATTTTTTCATTTATATTTCCCCACATAAAGTACAATTTTTATTCTACGAAAACCAACGATTAAACAATCTGGCAAAATCGTTATAAGTTGCTAATACCATTAAAGCTATAAGCAAAAAGAAACCAAGTTTGAATATATATTCTTTGACTTGTTCATTAATTTCACGACGACACAAAATCTCTATTATGTAAATGACAACATGCCCTCCATCAAGAAGAGGTATCGGGAAAAGATTTATAAGCCCTAAATTAATTGAAAGCAAAGCCATAAAAATCGTAAAATCTATCCATGAACTTGATTTGCTGATATCACCGGTCATTTCAGCAATGCGAACAATACCTCCTAAATCATCAGTTCCTCGTTTTCCGGTTATCATCTGGCCGACACCGCGCAAAGTCATCATGGTTATGTCCCAAGTTTTTATTGAAGCCTCTTTTACGGATTCAACAAAAGATAACTTTATCGGATTAAACTCAACTTCTGTTACGGATGTTACCCCCAACATCGGTTTTTGTTCTTGATTTAATTCTGTTTCCAGAGGGATTAACTCTAATTTTACATTAAGTTTTATTTCTTTATCGCCTCTTAATATCTCAAGTGCTACCGTTCCCGAGGTATTCATTTGAATCTCTTGATGAAATTCGTTAAATGTTTCAACTTTGCGACCATCTACAGTCAAAATTTTATCTTGAGGCAAAATACCGGCTTTTTCTGCGGCACTTCCTTTGATTACGCTACCGATAACAGGCGGAAAATCCATTTTACCAAAGGAAAGCAAAATAACCGTAAAAACAACAATAGCAAACAAATAGTTAAATGCCGGACCGCCAATAACTATCGCTAATTTTTTAAACGGATTTTGGAATGCAAACGCATATTTTTTATCTTCTTCTGAAAGTTCGGACGCTTCATTACCCGATGATGCAGCATCAGTATCACCCAAAAATTTACAATATCCGCCCAGAGGAATCGCTGATATTTTCCACAATGTTCCGGAAGAATCTTGTTTTCCCCATAACTGTTTGCCAAAACCCAATGAAAATTCGGCAACTTTTACACGACATATCTTAGCTATAATGTAGTGTCCGAATTCGTGAACGAAAACCAGTACACTGAGAAGAAGTAAAAACGGAACAACATAGTATATCGTATTAATCAAAAAATCCATTAAAATACTCCTAAGCTAACTAAGTACGGTAAAAATTTTAACATCAAATATGCAAATGGAGCTGCAAAAATAAGACCATCAATACGATCAAAAATTCCACCATGTCCCGGTATCATATCACTGGAATCTTTCAAGTTTAAACGACGCTTGATATAAGATTCAATTAAATCTCCAACTTGAGCAATTACAGCCAAAATTATCGCCATTACAACATAATACTTGGCAATATTCCACGCTGATGCACCAAAATAATAACATACGGCATAACCGATAGTTGCGGACAAAATCATTCCACCGATTAACCCAGCCCAAGTTTTATTCGGTGAAATTTTGGGAGCAAGTTTCGGACCTTTGATTGAACAACCGAAAATATAACCTCCGATATCGACACCCCAAACAAGAAAAAGAAACCACAAAACAATTTGATAACCATAATTACCATAGATAGATACTATTGAGCCGATACCAATGGATATGTATGGAATGCCCAACAATAAAAATCCGCGATTTTTTTCGCCTTTGGATTTATAAAAAGCCAAAGCCATAACAGCTAAGATTACAGCACCGATAATCATCCATTCTTTGATAAATATTGAAGTAGCTGCAGCAAAGAAATAACATACGGCATAAAAAGATTGGCGTTTCCCGGGAATCATATTTGCCCATTCCCATGAAAGCAGTCCCGCCACCAAAAGAACCAATAAAAATATGGAAGGATAGCCTCCGACAATAGCTGAAAGCACTAAAGGTATAAGCACCAAGCTACTTACAATTCTCTTTATAAATGAGTTTAGTTTAGACTTTTCCATAACGTCTCTCCCTTGTTTGGAAATCAGAAATGATTTCTTTTAATTCGGTTGCCGAAAAATCCGGCCACAATGTTTTGGTAAAAAATAATTCACTATATGCCAGTTGCCACAAAAGATAATTACTGACACGTTGTTCTCCGCTGGTACGTATCAAAATATCCGGATCGGGAATATCTGACGTATATAAATTGGAAGAAAAAACATCTTCCGTAATATCATCGACAGAAAGTTCACCATTGATGATACGTCCGGCTATCCTCTTGGTTGCAGACAAAATCTCAGCTCTGGAACCATAACTTAGAGCAATACAGAAGGTAAATCCGTTATTAGAAGATGTTTCCTTTTCTATCTTATTTATCTGTTGAACGATATCCGGAGCTAGCATTTCCCGTTCACCTATAAACTTTATTTTAGCACCTCGTTCTTTGATTTCTTTGAGTTCGCTTTTAAGATATTGGCGTAATAAATCCATAAGATAGTCAACTTCGGCTTTATCTCTTTTCCAATTTTCGGTAGAAAAAGCATAAACCGTAAGGTAACGAATCCCCATATCAGAAACAGCTTTGGCTATTTCTTGCAAAGTTTCAGCACCTTTTTTATGACCGGCAGAACGAGGCAAACCACGTTGTTTTGCCCAGCGCCCGTTTCCATCCATAATAATGGCTATATGTTTTAACTTATCGTCCACCACTTGAAGTACTTTCAATCCTATACTTGAAGGATGTCCTTTTCTTTTTGAGCTAACATCTCATCAACTTTTTTGGTTGCTTCATCTGTTAATTTTTGAATTTCATTTTCATATCTTTTTTCGTCATCCTCAGATATTGCATTGTCTTTTTTTAGTTTTTTTATTTCATCCATAGCATCTCTGCGAATATTGCGAACAGCTACTTTAGATCCTTCAGCATATTTGCCTGCAACTTTGGATAATTCTTTACGACGCTCTTCAGACAATGGCGGAATCGGAATACGAATCAACTGACCGTCAGAGGACGGGTTTAACCCCAAATCAGATTCCATAATTGCTTTCTCTACGGATTTTGCCAAACCTCTATCCCAAACAGAAACAGACAAAGTACGAGCATCAGGAACAGAAATTGTTCCGACCTGGGCTAAGGGTGTCATTGATCCGTAAGCTTCCACCATAATACCGTCAAGTAAACTTATATGAGCTCTTCCGGCTCTTAAGGAGCCAAAATCAACTTTCAGAGAATCCAACGTTTTATCCATTCTGTTTTTTGTGTCATTTTTAATATCTGAAAAATCAGCCATATTTTACCTCTTTTATTTTTTTATGATTGTATAAACACCTTTTCCCTGCACGATATTTTCTAAAGACTTGTCTGCATGCTGAGAAAAAACTATAATAGGAATATTGTTTTCTTTAGCCAGAGAAACTGCCGTTAAATCCATAACTTTGAGCTGTTTTTGAATAACCTCGTCATAACTTATTTCGGAGTAACGCTTTGCAGTTATGTCTAATCTCGGATCTGCCGAATAAACACCATCGACCTGCGTTGCCTTCAACACAACTTCACACTGCATTTCCGATGCTCGTAAAACTGCGCCGGTATCTGTTGTAAAATAGGGATTTCCCGTTCCGCCTGCAAAAACAACGACTCGCCCTTTTTCCAAATGACGCAAAGCTCTTCTATACATATAGTTTTCGCAAGCCTGCGGCACACTTAAACCGGACAACACACGAGTAGCAACACCGGCCTCTTCCAATGCATTTTGCAAACACAATGCATTCATTAATGTGGCCAACATACCCACCTGATCTGCAACAGTACGATTCATTCCTTTAGAAGCTTCTTTAGCCCCACGAAATATATTTCCGCCACCAACGACTATACAAACATCCGTTCCGCCATCACTAATTGTTTTGATTTGTGACGCCAATGATGCAAGGACGTCCGGCGATATCCCAAAGCTCTTGTCTCCCATAAGACCTTCACCCGAAAGCTTAAGCAAGACTCTTTTATATTTGTTTTTCATTATAAACTCTTATGCATAATTGTTTTGTTTCATATTAAACAAAAGAATCGTTTTGTCATTAAAATTCTTTATTTGCTTAACAGGCTATTGTAAAAAGGTTGCCAAAAAGTGAATCTTGAGTTAATTAATAGTCATATCTAATTAAAGAGGAGTTGTGATATGTCTGAGACTTTATTGTATGGAATTTGGGGAATCGGAGGTTATTTATTGGGATCAATTCCGTTCGGATTGGTTTTGTGTTATTTGGCCGGTTATGGAGATATCAGAAAAATAGGTTCAGGCAATATCGGCGCAACAAATGTTTTGCGTACCGGAAACAAATGGTTAGCTCTTTTAACCGTTATACTTGACGCCTCAAAAGCAGGATTGATAGCGTGGCTGGCATTTAAATTTGTTGCTCCCAAACCGATAATGTTTTTAGATTTTGTATCATCATCAAATATTTTAGCCTCATTAATTGCCGGTTCTATGGCTATTATCGGCCATAATTTCCCAATATGGCTTAAATTTAAAGGTGGCAAAGGTGTCGCTTCGGCATTGGGATTTATATTAGCGACGCAACCCAATGTAGCTTTGCTTGCTTTGGTTGTTTGGCTGGTAATGGCTTTTACATTTAAGTACTCTTCGCTATCAGCTTTGACCGCTGCCTTAGCTGTTCCGTTGTTTGCATTTTTTTATTCATCACCGATTTATACGATATTTTTTACCGGATTAGCGCTTTTGGTTATAGTCAGACATCATGCCAACATTCGCAGACTTATTAAGGGTGAAGAAAGTAAAATAAAATTAAAGAAAGACAAATAGTGGCATCCGAACAGGAAATAATAGCAGCGTTACGCCTTATAAATACTTATAAGGTAGGAGCGAGTAGATTTTATCAGCTGGTTGATGAATATGGAACTTCCGCTAATGCGGTTTCGGCATTGGAGAAAAATGCGAAATATAAACCATGGCCCGTAGAAAAAGCTGAGGAAGAGCTGAATAAAGCTAAATCATTGGGTGTTTTTATTTTGTTGTATAGTGATAACGAATATCCCGATATATTGCGTTATTCTGACAATGCGCCGCCGATTTTGTATGTCAAAGGAAATTTGGAGGCGTTGCACTTTGAAAAATCAATGGCTGTTGTCGGTGGCAGAGCAGCATCAGTCAACGGACGTAAAACAGCTGCAAAAATAGCAAAAGAACTTACTGAATCCGGTGTATGTGTTGTGTCGGGAATGGCTAAAGGAATCGATACATCTGCCCATAAGGGGGCTATGTATGCAAACAATGAAACAGGTTCAACCATTGCTGTTTTAGGCACCGGTGTTGACATAATTTATCCTCCGGAAAACAAGGATGTTTATGAACAAATCATAAAACAAGGTTGTGTTTTGAGCGAGTTTCCTTTGGGAACGATGCCGTTGGCATCACAATTTCCGCAACGCAACAAAATAGTTGCTGCTATGAGTAACGGAGTATTAGTAGTTGAGGCCGGCGTTAATTCAGGTTCATTAATAACTGCAAAATTTGGTGCAGAAATGAAAAAAACATTGTTTGCCGTTCCGGGAACACCCGGCGAATCGAGAGCGCAAGGTTCGAACATGCTGATAAAAAAAGGTGCAATATTAGTTGAAGATGCTTCTGATATATTACCTTTTTTAAAAGGTAATAAAAATGTTGTTCCGCCACAATTAAATTTGATAAAGCAAAAAAATCTTGTTTTTGAAAATAATGATGTTAATTATAGCGAAAATATAATTGAGGATGACACATCAAAAAGTTTGGTCAGTTTGATTACTGTTGACGGTGTAGATATTGATGAGTTGATAAGGCTTACGGGTAAAGATGCTTCTACGCTTGCGTTGGATATCTTGGAACTGGAACTTAACGGTGTTGCGGAACGTCGTCCGGGTAATAAAGTTGCGTTAACTATTCAAAATTAAATTTGGGTGAAGTTAAATGAAATTAGTTATTGTAGAGTCTCCGGCAAAAGCCAAAACAATTAATAAATATTTAGGAAAAGATTATCAGGTTTTAGCCAGTTTCGGTCATATACGAGATCTTCCCAGTAAGGATGGGTCTGTTAATCCCGATGATGGTTTTGCAATGACTTGGGAATTAAGCTCAGGCGGAAAGAAAAGATTAGCTGACATAACAAAAGCGCTAAAAAATGCCGATACGTTAGTCCTCGCATCCGACCCTGATAGAGAGGGAGAGGCTATTGCTTGGCATATTTTGGAGGAACTGAAAAACAAAAAGGCACTAAAAGGAAAATCTATTGAAAGAGTGGTTTTCCACGAGATTACCAAGGCTGCAGTGACTGAAGCCATTAATAATCCTCGAGCAATTGATGATAATTTGGTATCAGCGTATATGGGACGTCGTGCATTAGATTATTTGGTAGGATTTACGTTATCTCCGGTTTTGTGGCGTAAACTACCAGGTTCTCGTTCTGCCGGACGAGTACAGTCTGTTGCTCTTCGCTTGATTTGCGAACGAGAAATGGAAATTGAAAAATTTAAGGCTGAAGAATATTGGACTATTGACGCGGAACTTTTAACAGCGAAAAAGGCCTTAATAAAATCTCGTCTGATTGAATTGGACGGCAAAAAACTGGAAAAGTTTGATATTAACAGTGAAGAAAAAGCAAATGAAGCAAAAGCCAAAATTGAAGCACAAAATTTTGCAGTGTTCAATGTAGAGCGTAAAAAAGCAAACCGTTACCCTGCTCCACCGTTTACAACATCTACTCTGCAACAGGAAGCAGCCAGAAAACTTAGATTTTCAGCAAAAAAGACTATGCAGATTGCACAAAAGTTGTATGAAGAAGGTCTTATTACTTATATGCGTACCGATGCGGTTAATCTTTCTGCAGAGGCTGTAGCAACCTGCCGTGAAGCTATTGTAAAATATTTTGGAGAAGAATATCTTCCGAAGCAACCAAAAGAATATAAAACGAAATCGAAAAATGCTCAAGAAGCACACGAAGCAATCCGTCCGTCAGACGTTATGAATACGCCTAAAAAAATGGAAATTAAGTTAGCTTCTGATGAACATAAATTGTATGAACTTATATGGAAACGTACAGTAGCTTGTCAAATGAATCCGGCGATTTTGGATAAGGTTGTTATTGATTCTCGATCTGAGGACGGAAAAATTTTATTGAGAGCCAATGGGCAAGTTATTGAGTTTGACGGCTTCTTAAAACTTTATCAAGAATCAAAAGACGACAGTGATGATGATGATGAAAATCGTATTTTACCAAATGTTGAGCAAGGTGAACATCTTGATAAAGGCGCAATTACGGCTGAACAACATTTTACTGCTCCCCCGCCAAGATTTACCGAAGCAAGTTTAGTAAAAAAGTTAGAAGAGTTAGGTATCGGTCGTCCGTCAACTTACGCTACCATTATTGCTGTTTTGCAAGAACGTAAATATGTACGAGTAGAAAAGTTGCGGTTTATTCCGGAAGATCGAGGGCGTATTGTAACAGTATTTTTAGAAAACTACTTTAAGAAATATGTAGAGTATGATTTTACAGCTCAAATGGAAGAATTTTTGGATGATGTTTCTTCCGGACAAATGGAATGGAAAAAATTGTTGGAAGGATTTTGGGTTAAATTTGCCAACAATGTTGAAGCAGTAAAACCACTACAGGTTTCAGAGGTTATTGAAAAAGTTGATGACGTTTTGGCTCATCATTTGTTTCCGGAAAAAGAAGACGGAAGTGATCCGAGAGTGTGTCCTGAATGTGCTAACGGACGATTGAGTATAAAACTCGGAAAGTTTGGGGCTTTTATCGGCTGCTCAAATTATCCGGAATGCAAATATACAAAACCATTGGTTGATACAACCGATGAAGAAAATTATGATGCTCCGAAAATTAAAGAAGTAGCTGATCAAGTTTTGGGAGAAATGAACGGACTTAAAATTTATTTGAAAAAAGGACCTTATGGTTTTTATGTTCAGCTTGGAGAAGACCAGACAGCTACTACTGAAAAACCCAAAAGAGCATCTTTACCAAGCGGAATTTCTCCAGAAACAATTACAACGGAACAAGCATCAAGGCTTTTGAGTTTGCCTTTTGATTTGGGAGAAGGAATCGAGGTTAATTCCGGCAAATTCGGTCCCTACATCAAAGCGGGCGGAAAATCCGTCAGTTTACGCGGCAGCGATACTATCTTTAATATATCATTGGAAAGAGCCAAAGAGTTGTTGTCTGGCGCAAAAGAAAAACCTCAAGGAAAAGCATTGGGTATTCATCCTAAAAACAAACAAGAGATTGTTTTGCTTATGGGAAGATACGGACCTTATTTGAAATGCGGAAAAAATAATTATGCGTTGCCGAAGGATATATCAGGACATGAACCAACATTAGATGAGGCAATTAAAATTATTGATGCAAAAAAATAGGATGTTTGTTTGAATTTGGATTTAAATTGCAACAAGCCTAAAGAGATTAAACTCTTTAGGCTTTTGTTTGCAGTAAAGTTGAAAAGCTTAGTTGCAAGTAAGCTTGTAACCGTTGTCAGTTTTTTCTATCGTAAAACTGATTTTTTTGTCAGTCAATTCGGCAAACTTTTGCAGTTTTTGCCTGATTTCATGAGCAATACTTTCCAAAGAAACGTTCCCTGAAGCATTGTCAGAAACACTTTGAACCGGTAGCTTTTCAACGATTTCAGCCACTTTGTCTACTACGTTTTTTATTGTTACGGTGTTCTGCTTGAGAATCAATTCCTCTTCTTCTTTAGCGGTTAATCTGAAATCGTACTTTTCTTCCAATTTCATAATTAATTCCACCATATCCATACTACCCAGACCCAAATCATTGCTAATATTTGAATCCATAGTGATTGCCTCATTGCTTAAATTTGTACCACCATAAACCTCTGTTATAATGACTTTGAGGTCGTTTAAAATTTTCTCTTTATCCATATCTCAATTTTTAGAAAGTTAATAATTTTATATTTTGTCGTAGTATATGACAAAAAGACAAAAAATCAATATTTATATTTTTTGCTATCTTCAAAAAAAAAACAGAAGAGAAAATAAACATCTTTCCTCTTCTGTTGCAAACAAAATTTGATTTATTTTAATTGGCCGGAATAACGCGAGATTGGTCACCATATAATAAATAACATTTTTGTCCCGGTTGCATATAGACATCCGTTCCTTGTGTAATAGTACGCATTGCACCATTATCTAAGCGTACAATATACTCAACACCGGCTTGTTTACTTAAACCTTCTTGAGCGAAGTCTCCGGCTAAACCACCTAGCGCAGCTCCGCCTAATGCACCCAACAAGCTGCCTCGTCCGTGACCTATGGTAGAACCGGCAACACCACCGCCAATTGCACCTAATACCGCACCGGTTGAAGAATCTGAGGAAGATACATTAACCTGACGCACACTCACAACCGTACAAGCTACAGCCTGTCCGACTGTTCCGGTTGATGATGTTGCATAATGATTTGAATTGATGTTTGAAGCGCACGCTGCCGTAAACATCATCAAAGCGCTTGCCGCAAAAATTTTGTTTTTCATCTTATATCCTTACTCAAAAAAGTTATCATCGTTCTCTTCGAATCTAATCTGTAGAATAATATTTGTCAATGCTAGACATTTAAGCAAAACTGTAATATAGTGGCTCAAACTTTGTTGAATATGAATTTTAAGGACTTATTTTAATATGTTGAAAAGAACTAAAATTGTTAAATTGTTACAATCAGAATCTGCGATTGACAATGTTTTATTAAAAGGTTGGGTAAGAACTCGTCGTGATGCCAAAGATTTTTCTTTTGTTGAAGTTAATGACGGTTCTTGTTTGAAAAATATTCAAGTAATCGCTCAAAACAATTTAGATAATTATGACGAAATTAAAAAACTTACAACAGGATCTTCGGTTGCGGTTATAGGAGCTTTGGTACCTTCACAGGGAGGAAATCAAAAATTTGAAATCATGGCTGAAAATATTGAAATTTATTCTTTGGCGCCGGAAGATTTTCCTTTGCAAAAAAAGAAACATACTGATGAGTATTTGCGCACAATTGCCCATTTGCGTCCTCGTTCAAATAAATATGGTGCTGCCTTCAGAGTGCGCTCTGAATTATCTTATGCAATACACAAATTTTTTAATGAACGTGGTTTTCGTTATGTTCATACTCCTATTATTACCGGTTCAGATTGCGAAGGTGCCGGCGAAATGTTTCAAGTTACGACACTTGATTTGAATAACCCTCCCCGCACAAAAGACGGAAAAATAGATTATAGCCAAGATTTTTTCGGTAAAGAAGCTCATTTAACCGTTTCAGGGCAACTTAATGGCGAAATGTATGCTTGTGCTTTGGGAGATATTTATACATTCGGGCCGACATTTAGAGCAGAAAATTCTAATACGACCCGACACGCTGCCGAATTTTGGATGATTGAACCGGAGATGGCTTTTGCCGATATTCATGATGATATGGATTTGGCTGAAGATATGGTTAAGTTTTGTATAAAATACGTTATGGAAACTTGTAGTGATGATTTGGCTTTGTTTGACAAATTCGTTGAACCCGGATTGTTGGCAAAATTGAACAATATTTTGGATAACGGATTTGCAAGAATAACATATAGCGAAGCTATTGAAATAATGAAAGCTTCCGGACATAAATTTGAATATGAACCGGAATTCGGAATTGATATGCAAACCGAACATGAGCGTTATTTGGCTGAAACTCACTTCAAACGCCCGGTAATTGTAAGAGATTATCCAAAAGAAATTAAAGCCTTTTATATGCGTTTGAATGATGATGGTAAAACGGTTGCCGCCATGGATGTTTTGGTTCCGGGAATCGGCGAACTTATTGGTGGGTCACAACGTGAAGAACGTTTGGATGTGTTATTAAAACGTATAAATGAATGCGGAATGAAAGAAGAAGATTATGAATGGTATTTAGATTCTCGTCGTTTCGGTTCAGTACCGCATGCCGGTTTTGGTCTCGGTTTTGAGAGGATGATGATGTTATTAACCGGAATTGGAAATATTCGTGATGTAATTCCATTTCCTCGCACGCCGAAATCAATTAATTTTTAACGAGAAACGCATGAAAAAAATACTCTATGCATTGATTTTGTCTTTATTGGTTTGGGATGTTGCACTTGCTGATAACTTTATGTTTGAAGAGGAAACCAATGCATATGGTTATGCCGATAAAGAATTGATAACCGTTATTGAAAACAGGTTATCAAAGAATATTGTTGATACATTGGAAAAGCCTGAATGTAATGATAGAAATTTGATTAATCAGGCTCAAGAAGCTTTGCGCCCTTATACCAATGAAAAAGCATTATCAATCGTGGAAAAGCGCAAAGTTAAGCTTGTGTTAAAGAATGTTGACAATTTTGAGACACTGGACATCGCAGATGTATCACCGAAAAAACATCGTATTGTGGCATCAAGATTGATAGAGCTGAAAATAAACAATCATTTATCTGATGAAAATATTAAAATATGCCAAAGTGATAATCCGGTCTTGGATGATAAGCTTTATTTGGTTATATATGATGATTTAGGTAAAATCAGAGTTGATATAGTAAATTTTGCTGATACAAAAATTCCAAGCTTTATTTTTAATACTAAATAATGCTTGCGAATCATTTTTTTTTACAATAGTATAGCGAGTTACCGACACTTGATATCGGTTTAGACAGTTCCTATATTATAACAATGTTATGTAAGGAAAGTATTGAGATAGAAATGAACAGCGATAATGGATTAGTAGTCAGAAAATGTAATCTTCCGGCGGTCGTGAATGATAACTCGCTGGTTGCTTATCTTGATAAGATAAAAACTTTTCCTGTTTTAACTGAAGAACAGGAAGTTAAGCTTATTAATGATTTGCAGCAAAAGGGAGATATGAATGCTGCTCAAGTATTGGTTACATCGCATTTACGATTGGCTGCAAAAATTGCGATGACCTATCGTTGTTACGGATTGCCTTTGGCTGATATTATATCCGAGGCAAACATCGGTTTGATGCAAGCTGTAAAAAAGTTTGATTTATCAAAAAAAGTTCGATTAGCTACATATGCAATATGGTGGATTAAAGCCGCTATTAATGATTATGTGCTTCGTTCTTGGTCGTTGGTTAAACTTGGAACCAGTGCTGCGCAAAAAAAACTTTTTTATAACTTGAAAAAGATTAAAGCCAGATTGGGAATTTATGACAATAAAGAACTAGCTCCACAGGAAGTTAAAGCAATTGCTCAAGAATTAGTAGTTGATGAAGATGATGTCAAGGAAATGAATTGTCGATTAGTTGGAGATAAATCACTTAATGTTATGGTTTCTGATGATGATGAAACTGAAAAGATTGATTTTTTGGTGGACAAATCGCAAAATATTGAGGAAAAAGTTGCCGCTAAACAAGAAGCTGCTTATCGCGGTGAAATTTTGCGAAAATGTGTTGCTCAGCTAAGTGACCGAGAACAATATATTGTTAAAAGTCGTTTATTGACAAATACTCCTAAGACATTAAATGAATTGGGGGAAGAACTCAGTGTAAGCAGAGAGCGTGTGCGCCAAATTGAAGAGGCAACATTAAAGAAATTGAAAAATCTGGTTTTGCTTGCAATATCCGTAAAAAAATGATATAATGATGGAAATATAGTAAAAGGTGATAAGATGGAAAAAGTTAACGCAGATAAGCAAAAACTAACTCTGTTATCTGAAAAAGATAAGAAAGAGCGTGGTTTTGATTTGCCTTCGTTTGCTAAAAGGATGTCTATACGCCTGAAAAAGATTCAAGGGGCAGATTCTGATAATAGCGATATCTTTTTAACCCGTCATAAATATGAATTGAGAACCTGTTCACAATAATATCTTTTCAAATTTTATAATTCGCATCTCGTATAAAAGATGCTTTTTTTGTTTTTGGTTAATGGTTAAGGATTTATCGTTGAAAATTAAACAATTGGTTACCAGTAAATTTAATTGTCTGAAAGAACACGGTATTGACATATCGATACTTGAATTAAAGATAATGTTAGCACATATTTTGAATACGGATGTCGGTAATTTATATTTTTATGATAACGATATATCTGAAAAACAGCTTTGCCTTTTTGATGAAATGATAAAAAAAAGAGAATCACATTGTCCGGTTGATAAAATTTTGGGGACAAGAGGTTTTTATAAATACGATTTTGATGTAAATGCTGATGTTTTATCTCCCAGACAAGACAGTGAAGTATTAATTGAAGAAGCATTAATCTTATTGAAAAACTTTGTGCGACCTAAAATTTTGGAACTTGGAACCGGATCCGGTTGTTTGATTATTTCATTATTGGCTGACCGTATTGATGCAAATGGTGTAGGAATTGATATATCGGAAAAAGCTCTGAATGTGACTAAACGTAATGCAATAAAAAACAATGTTTTTGACAGACTTATTTTGCAAAGAGGAAGTTGGTTTGATAAAAACATTACGGATGTTATCGAAACTAAATTTGATCTTATAATAAGCAACCCCCCTTATATTCCTTCGGCCGACATTGAAAAGCTGGATGATGAAGTAAAAAACTTTGATCCGTTAGTGGCTTTAGATGGCGGAGATGATGGATTAAGAGATTATCGGCAAATCTGTAAAATTGCACCTTCCCTACTCAATGATGGTGGATTTTTAGTGTTTGAAGCAGGCATTAATCAAGCAGATGATATTGCTGAGATTGCCCAAAAAAATAATTTATCTTTAGTAAAAAAAGCACAAGACTTGGTTGGTGTTGAACGTTGTATAATTTTAAAAAAATAGTTTGCATTTAACAAAAGTTTGATTATTATGGCTCTGTGTTGATGGTGTTGTTTTTTATTTTAACACCTGATAAGTTTCTCAAAAATTTTGGTTTATTTTTTCACATCAGTTGATGTTGAGGTTTTTTATGGTAAATAGTTTATGAAAAAAGTTAAATATCGTAACAATAATAATTATAATCAAGTTTATTCGATTAATTATAAATTTGACAGTATTTCTCCAGCCGGTAAGTTTTGCGGAACCGCATTGGATTTAATTAAAAGATATAATGAATTGGCTAAAGAAGCTCAAGGTAACGGCAATTATGTTGAAGCTGAAGTTTTTCGTCAATATGCAGAACATTATCGAAAGATTGTAACAGAAATCAACGAACGTAAAAATATTCGTTTTAATAACAGAGATACGGAACAGTCGGTTGAAAAAACTGAGGAGGCAGTTGATGCTGTTGTTGAAACGGCAGAAGAAAAAACTGTGAATGTGCAAGAAGAACAGGTTGCTGAAGAAAATTCTTTGGTAGAAACAAAGGTTAAGTCTTCTAAAAAATCATTTACGGTTATTGAGGTTACTAATGAGAATGCTAAACCCAAACGTAATGTTAGAACCAAGCAAAAAAAAGAAGGGGAAATTCCTGCTGTAAATAATTAAGAAAGGATACGTGAATTGTTTTTCTTTATTGCCGGATTTATTATTGCAACCGCTTGCTCTGTTATTACAATTAAGACATTGGTCGGTTATAGTGATATGAAGCTGATATATAAAATATCGGCGGCGATTGTTATTGTGTTGGGATGGTTTTCGTTTATAATTATGGGGATTATAAGAAAACACGAACTTCTTCCTCTTGAGGTGTACACCGTAGTACATAATGTTTTATACACTCTTTTGGGTTTTGTTTTTATCTTGTTTGTCGTTATAATGCTTCGCGATATTGTATGGTATACAATATTTGGTATTGCCAAATTGCTTAAAATAGATGGATGGCATATTGATCCTAAAAATATATCGTTACTTGGAAAGGCTAATTTAATTGTAGTGTCTTTTTCCGTGTTGTTGAGTATCTATGCGTTGTATCAAGGATTAAAATTACCGACTGTAAATGAGGAATTTATATATTCAAGCAAAGTAAACAGCAATTTGCGAATTATTCAGCTTAGTGATTTGCATATCACACGCGCTACACCTGTTTCCAGAATTGCTAAAATTGTTAATCAAGTTAATTTGCTTAATCCGGATGTTATTGTCCTTACCGGTGATACTATTGATGACAATCCGACGTTAGTTGAGAAACAGCTTAATGTATTAAAAGAATTGAGCGCTCCATATGGTATATATAGCATTATGGGAAATCATGAATTTTATAATGATGTGTATGCGGCTAAACGTGCTTTGGATGCTTATGGTTTCAAATTTTTGTTTAATGGTGGATTTCATATAAATAATTCTAATGTCTTTATTGCCGGTATTCCGGATTTGGGAACCATGGTAGATAGAGTTAACTTTTGGAGAACCCTAAACAACACTAAAAAAGATAACTATAATGTTTTGTTATCACATGCTCCTTCAATTCTTGATAGTTTGAGTGGTGGTATTGTTGATTTGGTTTTATCAGGACATACTCATGGAGGGCAAATATTTCCATTCCATATTATGGTTAAACAGGCTAATGGCTATTTAGCCGGAAAATATTCGTTAAACAAAACGGATATGCTTATTTCACGTGGTGTCGGCACTTGGGGACCACCAATGAGATTGTTTGCTCCATCTGATATTACAATAATTAATTTATTAAGAAAATAATATTAAGCTCTTGATTTAAATGCTTCTTGTTTCCTATATTATTAGTATAGGATAAGGAGCATTTGTGTTATGAATTTTGAAAAACTTACATCTAGATCAAAAGAAGTTATTGAGGCTGTTGTAAAATTGGCAACGGCAAACCGAAATCAGTATATTACACCTTTACACTTGTTAAAAGTACTTACTGAAGGCAAATATATGCTAATAACCGATTTGATTGAAAAATCAGGCGGAGATTTAAAAACATTAAAAAATAAAGTTGATGAAGCTTTTGATAAATTACCATCTGTGGCAGGAAGTGGTATTCAGACGTTGATGAGTCAAGAATTTACCGCATTGATGATGGAAGCTGAAAAATTAGCTGAAAAAGCAAATGATTCTTTTGTTACCATAGAAAGATTGTTACAAGCTATTTCTTTAACCGCAGGAAATGATGCTTATGATATACTTAAGGCTTCAGGTGTTGATGCAGCTAAGTTAAATCAAGAAATCAGTAAATACAGAAACGGAAGATTAGCTGATTCGGAAGCAAGTGAAGATACTTTTGAAGCATTAAAAAAATTTACTATTGATATTACAGCAAAAGCTAAAGAAGGAAAAATAGATCCGGTAATAGGAAGAGAACAAGAAATCAGACGAGCTATCCAAGTATTATCACGTAGAACAAAAAACAATCCTTTACTCATAGGGGAACCGGGTGTTGGTAAAACTGCTATTGTTGAAGGAATGGCCATACGTATTGTTAATAATGATGTTCCGGAAAGTTTGCTTGGTAAAAGATTATTGGCTTTGGATTTAGGAGCATTGATTGCCGGAGCTAAATACAGAGGAGAATTTGAAGAACGATTAAAAGCTGTTTTGAAAGATATTGAAACTTCTAATGGTGAAATAATTTTATTTATAGATGAAATGCATACTTTGGTTGGAGCCGGTGCAACAGAAGGGGCTATGGATGCATCTAATCTGCTTAAACCGGCTTTGGCTCGTGGGGAACTGCATTGTATGGGAGCTACAACACTAAATGAGTATAAAAAATATGTAGAAAAAGATGCTGCATTAGCACGACGTTTTCAAGAAATATATGTTGCAGAACCAAGTGTAGAAGATACTATATCCATATTGCGAGGAATTAAAGAGAAGTTTGAACTTCATCACGGAGTTAAAATTGCCGATAATGCGCTTATTGCTGCTGCAACATTATCTAACAGATATATTTCCGACAGATTTTTACCGGACAAAGCTATTGATTTAATGGATGAAGCTGCAAGCGCTTTGCGTATGACCATTGATTCTAAGCCTGAAGAACTGGATGAATTGGACAGAAGAATTTTGCAGCTTAAAATTGAACGAGAAGGATTAAAAAGAGAAAATGACAGTAAGTCAAAAGCAAGATTGGAACTTATTAATTATGAAATAGCCGGTTTGGAATCTAAGGCTCGCGGATTGGAAGATAAATGGCGTGAAGATAAACAAGGTTTAGCAAACTTTACAATATTGAAGGACAAGTTGGATAAAGCTAAAAGTGAGGTTGAAATTGCTAAACGTGAAGGGAAATTGGAACGCGCCGGAGAATTGCAATACAGTATAATACCTGAACTGGAAAAGAAAATAGAGCTTGCCGAAGAAAAGGAAGAAAGTAAACGAAACAGCTTTAGCGAAACTGTTGAAGAAGATAATATTGCAGCAATTGTTTCTAAACGAACAGGCATTCCTGTTGATAAAATGTTGTCGGGCGAAAAAGAAAAACTGTTGAAAATGGAAGATTATTTGAGCAAACGAGTTATTGGTCAAAAAGATGCTATCAGTGCAATTTCGAATGCAATACGACGCTCAAGAGCCGGAATATCTGATGTTAATCAGCCTATCGGGTCATTTTTGTTCTTGGGACCTACCGGTGTAGGAAAAACAGAATTAAGTAAAGCCGTTGCCGAATTTTTGTTTAATGATGAAAAAGCAATTTTGCGTGTTGATATGTCTGAATATATGGAGAAACACGCTGTTGCAAGACTTATAGGTTCGCCTCCGGGATATGTGGGATATGAAGAAGGCGGCTTTTTAACCGAAGCAGTGCGCAGACGTCCATATCAAGTAATCTTGTTTGATGAAATTGAAAAAGCTCACCCTGATGTATTTAATATATTGCTTCAGGTATTGGATGACGGACGGTTAACAGATGGAAAGGGACGTACGGTTGATTTTAAAAATACACTTATAATTATGACATCAAATTTAGGGTCTGAGATTTTAAGTAATGCGACCGGCGCAGATGACGGTAAAAAAATCAGAACACAAGTTATGGATATTGTAAAAGCATCATTTCGACCGGAATTTATCAACCGAATTGATGAAATCACGATATTCCATAAGCTTGATAAAAATAATATTAAAGATATTGCCAAAATACAAATTGAGTTGATTGAAAAACGTTTGCAATCTCATAATATTAAACTCAATATTCATGATACTGCTTTTGTATGGATTGTAAATAACGGATATGACCCTGTTTATGGCGCACGCCCGCTTAAACGACTATTAAAAAATAATATTGAAAATAAATTGGCTGTTAAAATTTTGAACGGAGATATCGGTGATAATGATGAAGCGGATATAATCGTATTGAATGGCGGATTAGAGATTGTAAAATCGAAAAAAGATAAATAACCACAAAAGCCCTCGTAAAATAGCGAGGGCTTTTGTTTTCATAGTGATTTTTATTTTACAAATTAGCAATTCTGGCTAATGCGGCCTCGACTTTGGCTTTATTTTCCAACGCTTCGGCTTGTCGTTTTTTCTCCTCTTCAACGACTTTTGCCGGAGCTCTTTCAACAAAGTTAGCATTAGATAATTTAGCGGCATAACCTGCCAAGTTTTTATCCAATTGAGCCAATTCTTTTTGTAAGCGTTCACGTTCAGCCGTAAAATCAACAATTCCTTTAAGCGGTAGCAAAATAACCGTTCCCTGACAAACTGTTTGAACCATATCAGGTGTGATATCACTATTTAAGATTTCAATGCAATCAAGACGGGCTAATGAGCAAATAATGTTATTGAATTCTGATATGTATGATGCAACATTATCTGAAGCATCTTTTAAATATGCTTTAAGCTTAGCCCCTGCCGGCAAATTCATTTCGGCGCGCAATGACCGAATTGCTGAAACTGCATCAATAACCCAATCAATTGCTTCTTTAGATTGATTGTCCGCAATTTCGTCTTTTGGCCACATATGATGTACTAATTTTGTCTCTCTGTTTGCCAAGTTATCCCATAATTGTGTGGTTATAAACGGCATAAAAGGATGTAAAACAACCAATATTCTATCTAAAACCCATGCGAATGTAGATCGGGTTTCTGCTTTGGCGAATTCATCATCACCATAAAATATTGATTTAATCATTTCAATATACCAGTCACAGAATGTTCCCCAAACAAATTGATAAATGCTGTTTGCTGAATCAGAGAAACGATAAGCATCTAAATTGCGTGTTACATCTGATGAAACTTCTTTTGCCTTGGATATAATCCACTTGTTAACTGCTAATTTTACATTGTCGGGATTAAATTCTGCATCCGGAAAAGCATTGTTCATCTCGCCAAAACGAGCGGCATTCCAAAGCTTGGTTGCAAAATTACGATATCCGGCAATGCGAGCTTCGTTCATATTAATATCACGGCCTTGTGTTTCCATAGCAGCCATAAAGAAACGAAGAGCATCGGCACCATACTTTTCGATTGTTTCCATAGGATCAACCGTGTTACCTTTTGACTTTGACATCTTTTGACCATGTTCATCACGAACAAGACCATGCATATATACTTTTTTGAATGGTACTTTTTTCATCATATACATACTCATCATCATCATACGAGCTACCCAGAAGAAAATAATATCAAATCCGGTAACCAATACAGATGTCGGATAAAAAGTATCTAAAAAGTCTGTTTTATCAGGCCATCCAAGAGTTGAAAAAGCCCAAAGTCCTGATGAAAACCATGTATCTAAAACGTCTGTTTCACGAGTAAGCTCTACATGTTTTCCATAAAACTTATCTGCTTCGGCTTGGGCTTCATCAATATTTTCTTCACAGAAAATATGTCCGTCAGGTCCGTACCAAATAGGCATTTGGTGTCCCCACCAAAGTTGACGAGAAATACACCATGGTTGAATGTTACGCATCCATTCAAAATAGGTTTTTTCATATGATTTGGGAATAAACTCCATTTCGCCATCTTCAACAACGCGGATTGCTTCTTTGGCTAATGTAGGAGCATCAACAAACCATTGATCAGTCATCAGAGGTTCAATAACAACACCGGATCTATCACCATAAGGAATTACCATAGGGTGATCTTCGATTTTATCCATTAAACCAAGCGCTGTCAAAGCCTCTATTGTTTTGGCTCGAGCTTCTTGCGTTGTCATTCCGGCATACGGAGTATTTTCGTTTAGCGTTGCATCAGGATTTAAGACGTTAATTAACGGCAAATCGTGGCGTTTACCAACTTCAAAGTCATTAAAATCATGTGCCGGTGTAATTTTAACAGCACCGGTACCTTTTTCCGGATCGGCATGTTCATCAGCAATAATAGGAATAGCACGATTAATAATCGGAATAATACAATTTTTGCCGATAAGATGTTTTAATTTTTCATTGTCTTTAGAAATAGCAACTGCCGTATCACCAAACATTGTTTCCGGACGTGTTGTTGCGATGTGAACATAAACACCCTCTTCTCCTTCTATCGGATAGCGATAGTAATACATTTTGCCGACACATTCTTTTTGAACAACCTCTAAATCCGAAACAGCTGTCATAAATTTGGAATCCCAATTTACTAATTTTTTAGCTTTATAGATAAGGCCGTCTTTATACAAATTAACAAATATTTTGCGAACAGCTCGGCTTAGACCTTCATCCATAGTAAAACGTTCACGGCTCCAATCACAAGAAGCTCCAAGTCTGCGAAGCTGCTTGCATATTGTTCCGCCGGATTGTTCTTTCCATTTCCATACGGTTTCAATAAATTTTTCACGTCCGAGATCATGACGAGTAATTCCGTCTTTGGCCAAATTACGCTCAACAACCATTTGAGTTGCTATTCCGGCATGATCTGTTCCCGGTTGCCATAAAACATTTTTGCCTTGCATACGATTATAGCGTATCAAAATATCTTGCAATGTGTCATCCAAAGCATGTCCCATATGAAGAACACCTGTTACGTTTGGCGGCGGAATAACTATACAAAAAGAATCTTTCTCACTTAAAGCATCTGCTTTAAAATCTCCCTCAGTTTCCCATTTTTCATATATTTGTTCTTCAAAATCTTGTGGGTTATAATTTTTTTCTAACATATTTTTATCCTATTTTTAATGAGTGATATTAATTAAACGTTATGCCCGTAAAGCTGATTGACTTTAAGGGCATTATTGCAATGAGGTCAGTTCAGGCAAAATGCTTTTTATGAACCAACCTTTGCTATCACTCGTTCAATTTCTTGTTTAACTATTTTTTCAACCAATGTCGGTAAATTATCATTTATCCAAGCTGTGGTTTGACGGGTTATTTCAGCTTCAGCAAAAGATCTGAAATCAGCACCATTTTCCCATTTGTTGCTAATTTCATTTCCGATTACTTTAACAATAGAATCGAGAACAAATTGTTCAAGTGTTTTGTTTGTATCACCTGTTGTTGTAATTGCTTCAACAGGCGCTGTTTTTTCAACTTGTATTTCCTCTTTTTCTTCACGAGAAAACATCTTAGCAAAATTACTGATTATATTGGCAGAAACATCGGTAACATCGTCAGATACTAAAGAACTATCTTGTTTTGGAGATGTTTCATCTTCGATATTTGAAACTACCGGTGAAGCTTCTTCAATTTGAGGAATTTCATCGGTAATTTCTTCAATTTCAGTTGAAATAGGATCAGCTATAGAAGTGTCAACATCAGCTATTTCTTCAATAACATCTTCAAGTCCCTCAATATTATTTGTCAAACTATCTTCGAGTGAAACATCTTGTGTTACCAGAGCATCTGAGATAGGTTCTTCGGACGTTTCTTGAGCTAACACTTCATCAACAATTGATAACGGCCCAGAAGCTTCTTTATCATTATCAATTGCGAATAGCGGATCACTGTCTTCATCAGCTATACCGATATTAATATTTTCAATTTCAGCTAACGGATCTGCATTTGTATCATTTTGAACAATTGATATCGGCTCGTTTGTTATGGCATCTACAGATGGCGCATCATCAACTGTTTCTTTGTCGTCGACACGCATATCCGGAGATAATTCTAAAACATCATCAACACGCATGTCAGAAGACAGTTCAAGCACATCATCAATATCGGATGATGTATCTAGAACATCGCTCAAAACATCTTCGCTTTCAGACTTGCTTTCTGATGCAGCGATATTTTGTTTTTGCTCGTCTTCTTCTAAAATATTTTTTATTGAAGACAAAATATCTTCCATTTCATTTTCTTGATTATCTTCAGCCATAGATATGAACTCTCACTCTAAATTGATTACTTGTTGATTATGTTATATAAAAAATATTATTAAAGCAAGCAACTTTTAATTAATTAAGAGATAGCCATTTACCTTTGGTTTCATGATAATATTTATCGGCATCATAAATTTCAACATCAAGTTTTAAATCCTTGGCAGTCATCTTACCCATGGAAGCTAATAAATTCATTGCCGAAACATAATATGTACGACGTGCTTTTACATCATTAACTTTGGAATTTAACAATTCCTGATAAGCATCCAAAACATCTAAAATGGTGCGGTTTCCCAAAGCCTCTTCTTTTTGAACACCTTCAAGCGCTATAGCATTGGCCTTTATTTGGGCTTCGATTGCCTGAAGCTGAGATTCATTTGACTTCATATACTCCCAAGCGCTTTGAACAGATGCTTTTACTGCACGTTTAGCTTCTTGCACACCTTCTTGGGCTTGCCACTTCAAATATTTACTTTGACGAATCTTGGCTCTGGTTGCGCCACCCGTATAAAGAGGGATATTGAGATTTACACCCCATTCCGTATTATCTGTTGTTGTTTCAATGTCTGCTTGTTCCGATTTATTGCGGCCGATGGAACCATCAAGGCTTACTGTCGGAAACAATGCACCGGTATTGGCGTAAACTTCGTATCCTTTAGCCGCGTACATATGTTGTGCTTGTTTGATGGTATAGCTGTTTTTAAGAGCTATACTTAAGGCTGTATCATAACTCAACGGCAATAATGATTTCATTTCTACAGGTTCTGTTAAATCAGACGGTTCTTCACCGATTAGTTCAATATATGTTGCTATTGATGCTTGCAAAGCTCCTTCTGAAGCAATGCGATCAGAAACAGCTTGAGAATGACGAGCTCTTGCCTGAGAAACATCGGTGCGAGTTACTTCACCTACTTTAAAACGTTCTAATGTTTCATCTAATTTTTTCTTTAATAATTCTTCATTGTTCTTTTGTAAGTCTACTATTGCACGGTTTTGCAAAACATCAAGATATGCTGTAGAAGCTTCAAGCAAAATCCCCTGCTCTACATTGGCTAAATTTTCTTGTGCTGCTTTGACGACACGATCGGCAGCCTTAACGGAATTAACGGTTGAAAAACCGCTAAATACCGGTTGAGAAACAACGGCCGCACCTCTTAATGTGTTGTAGTCGCTACCATTTCCGACACCTTTTTTTATCTTATTTTCACCATCATGGTAACCACCTTGCAAGCTTAAATTCGGACGATATCCGGATTTTGCAATTGCAACATTTTCATCAACAGATCTTAAATAAGCGCGTTCGGCTTGCAGTGTCGGATTGGAATCGTAGGTCTGAGCCAAAACTTTAAAAATATCATCAGCCTTTGCCGTGTTCATAAGCGTTAAAGATGATGTTAACAATAATCCCGTTAAAAGTCCTTTTTTCATTGTTATTCCCTTAAATAAATCGCATAATTTTGCTACATACATTACAACATTGATTTGAAAATTTCAAACGCTTAATTATAAAAAATTGTGATTTTTTTTACTTTTTTACCCTAAAAAAGATGTAGCTTATTAACTATATCTCAAACAATTGGAAATAGACTTGGGATAACTTGGTATATTATAATTTTTATGGGGGGAGTGATGACCGTGAAACAGAAATCAGTTATTATCAGTGAAATTGATAAAGCCAGATTGAAGTTTTCAATTGAACATTATATTCAATATTTTATCGGTAAACGAGTATGTGAGGTTACCAAAGACGAGGCTTTGGAAGCTATTGCGTTGGCGGTTAGAGAATTTGCCATGGATAAAATGTATCAGTCTATCGCTCGTTATAACAAGTGTAACTCAAAACGTGTTTATTATTTGTCGATTGAATATTTGCTCGGTCGCTCATTGGAAAATAACTTACATTCTTTGGGTTTGTTTGATATTTTGAAAGATATTAAAATTGATGGTTTTCCGGATTTGAATCTGCAAGAAATTTTTGATACCGAATATGATCCGGCTCTGGGGAACGGAGGATTGGGACGATTGGCCGCTTGCTTTTTGGATTCAATGGCATCACTCGGTTTGGCCGGTTTCGGTTATGGTATAAACTATAAGTTCGGATTGTTTAAACAGAAATTCGAAAACGGATATCAAATCGAACAAGCAGATTCTTGGCAGGGTGAAGAATCGCCGTGGCAGTTTGCAAGAAGAGACCGAATTGTTAAAATTCCTATATACGGAAATGTTGAGGTTTTGGATAATGCAGATGGAACAAAAGACTTTTTGTGGATGAACACCAAAACAATTTACGGTGTTCCTTTCGATTTTCCGATTGTCGGCTATAAAGGAAAATCGGTTAACTATTTGCGCTTATTTTCTGCAAAAACCGATGATGAGTTAGACATTAATGTGTTTAACGACGGCGGTTATATTGAAGCAATGAAAGAAAAAATTGAAACGGAAACAATTTCAAAGGTTTTGTATCCGTCTGATGCGGTAGAATCAGGAAAAGAACTTCGCCTAAAACAACAATATTTCTTTGTTTCATGTGCAATACAAGATATTGTCAGACGCTTTTTGGAAAAAAGTGATGATTTTCATAAATTACCGGACAAAGTTGTTATTCAACTTAATGACACCCATCCGGCAATTGCTATTGCAGAAATGATGCGTATTTTGGTGGATGTACATGGACAAGAATGGGACGATGCTTGGGAAATTACAACAAAGTGTTTTGCTTATACAAACCATACATTGTTGCCGGAAGCATTAGAAACATGGCCGGCCAGAATTATCGGCAGAATGTTGCCGCGCCACTTGCAAATTATATATGAAATAAACAGGCGATTTATGGAATTTGCTCGTTCTAAATTTGGTGAAAATGAAGCTAAACTGAGTAAGGTTTCTATTGTTTCGGGAACAGGTGATAACCAAATAATCAGAATGGCAAATCTATCAATTGTCGGTTCGTTCTCGGTTAACGGTGTTGCACAAATTCACTCTAACCTGATAACATCTAAGCTTGTGCCGGAATTTTATGAATTGTGGCCGGAGAAATTTACCAATGTTACAAACGGTATTACTCCTCGTCGTTGGTTATTGCACGCCAATACCGCTCTGGCATCATTGATTGATTCTAAAATAGGTAATGATTGGGTTATTAATCTGGAAGATCTGAAAAAGTTGGAACCGTTTGTTAAAGACAAAAATTTTGTTAAGGCTTTTGATGAGGTTAAGGTTGCTAACAAACAAAGATTAACTAAGATTATTCAAAAAACAACCGGCGTTATTGTTAATCCGGAAAGTATGTTTATTGTTCATGCTAAACGTATTCATGAATATAAACGTCAACTGATGACTATTTTGCAAGTTATCGGTGATTATTTGGATATCATAAAAGACAACAAAAAACCGGCTGTTGCTAAGACGTATATCTTTGCAGGAAAAGCTGCACCTTCATATAACTTTGCAAAATTAATTATCAAGTTGATAAATAATGTCGCAGATGTTGTTAATAATGATCCTCGTGTTAATGATATGCTTAAAGTAGTATTTTTGCCTGATTATAAAGTTTCGTTGGCAGAAGTTTTGATACCGGCGGCTGATTTGAGTATTCAATCATCAACAGCAGGTTTTGAGGCTTCCGGTACCGGAAATATGAAATTTGCTCTGAACGGAGCTTTGACGCTCGGAACACTGGATGGAGCGAATATTGAAATACGTGAAGAAGTCGGCGAGGATAATTTCTATTTATTCGGTTTGACCGAACAAGAAGTGCAAGCTCGTCGCAACAACTATAATCCTCGCGGTATTTATGAAAGCAATAATTATATCAAACGTATTATGAATGCGATTAATTCAAATATGTTCTGTGAAAAAGATTTTGTGTTGTTGTTTAAACCGATTTTTGAAGAACTGATAAATCGTGATTACTACTTTGTTTTGGCTGATTTGGAAGCCTTTGACAAGAAGATGGAAGAAGTTGAAAAAGATTTTCTTAACAGAGATGTTTGGAACAAAAAAGCTATTCTTAATGTTGCAAGAATTGGAAAGTTTTCATCTGACAGATCTATCAGTGAATATGCAAAGAGGATTTGGAATATTAAACCTTGTTAATATCGCTTGCAGCAAGCAAAAATCCCCTCACATGAGGGGATTTTTTGTAACTAAGTTTCAGGAAATATCATTAATCATCTTCCACCATTTTGAGCTGCCCGTGCGGCCTGTTCTCTGGCTTTTTGTTTGCGCCATTCTTCAAGACTTAGAGTTCGTCCTTTCTCTCTCGCCTCTTCTCTTGCTTTGAAAAATTCTCTTTGTTCTTGTTTTTCACGAGAATCTTGAGTTATATCAAAAGATCTTTCTTCTTTGGTTGAGTTATTGTGTGCATTATCTAAAGCCTCATTACCAAATTGGGTTGGCGGAATACCGTTTTTGTATTTATCCATATCATACAAATCTATCTTGTTGAATGAAGGTACCATTTTTTCGATTCCGAACTCGTCATTCAAATCATTTGTATAATACTCTTTCATTTTATTTTCAGCTTCGCTGAAAATTGCGCGAGCAGACTGTTGCCATTTTGATTCTTTGGTATCTTCTTTGTTAACAGTAACAAACCTTTCTTTAATATCTTCGACAATATTAGGCTTATGTACAGCCATACGTTTTGCAAGTTCTTTTTGTAGAAGTCCCATATTCTTGCCATCTTTATCAAGAGGATCAAATTTTTTGCCATCAAGAGATCCTTTGGCTAATTGCTTAGCAATATCTAACATTGCAAGACAGGCCGCTGCTCTGTCAACACCATCCCATTTTTGCGGAGGATTACCATAACCGTTTGCAATACCTTCGTTGACAAACTTTTGTAGTTGTCCGAGATATGAACTACGAAATTTGCCAAACTTGATATCACCTTCAATTGTTGCCATGGTAGTCTTAAGGGTTGAATTGGTTTTGTATTCTGCCGGTGGATTTTTACCTTTTTCTATGGCTTTTTTTCTTTCTGCTTTGTTGTCTTGTACCCGTCCGTTTTCTTGAGCTTCCAGTTCACGCAACAATTTTTGTTTAAATTGGATGACTTTATCCGCATCAAATTTGTTTTCTTTTTTAATAACTTCTAATATGGACGCAATATGGTCATTATCAAGATCAACACCCGGCTGATTTTTGCCACGTTTGCACATAGGAACCATCAAAGCTTTGCCTGCGGCGGTCATGAAATGTCCGAAAGCCGGACCACCAATTTCGTTAGCATTAGGGATTGTAAAGTATTCACTTCCACAAGCTTTGAAACTTTCTAATATAACACGAGCATGCTTGTCGTTAAAATCTTTTGTTGCCGGAATATAAAATTTGGCAGACGGCGGAGTTGTCGGAAGCAATTCTACAGCAAATGCTTTAGTATGTTGACGTTTACCATCTTTATCGGTTTGTCCGTCTACCAATTTATCGTTTTCATTGTTGTATACGCTGATGATAGTAGAATTCATTCCGTGAGAAACATTCATCAAAGCCGGATTAGGATATCCTATAATACCAAGACGTGCCATCGCTTTATCAACCATTTTGGAACGAACACCAACAGCATCTTTAGGACTTGGCTCGTTAGGATCGTAAGCTCCAAAACTTATAATTTCATTATCTTTTAACACATCTGATTTGACACGGGCATGTTCTTCTTCGTTTATTTTGATATTGTTTTCTTTTTTGTATTCACCACCGTTTGCTTCAAGCTCTTTGGTCTTTTCGTCAAATTGTTCCGGAACAGTTCCTATAATGTTATCGGTTTCATCCTTAACTTTAACATCTTGAAGTTTGAGAAAATCTTTGATGTCTAAGTTGTGATGATAACAATATTGAGCCAAAGCTTTTAATTGACCTTCGGTCATTGGGTCGGTATGATGAGTAATATCAATACCATCAGCTAACATGGCTAAGTTAAGACCGGTATTATCAAGATTTGTAATAGTGTGGCGTATATATTTTTGGCCTTTATTCTTGTCTTCAGCTAATGAAAAACTGTGTTTATTTATTTCTTTTCCAGTACTACTATCTGCTGCCGGACGGAATTTTTCATCATTTAAGTATTCTTCAAATATTTGATTAAATTGGCCGGAAAGTTTCTTTTTATCTTCTCCATCGTGCATATCCTTAATGTCTTTGTATGTTTTTATCAGACCGGTATCTATAAATCTTGTAGTTTGTCCTGACGGAAATAACTCGCTAAGTTCATATTGCCACCCCAAGTAGTCTTTTAACTCATTATCATATTTATTCTTTGCATCTATTGATGCTTTATGATTATCCATATTGGTTAATCGTGCTTGAGTATTATTAGGATCTTCTCGATTTAATCGCTCCTTTTCTTGCACGAATTCTTCATAATCATTCTCTTGTTTTTTCCATTCTTCTAATGCCTCAAAATAGTCTTCAAAAATCCCATTGCTTCTATCGTCTCCTTCTGCTTTAAGTTTTTCTTGGTAAGCATTCTTCTTTTCAGAATCTTCCGCATTTGCTGCGGCAACAAGAGCTGCATTTTCAAGCATAATGCTACGTTCGATACGAGCGGCTATTTCCTCTTCGGTTCCCTCTTCAATGTCTTCGCTACCATTTAAATATTTCAAAATCTGCGCCATAGTGAAACGTTTTTTTAAGTTTTCGAAACGTTTTTCTCTTTCGCCCTTTTTTCGGGTAGTAAACATAAAAAACTGAGGAGTATTTTCGGTATCTGCCATCGGATCAAACCTTATTATTAGGGTTAACTTTCATATATGATAGCACATTTTAGATAAAAAACAAAATATTTTTGTCTAAAATATGGTTAAATATTTGTTACATCCGATTTTATTACACAATTATTGATAAAAAATTAAAAAAAAGGAAGCCTTATAAAAAGACTTCCTTCCTAAAAATTCCTATCTCTTTTTTATGAAATGTCAAAAAAGCAGCTGAAAAAAATTTTCTTTTGCCAATTGCTCTAATTTCATCTGTTAGAGTAATAAGGAACTTCTATATTGTTCACTCATCTTGGCGAAAGAAAGTTTTTTCTGAAAATAAAATAAACTGACTTATTATTGCCACCATCATGAACAATTTTGATATAGTTTTCAATTAGCGGATTTTGAATATGGATTATACTAAATAACTATATTATAATTCGACAGTATATCTTCTACGATGTGCATTATGAGCAGCAACCTTTTTAGAACTGGTAATCATCAATTCTCCGGTAATTTGCCACCCCTTAAGATAAGCTTTGGCAATTTCGAAACGTTCGTTTCTGTCGTTGGCAGCCAAATTCATAAATGATGGTAGTGGTACAAATTCTTCAATAGTTTGCTCGGTTGAATTATAAACTGCATTTTCCAAAATATTGCCGGCAAGTTTTTGTATTTTGATTGCTCCTTGGCTCATATTCGGTTTGGGAGTAAAGCCCATAAAAGAATGTTCACCGACATATTTTTCTTCTTCCGGTTCTTTGGTTTCATTTTTGATAGCATCAGCTCTTGCACGGGCGGCCTCTTCCATAACTTCTTCAATTGGTCTGGCAATATATACACGTGGCGGATTGCCTTCGATTCCGGCTTTGTCAACTTGAGCGCACATCAGCGTATTGATATTTTTTGACGAATAATACATAAAACCGAAATCTCTCGGTCGCATAAGCAGATATTCTTCCATAAAATTGGTATGAGGATTGTGAGTATCTGATGCTGACTGGATAGTAATAAATTTGGAACGAGAATGATTTTTTGCACCTTCGGGATTAAAATTTAATACCATTTGATTAGCAAAAATCTGATCTTGTTCATTGGATGAAAAACCCAACACCTTAGTTTTGGCGAGCGTTTTATCTTCTAATTCTATCGCTACAAAAGCTCCATTACAGTGAGTTACAAAATTAAGACGGCGCATATTGCGCAATGCGCGACCTTGACTTTGGCGAATTGTATCGTTGTGAGAAATGCGAGGCTTTATTGTTGCATCAAAAATATCTTGAATATAGGCCGGATTGGTCATTTCCTCTTTTGTTTCAGGCAACATATTGTTGATTATTGAGGTGTATTCTTGCGGGTCGCTGTGTTTTATATGTTGAAGGTAACGCGCCATATCAGTATCATGATATTTGCCAAAATTGCATATAGCTACACATACTCTTACTTTTTTGTCTTTTAATTTTGGAGAGGCTTTAACAAATTCGTCAACTTGTTTTAAATATCCGTTATATTCTCTTATATAATCTCTATTATCGTTGCTTGACCCACAAAGCATACATACTAGAACTTCGTCAGGACCTATTTTACCGGCAGGACGAATACGATAAGGGTTCTCAGGAGATGTTTCACAACGTTCGGCAAGAAAGGCAAAACTTCTGTCTCCGCGGATAGATTTCATATAGTCTATGTATTTTCTGATGTTCATCAATAGCACTCCATAAAATAGATTTTGGACAAAATATCATATTTCAAGAGTTAAATCAACTTGTTTTTGTCTATTTTTTTTGAGAATTTATAAAAAAAGCCTCACTTTTTATAAAGTGAGGCTTTTTTGTTACTTAAACGGTCACTAATTGAACGAGTTTTCTAAACAAATATACAAAAAGTCATCCATTGAGTGAACCAACAGGCGTGCGAGATTTGATATATTCAAATTGAAAAAACAATGAAGATGCCTAGCCTCGCTACACTAAAGCTTCGCTCAGGGTATGACATTATTATTTAACGCATAACACTGAGCGAATACTAACAATTTAGATTTATTTTTTCAAAACAACAACACCCGGTAATTCTTTACCTTCCATCCATTCAAGGAATGCACCACCGGCTGTTGAGATGTATGAAAATTTCTTTTCTACACCGGCATTAGCCAAAGCAGAAACCGTATCACCGCCACCGGCAACTGACATCAATTTACCGGCTTGAGTTAACTCAGCAGCATGTTCGGCAACGGCATTGGTTGCTGTGTCAAAAGGTTTCATTTCAAATACACCTAAAGGTCCGTTCCAAACAAGCGTTTTGCATTCGTCTAATTCTGCATTGATTGCAGCAATAGTTTTGGCACCAACATCAAGCAAACTCCAACCTTCAGCCGGAATTTCATCTAAAGATACAGTTTTGTGTTCAGCCATTGGCTTAAATTCTTTAGAAACAACAACGTCTAACGGCAATACAATTTTGCAGTTGTTTGCTTTTGCTGTAGCCATAATTTCTTTAGCGGTATCAAGCATATCCATTTGAACTAAAGAATTTGCCTCGTTAACTGTGTCAATTCCGCTGGCTTTCATAAATGTATGAGCCATACCGCCGGAAATTACTAATTTATCAACCTTTTTAACCAAGTTGTTTAACAAATCTAATTTAGTTGAAACTTTTGAACCGCCGACAATAGCAATCAATGGACGTTTCGGATCGTTAAGCCCTTGTGATAATGCATTAACTTCTTCTTCCATTAAACGACCAAAAGCTGACGGACGCATTTTAACAGCTGCTACCATAGAAGCATGGTCACGGTGAGCAGTTGAAAAAGCATCAGTTACGTAGGCATCGACATGAGCAACTAATTCTTTAGCAAAGTTTTCATCGCCTTTCTTTTCTTCTTTATAGAAACGAAGGTTTTCAAGCAACAAAACTTCATCTGCAGACATATTTTTGATTGCAGTTTCAACTTCCGGTCCAATGCAATCGCCAACAAATACAACGTGTTTACCCAAAGCTTTTTCTAAATCTTTAACAATATGTGTCAAAGAATTTGCCATATCACCTTTGCCTTCGGGACGACCTAAGTGAGATGTAACCACAACTTTAGCACCTTTTGACATTAATTCCTTAATGGTTGGAACAGTTCTATCAATACGAGCAGTGTTGGTTACCTCAAATTTTTCGTTCATCGGAACGTTTAAATCGGCACGCAACATAACAACTTTGCCGTTTAAATCGCCTAAATCTTCTATTGTTTTATATGACATTTATTTATTCCTTAAATTTTATGATAAAAAAACAAAACCCCTACCTAATCAAAAGATAGGGGTTTTTAATCAAAAGTATTAGCCGTTTACTTTAGACATATGAGCTACCAAATCCAAAACTTTGTTTGAGTAACCCCATTCATTATCATACCAGCTTACAACTTTAACAAAAGTAGGTGTTAATTGAATACCTGCTTTTGCATCAAAGATAGATGTACGAGAATCTGTCAAGAAATCTGAAGAAACAACAGCATCTTCCGTATAACCCAATACACCGTTGAGTTCGCCTTCTGAAGCCTTCTTCATTGCGGCACAAATTTCATCATAAGTTGTTTCTTTTGCCAAATTAACTGTCAAATCAACAACAGAAACATCTAATGTCGGAACACGGAAAGCCATACCGGTCAATTTGCCGTTCAAAGCAGGAATAACTTTACCAACAGCTTTGGCTGCACCTGTTGAAGACGGAATAATGTTGCCGGCAGCAGCACGACCACCGCGCCAATCTTTTACAGACGGACCATCAACAGTTTTTTGGGTAGCTGTTGTTGCGTGAACTGTTGTCATCAAACCGTCTTTGATACCGAAAGCATCGTTCAAAACTTTAGCAATCGGAGCTAAGCAGTTAGTTGTGCAAGAAGCGTTAGAAACAAATTGTGTACCTTTTACATAAGTATCTGTGTTTACGCCGCAAACAAACATTGGTGTATCGTCTTTTGAAGGAGCAGACATAACAACATATTTTGCACCGGCATCAATGTGACCTTGAGCTTTTTCTTTGGTCAAGAACAAACCTGTAGATTCAACAATGTATTCAGCTCCGATTTCGCCCCATTTCAAATCAGCAGGATTCTTTTCTGCGGTAACGCGAATAGCTTTGCCGTTAACAACCAATTTGCCGTCTTTAACTTCTACCGTACCATCAAAACGACCATGCATTGTATCATATTTTAGCATATAAGCCATATAATCAACATCAATCAAATCGTTGATTCCAACAATTTCAATATCATTTCTTTTTTGAGCGGCACGGAAAACCAAGCGACCAATACGGCCAAAACCGTTAATACCGACGCGAATTGTCATATTATTATCCTTCCTAAAAAGTTTAATTTGTGCGGACAGCCCCGCACGGGCATTTGAATTTATCGCCTGATAAGATATCATTATCAAGATTTTTTTCAAGCAGTTTTTATCTTTTTTGCAATAGTTACTCAAAGAATACTAAAGCACAAAAAAGTGCCTTCTTGACGATTTGATGTTCAAAATATAGAATTTTTTCTGCAAGCAGGAGAAATTTAAATGACAGCGCTTTTAACCAAATATACCCCAAAAGAAGAACTTTGGAATTGTATTATTCATGGAACAGGTATCGGACTAAGCATTGCCGGACTTGTTTTGTTGGCTGTGTTTTCATCAATTTACGGTGATGCGTGGGTTATTGTTTCAACAATAATTTTTGGTGTCAGCATGACGGTTTTGTATACGGCATCAACACTTTATCATGCGTTTAGAGATGAACGTATTAAACGCTGTTTAAAAAAATTTGATCACATTTCTATCTATTATCTTATTGCCGGAACATATACGCCTTTTTTGTTGGTAAGTATGCGAGGAATTGTCGGGTGGATATTGTTTGGGATTATTTGGAGCTTGGCTGTTTTGGGAACAGTGTTAAAACTTACGACATCCGGAAGCGGTACCAAAATTTGGTCAATAAGTCTTTATTTGGCAATGGGATGGTTGATTGTATTTGCATCAAAATCTTTGGCTGAAGCTGTTCCTGACTTGGGTTTGTTGTTTTTGATATTGGGCGGATTGTTTTATACTTTCGGAGTTTTGTTTTATATTTGGAAAAAACGAAAATATACGCATGCAATCTGGCATTTCTTTGTTTTGGCCGGAACAGTAATGCATTTTTTTGCCGTATTGTATTCTTGCGTTTTGGTTTAGTTTTTTATACTTGCCTATAGAGCAAAAATGTGGTATATTGGCGGAAATAAGAAAAATTATTGTTAAATTAAACAAAAAAAAAGTATGATGATGATGATTATTTGTGTAGGGGTAGCTGTACTCATTTCTTGTTTAAGTGGCTATTGCTTTAAGTATTCTCTGGGTATATTTAGAAAAGGAGAATCTGGTGGTAACAGCATGCTATTTGTAGCGTTTTTATGTTTTTATGTTGCTATCAAACTTTTTGGGGAGGCTTCAGACTATGCCTACTCTTATAAGATGAAAAAAAATTCCTCGTATGTTGAAGCAACATTAGAGGGAATAAATCCGGAAATGTACTACGGGTTAACTTCGGTGGGTTTTGTCCGATTTACAAAAGATGTTCCAAACGGAACGTTGGATTATCTGGAGAAGTACTATCAGGATTCTGTCCTGATATTCAAAATGGCAGATAATCCAAAAAAGGGAGAAAGAATGGTATTTGAAGTGAAGGTACCGTAGTACATACCCAAAAGACACCTCAAAGAGAAATCTTTGAGGTGTTCTATTTTTTAGTTTACTGTTCTTTGAATATCTTCTATACGAGGCAGAACAGAATTTTCAATAATGAATGATATTGAACGTTCTACTACTTTATCGGTATGTTTCAAAGCATCCCAGACAGCCTGATTATCCTCGCCTTTAGTAGCTATTTTTTGGTATAATGTAGCCATCTCAGACAGAGAATCGACAATCTGGGCCAGATAACCGGGAATTTTAAGGTTATCTTGACCGCCGAAAAATCCTTCTACATAACCGTGTTCAATTTCATCATACCGTTTTAAGCAATATCTGAGAACGTCTTTTTCTTTGATAGTTGAAAGTTTTATTTTGGCAGATTTAACATCCTCAAAAACATCGTCCCAAAGTCCCATAAAAAATTTGAAAAACAAATCGGCTTCTTCTTTTGTTTGAAGACGTGGAGCCCTTCCCTCTTCCCAAAAAGAAGATATTACATCGGTCGGACGTAAATTTAAATTGGGCGAACAAATAGCACCGGCAAAACGCATTTTAATTACGTTTAGCGGAGTTGGACAAGAATAATGGTCCAACATTTTAAGAAAACTCTCATCTCCGATATATTTGTTTACTTGCATTTTTTCTTCTTCTTGTTATAGTTGTCTGATATTTTATAAAAAGAGAGTATAGGGAGTTTTGTAAAATTGGCAAGAGTGAAATTTATTAATATTGCGGTTTTAATATCAATTCTTTGCGGATGTGCGCAATTAGATCCTTTTGTTGATCGACGAAGAGAGGCCGGAGGATTGGCTGATGGCGGATTGTATGTCGGGAAATCAACACCGCAAGAACCTGCAATTTGTTATAATCGTTTGTTAACCGATTTTACGGAAGTCCAAACTCTGGCCGATAACGAATGTAAAAAGCATAAAACAGGAACAAAAGCTACTCCGGTTAAACAAACCATATTTACATGCCGATTACTTGTTCCGAATCATTTTTATTTTAAGTGCGAAAAATAAGGAATTATAAAAAATGAATTTGTCTTTAGAAAATTTAGTTAATGAAAAGATGCAAAATGTTTTTGCAAAGTTGAATCTTGATAAAAAATATGCCTTGGTCAAAGTTTCTGACAGACCGGATCTTAGCGATTTTCAATGTAATGGCGCTTTGGCATTAGCTAAAAGTGAAAGAAAAAATCCTCGCGAAATTGCATCCATAATTGCAGATGCTTTGGCTGACGATACTGATTTGGCAAAAGTTTCGGTTGATGGACCTGGCTTTTTGAATATAACCTTGAGTGATGCGTTTTTGGCAAGAAATATGCAAGATGTTGCCAAAGATGAAAACTTGGGAATTGCTAAAGTTACAAATCCACACAAGGTTGTTCTTGATTTTGGCGGACCTAATGTGGCAAAAGCCATGCATGTCGGACATTTGCGCTCAGGGGTTATCGGTGAGGCCGTTCAAAGAATTGAACGTATTGTCGGAAATGAAGTGGTCTCGGATGTGCATTTGGGAGATTGGGGTACCCCGATGGGAATGATTTTGTCGGAAATTATTTTACAAGACGGTAATCTGATTAAGGCAACATCATATAATATTGATGAAATTACGGAATTTTATAAAAAAGCTAATATTCGCTGCAAAGAAGATGAAAGTGCTAAAGAAAATGCACGTATCATTACGGCAAAATTGCAAGACGGTGAAAAAGAATATTATGATGCGTGGAAATATATTCGCAATGTTTCGGTTGATGCCGTAAAAGAAAATTACTTGGCTTTAGATGTTAACTTTGATCTATGGTTGGGTGAAAGTGATGCTCATGAAACTTGTAAAAAAATTGTGAAGACAGCTGCAGAAAAAGGGCTTTCTGAAATTGATGACGGAGCAACAATCGTTCGTATAAGCAATGAGGATGATAAACAAAAACTTCCTCCCGTTATTTTGGAAAAGTCTGATGGCGGTTTTACTTATCATACAACGGATATTGCAACAATAAAGATGCGTGTTGATGATTTGAAAGCCGAAGAAATATGCTACTTTGTTGATCAAAGACAAAGCTTGCACTTTGAACAAGTTTTTAAAGCTGTAGAAAAAATGGGAATAGCTCCAAATGTTAAAATGGCGCACTATGGTTTTGGTACGGTTAACGGCGCAGATGGTAAACCGTTTAAAACTCGTGACGGCGGTGTTATGACTCTTGAAAGTTTAATCAAATTATCAAAAGATAAGGTCAGAGAATCTATTCCTGCTGCAGGCGAAGTTGAAGGATATGGCGAAAAAGAAATTGAAAAATTGGTAAACCAAGTTGCTATCGGAGCAATAAAATTTCAAGACTTAAAAAACAATACAGCTTCGGGATATGTCTTTGATTTGGATGACTTTGCCAAATTTGAAGGCAAAACAGGACCATATATTCAATACGCCGTTGCCAGAATTAACTCTATTTTGCGTAAAGCTACCGAAAAAAATATGAAACCGGCAGATATCATAATATCAAATAAAGAAGAACGTGATTTGGTATTGAAAGTAGCTCAGCTTAATGCTGTGGTTATGAGAGCGCATAACGAAAAAGAACCAAGTATAATCGCAGATTATGCTTATACACTGGCTCAGGTATTTTCAAGTTTTTATAATGCTTCGCCAATTATGACGGCAGAAAATAAAGATATGGCACAATCTCGATTAGCTTTAGCAAAGCTTGTCAGAGACATCTTGGTGAAATTGTTGTATCTTTTAGGTATTGAAGCTCCGGAAGTTATGCTGAAAAAGGCATAGAAAAATAAAAAGCTCCGAATTTTCGGAGCTTTTTTGTAACATCAGCTTAATTTCTTAATAGCAGCATCAATGCGTTTTAAACATTCGTCTTTGCCTAAGACAACGGCTAATTCCGTTGCGCCGCCGGGAGTGGTTTCAAGACCGGAAAAAGCAATGCGTGCAGGATATAAAATCTGACCGTTTTTCATTTCATTGGTTTCGGCCAAAGATTTTAATGATGCAAACAAAGCATCATTATTCCACTCGGTTTGAGTTAACAAAACTTCTTTAATCAACGGCAGTGCTTTTTTGGCAACCTCAATGTCTGTTTTCATCTTTTTGTTAACATAAAGCTCTGTTGAATATTCAGGAACTTCTTTAACAAAAGCAATTTGTTCAGCTATTTGCCCAAATGTTTCGATACGTGGTTGAAGCGCACGAGCCAATGTTTTTTTATCAACCCCTATTGGCAAATCATTAAAATATGGTTCGGCGTATTTATAAAAATCTTCTTCGCTCAAATTACGAATATATACACCATTCATCCAAGTCAATTTTACAATATCAAAAATCGACGGTGACTTGTTTAATCTTTCTACCGAAAAGATTTTTTCTAAATCTTTGATTGAAAAAATTTCTTCTTCGGTTCCGGGATTCCAGCCAAGAAGAGCAATATAATTGATAATAGCTTCCGGCAAATAGCCTTTGGCCACCAAATCTTGAAACGAAGCATCGCCATTGCGTTTAGATAATTTATGTTGAGCATCTTTCATTACCGGCGGTAAATGAACATATACCGGTCTTTCCCAACCGAAAGTATCATACATCAAATTATATTTAGGTGTCGAAGGTAAATACTCGCTACCTCTGACAACATGGGTTACATTCATCAAGTGGTCATCAATAACATTAGCAAAATTATATGTCGGAAAACCATCGCTTTTTAACAATACACCTTCATCTAATTCGTCATAGTCAATTTCGATCGTACCGTAAACTTTGTCTTCGTATTGTGATTTACCTTTTTTATTAATAGTTTGGCGAATAACATAAGGTTCACCGGCGGCAACACGTTTTTTTGCCTCTTCTAACGAAATATGTTTACAAGGATCTTCAAATTTGGCGATAATTTCATTGCCGTCTTCGTCAACTTGTTTCTCCCTTTCGGCACAAAAACAATAGTGAGCGCCACCAAGTTCAACTAATTTATGGGCATAAGGAGCATACAAGTCTTTACGCTCGGATTGAACATAAGGACCATAATTGCCGCCGATATCCGGACCTTCATCCCAATTCATTCCAACCATTTTTAAGGTTGAATAAATAATATCGGTTGCGCCTTCCACATAACGTTTTTGATCAGTATCTTCAATTCGCAATAAAAAATCACCCCCATTGGCTTTGGCAATAAGATATTCATATAATGCCGTACGCAAGTTTCCGATATGCATATATCCTGTCGGACTGGGGGCAAAACGTGTACGTGTTTTCATAACTTTATTCCTTTTATTATTTCATTAGTTTTAGGGCTGCGGCGCGCGCCTCATCGGTTATTATTTCACCGGCCAACATTCGCGCTATTTCTTCTTGGCGATCGGTTTGTGACAATTTATAGACCGTTGTTGTTGTTATATCATTTTGAGTGTGTTTGGCAACCTTAAAATGATAAGAACCAAGAGCGGCAACTTGAGGAGCGTGTGTTACGACCAACACCTGAACCTCTCTTCCAAGACGGGCAAGTCTTTCGCCGACGGCTTGGGCAACTGCTCCACCAATTCCGGCATCGACTTCATCAAAAATCATTGTAGAGATGCTTGATGTTTGCGCCAAATTGACTTTAAGAGCCAACATAAAACGTGAAAGTTCACCACCGGATGCTATTTTATTGATTGGCCCTTGAGGCGAATTAGGATTGGTGGCTACAGTAAAACAAACATCATCACATCCTTTTGCTGACCAACCTGTTTCTCCTTTTTGTTCAACGATAGTGATAAATTTAGCTTTTTCCATCTTAAGCGGAGGAAGTTCTTTCATAACCATATTGTCGAGTTCTTTAGCACTATTGCAACGAGCTTTATGCAAATTGTTTGATGCTTCTACATAGGCAAGACGTGCTTTTTGTTCTTCTTGACGCAAAACACTAAGACCATCTTCGCCAAGTTCGATTGATGATAACTGTTGTTTGAACTTTTCTAATGTTTCGGAAAGTTCATCAACTGTTACGCCATGTTTGCGAGCAATATCTTTTAAGGCAAAAATTCGGTTATCTATGTTCTCTTGCTCATTTGAATCAATTCCTATATCGGTCGAGGCGCTTTCTATACTATCAACAACATCTGTTATTTCGATTAAGGCTCTATCTAAAGCTGAATATATTTCATCATATTTACCATCAACATATGAATTAGCTTTGTCTATTCCGCTTTGTGCGCTTCTGATTGAAGAAGAAATATCTTTTCCTTGAGTAAGCGCTGAATATGCATAGTTTAAATTTTCAATTATTTTTTCGGCATGCATCAGTTCTTGTCGGCGTTGCTGGAGTTCTTCAAGCTCCCCTATACGAGGTGATAATTGTTCAAGTTCCTTTATCCAATGACGAAGATTTTCTTCATCTTCTTTGGCTTTAGCTATGTTTGATTCGGCCTCTAAAAGTGTTTTTGATGCTTGAATATATGCATGATAATTTTGGGAACAAGTTAACAAAAGATCATCATATCCTCCAAATTTATCCAATACGGATATATGATTTAACGGATTTAACAACCCCTGATTATCGAACTGACCGTGTATTTCAACCAAGTATTTGCCTATTTCTTTTAAGAGCTTTGCTGATATGGGTTGGTCATTGAAAAATATTTTACCGCTACCGGTTGATGTTAATGTTCGCTTAATCATAATTTCGGTATCGTTTTCAAGCTCATTGTCAGACAAAAGCTTTTGAAAATCAGCATCCGAAATATTATCAAAAACAGCTGTAACCGAAAGTTTTTCTGCGCCTTTTCGTATCATTGACGTTTCGGCTCGTTTACCTAATACCAAACCGAGAGAATCTAATAAAATTGATTTACCGGCTCCGGTTTCACCTGTTAAAACACCAAAGCCGGTTTCAAAATCAATATCTAACCGATCAATCAAAACGACGTTGCTGATACTGAGCGAGCGCAACATAATTTTGTCTTACCCCTCTAACTCTTTGGACATTTTATACCATTTGCTGTCAGGATAATTGTGACCTAATATCCTTATGGTTTGATTTGCCTCTTGTTTTAGTCCTAAAATTGTGTAAATCTCCACTTGGCGATAAAGAGCTTCTTCAATTTGCGGAGTAGACTGATAATCTTTTACAACCGTTGAAAAACGATTTAGAGCAGACAGATAATTTTTTTGGTTCAGATAATAGCGGCCGACTTCCATTTCCTGTCCGGCAAGATGATCACGTATTAATGCCATTTTACCTTTTGCATCTTTAGCATATTTTGAATCCGGAAAACGAACAATAACTTGTTCAAATGCTTCTTGAGCTTTAGCTGTAATATCTTGATCTTTTTCTGCACCGACTATTTGATCATAATAGCATAATCCTTTCATGTAGTATGCGTAGTCAATATCTTGATTGCCGGGGTGATAATGAATAAATCTGTCTAAACTTAAAATAGCATCATCGTACTTTTCATCTTTATAATATGAATATGCTGCCATTAATTTTGCTTTGGTTGCCCATTTGGAATAAGGATGTTCCAACTCAATGGTTTCAAATGATGTTGCGGCTTTTGCCCATGCGGTTTGTTCCATCTCCGCATATCCCATATCGTATAATTCTTCGGCTGATAAGTTTGATTTTTCAACTGTTGTTGATGCACAAGCCGTTGTTAAAAGCAAAAGTCCTAAAGCAAGTTTTTTCATTTGTGTTTTCCCTTATATAATTTCATAATTTGTTTCATCTGCAAACAATACTTTTAGTATTTGGTTATTGTGAAAATGCCCCGTTTTGGTAGCGGTTAAACGTCCTATTATCGGTAAACCTGCTGTATACATATCACCGATAGCATCTAAAACTTTGTGATTCACACATTCATTCGGCACCTTAAAACCATCGGGATTCATAATTTTTTCACCATCAAGAACAACCGCATTATCCAAACTTCCACCCTTAATAAGCCCGATTGAGCGAAGATAATCAATTTGATATTTCTCGCAAAAAGTGCGACACGGAGCAATCTCTTTAGCAAAAATATCTTTGGTTATTATGTCATTAAATTCCTGATGTCCAACGATTTTGGATGGAAATTCTATTGTAAAATGAACTGAAAAATTATTATCCGGAGATAGTGATACCTTATTGCCTTTATCATCGGAAAATTCTATTTCTTTGAGCACCTTAATATAGCGACGAGGAGAGTTTTGTTTTTTTATACCGGCTTTTTCCAATTCCTCAAGAAAGATTGATGCAGAACCATCCATTATAGGCATCTCAGGAGAATTTATTTCAATCTGAAGATTATCGATTTGCAGCACTGCCAATGCTGCCATAAGGTGTTCAATTGTTGAAATAATATTTCCGGATTTATCACCAAGACATGTACAATTTTTTGTGTCAACAACATTGTCATATGTCCCTTTTATCAAACCGGTGTTTTTGATATCAATGCGCTTAAACATAATTCCGGTATTTTCGGAAGCAGGCTTAAGAGTGATGGTCGAATTTGCTCCGGAATGAAGACCAACACCTGTAATCGTTATTTCTCTGGCAATAGTTTGTTGCATATTTATCCCTCATTGCAAAAAAACAAATAAGACAGTCTATAAGCCGGGTTCTGTAATTTGAGCAAGCTCAAACCGACAGCCATTCATCTGGGCCGATTGTTACCAAACGGCTCGTCGCGACCTACCTCTGGAGTGGAGAGAGAACGCCCCGTATCACATGGTTTGTTACAAAATAACACCTGTGCGCTCCTAACTTGGTCTTGCATCCGATAGGGTTTACCTGGACCGATGATGTTACCACCACCGCGGTGAGCTCTTACCTCGCCTTTTCAGCCTTACCATACATATAGCATGGCGGTATATCTCTGTGGCACTTTCCCTTGGGTTTCCCCAGCCGGACGTTATCCGGTATCGTGTTCCCTTGAAGCCCGGACTTTCCTCACCATAGGCATAAGCTATGGCGCGACTGTCCGACTATCTTATCTGTCAATGTTGAAGAATAAACTTATATCTGAATGATTGCAAGAAATTTGTTTGAAATTGTATGAATAAAAAAACACTCCCCTTGCGAGGAAGAGAAATCAAATTTGTATTCATCTTAATAATTATTTGAGGCATTATACAATATTACTCCGCACGTGGCCTCGGTTGTGACAGAATAATTCTTTACATGAGTTTAATTGTACCATTTTTTTCAATATGCAATTAACCGTCTAAAATATTGTTTTTATTGGAAACTAATTCACTTGCAAAGGATTGAAAAAAATGGTACCGTTTTGTGCAATGTTTGGTGAAAAAAACAACAATCCAGAGATATAAACAGCCCTAAAAAAAATATTAAAAAAATGTGCAAAATTTTTATTCAGCGCAAAGCGTTATTGTGCCTAAACGACGCACCAAAACAGCAAGAACATTACCAGAACATCTTAATTTTTTACTAAAAATTCCCATTGATTCCCATAAAATCCCGTGTTATACCATAATCATAAAGTCAAGAAATGAGGATTCTTAAAATTGCGTAAAACATTTTTATTTATGGATACGGTAGTAAACAAGGTTGATGCCAAAGGCAGAGTTTCCTTGCCCGCCGATTATCGCGCAATAGTTAAGACCAAAGAATCTGAGATTGTTTGTTACCGCAGTCTTACATCGCCATGCATTGAGGGATGTTTAGAAGATTTACTTGATAGATTGGCTTCCGAAATGGAAGATGCTTTGGACTTTTTCTCTGAGACTCAAGATGATTTGACTAATTTAGTGTTTGGCGATGCCAAACGCTATTCTTTTGATTCGACAGGACGAATTATGTTGTCTGAAAAGTTGTTGAAACATGCCCAAATTAAAGACAGCGCCGTTTTTGTCGGTAAGGGACGCAAGTTTCAAATATGGAGTCCTAAAAATTGGGAAAAAGAAGAAGCGCGTATCCGTGCCGAAGTTATGAAAAAAAGACCCTCAATCAGACAACCGGAGGATATGAAATAATGGCTGATTATAAAATCCATTATCCGGTTATGCTTAATGAGGTTTTGGAAAACTTAGATGTTGCCAATGGCAAAATATATGTTGATGCAACTTTTGGAAATGGCGGATATTCAGAAGCTATCCTTAACAAAGCCGACTGCAAAGTTATTGCTTTGGACAGAGATGCAAATGTTCTGGCAAGAGCGAAAGAAATGAAGCAAATTTATGGTAATCGTTTTGAATTTAGACAAGGTTGTTTCGGCAATTTTGACACTCTTGTCAGCGAAAATATTGACGGAGCCGTTTTTGATATCGGAGTATCATCCATGCAACTTGATCAGGCTGAACGCGGTTTTTCATTTGCAAAAGATGCTCCTCTTGATATGAGAATGTCCCAAGAAGGTACTTCTGCATACGATTTAGTTAATAAATTATCTGAAGGTGAATTGGCTGACATTTTATATAATTACGGTGAAGAAAAAAAATCTCGTCAAATTGCAAAAAAAATTATTGAAACTCGTAAAGCAAAGCCTATTGAAACAACAGTAGAGCTTGCCAATATTATTTATCAGGTAATCAGACGTTCTTTTAACCAGACGATTGATCCTGCCACCCGTAGTTTTCAGGCATTACGTATTGCTGTTAACGACGAACTTAATGAACTGCAAAAAGGCTTAATGAATGCATCTGTGCGATTGAAAAAAGGTGGCCGCTTGGTGGTTGTTGATTTTCATTCTCTTGAAGATCGTATTGTTAAAAGCTTTTTTAAAAATAACAGCGATAAAAACGTGCATATTTCTCGTTATCGCATCCAAGAACCAACAAAAAGTAACGCTATGTTCTGCTTTGCGTCAAAAGCGATTGTGCCGACAGCTCAAGAACTGGAACTCAACAGTCGTTCACGCTCAGCTAAATTGCGTTATGCAATAAGAAATTAACCAATTTCCAGAAGGAGTTGATTAGAAATGAATATTAACCGATTGACACAATTTGCCTTATGTTTGGCTATAATTATTTTCTCAATAACAGTTTCTACTCATATGAAGAATTCTGTTTATCAATTGGAAGATGAATTGAAGGAGATAAACCGCAACATAAAAAATGATGTAGCTACAATACATATCTTGAATGCTGAGTGGTCAAAACTTAACAATCCTTCAAGACTACGTAAGCTTGTAAAAAATCATATTGCTTTAAATCCGGTAAAAGCTGAACAAATTATTAACTATTCTGCGCTACCATTTAATCATGAAACAGCAGAATCGAGAAAAGATATTGCTCGTAAAAATATTGCTGTGTATGCACAAAATAACAGGAATTTGAAGAAATTGGCAAATTCCTCTCGTTAATAAGAAGTTTTGAAAATTTGGATGCAGAAGGCAGATGCGTAATAGGTTATTGATAAAAAAGAAGAATGCAAATTTTTATCTTCCCGGTGAAGAAATTAATGTTGTCCAAAAAAATATGTTTACCGAATGGGATAATAAGGGAGGCGGATATAGTTGTCGCGGTCGAATTTCTTTTGGTATTGCTTGTTGTGCGGCTGCATACTTTATCGTTGCTCTTAGATTGTTCGGTACGTGTGTATTGCCGAATTGGTATGAAAAAGATGTGAAAACTTACGATAATTCGGCTCGTAAAGAAATTCACAGAGCTGACATAGTTGATCGTAACGGAGCTATTGTTGCAACTTCTTTACCGACTCAAGACTTAAATGTTAATACAAGAAATATTTTCAGCCCAAGAAATACAGCTCTTAAGTTGGTTGAAATATTTCCTGATTTGAAATTTGATGATATATACAAGAAATTAAAACGCCGTAATAAAAATTTTACCTTGAAGCGTAATTTGTCTCCACATCAACAATCAATGGTTATTGCTTTGGGTGATCCGGGATTAGAATTTGTTGCCAATGAAAAACGAGTTTATCCGCACAAAAATTTGATGGCTCATGTAACCGGAACCGCAGATATTGATAATATGGGAGTTTCCGGTATTGAAAAAGGCTTGAACGAAAGAATTACTCAATCGGAAATTCCCGTTATGTTGTCTCTGGATTTGGGAGTTCAAGATACAATCAGAGATATTTTGTATAAAAATATGAAGAGATACTATGCCTTGAGCGCTACGGCAATTTTGTTAGATGTCCGCAATGGTGAAGTTGTGTCGATGGTATCATTGCCGGATTATAATCCGAATGATATTTCTAAAAATGATCAATCTGCTCAATTTAATACGGCAACAGCCAGAATATATGAGCCAGGGTCAGTGTTAAAAGTATTTAATACGGCTATGGCTTTAGAAAGCGGAAAAGTGAAAGTTACGGAAAAATTTGATGCAACACAACCTCTGAAATTTAAATATAATACAGTTTATGACTACAGAGGTGAAAACAGATGGCTGTCTGTTGAGGAAGTGTTGGTATATTCTTCAAATATCGGTTCCGCCAAAATAGCCCTACAATCAGGTTTTGAGGAACAATATAACTTCTTGAAAAAAATTCGATTTCTCGAAAAACTTGATATGGAGCTTGTCGAAACAGCAAAACCTTTAGTTCCGGAAAAAAATCGTTGGAAACAATCCGATTCAAAAGTGGCAACAATAGGTTATGGTTATGGTATATCTGTTTCTCCGATGCACATAATTGCTGCTTATGCAGCTGTTGTTAACGGTGGAATTTATTACTCTCCTTCTGTTTTGGCTAATGGCGATAATGCTCGTCGAGGGCAGCGTATTTTATCTGACAACACATCAAAACAAATGCGAAAGTTAATGCGTTCAGTGGTTACGGAAGGATCCGGTAAACGAGCAAATGTTTTAGGATATGAAGTCGGTGGAAAAACAGGAACAGCAAATAAGCTTGGTGATGATGGTAAATATATGCAAAAAAAGGTTCGTACAACTTTTATATCGGCTTTTCCGATATCTGATCCTCAATATGCTCTTCTTGTTATGATGGATGAACCTAAGGCAACTAAAGAAACTTTTGGTCTTTCTACTGCAGGATGGAATTCTGTTCCGACAGCATCTGAGATAATATCTGCAGTTGCCCCTCAACTTAATATTCCGGCAAATTATGACTTGGAAGAAAAACGTAATACAAAAATAATTGATGCTACTTTTGGCAGATAAGAAAAAAGAGAAACCCGTTGTAACAGGTTCCTCTTTTTTAGTTTTAGGAAAATTTTTAATAATTAGATTAGATTGGTTAATTCTTGTAGCATTTCGTCGGAAGTGGTTATAATTTTTCCTGCTGCCGAATAAGCTCTTTGAACAACTATCATATTAGAAAATTCTGTTGCCAAATCAACTGTTGAGCTTTCAAGAGAATTTGACACAATCTCACCGGCACCTCCAGTGGTGGCTGTGGTTAATAATGGATTTCCGGACTCGGTTGTTGCAATCCAAACATTGTTATTAAGTGCTTCCATCCCGTTCGGACTGGTAAACATTGCTAAAGGAATAATAGCTATAGGACGAGTTTCACCATTTGAAAATACCGCGGTAACAACACCATCTTCGCCAACAGAAATTCCTGAATAACTTCCGAATGTTGCACCATCCTGATTGATATAACTTATTGTAAAATCTCCTGACAAATTGCTTAATCCAGTTGATACATTTGCTTCTCCCATATTAATGGAAATACGAACACCGTCTCCAAGTTTGACTTCGCCTGTCATATCTTGTGCGCCGTTAGCCCAATATATTTCCATGTCTCGAACATTGATTTCTTTCGGTGTTCCGTCGGCATTAAACATTACTGCTGGGACTTGAGCTCCCAATTGATCAACTCCGTCATAAGAAAATTTATTAGTAATTACTGTAGCATCAGTAATCGGACTTTCAAAACCGTCACTAATATATTTTGAAGCGGCAACACCTGTCATTCCTGCAAAATTCAAAGAGATGTCTTCGCCTGTGGATGTCGGAATTATTTGCAATGTTTTACCACTAGCAACAAATCTTTCCGGTTCGGCTACTCCTGAATCCTGCATTGCTGTGACCAATTTTTTAATATTGGTTGAAACACTGTTAGTTGCATCGTAGCCAACGTGTATAACATTCGGTGCATTCGGATCTGCAGCATCATTATTAAAAATGAATGTGATTCCGTCAATTACTATTGAATCATCTTCGGATATTTGATTAAAATCGACGTATGCACAATTTTTGATAGAATTGCTAATAGCATCTAAGGTAAATATTCCGCTAGGAAGACCTGATATTTGATCAATATTTGCGGATGATTGAACACAAGCTAATGTGCCACTGCAATCAAATTGTAATTTATCACCGGTTAAAGACTGTTCAATAACAATTCTGTTGGCATCAACGGTAAAACGCCCGCCATCTCTAATGTTATTATCGATTGCAGATACAAACTCCGTAAGAACATCTTTTATTGAATTTGACGAAGACATATCAACAGCAACATTTCCCGTAGCAGGCTGATTACCGTTGGTAAATTCAAAAGTAACGTCTCCTGCATCACCGGTTATGGTAATTGTTGAACCGATAGCCGGAATGTCTGTAAATTCCATTTGAGCAATAGATGAGAAAACTAAATTTTTGTCTGTATAGGTATTAATTACAGCAGCACCTGAAGGAATGGATGTTGCTAATCCCCAACTGTTTGCTGATTCTTTAGTATATTCCAAACTTATATTGCTGGGATTTCCTAAACTATCATAAATAAGTGTTGAAACAGAATATGTACTTCCCATATTTGATCCGGATGGCAAATTTGCACCAAAAGCAATTTGAGTTGTCGGAGTTGCTGTACCACCAATGTTGGATAGGTTTATTCCTTTCAAATTGTTTTCGTCAACAATATTATCGTTAATATATACTGTTTCACCGGCATTATTTTTATAGGCTTTCATATATGTAATACCGTTAATATCAATAGTAGTAGCACCAGCTGTACCATCCCATGGCATCAAAGACCAACCTTGAACATAATAACCGCCGGTATTAACCAAGTAACCTGTTTCATCGACTTTGAAATCTCCGGCGCGAGTATAAGCCCATGTTCCCTGACTATTATATGATGAATTTACGACAAAATACCCTTGTCCGCTAATTGCCAATGCCGTGCTTGATGAAACTGATGACAACAAGCCTTGAGCATCAATGCTTTGTGATGATACAGCCTGTACACCACCGGCAGAATATTTGTCTGATGATATTTGCTTAGTTACCAACGTTGAAAAAGACACATTGTTGGTTTTATATCCGGTTGTATTCATATTGGCAATATTATCTGATACAGCAGCCATTGCTGTAGACTGAGCGCCAAGAGCTGAAACACCGGCTTGTAATGCACCTAAAATACTCATTTTCTTTCTCCTAAAACTTCTTTATTTACGCTGAAAGCGCTTTTTCCAGAATACTGTCCGTGTTATCTTCGTCTTCCGATGACGAACCACTATCATTCTTGATACTGGCGATTAATTCATCCCAATATTTTTCATCACGGGATGTTACAACATTATCTAATGTGGCGGTTACCGCATTTCCTAAACCTATGTAAATTCCACTTTCGTCACTGGCAACACCTGTTACTTTGCCAAAAACCGTGGTTGTTACATCGGCTGCCGTTTCGCCATCCGGTACACTTGTCGTTACTGTAATCTGATATGCTCCGTCCGCAAGTTGTTTGCCCGAGGTATCCTTACCATCCCACAAAAAATCATATGTGCCGGCAGATTTGCTTCCTGCTTCAGAATAAACAACATTGCCATCAAGATCTCTGACCAAAATTGTACATTCTTGTACGTTTTTACTCAAAGTATAAGTTGCTTTGCCAACACCACCTTCCAATGGCATTGTATTACCTAACACTTGGACTGTTTTACCAACATATCCTGTTGCTTGAACCCCAAGGTTATAAATTGATAAATTGAGCAAATTATCCAATTTCTTATTGGTTTGAATTGCTTGTTCAACATTAGAATATTGGACGAGCTGATTGGTGTATTCAGCAGTATCCATCGGATCAAGCGGATCTTGATATTGCAATTGTGTAGTTAACATTGTCAAAAATGTATTCATATCAGCAGACAATGTCTGGCTTGAACCTGATGTTGTCGTGCTACTTGTATTCATTGAACTTATAATTGAACTTAAATCTGTCATTGCTCTACCTCCTTGTTAATCCTAAACTCTAATGTTTAGTCCCAAAGTCGGATCATATCCGAGGTTATCATTACCGGCGATGTCTGCTTCTTGTTCTAAGGTATCGCCAATAAATTTCAGCAACCCTGAATCATCTTTCTGTTGTTCTCGGGTTTGATTTTCATTCTGAAAACTAAAATTAAAGCTTCTGCTGTCAGTATCATATCCGGCATCGTTAAATGCTTTACTCAATGCTGATACGTCTTTTTGTAAAATCTCTAATGTTTCCGGACGACCAGAGATAATTTCAGCCTGTAATTTGCCATCTTTGCTGATATGCATTTTGATTTGAATTTTTCCTAAATCTTCCGGTTTTAATTGGATATCAATGGTGTCTACACCTTTAATTGCTGATTTTGTAATATTGACTTTTATCTGTTCAATAACTTCTTTACCCATTCCTTTGAAAACATCCTTAGACGATGTTTCATTTATGCGTGCAAATGTTTCTGCTTTAGCGGTATTTGCATTATCAAAAACAACTTCTTTACCGGCAACGCTTAATACTTGGGCATCTGATGATACTGTTTTGACAATATTTTCGCCCGCACTCTGTCCTTCTGCAAATGCAATACCTTTGGCTTGGATTTGAGCATCAACAACTTTTGTTACGGCGACAGGTGTTTGTGAACTTTCTGTGTCAACGACCTCAATTTCAGCATCATTAATAGATTGGTTTTCAGTTACATCTTGAAAAAGGCTGTCGATTTCAAAACGATTTTGCAAAACATCCTTAACTATTGTGTCGGCAATTTTTGCCTCTTTAACATTAACTTCAACTTTTATTTTTTTATCCGAACCCAATTTTTCATCCAGCGCTTTTGCTTGTTCCATCAACAAGCTTTCTTCTTCTGTCAAAGGCTGCATTTGAGACATTGCATCATCTGTAATAATTTCTTTATTTTGTTTGGCTTCATTGACATCGATAACAGTTTCAATATTTGCCGTATTTGAAACGTCGGATAATTGTGTTGCAACAACAGTTTCCTCAACAATTGGAGCTGAAATCGTTGTTGATACAGGAGCAACGATATTAAACATAGAATCTAATGAAGCATCCGATACAATTGTAGCTATATTTTCGTCACCAATCCCTGTTGTATTTTCCGTTGCCTCAACTTCTCCTTCGACAATATCATTTTTTTCGACAGCTTCCGTATTTGTTGATACTTCTTCTTTAACAGGTTGAGATCTATCGTTTTCTGCTTCGTTGACAGCTACAGAATTTTCTTCATCAACAATTGATTTTTTTTCATTTTCAACCTGCTCTTTATGATCTTTTATTTCTGTTTTATCATTAGATACTTTTTTATCTTTTTTTGCCTCTGTTCTAACAGGTACATCTTTATCTTTCTTAATGTTAACTTTAATATCTGAGCTTAAATTTTCATCACTTTTTTCAGATACCGCAACATCTCGCCTTGAGTGTATCATCTCAGCAAAAACATTGTTAACAGCATCATTCTGCACCGCAACATTACCGTTTTCTTTATTTGAGAAGAACATTTGCAACAAACTGTTTCTATCTTGTATTTCCATTGGTCTGCACCTTTTTTTGCAAAAAACAAATTTCATCTGGATTAGTATATGCAAATAGTGTGCCATTTTTTGAACGAAATATTTTTATATTTTAAATATGAAAATTTTGCTACATTTATTTTTTTTGTTTTTTTAATGTTTTCACTCATTTTTATGCAAAAATCTGCATTTTTTGTTGTATTTTTCTCAAAATTTGATATTTTTTATCCAGTTGTGTTAATTATAAGAAAAGTGAGAAAAAAACGATGACAAACACTATTGACACTAAAATAATCGGTAAATTGGCGGATGTTTTAAATAAAAATAATTTGAGTGAACTTGAATACGAAGACGAAACATGTCGTATTAAACTTAAAGGTGTAACCGCGGGTACTGTAGCCCAAACCATTGTTGCTCAACAACCGGCTCCTGTTGTTCAGACTGCTACACCAGCCATTCAAGAAAAAAACGAAGCATTTGCCGTTGATGATTATGCCGGAAACCCCGGTACGGTTAAATCTCCGATTGTCGGCGTTGTTTATTTGTCTCCGGATCCGACAAAACCTGATTATGTCGGAGTTGGTGATACTGTTAAAGAGGGCGATATTGTTTGTCTTATAGAAGCAATGAAAACTTTTAATCCTGTTAAAGCTCATCGCTCAGGAACGGTTGCTAAAATTTTGGTGGAATCCGGTGATCCGGTAGAATATGGCGAGTCTCTGTTGGTAATTGAATAAGGTGGTGAACCTATGTTTGAAAAAGTATTGATTGCTAATCGTGGTGAAGTTGCTTTGCGTATTCATCGCGCTTGTAGAGAAATGGGAATAAAAACCGTTGCTGTTCATTCGGAAGCTGATGCAAATGCCATGCATGTTCGTTTGGCTGATGAGGCAGTATGCATAGGTCCTGCACGTTCGGCTGATTCTTATCTTAATAAGTCGGCAATTATATCTGCAGCAATTATTACCGGAGCTGATGCTATTCATCCCGGTTTTGGGTTTCTTTCGGAAAATGCTGATTTTGCTGAAATGGTAGAAGAACACGGCATTACTTTTATCGGCCCGAAACCTGAACAAATTCGTATGATGGGTGACAAGCTTAAGGCACGCGAAGCAGCCATAAATTCAGGCTTGCCGGTTATTCCGGGATCTTCTGCATTGGCTTCGCTTGATGAAGCAAAAAAATGGGCTAATGAAATTGGATATCCTATTATAATAAAAGCCAAAGCCGGTGGTGGCGGTAAAGGGATGAAGGTCGCTTTTAATGAAACCGAAATCGAAACAGCTTATACTATGGCCAGAGCGGAAGCAAAAGCATCATTTACCAGTGATGAAGTGTATATGGAAAAGTATTTGCAAAAACCTCGTCATATAGAGATTCAGGTTTTGGCTGATACTTATGGTAATGTTGTTCATTTGGGCGAAAGAGATTGTTCAATACAACGTAAGAACCAAAAAGTTATTGAAGAAACTCCTTCGCCGGCATTGAATCAACAGCAACGTACTGAAATAGGAGAAATTGCTCGTTCTGCAGTTGAAAAAATCGGATATTCTAGTGCCGGAACGTTGGAATTTTTGTTTGAAGACGGAAAATTTTATTTCTTGGAAATGAATACTCGTTTGCAAGTTGAACATCCTATTACCGAAGCTGTTACGGGAATAGATATTGTTCGCGAGCAAATTCGGATTGCAAACGGAGCAAAGCTTGGGTATTCACAAGATGATATTTCTTTTAGCGGCTGCGCTATCGAATGTCGCATCAATGCTGAAGACCCGACAAGTTTTGCACCAAATCCGGGAAAAATAACAGAATGGCATGCGCCGGGAGGACTTGGAATCAGAGTTGATTCTGAGATTTATTCCGGATATAACATTCCTCCTTTTTATGACAGTATGATTGCCAAACTTATTGTAAGCGGAAAAACCAGAAATGCGGCATTGATGAGATTGCATCGAGCATTGGAAGAGTTTGTGATTGATGGTGTAAAAACGACAATTCCGTTACACCAAAAAATAATTTCTCGACCGGATTATATTGATGGAATGTACAATATTCATTGGTTGGAAGATTTGTTAAACAAATAATGAAAAAGCGCTCAAAAAAATGAGCGCTTTTTTTACTTTATGTATGAACGAACATTTGTACCAAAAGTTTGTCTGATATAGCTTGTCATTTGCGTTTGTTTTTCTTGGAAATTTTCGGCACGAATTTGCGCTTGCAAGACATCGTTGATTTTCATTTTTGATTCAATGGCCTGACGTCTTGCCGGCGCTTCAGCAACACCTCGAACAGAAGCCAAGTTATATAAAACGTGAGCAAATTCTATATCCTTGTTAAATTTTTCGCCTGCGGCCAAAATATCTGCTAATTTCATCATTGCTTCAGTATTACCCTGTCCTGCTGAAAGGCGCAAATATTTGACAGCATTATTATAGTTTTGCGGAAAACCTCGTCCGTTGATATATATATCGGCTAATACGAATTGGGCTTCGTCAAAGCCGGCATCGGCAGCATTTTTTATCAGAGGAGCTGCCTTAACAAAGTCGACAGAACGCATTGTTCCGGTGTAGTATGCATAGCCTGTCATAAATTTGGCAATCGGATTATCGGAAGATGAAGCTTTTTCAAAATAGTTCAGAGCCTTTGCTGTATCTTGTTTTGCTCCTTTGCCACTAATAAGCATAAATCCGAGATTTAAGGCCGCATCAGGATTACCTAAATCAGCAGATTTTTCGAATAAAATGGCTGCTTTATCCGGACTGCGACTAACCCCTATTCCGCTATAATATAAGCTTCCTAGATTATTGAGACCGGTTGCATCATTTTGTAGTGCGGCCTTACTATAATATTCAAAAGCCTTGTCATAATCTGGAGTTAAGCCGTTTTCGCCATATAAATATGAATATCCTAAAGCTAATTGAGCTTCAAGATTTCCCTTATCAGCTAATTTGATTGTATCTTCAATGGTTTTCGGTTTGTCCGATTTTTTGTCGGCAGATTTTTTCAAACCTTCGGGTATTTTGAAATTTAAAAATGAAAATAGCCCATTTTCTTCTTCTGACGGTTTGGTTGTTTGAGCTTCAGGAGTTCCATCAAACAAAGATACAACAGCTTCGTCATTAGCAAGTATATTATTGCTTAAAGCAGTGCATAAAAGTAATATTATAATGACTATTTTTTTTATCATTTTTTGCTCCGATAAAGATTTTTATTGTTACATTGTAAAACAATAAAGTTAATTTTACATAAAAAAGAGGCGGTATAAAACCGCCTCCGCTGTAGTTAAAATATCACTTCGAAGTTTTAGAACAAACTCAATATTGATTGTGCAGACTGAGCAGCCAAAGACAACGAATTGATTGCCAACTGTTGGCGAGTTTGCAATGCAAGATAATTTGCTGATTCTTCGTTCATGTCGGCTAAAACAAGGTTGTCTGAACCGGTTTCTAACACGTTAATCATAGCATCAGTAAAGTTTTGACGTGTTTCGATTACAGTAACGTTGTTACCTAATTTAGTAGAGTATGAACGTAAATAGTCAACAGCTTTTGAAATTTCAGTTAAGGTTGCATCGATACCATCAGCAATTGTCTTGTCGTTATCTGCATCTTCAACCCATTTTGTAGCTGCTTTGGTAATAGCCATTTCAGCAACAACATCATCCCCTTGAACATCAAAGCTGTGAGAACGAGATTCGTTGAAAGTAATTGTCAACTTACCACCTGTCAACAAGTTGACACCTTGATAAGAAGCATCTTTCACAACTTTTTCAATTTCACCGATAATTGCATCAAACTGTTCTTTATAGTTGGCAATACTTGTGGAATATGTTTCTGCTTCAGGATCAAGCGCAACAGCTGTGTTTGCAATTGATTTTAACTGGTCAACGAATGCTGTTACAGCTTCAATACCTTCGTTGGCTGCTTGAATAGTTTGGATACCCTGTCCCATACTATCTAACAAAGCATCAAGATCTGATGCTCGGTTAGTTAAAGCACGAGCTTGATAGTAACTTGAAGCGTTATCAATAGCAGAGTTTACTTTCTTACCTGTAGAAAGTCTCTCTTGTGTTTTATCCATTTGAGATTGAATTGTTTTCAATGAAGACAAATTCGAACGCATACTTGCGGTTAATGTAATAGCAGTCATGGCTTTTCTCCCATAAATAAAAATTTTCACATTACTTGTGGTGCTTCTACTAACACTACGAGTTCAGTATATCATATTTTGCAACCCTAAACAATACGAAAACGTTCAAAAAAACGTTTCACACATATTAACACATTGTTTTTTATAAGATTTTATGTGAAACATTTTTTATTGCGACTCGAGATTCGAATCGGGAAAAAAGGATAAAAATCGAGTAAAATTTTAGGCTTTATAGGTATTATAATACCGCAATATTGCAATTTTCGATAAATTTTGATTAATTGAAGCGATTCTTTTGTTACAAATATGAGAAAAGCGAGGGGTTGAAACCCTCGCTTTTTTTTTTGCAATCGTAAATCTTGAGACTTAGAACAAGCTCAAAATTGATTGTGCAGACTGAGAAGCCAAAGACAAAGAATTGATTGCCAATTGTTGACGAGTTTGCAATGCCAAGTAGTTTGCAGATTCTTCGTTCATATCGGCCAATACAAGGTTGTCTGCACCGGTTTCTAAAACATCGATAAGCGCACTTGTAAAGTTTTGACGAGATTCGATAATGGTGAAATTGTTACCGAGTTCTGTTGAGTAAGAACGCAAGTAATCGATTGCTAAAGAAAGTTCGTTCAATGTCTTATCAATAGATTCAGCATAGCTACCACCTTCGTTAACATCTTCTGTCAAAAGTTTGTATGATTGACCGGTTGTGAGAGTATATTCTGCACCATCTTTGACATTATAATATTTATCGTCATCCCCCAAGGCAACAGTTATTGCATCATCATCACCATCAAGAACTTCTTCACCATCAGCATCAAGAACGGTGTATTGTAATGCACCTTCTTTAGCGACAGTATCACCGTCATCATTAGTCAAATCCGCATCCAAGGTATCATTTGCAATCATTTTCCAATCGTTAGCAGATGAAATTGCCATTTCGGCAAGAATATCATCACCTTGAACATCAAAACGATGAGAACGTGTTTCATTGAAAACAACGGTCAATTTACCCGCTGTTAATAAATTGATACCATTGTATGAAGAGTCTTTTACTAATTTACTGATTTCAGCTTGAACGGTCTCAAACTGAGTTTGATAACTTTTAATTGTCTCGGCATATGTTTCTGCTGTCGGATCCAAAGCGTAAGCAGAACTAGCAATTGATTTTAATTGTTCAACAAATGCTGTAACACCTTCAATACCTTCGTTGGCTGCTTGAATTGTTTGAATACCCTGTCCCATGCTATCCAACAAAGAATCTAAGTCACCAGCGCGGTTAGTTAAAGAACGAGCTTGATAGTAACTTGAAGCATTATCAATAGCAGAATTCACCTTCTTACCTGTAGACAATCTTTCTTGAGTGGTATCCATTTGTTTTTGGATTGATCTCAATGATGTCAAGTTAGAACGCATACTTGCAGTTAATGTAATACTGGTCTGAGCCATTTTATTTCTCC
>JAZODJ010000019.1:0-42593 GCA_045597005.1 Alphaproteobacteria bacterium | reverse complement strand
TTTAGATTATGGCTTAATTTCAAATGCTATTGAGTATTTGAATACAAATAAAGAAGATAATTCAGCTTATTATACTCCTCAAAGTATATGTTATGATATTATTAAAGAATTACCTGATATTGAAAAAGATTCAATCTCTATATTGGAACCATCCGTGGGGGCTGGTAATTTTATTCCTTTAATAATGGAAAAATATGCTGAGAAGAATGTAGAACTTGATGTCATTGATATAGATGAAAAAGTATTAGAAGTGACTTCTATATTGTTTTCAAAAATAACTAATTCATATCCTAATGTGAAGATTAATATAATTAATAGCGATTATTTAACATTTGAGCCAACAAAGCGGTATGATATAATTGTTGGTAACCCTCCTTTTGGAAAAGTGTCAAATTCAAAGAAATTGGAACAATATAAACGTGCAGCATATAATAAGAATACAAATAATTTATTTGCATTCTTCCTTGAAAAATCTTTAAGAATTTCTGATTTTGTATCTTTAGTCACACCTAAAAGTTTGTTAAGCAGTCCAGAATACAATGATACTAGAAAGTATATAACTAAAGAATGTAAAATAAAATCAATATTAGACTTCGGTGAAAAAGGCTTTAATGGTGTGAAAATAGAAACTATTGCTATTTCTCTTTTTACCCAAAAAGCAACAAAACAATATGATGTAAAAATAGAAAGTTTAATAACAAATAATACACATTACATCACAAATAAAATGATGTTTGATGATGATTTGTCATCGTGGTTAATTTATAAAGATAATTTTTTTGAAGATATTAAGCATTCTTTGTATTTAGGAATATTTAATAGTTATAGAGACAGGCAAATAACAAAAAAACACACATCAACAGATATTGGAAAGTATCGTGTGCTAAAATCTAGAAATATAGCCTGTAATAGTATTGTAAATATTGATAATTATGATTCTTATGTTGATGATATTTCTTTGTTTAATGTTAGTAAATTTTTGAATACAAAAAGTGTTATTGTTCCCAATTTAACTTATAATCCAAGAGCTTGCTTTTTGCCTGAAAACTGCATAGCAGATGGTTCTGTTGCTGTTTTGCAAGCAAAGAATGGATATATAATTACCGAAGATGATTTAGTATATTTTTCAAGTGATGAATTTAGAAGATTTTATATGATTGGTCGTAATTTAGGCTCAAGAAGTCTGAATATAGATAGTAATTCTGTTAATTTATGGGGAATAAAAAAAGAAAGGCATTGTCATGAACATAGATAGAATAGATGATTACTTTTCTAATGTTAATCTGGATATAAGAATTAAAGGTAATAATCCCCGATTTATAGACCAAAAATGTACGCCTGATGTCTTATCATTTATAGTAGATTGCATTATTAATCTTGGTAAAGATAGGTTTATTCGTGATGATATATGGAATTTAGAGTATTTTAAGAAGAATGCAGTATTGATTTTCAATAAACCTAGTCCAAGTAATTCTAAAGTATCCAATGAATATGACAAGTTTATTTCTCAACCGTTAGATTTGTTGTCCTATGCTGGTATTTTGATTAAGAGTAAAATAGGTAATAAAAATGAATTTTGTATAAATGATAATACATTAGATATTCTTGAATATATAGCTATGAGAGACAGAAATGCCTACTATTTCTTATTATCATATTTGTCAAAAATGCTAAAAGATAGTAATTTTATGAGACATATTGATTATTTTATAGCCAATCAAACAAAAGATGCATACAATTTATTAAAATCTAAATTTGAACAATTTTTAATAGGAAACTCAAATATCGGTAACCGAGGAAGTTCAAACGGGGGAAAAGTTGAAGTAAGAAGAATATTTTCAAAAGTTATTAATATTTTTGCAGTGGCTAATAATTCTTTAGGTACAGAGAAAGGTCATATTTCAAAGTCTATGATTACATATCAAGATTTAATGTATAATGAAATTAATTTTAGAGATTTAGGCAAATTAAAAAATATTTCAAGAAAAGAAGAAAAAGAAAAGAGACTATCATCACCTCAAAAATACAATAAATTCTTAATTCAAAAAGCAATGCAATGGATACGTAGACATCATCAATATTCAGAAGTTAATGATAATTTATATGGACCAACAGCTGAAGTTCATCATATCTTTCCCAAAAAAGATTTTTATGAAATATCAGGATATATAGAAAATTTAATAGCATTAACAGCAGGGCAGCACAAAGATAAAGCCCATCCGAAAAGTAATGGAAATGAAGTTGATTTAATGTATCAATGTGTTTGTTTGAGAGCCAAAAATAAAACAATTCAAAAAGAACTGCAATCGGGTGAACCATCTCAATATAGTATACATGATTTTATATATGTAATAAACACAGGTTTTAGAAAACCTGATTTTGTTCCTTCTAATTCGTCTTTTGAAGAAATAGATGAATTAATATGTCAGTATTATAAAATAGCAAATTGATAGTATTTAACTGTATTATCTTATCGTGATAGATATATTAGTGATTTGATAAGACAAGTTATTCAAAAGAAATATTAAGCAGCTATTTGCACTTCCATCATCTGTTTAATCATCATATCAATCTGCTCTTTGGTGCAGCCTTGGGTGATGAAGATGTTTTCCAGTTGCTTAACTCTTAATTCTGCTTGGAAAAGTTTGCTCTGTAGCAATGAATTTTCTCTTTCCAGTGTCTCTATGCGGATTTTAGCTAATTCAAGCTCATGGGTGGAATATTGGGCTTCTCTTTCATAATATTCCTTATCATCTCTCAAGGATTTCTTATCAATATTATTCATATTCTCAATAATTGGCGCAAATTCTTTACCGGTATAGACCATATGGCGGCGTCCTTGCTTATCATAGCCTAGTTGTAAATATTCCAGCTTAACCAGTTTAGCAATAGCTTTCCTAACAGTATCAGGCTGAACGTCAATACATTTGGCAATGTTTTTATTATCTCCGAAGAATGTCGGATGTTTGGGATTTTTAGTGCGATAGATAACTAATTGTATGATTAATCTTTCTGTAACAGATAGTTCTGCTTTACTTCTACTCATATTGTTTCCTTTAATAAATTCCTATAATTATTTATCAGGGAAAATAAGGCTTTGGCATTTATATCCGCCCCTTGGCATCTATATCCGGATTTTTGAGGTTTTTGGCACGTATATCCGCTTTTAGTGGCATTTATATCCGGTTTGGGCGGCACGTATATCCGGGTTAGGCGGCACGTATATCCGGCTTTGAAAATCCAAACCCCTTGTGAAATAAGGGCTAAAGGGCAATTTTTTGCTCCTAAAATATAATATAATAGAAAGAAAATATATATTATAATAGAGCACTTTTTGTCTGGAATTAAAATAGAAACCAAAGTAAATTCCTGATGAATTTATAATAACAAATAGAACAATAGATTCGCAAAATTAATATTGTCAATTTAATGAGAAAATAATATTGACGACAAATGACTCCTGATAAATTAAAGACCACTAATTTCTTTAATTAAATTTAATAATTTCCGTGATTAAATACAAAAAATGAAGAGATTAAATATGAAAAAACAAAATTACATTACAAAAATCGGGGCGGTGTCGGTGGCATTGCTGGCACTTATGAGTGCTCCGAAAGCAGAGGAATTAAATACGATGGAAATTGTTATCAAAGACAAAGTTTATGCCGTGGAATTGACGGAAAATCAAACCACGGATGCCTTAAAGAAAATGCTGCCGCTGATAATAGATATGTCGGAGTTGCATGGCAATGAAAAGTATTACTATCTTGAGCAGTCTCTTCCGACCAATGCCAAACCTGCCGGAAAGATAAGTAACGGAGACATTATGCTTTTCGGGGATGATTGTCTGGTGGTGTTTTATAAGAGTTTTGATAATCCGTATTCTTATACCAAAATCGGGCATATCAACAATCCCGAAGACTTGGCGCAAATTTTAGGAAACGGCAAAGTAACGGTTACGTTTAAATAACAAAAAATGCTATCGGTTACCCAATAGCACTTGAGATGAAATTTATATTGAAACAATACGAGCAGAAATCTGCTACACATATATTTATCTTGATTTTGACGTTATTTGTCATCAAAGAATTATCATTTTCATTTTTATCCAAACCAAAATCAGCAAATTGCTCCAAATAAATATTTTTGTGAGGAAAACTCACGGAATTTAACTTTTAAACAATAGGAGTATGATGATGCTAAAAACTTATAATAAAGAAAATAACACCTATAGTCGTTACTTCCACGTTTCAGAAATAGAAGCTGCTTTAGAGAAAATGAAGCAAATCAGCAGTCGTGTGGAATATAGACCTTTTGACGAGATTCCGAATAGAAACCAAATAAAAGATTACCACGTAATCATTGATGATACCAATAGCTTGGAAAGGATGTTTGCCGACAATCCTGCTTTCAAATTGGAAAGCCCGATGGATATTATGAGAAGAACTATATTGTTAGTGGCTTGCGGTATGAGTGAAGACACCGAAGGAATTGAATACTTGATTAACAAAGGTGCGGAAATTAACCGAAATGACTTAATGGGCGAAAATGCTTTAATGTATGTCATTCAAAACCCCAATATGCCAACAGAAGAAAAGCTGAAAGCCGTTCAATTACTGATAGACAACGGAATTGATGTTAATTGGCTTAATAGCCGTTTTGAAACTCCTTTGATGATGGCATTAAATCAGATAGAAATTGAAGTTGCCAAGCTTTTAATAGACAATGGTGGAATTGTTTATCAACTACCCAAAAGACCTAAAGAACCTGACACCAAAGAAGAAAACAAAGAATAACTCCTGACATATGTTCAACCAAGCCGCTACGGAAACGTGGCGGTTTTTCTTATCTCAAACACTTTTTAATGGCGTTTCTACCGTCACCAACTCTACCAAAGGCATTTAGTAATTGCAGGGAATATTTTTCATTTATAGGCTCATATTGTCTGAACAACCAAAACAGTTTTTTCTCTATTAAATCACAATCATCAATAAACGATTGTAGCATTTCATTTGTTTCATCAACAGCAACATCATCTTCCTGCAAGATTTCATAACTGGCGATTTTGCCGCAATGTCTGCCTAAATAAGCATCCATTTCATCTTTATTCTCAAAGAATTTATAACCTTTGCGGCTAGTAATCGTTTCAATAAGCACTTTCATAGCAAATCCTTATACTTTATAAGAATATTTATGCCACCAGATACAGTCACATTCACTTAATTTTAACATTTTGTGATTATATGTTTACAATTAAAAGGAAAATAAAATGATAAAGTTTGTCAAATTCTACGCTTTAGAGGTTTATACGGTTATATCAATGCTCGCTCTCGTTATTTCTGGGATTGTCGGCGATTTATCTGTCATTCAAAAATTTGTATTGGTTTATATATTTTTGTTTGTTTTACACGAATGGGAAGAAATGAAGTATCCGGGTGGATTTGCTGATATGATAGCAAAAATGATTAAAGTAGATATAGATGAGAAGATGAAACGTCAAAGTCGTATTCCGACGAGCATTTTGCTCCTAACATTTACTTTGATACCTTTGTTTTTCCATCAATACCCGATAACTGTTTTACCGCTTGCTTTTTTAGGTTTGTTTGAGGGATTTGTTCATATTTTTGCTATACGTCTGTTTCGTTGCCAGAAATTTTATTCTCCGGGACTTGTAACTGCAGAAATTCAAGCAATTGTGACAATTGTTTTATTTAGCTATTTAATTAAAAACAATATACTATCAGGCATTGATTATTTAATTGGTGCATTGATTATGTGTGCGTGTTTTGTGTTGATGCAAAAAACAATAACCCAAATGGTTGGAATTAAATACAGCGATTTGCCAAAGATGCTCAAAAAACAATTGGCAAAGAAATAACGATTTTTATTGCCGAGTTTAACTGCTCGGCTTTTTTTATGAAAAAAATTTCCCGAATCAACCCTTTGAATTTAAAAGAAAATCATGCAAAATCATGGACTTATGTGCATTTTTTATCAAAAAAATGCTTGACATGTAGATTCTGGCATGTTTAAATCATTCCAGATTTGAAATGATAACCAAATCAAAAGTGAATTTATAAACCAACTTGTCCCACTTTAAGCGGACTAAAAGGAGATTAAGATGACTAACCCTCAAGCCGAATTGCGTCGGCAGTTAATGAACGCATTATATCATGACGATTTTTCAACCGTAGATAATTTGTTACAACAAGGTGTAAATGTAAATTTACCATACAATCACAATGGTTGGACACCATTTATGTGGGTTTGTAAGGAACATTACGACCCTGAAATCATCGGGAAGTTTTTGATTTGTGGCGGTAAGGTTGATAAGACGAACAACCACGGCAAAACAGCTTTGCACATTATGGCGGCACATCGCAGCTCTTTTGATTGCTTGCAGATTTTGTTAGCCCACGGAGCTAATCCGAATGCTCAAGATGAAGAAGGCAACACTGCACTTCATATTGCAGCCGCCCATCCGCAAGCCGATATTCGTATGGATGTTGTATGGAATTTGTTTCTTAAGACCGATGATACTATTCGCAATAATGACGGCAAGACTGTTTATGACCTTGCTAAAGAAAATCCAAACTTTACCGATGAAGAAGTTCTAAAGATTATGAAGGAGAGCTGCAATGCCTAATACAAATGAAATAGCTCTTCAAAACGACAACTTCCGCAAACATTTATCGCAAGGAACACTCGTTTTAACCCAAGGTATTCGTAGCAATACAAAAGAAGACCTTGAAGCAATTATAACCAAAGTGCGGACTTTTGATAACTTTGATGAAAACAATGACCCTTACAATGAGCACGATTTCGGAGCTTTTGACTATAAAGGTAAACGAATTTTCTGGAAGATTGATTATTACGACCAAGAGTTTTTGTATCTCTCACCGGATGTATCAAATCCAAGAGTAACCAATAGGGTGCTAACCATAATGTATGCGGAGGAATACTAATGAAATATGATGTAATATGTGATGCGTTTTTGGACGACCTGATTAAGGCGGTCAATGAGAAAATTAAAAAAGGCTGGCAGTTGGTCGGAGGTATAGCCACAATGACCCATCAGCCGAGATATACAGTCTTTTACCAAGCCATGATTAAAGAAGAAAAACCGAAAGAAAAATAACATTTTAGCAAGAAAGGCTGCGAGAATTTTTTCCTTTCGCTCGCAGTCTTTCATAGGGGGCCGACTATGATTAACAGTGAATTTGTGGACGATAAAAAGATAAAAGACATTTTGACCTATATTAAATCTATGAAGCATGCGGAACAAATCCGAATGATGTTTTTATGTTCGCTGAACGGTATGCGTTCAATCAATTTTGCCTATTTGCAGGTGAAAGACTGCTACAATTCTGAACTCAAGCCGAAGGACATAATCAATTTGAACAATGACAAGAACAAGGGCAAGCATAGTTGCCAGTATGTAATGAACAGCCAAATGAAGAAAGAATTATCTGAATACCTCAAATATCTTCAGGACAAATGGAAAGACAGTTTAACACCGGAAACATATCTGTTCACTTCGCAGAAATTGAACAAACCTTATAACCGAGTAAGCATCAGCCGCTTGTTCAGTTCAATTTATAGCAAGTTCGGAATCAAGGGCGCAAGCCATTTAGGACGGCATTTGTTCGTTTCAAAATTGGTCAATGCAGGGGTGAATATTTGTATTGTGCAACGGCTCGCAAATCATAGTCAGATTTCAACAACTCAAAAATATTTTAATTATAACGAGCAAATGCTTGTAAATGCTGTAGAAAATGCCAAAATATAGCATAAACAGACTATGGATTTTGAGCCATTTTGACTGGATTTTTGCTAATCGGAGCAAATTAAAGACCAGACCGTGTGCAAATTTCATCGTTACCGGATTTGTCATCAATTCCTTCGCTTGCCCTTATTACGCTTACAAAATTGATAAAATAACCCTCGGAAATTTGATTGAGTTATGGGACAAAGGCTTTATTTATAAGGGCTTTCCGCTAATTCATTACCGAATTTCGCACGGTGACAGTTCCACCCACATCGCTTACATTTATCGTGGAAAAGTTTTCCGTCACCGATTTTTATGGAATGATGAAAAAAAATATGTTCCAACAGAGGAAGTAAAATTGATTTTTCGCAATTTGCGAAATTCAAAACTATAAAATTTTTGCGCTGATTTAAGAATAATCACATAGATTTTTCAAGATTTATAGGAAATTTGATAATCTGGAACAGTTCACGATTTATTAAAATATATTCATATATCCTCTATAATAATATGTTTATAGGAGACTAACAATGAAACAGGATAGAGGTATTGTTTATATATTAACAAATCCTTTGTTTAAGGATAATGTTGTAAAGATTGGTGTTACAACAAGAGACATCCAATCAAGAATGAGAGAACTTGGAAGCGAAACAGGTGTTCCTTGTCCTTTTGAATGTTATGTAGCCTATGAAATTGATAATTATAAAACTGTGGAAAAAATAATGCACACTATCTATCGTAGCGTAGATAGACATACAGATACACAGCATAAAAAGAAAGAATTCTTTGCAGTTAAGCCAGAAGATGCTGATAGCGTCTTATCCTTATTAGCAGAACTATTAAATGGGAAAAGAGTTACGATAGATAATACTCCTGAACAGATGGCTCAAATAGAAAAAACAACTGAAGAATTAGAAAAGAATCAAAATGCAAAGAATTTTAAATTTAAGGATTACAACATTCCTGTTGGCGCAGAACTAATTTTCAGCAAGAATGATAAAATCCGTTGTCGTGTGCTTGATAACAACAAAGTATCTTACGACAACGAAGAATATAGTTTGAGTCGTTTAACAATTATACTAATGCGAAAAATGGGATATTCTGGTAAACACTATAATGGATATGCTTATTGGCTCTATAATAATACCATTTTGAGTGACTACAGAGATATGTGCGAGGAAGGATAATATGACTACGGAATTGAAGTTAAATGATTTACTTAATTTATCTGAAGATGAACTGAAAAACACAAAAGTAAAATTTAACCAATGGAACGGGGAAACTAATCCTATTGATAGATATAAAGAAAATCCAGAAATTATAAACAATGAATGGTTTTTCTGGCGTAATAAAGATAGATATTTTGAAGTCGGACAAATAGCAATATGTTTTTTGAAATTGAAAGAAGATATGTGGTTATTAACGACAATAAAAAATGTTACTAAAGAATTCAATGTAACAAATGGGATAAACTATGATGGAGAAGAAATTAAAAGATTTAAACCATATTTCGGGAGAGTCATAGTCAAATACCATAAGAGCCACGCGGCACAAGGAGTTTTCGCTAATACAATAATGAATAAATGTGAAGTTGTCCAGATTTTACCGTCTTTATTTGATGGCGATGATTTTCCAGGCTATGATAAGGTTAGACTTTCATATTATCAATTAGAGACAATTATAAGAAGACATAAAAAAGATTGGATTGCTGCTTTAGAAAATCAAAAAGCGGTTTATCTAATTACAGATACATACACGGGCAAATTGTATGTCGGTTCAGCATACGGAGAAAATGGTATGCTGTTGCAGAGATGGCAAAATTATGTGAATTCAGGTCACGGTGGTAATATTGAACTCAAAGACTTATCTTTTGACTATATAAAAAAATATTTCCAGTATTCAATATTGGAAAACTATAATTCAAGAGTGGATAAGCATATTATTTTAGAAAGAGAAAGTTGGTGGAAAGATACACTGAAAAGTAGAGAATTTGGATATAATTCAAATTAAGGCAATTTTATTTAAAATGTTAAACTTTCCTACAAATCCGCACAAAGTTTAACATTTTTTTGTTTAGGGCATTTTAGCCATTTTCAAAACTATAGTATTTTAGGGCTTTTCCGAGAAAATGTTAAAGAAGACAGCTTCTTTAACATTTTTATTTTTTATGCTTTTCTTCCATTTCTTTGGCAAGTTCATTTATACGTTTGAAATCATGGTCTTTATAGGCTTGCACCAAAGGAGCATAATATCTAGTGCTTTTTCCTTCACCAACATAAGGAATACGAACAATCCCAGAAGCCTTGTCTTCTTTACGCATTGCTAACAAAGTTGCATAAGAAATTCCGAGAACAGAAGCGGTTTGCTTCATATTGAGCCAATTTGTCTTCATCGCAATCTCAAGTTCGGCTTGTCCTTTTGTTGTATCCATGTGATTAAGATAAAGATTTTCCAACTCTTGAGCATAATCATCAATCTTATTGGTCTTTAAGACCTTTATAAAGCTGCTAATGGATTTACTGGCTGATTTTATAATTTTAGCTCCAAAGAGTATTTGGCTGATTTTTGCTTTGGGCGTAAGCACAACCTTATTGTTTCTGAAGTCTGTTAAAAAGAACAGGTTATGCCAATTTACGGAAGTAAGATGCACATTTTCAAAGAAAACTTTACCTTCAAAGATGTTATTTTCAAAAATAGTCTTTATAAATGAAATGTTTGATAAGCGAAGATTAGAATTCTTTGCAAATCTGCAATCTTTTATTATTAAAGCATTACTCATGCCTTCTTTCATATCTTCAATGGTTACATCTGAATTAAATATACAATTTTCAAACATTAAGATACTAGCGATTGATTGATACGACTTGCTAGGCTTGGCATTATAATTAAAGGCATCATTAAACTTGCAGTTCTTAAAGAAAAGAGATTTTCTGCTATCATAGAACCAGAAATTAAAACTGCAATTTTCAAACTCTAATGTTCTTACATAGTCAAAATCTAAAAATAAGTCTGTTATTGTTTGAAATGAGTCTTCGGCATAGAAGTCAATACCATTGAATTGAATTTTAATATTATTAAAACTTTCTGCGGTAACGCTTATATAATCGGAACTTGCATCAAAATTATTTTGAATGGTAGGAACTTCAAAAGTATATTCGTTTTCAAACTTATCAAACCATTCATTAAATCTTGTTTTATCCGTATTGATAATTTCTTCATTAAAGCCACTTAAAGCCCTTGGTTTCGGCTGTTTCAATTTTGCATTGAATATAGTAGCCAAGACAGACAAAAAGAACCTTAAAGCACTTGCGTAAAACGGTGCATACTGGTCAAGATAGCCACCAGTAATACAAATTTTATTTGGAAGCCTTAAAAGGAAGTTGGTTAAATTAGCTAAATCCTTTTTATTATCTTTGTTTTCAAGTTCTTCATAGCATTTAACCAATTCTTTTATTGAACTGCCTGCATTTTTGGCATCAGCCTTCGGAGCTAAATTATAAACAGCGGAATATGACTGAATGAAATACTTGGTAAACGAGTGAACATCAGCCATATTATTACAATAGATATATTTGTTGCTATCAATCAATAAAGCCAAATTTTTAGCATATTCACGCTTTAATAATTGGACAATGTATGTTTCAAGTTCTTTTGCTGATTCCCCTTTATATAAACAGGAGTGTAATGACGAAACCGTATATTTCACGGTTTGATTGTCTAATGTAGATAATTCATTTTTGAGGTAAGCATCATCATTGAATTGTTGAACTTTGAAATTAACCCAGTCTCTCATAGCATTTCTCGTTACATAATACACCTAATTTTAGCATACTTTGTAAAAGGTTTAATTTTCTTTAATAGGACGACAAACGAATCTATGAAGACGAAAATTCTCCGATTCTGATGCCGATTTTAACCAAATGAAGCATTTTTAAGCAAAGTATGCAAAACTTTTTACCCCGACAAATATATCAATATCTATTTAAATATATTTAAAATAGCTCAAGTAAAAAATGGCGTAAAAACAAAGTGTTGACTTTGAAAATAAATTATTTCCATAATGAGCATGTAAGGTGAACAACCAATCAATTTTAACTTTTTATGAAAGGAAGACTAAAATGACTAACTTAATTCAAAAAATGTGTCTTCGCTGGAATTTATATCTCTTAAAGAGAAAAGTTTCCAGAATTGAAAGACATATTTTAGTAGCTCGTTTTGCTCACTAAAGCTAACAGCTCAAACTAATCAAACAAATTTAGTTTTTTAACTAAATGGCTCGCAGGGATGCCTGTATGTCATACAGAATTATTATGCCTTTTTTTAACAATAACCTAATTTGAAAGGAAAATTAAAATGGATAAAAAACAAGAACAATCGTTGCTGTATTATCCTTATTCGGACGACAACAACATTTGCTATAGTCACTGCACGAAAGAAATGGAAACAATCATTAGTTCGGTGCGTGATGGACACGATGCAAAGAGAGCCTACATTATTGACCCATTAATGGTGAAAACGGATGATGAAGGTTATGCTCTACCGTATTTCTCAATCAATACATTAGATGGTGTAATGAATGAATATGAAGCCGAGATTGAGCCAGAGCTTTTGAACAAACTTTGTATTGTGCTCGCTAAATGCTGCCTCAATCTGGTTATGAAACCGATAGGCGTTTTAGCTGATATGAAATCAATCAAATTCTTATGCTTTAGTAGCAAACAATCGGACATTATCAACGATACATTTGCTGGCTATGCAGGATTTGATACTCAAAAACCAATTTTACTTAACTAAAACTATACTTTGAAAGGAAATTTAAAATGAAAAACTTTTTAGAAAAATATAATGCAAACAAACTTGAAACCTCTAAAGATGAAGGAAAGCTGACCTTGGATAAAGCCAAAGAGCGTATTTTGAGCCTTTTGACCGAGAATATGCGGAACTTCAAAGATAACGCTTGGGATGTTAAAAATCGTATGAATAAACTGATTACGGATACAGAAAAGAATTCCATCTTTACGCTACGCTTGGGTGGCAAACGCATTGTCCGCTATTCTTTGGATTTGCTTAATATTGAGCAAAAGCTCAATTTCTTGGCTGATTTCTATACCAGCGTATCAAATGGCGAATTTGATAACGATATAATAGATTTCTTGGCTAAAGAGGTTGATAATGCCGCTGTTCGTAAGAAAGAGGCTAATGAACGCAGACGCATCAAGAAAAAGGAAGAACGGGAGCGTAAAGCCAAAGAGGAAGAAGAGGCAAAAAAAGCTGAAGCAACAGCGAGAACCCTTGATGCAGCGAAGCCAATCCTGCAAAAACTTGGCATTCCGACAAGTGCGGTTGCGTAATGTGGGACAAACTATCAGGGGACTAACAAAATTGTCCCCTGATAATAAACTGGAATAATTTCATGCAAAAACAATAGATTAGCTTTAAGTTTTTACTTGATATTTGATAAAGGACACAATAAAATGACAACATTAAAAGAAGCATTGCGTAAGATTTCGTCAAAGCCTTTATCTGATGAGGAATTGGAACAAGGAGCCAGACATTTAATCGGTTTTGCGAAATGTTTATTAAAAATGCGACAGGAAATATTGGAAAATGAAAGCGATAATATTAACCAGAGTATCAACAAAGATGCAAGAAGAAGGCTTGAGCTTGCTTGCTCAAAGCAACCGTCTGCAAGATTATGCTGATAGAAAAGGTTTGGAAGTCATTAAAACCTTTGAGATTGTTGAGAGTTCTACTCGTGGTGAACGTAAACAATTTATGGAAATGATAAGCTTCTGTAAAAAACAGAGGGAAACCATTGCTATTGTTGCTGATACAGTTGATAGAGTTCAGAGAAGCTTTAAGGAAAGTGTTCTTCTTGATGAATTGATGCGACAAGATAAGATTGAACTGCATTTTTATCGGGAAGGCATGGTCTTAAACAGTAAATCTACTTCAGTTGATATTATGCGTTGGGACTTCTCGGTGATGGGTGCAAAGGCTTATGTCTTGCAACTCTCCGAGAATGTCAGACGTTCCACAGAGCAAAAGAACAAAAATGGTGAAATTACAGGATTAGCACCTCTTGGATATGAAAACTATGTAGATGAGAGGGGCAAGCATTTTGTGCGACAAAAGGAGCCGTATGCCAGTATTATCCGCCAATGCTATGAAATGTATTCATTAGGTCATGCAAGCGTTGCTGAAATTACGCATTATGCCAATATGATGGGATTAAGGACACGAAAAGGAGCCTTGATACATATAAACACGATGCATCACATCTTGGAAAATCCATTTTATTATGGTGAAATGAGAACCAAGAGAGGACTTATGCCTCATGTATATCCTACATTAGTTAGTAAAGAGCTCTGGGATATGTGCCAAGAACAGAAGGCTATAAGGGCAGGACTGTTCTTAAGAACAAATGATAAGAACACGCTTTATCGTGCATTAGTTACCTGCGGTGTAACAAAAAGACAATGCCCTTGCGAATTAAAGAAGGGGCTGTATAGCTATGTGACTTGTTGGAGAAAAGACAACACAAGAATTTATATCCGAGAGGAAGAATTCACCAAACGTATTAGTCCAATCTTAAACCGCATAAAACTTCCTGATGGTATCGTAGCAGAACTCCAGCAGGAACTCAAAGCAGCCAAAGCATCCGAAAGACAATTCTGCTCTAATGAGATTAAAAGGCTCAAAGGTGAGCAGGAGAAGCTAAAGCAAAAGATGGAAACTCTGTTTGATATGCGGCTTGATGGGGAACTTGATAGAGAAAGCTTTGACCTCAAAAGAAATGAGATACAAGTTAAATTGAACCGTGTAAAGAATAAGATTGCAACGCACGAAAAGGCAGATAGTAGCTTTGATGAAACGATTCTGGGATTACTGGATATTGCAACACAAGCAGGATATGTCTTTGAAAGGTCATCTAATGTGGATTTGAAAAGACTTCTCTTAAAGTTTGTATTTGAGAACATTACATTGACCGAGGGGGTAATCAGTTACAAGTTAAGATTTCCGTTCAATGAGTTTGTAAAAGTTACCAATCCTGACGATAATAAACCATTGCCATACGAACCGATGGAAAGCCTTGCGGATAAAGGCGTTGAAGCAAATGATAACGAAAATATACAATCAGGGTATATGCAATTTTGCGAACCGAAAATTATGCTGAAAAAACAAGAAGTTGCATTAAAAAATGCAACTTCTCTCTCATCTGGCTGGAGTGGCTGGATTCGAACCAACGAATGACGATACCAAAAACCGTTGCCTTACCACTTGGCGACACTCCAACGAATATATCATGTCCGTAGGACAGACCTATATGTAGAATAAAAAAATATTCTTTGCAAGCTTTTTTTGCAAATTTGTTTAAAATTATGCTTTTTTCTTTTTTTTGGTTATTTTTTTTGCCAACTTTGCAATACGTTTTCCTATGGTTACGGATGTTTGTGCTAGTTTTTTCTTTCGGTCTTCTTTGACTTTTAGCAAATCGAGATCACGTTCTTTTGCCATTTTATCAAGAATCGTTTTTACAACGTGGTCTAATTCGCTATCTTTGCGATAATCAGCCGGAAGTGCAAAATTTACACGATTGTCAGAAAGAAGTTTTATAGCATTCTTGCGGTGGTTACTTTTGGGACGATATACGGCAATTGCATTACCGCCTTTTTCTTTGGTAATTTTCATTGAGGGAATATCTGTCATTCCATCGCCGAAATAAATCATTCTTTTGTATGGGATTACTCGTTGTTCATCCGGCATATATTCGTTGACAGCACGATCTTCGGTTTTGCTTAATCCTTTATTTATTTTAGCAATATATTGTGTCTTGGTTGAATAGTTAACTACGCGTGCCGGCCAGATTGGAATTCCTTCTTCGTCATAAATGTATGAACAGCCGAAAACGTCTTTAAAATGTTTGCGGATACTGGAGCCATCTATCATTTCTTCCATTCCTGAGGATATGATGTAGTGTTCAATTTGAAGACCTAAAGTTTTTCCATATTCGTTTATGCGGTCAAACCATCCTTCAACACCTTCAAAGTAGGTTATGCTTTTGGCAGCATTACAAAGGAAATCTCTGGTTAGCTTTATTCCTTTTTCTTTTGCGGTGTGTTGGATATAATACATTGTTCCTGTTATTTGATCAGCGCAATGTTTTTTTGACCACGCGTTTGCTTTTTTCCAAAAATTTTCAGGTTTGTCACCTAATGCAGGAATAAGAATGTAATCTTGCATATAGGTAGTGCTTAGGGTTTCGTCAAAATCATATATGAACGCAACTTTAGTCAGTTTTACCATTTTTTAGATATCTCCGCTTGCATTTTACTAATTATCATTATAAAACGATAGAAGTTAATTTTTAATTTATGAATAAAGAGGTTTGAAATGGCTGCAACATCTATGGATCAACTGGTTTCATTGTGTAAACGTAGAGGATTTATTTTTCAAAATGCGGATATTTATGGAGGTCTGCAAGGTGTGTATGACTATGGTCCATTAGGTGTTGAGTTAAAAAATAATTTGAAAGCTGCTTGGTGGCGTTCAATGGTTTATGAACGTGATGATGTAGAAGGGCTTGATGCTGCTATTTTGACAAATCAAAAAGTGTTGCACTATTCAGGGCATGAAGATACTTTTTCTGATCCGATGGTGGATTGTAAAAAGTGTAAAGGACGTTTCAGAGCAGATCATTTAAAAGATAATAAATGTCCTAATTGCGGTTCAACAGAACTAACGGAACCAAGACCTTTTAACTTGATGTTTAAAACAGCAATCGGGCCGGTTGATGATGGTTCTTCTTTTGGGTATTTGCGACCGGAAACAGCACAAGCTATTTTTACACAGTTTAAAAACGTTGTGGATTCAACTTCGAGAAAGTTGCCATTTGGTATTGCTCAAATCGGTAAATCTTTTAGAAATGAAATTACGCCAAGAAATTTTATTTTTAGAGTGAGAGAATTTGAACAAGCTGAGTTGGAATATTTTGTTAATCCGGGTGAAGATGAAAAATGGCATGAAGAATGGAAGGAAACCAGGATTAAATGGTGGGAAGATCAAGGCTTAAAAAGAGAAAATATTAATATTTATACTACTCCTAAAGAAGATTTGGCTCATTATGCAAAGGCTTGTTATGATATTGAATATCAATTTCCTCACGGTATGGAAGAGTTAGAAGGAATAGCAAATCGTACGGATTATGATTTGGGTAATCATACCAAAGCTCAAGATGAGATGAATTTGACATCAAAGTGTCATCCCAATAATGAATCAACTCAAAAATTGTGTATTATGGATGATAATAATAAATGGGTGGTTCCGTTTGTTATTGAACCTTCGATGGGTGTTGACAGAGGTGTGTTGGCTGTTATGACAGAGGCTTATACTGAAGAAGATTTAGGCAATGGTAACAGTCGTATTGTACTAAAGTTGAAAAAACATTTGGCTCCGATTAAAGTTGCAGTTATTCCTTTGAAGAAAAATAATGAGCAAATTATGGCTAAATGTTATGAAATTAAGAAAAATCTTTTGAAATTGGGAATAGGGCGTGTGGCTCTTGAAAATACCGGTAACATAGGAAAAGCATATCGTCGTCATGATGAAATCGGAACGCCTCTTTGTTTGACGGTTGATTTTGAGACGATTGAGCAACAACCGGAAACTGTTACAATAAGAGATAGAGATACAATGGAGCAAATCAGGGTTAATGTTGCTGATTTGAAAGATTATTTACGACAATATTTTAATGAGTAAATAAAAAAGGAGCTTGATAAGCTCCTTTTTTTACATACCAAGTTGTTAGCGGGAGGGATTGTTTTTATTAAAAGCTGTTTATATAATATAGTGGATATATGATTTTGATGAGAAGCTATGGGTATAGAGTTTTATAATAAAGAACATACTGTTAATGTGTCTTTGGAGGGCGATATTGTCAGATTTAACAATATTCGTTTGGTTGAGGTTTTGTTATCAAGTATTGATAACGCCGATTTGATAGTTATTGATGCCAAAAAATTGGAAAAATGGGATTCAAGTTTGGTTTCAGCTTTGTATAGAGTATTTATGAAAGCGGAAAAAAGAAAAACGAAAATAAAATGGTTAAATTGTCCGGAGAATATTGAACGTCTTATTAACTTGGCATTGGCAGTGGATAGAAAGCCTGTATATAAAAAGAGTGTTTGTTATGGTTTTTTGGAATGTGTCGGCGAAAAAGGGATACTTTTTTTTGAATCTGTTAAAAAAGCTTGGGCTTTTTTAAGCGATGTTGGGGCTTCGTTGATGCGGCTTGCTATGGATAAGGCTGTTATGCGAAAAGTCGATTTTGAGTTTGCAATGGAGGATTGCAGCTATAAAGCAGTCGGAATTATAAGTTTGGTGAGTTTTATGGTCGGACTTATTCTAGCTTTTGTAGGGGCAATTCAATTAAAAATGTTTGGCGCTCAAATTTATGTTGCGTCGTTGGTTACTATTGCAATGACCAGAATTATGGGAGCTATAATGGCCGGAATTATAATGGCCGGACGTACCGGAGCATCGTATGCAGCAACTATAGGAACAATGCAAGTTAATGAAGAGATAGATGCTCTTAGAACTTTTGGGTTTGAGGTATCTGATTTTTTGGTTTTGCCAAGAATGTTAAGTTTGATTATAACAATGCCGTTTTTGACGATATTGGCAGATATAATGGGAATGATTGGCGGAGCGTCCGTTGCTGTTTCGATGTTAGATATATCTCCAATACAATATTGGCAATATTCGGTTAATGCGTTTGCTCTGACTAACTTTTTAGTGGGAATTTTTCATGGATTTGTATATGGAGTAATAATTTCGTGTTGCGGTTGTTATTATGGTATAAATTGCGGAAGAAATGCAGATAGTGTCGGTTTGGCAACGACAAAAGCTGTTGTTTCGGCAATAGTGATTATGATTGTTGTAACCGGATTTTTAACATTTGTTTGTGAGGTCATGGGAATATGAGGAAAAACAATGTTAAAATTAAAGGCGAAAATTTAACGATAGCGTATGGCAGTAATGTTTTGATGCGGAATGTTGATTTTGAAGTCAATGATGGAGATGTATTTATTGTTATGGGAGGATCCGGATGCGGAAAAAGCAGTTTGATGAGAGTTATGATCGGATTAAAAGAGCCTGCGAAGGGTAAAATTTTTATAGGGAACAATAATCTTTACGCCGTTGATGAAGAACGGCGCAAGTTGATTATGCAAGATTGCGGTATTTTATATCAAAGCGGCGCTTTGTTTAGTTCAATGACGTTGGCGGAAAATGTTGCATTGCCATTACAACAGTACACAGACTATTCACCGAAAATGATTGCTGATTTGGTTGGATTAAAATTGGCACTAGTTGGATTAAAAGGCTATGAGGACTTTTATCCGGCTGAAATTAGTGGTGGGATGAAAAAAAGAGCCGGTTTAGCCAGAGCTTTGGCCTTAGATCCTAATATATTGTATTTTGATGAGCCTTCAGCCGGTCTTGATCCGGTTAGTTCAAAGATGTTGGATGATTTGATTATGGAGATTAATCAAAGTTTGGGTACGACGATTGTTGTGATTACACATGAGCTAAGTTCTATTTTTGCGATAGGAAAGAATTCTATTTATTTAGATACAGATGTAAAAGGGGTTTCTGCAAGAGGAAATCCGAATGAGTTGTTGAAAAATCCGCCTAATGAAAATGTATTTAAGTTTTTGACCGGAGGTAGAAAATAATGGCAAAGGAACCTAATAGAAGAAAAATAGGTCTTTTTATGGTTATCGGTTGTTTGACACTGTTGATTATTTTGGCTGCGTTATTACAAAATAAGCTTTTTTCCAATAATGGAAGAGAAGTCGTAATGTTTTTTGAGGAGTCAATTAACGGGTTGGGAATTGGTTCGCCGGTAGTGCTTAAAGGGGTTAAGATAGGTGAAGTTAGTAAAATTGCAATAAAAGCTGATCCGGATAATTTGACATTTAGTATTCCTGTTTATGCTAAAATGCATACTAAATCGTTGAATGGAACAAAAGAATATTCGTCAGGAAAGGAAGTTTTAGATGCTTTGGTTGAAAAAGGTTTGAGGGCTCGTCTTATTTCGCAGAGTTTTGTTACCGGACAATTGATGATTGAATTGGAAATGTTACCTGATACACCGATTAAATATCATGGTGTTAATGGTGTTATTGAAATACCTACCGCTTTGTCGCCAATGGGCGAATTATCCAGAGGGTTGCAAAAGCTTCCGTTAGCTAAGGGTGTTAAAAATTTTACGGAATTTTTTGAAAGCTTGAATATGACAATGCCGGAAATAAATAAAATAGTGAAAGATATTGAAAAGATAGTTGCAAGAAATAAAGGTCTTTCGACTGAGGTTTTGGATAATTTTAATAATGCTACGATAAATGTTGGAAAAGCTGCAAAATCTATGCAAAATTTAACAGATTATTTAGAAAGGCATCCAGAGGCTTTAATTAAAGGAAAGAAATAAAATATGAAAAAAATATTTACAGTTTTTAGTGTTTTGATGCTTGGAGCGTGTTTAGGCGGATATAGTCCTCAAAGCAAATTTTATGATTTGCATTCAATCAAGCAACATACAGAAGTTGTTAGTGAAAAAAAGATTAGTGTCGGTGTTAATGCTGTGGAGTTACCGGCATATCTTGATAAACCTCAAATTGTTTCATTTGATCTTAAAAATAATCAAATGAAAATTGATGAGTTTAATCGTTGGGGGGAACCGTTAGCTTCAATGATACAAAGGACAATTGCCGCTGATATGTCAGAATATTTACCGAATTCAGTTGTAAAAATAAGATCATCTTTGGCAGAAAGATTTGATTTGCTTGTAGATATTCAGATTGTAAAGTTTGACAGATTTGCGGGTGATAAAGCAATTTTGGAAGCTTGGTGGTATATAAGTAGTGTAGACGGGAAAATATTGCATCGGCATAAGCTATTATTAGAGCAAAAAATAAATAGCACGTATGACGGATATGTCGAAGCAATGAGTGATTTATTGGCCAAAATGAGTAAAGATATGGCTTTTGCTATAGTGCAATATTAGTTGTTTTCCAAAAATTTATTTATTTCTTCGGTAACTTTTTGAGCATCGCCATATAACATTATTGTGTTTGGTGCATAAAATAATGGATTATCTACTCCGGAATAACCACTGGCGAGTGAACGTTTTACAAAAAAGATTGTTTTTGCTTTTTCTGCTTCCAGGATTGGCATTCCGAAAAGAGGTGAATTAGGGTCTGTTTTGGCTGAAGGGTTAGTTATGTCATTGGCTCCTATAATGTAGGCTACATCAGCTGAAGAAAATTCATTGTTTATATCATTGAGTTCAAATATGTCATTATAATCAATATTTGCTTCGGCTAGTAAGACATTCATATGTCCCGGCATTCTACCGGCAACAGGATGTATCGCAAACTTGACATCAACTCCATATTTATTTTTTAGAATATCGCTCATAGTTTTTAGGGAATGTTGAGCTTGTGCTACTGCCATTCCATAACCTGGAATGATAATGATTTTGTTGGAGTTTTCCATAATAAAAGCAGCATCTTGAGGAGTGCCTCTATGAACAATTTTTTCGGCTGATGTTGGTGAATATGAATTGTTTGATAAAAATCCGGTTAATATGTTAATTAGTGAACGATTCATTGATTTCATCATTATATGTGCAAGAATTGAACCGCTTGTTCCGACTATTGAACCTAATATTATAAGCAAGTAGTTGTTTAAAGAGAGGCCAATGCTTACGCAGGCCCATCCGGAGCAAGCATTTAGTATGGAAATTATTACCGGCATATCAGCTCCGCCTATAGGAAGAACTAATAACACTCCTAAAATCAGTATTAATATTGTTAAAATATAAAAGTAGTAATTAATGTGAGATGTTAAAAACAGTATACATAAAATAAAAGATGAGATTGTTAATGTAAAAGTTAAGCTTCGTTGAAAATAGAAATGGATTGAACCTGATGGGATTAACCCTTGTAATTTAAAAAAAGCAACCATTGATCCTGAAAAAGCAATTCCGCCAACAGTTAATCCCAATATATTATTAAAATAAGATGTTTGTGAGTATATGGTTTCGGATACTGAAATACAAACCGCGGCCAATCCTCCTAACCCATTAAAAATTGCAATCATTTGCGGTAGAGCTGTCAATTTTACTTTTAGCCCTGAATAGATGCCGATAATTCCACCTGTTAAAATTATAATTGTCAACATTATGATGTCGGGCAGTTTGAGAAAAATGGAGGCTCCAATTATAGCAAAACTCATTCCTATGATGCCTAAAATATTACCCCAACGAGCTGTTTTAGGTGAAGATAAGAATCTTATTGATAAAATCATTAAAAAACAAGCTAAGATGTATAAAATATTGGTTATGATTATCATTATTTTTTGTCCCTTGATTTGAACATCTCAAGCATTCGTTGGGTTATTGTAAAACCGCCGAAAATGTTAATTGTTGCCAGAAAACACGATATATAAAGTAAAAACTTTCCTGTAGCTGAAATGGTGTATTGTAATGAAACCAATGCGCCTATGATTATTATTCCGGATATTGCATTGGAAACGCTCATTAGGGGTGAATGAAGAGTCGGCGTTACACTCCAAATTATAAAATATCCAACAAAACAGGCTAGCATAAAAATTGTAATAAGTAACCAAATATCCATTTTTCAGCCTTTCATAATACATGTTTCAGATATGATAATATCGTTAAAATCAAGGATAATATTTTTTTGTTCTGCAGAATATATATATTCTACGAAATTTGCTAAGTTGTTGGCGTAAAGAGTACTTGCTGTGTTAGGTATTAAGGTTGAAAGATTGCTGTTGCCATATATGGAACAGTTGGGGAGTTTTACCAGTTTGAAATTCTGGGTATGATTTGTGTTTCCCCCATATTCGGCTGCAAGATCAATAATTATGCTTCCGTTTTTTAGGTGTTTTAATAAATTGTCGTCGATTGTTTTGGGAGCAGCTTTGTTTTGTTGGAAAGCTGAGGTTATTATGATATCAACATCTTGGATTATAGAGTTAAGATTGTTAACAAATATTGCGTTGAGTGATTTAATTTGATTGACAGCTTCTTCTCGGATATCAAAAGCAAAAACTTTGGCTCCCAGCCTTTTGGCTGTAGCAATTGCTTGTAAGCCAGCAACGCCAACTCCGATTATTAAAACTTTTAAGGGAGGGATAGTTCCTGCAGATGTAATCATTAGCGGGAATATTTTTTTGCAGAGATTGGACGCGGTTATTACAGATTGATAGCCAATAAGATTATCTTGGGATGATAGTATATCGAAGGATTGGCTTTTTGATATTCTGGGAAGTTTTTCCAGAGCAAAACATGTCGTTTTTAATGATTGTAAAAATGAAATAGTTTTTTTGTCTTTCAGCTTTTTTAGGTTACCGATAATTACTGATTGAGGTTTGAGGTGTTTTAGTTGTTTAGGTTCAGGAATATTAACTTGCAAGAGGATATTTGTTGTTTTTAAGACTTCTTGGAAATTATTTTTTATTATAGCTCCTGAGGAGATATATTGGTTATCTGAAAAACCTGAATGTATTCCGGCATTTTTTTCGATTATAACTTTAAAACCAAGATCAATAAGTTTCTTGGTGCTGGCAGGTGAGATTGCAACTCTGTTTTCAAAAGACATTGTTTCTTTGATTGTGCCGATAATCATTTTATAAAAGACCTTTTTGTTAACTAATATAAAACTAAATAAAAATATAATCAGGCAAATGAATATAACAATATGAAGTGAGAGTTTTTTGATGTTACAGTTGTGGAAGTTATTTCGCTTATTTTTTAAAATAGGTTTGTTTACCTTTGGTGGCGGGTATGCGATGTTGCCTTTGTTAAAGGATGAGGTCGTATATAAGCGGAGGTACTTAACGGAAGAAGATTTGTTGGATTTATATTCTATAGGGCAATGTACACCGGGGATAATAGCGGTAAATGTTGCAACATTTATCGGGTTTCAACAAAAGGGAATCAAGGGAGCCATTGTTGCAACATTGGGAATGGTAATGCCGTCGTTGATAATTATTGTTTCTTTGGCGACGGTTTTGAAAAATTTTATTGATAACAGATATGTAGCATATGCTTTTGCCGGTATTAGAATTTGTGTGGCGGCGTTGATTGCAGACATAATTTATGATTTAGCTCATAAAAATATTAGAGATTATTTTAGTGCGGCTATTTTTTTAGGAGCTCTTGTGTTGTTAATAGGCGTTGATTTGTCAGCTGTTATGATTGTTATTTTTGCCGGTATGGTTTCTTTAGCAATGGGTGAATTAAGAAGAGATAAAAAATGATATATTTGTTGTTATTTGTAGAATTCTTTAAAATAGGTTTGTTCGCAATAGGCGGTGGGTTGGTTACTGTGCCGTTTTTGTTTGATTTGGCAGATAAATACGGGTGGTTTAGTAAGATGGAGTTGGCTGATATGATTGCTGTTTCCGAATCAACACCGGGTCCCGTAGGGGTTAATATGGCGACATATGCCGGTTTTAATACAGCCAGTGTTATAGGTGCTGTGACAGCAACCATAGGGTTGGTTTTGCCATCATTGATTATTATGATTATTGTAGCTAAATTGATGAAAAAATATAGTTGTAATATTAGGGTAAAAAATATTTTAGCGGGGATTAGACCGGCGGTGTTGGCAATGATATTGTATGCCGGTTTGCAAATAGGAAAAATAGCAATAACAAATAGTGTTGAGATTTTAATTTTTGTTGTAGTTTTAGCGATGATGCGTATTTGGAAGAAAAGTCCGATTTTTTATCTTTTTATAGCATCTGTTTTGGGAATCGTGCTAAAGTTTTAGTAAAAAGCCCTCTTGATAGAGGGCTTTTCAGTTAAATATCCAAAGCTTTTTTGTATGTATCTAACAAAAATTCCTGTTCATCACGATCTGCAGCATTCATTTTACGAAGTTTGATAACTGCGCGCATAATTTTAACGTCGAATCCGGCAGATTTTGCTTCAGCGAAAATATCGCGAATATCAGATGAAATTGCTTTTTTTTCTTCTTCTAAACGTTCTATTCTTTCAATTAATGAACGTAAACGATCTGCCGCAATTCCACCGGTTTCGGTTGTTTGTTCTGTCATGATTATCTCCTCTTGATAAAAATTTTGTTTGCTAGAAATTAACAAATTTAATTGTTATTTACAAGTATAAAAATAACACCTTATTAACTTATTTTGTTTATGCTGATAAGCAAAAGTTTTAGAAAGGATTTTGATTTATGCCAATAGATACTCATACGAAGATTTTAGCAACGATAGGACCGTCATCATCAACAAAGGAACAATTGTCGAAGCTTATTGATGCCGGAGTTGATGCTTTTAGAATTAATTTTAGTCATGGCAGTCATGCTGAACATAAGAAACGTATTAAAACCATACGCTTATTAGAGAAAGAAAAAGGAAGATTTATTTCAATATTGGCAGATATGCAAGGACCGAAGTTACGAGTTGGAGATTTTAAGGAAGATAAGGTTTGGTTGGAAGATGGGCAAAAGTTCGCATTAGATTTGAAGCCTGATTTAGGAGATAAAACGAGAGTGTGTTTACCTCATAAGGAAATTTTTGCTGCTTTAAAGGTGGGAGATAAACTTTTAGTTAACGACGGGTATATCGTTTTGAGAGTGGTTAAATGTGATAAAAAATCTGCTGAAACTATTGTGGAAGTGGGAGGATATATTTCCAGTCATAAAGGTGTTAATTTACCAAATACAAAACTCAAAATTTCAGCAATAACGCCTAAAGATGAAGAAGATTTGAAGTTTGCTCTTAAAAATGACGTTGATTGGATCGGTTTGTCTTTTGTACAGAAGGCTGATGATATAAAAGAGGTCAAGAAAATTATAAAAGGAAAAGCTCGGATAATTGCTAAATTGGAAAAACCAAGTGCCATTGATGATTTAGAAGAAATTGTTAAAGAGGCTGATGCGATTATGGTTGCCAGAGGTGATTTGGGGGTTGAATGTCCTTTACCAACTGTTCCGGTTATGCAAAAAAGAATAATTAAAGTTTGCAGGTTGTTTGCTAAGCCTGTTATTGTAGCCACACAGATGTTGGAATCGATGATTGTGAATCCTACTCCTACAAGAGCTGAGGTGTCCGATGTTGCGACGGCAGTATATGATGGAGCCGATACGGTAATGTTGTCTGCTGAAACAGCTGCCGGAAAATATCCTTTTGAAGCGGTAGCAATGATGCATAGTATTGTTTCTCAAGTTGAAAATGATCCGTTATTTTTTGAATTGATGAATAGTTCAAGAAGATATCCTTGTATGGCAGATGAGGCCGATTCAATAACTTTTGCAGCTTCGGAATTAGCCGGAGTATTAAAAAATGTTAGAGCTATAGTAAGTTATTCGTCATCAGGATTTACAACGTTTTTAACAGCGAGAGAAAGGCCGGCATTGCCAATTTTGGCATTGTCGCCGGATATAAAAGTTGCTCGCCAAATGGCAATAGTTTGGGGTGTAAAACCGTTTGTTAATAAAGAAAGTTTTAAAAAGTTTTCCAGTGTTGAAGCTTGTGCTGTTAAATATGCTAAAAAGGCCGGTTTGGCAGGGTCGGGAGATCATATTATTATTACAGCCGGTTTCCCGCTAAATGTTAAAGGGAGAACTAATATGTTGCATACGGTACATATTGATTGATATCACTAAATGTATTGTGATATAGGTATTGGGAGACAAATATGGCCAGAGTTTTTATTTTGATGATGGATTCATTCGGAGTTGGAGGGGCTCCGGATGCGGGTGATTATGGAGATGATGGTGCAGATACTTTCGGACATATTGTTGATGCTTGTCCTGATTTAAAGATACCCAATTTGGTTAAACTTGGTCTTTTAAATATTTCTAATGAAATATCGGGAAGGAAAAGGGTTTTGTCTATGGATGGAGCAAAGGTAACGTTACCTTCGAAATATGGACATTGTATTGAAAAAAGTTTGGCTAAAGATACATCATCAGGACATTGGGAAATTGCAGGGGTATCTGTGGTTAAACCTTGGGGGTATTTTAAGCCGGATTTTCCGTCTTTTCCGGATGATTTAGTTGAAAGGATTTGTCAAAAAGCTAAAATTGATGGAATTTTGGGAAATAAGGCTGCTTCGGGAACAGAAATTATTAAAGAATTGGGTGAAGAACATATAAAATCATGTAAACCGATTTGTTATACTTCAGCGGATAGTTGTTTTCAGATAGCGGCGCATGAAGAATATTTTGGTTTGCAACGTCTTTACGATGTTTGTCAAATTGCATTTGAAGAAGTTAAGCCTTATGGAATCGCAAGGGTTATCGCTCGTCCGTTTGTCGGCGAAAACAGAAATGATTTTGTTAGGACTAAAAATCGTCATGATTATTCGGTAAAACCATTTAATCCGACATTATTAGATGTAGTAAAAAACAGCGGAAAAGAAGTTATTGCAATAGGTAAGATTAGCGATATTTATGCCGGATGCGGGATTACGGAAAAAATATTGGCTTCCGGTTTGGAAGAATTGTGGAATAAAACATTAGATGCAGCAAAAAAAGCTGAAGATAATAGTTTGATTTTTACTAATTTTGTTGATTTCGATATGCTTTACGGACATAGGCGTGATTTGGCAGGATATGCAAGTGCTTTAGAATATTTTGATGCCAGATTGCCGGAAATAGAGCAATATATGAAAGAAGATGATGTTGCATTTATTGTTGCAGATCATGGAAATGATCCTACAGCAAAGGGAACAGATCATACCAGAGAACAGATACCTGTTTTGATGTTTGGAAAAGGAGTTGTTTCTGGAAATATAGGAGAAAGAAAAACATTTGCGGATGTTGGACAGACGATTGCGGATATTTTAGGTGTAAAGATTGAAGAAGGAACTTCTTTTAAGTAAAGGGGATATGAGGTGTGGCAAGCTCAAAATTTGTTAAAATCTAAGCATTGTTTTTTGGGATGCAAAGGAGGAGTTTCTTTAGGAAAATATAAAGGGCTTAATGTTAATACTAAAAGTCAAGATGATATTGAGCATGTGAAAAGAAATTTAGATATTGCAGCTAGTGTTATAGGATTGAGGCGGGACAATCTTTTATTGCTTAATCAAGGAATTAGCGACAAGGTTGTTTTTGTCGAACAAGCCAGTCATGATGTTATAGAAGCGGACGGGGCTGTTACAAATATAAAAAATGTCGGTCTTTGTATAAGAACAGCTGATTGCGCTCCGGTTTTATTTGAAGATAGGATATCGGGAGTAATAGGGGTTGCGCATGCCGGTTGGAGAGGTGCTTTTAAGGGAATTATTGCTAATGTTGTAAAGATGATGCTTGAAAAAGGAGCTAAATTAGAAAATATTGCGGCAGCAGTGGGACCTTGCATCGGGCAGAAATCATATGAGGTCGATATAAATTTTTATAATCAATTTTTGGAAAAAAGCGATGTATATGCAAAATATTTTGTAAATGGGATGAAAAAAAATCATTATTTTTTTGATTTGCAATCTTTTTGTGTTGATCAAATAAAAAATGCCGGAATTGAAAATATTGAAGTATCAGATAAAGATACATATGAATTGGAAAATGAATATTATAGTTTTAGACGTTTTACGCATCAGGGAATTATTGATACACCAAAAGATTTTGCGACGGAACTTTCGGTTATAGTTTTGTAAATAGAAAAGAAAGGAATTTTATATATGTCACCTTTAGGAAAATTAACTTTATCTCTTATCGGACTTCGTTTGTTTGGAGCAGATGGTTTTTTTGTCGGATTGTTTTTAGGGCATATGTTGATTGATAAGACGTATATAATTCGTAACATTGAAAAACAATTGAGTTATCTGGATGATATAATAAGAATAAAATTACCTTATAAATATTATCGATATTACAATCGTTTGGACGGAAATATATGGGGTAAAATTTGGGGAGCTGTTTTGGGTTCGGCTTTGTTCGGGTTTTGGGGATTTATAATATTGTTTGTTGTCGGACAGATTGTTTTTGATATGCCGACTAATAAGGATATTCGCAAAGTAAAAAAGAAGATAGATCATTTTTTTGATAATAATTGGGGTAAAATATTAGGTATAATAATAGGCTTTGTATTAAAAAGTTCTATATTAATTTTTGTCGGACTTATTTTGGGATTTATTGCTGATTATCGTCGGTTAGAAGGAGCTAAGTTAATGCCGTTTAATGTGTTGAGAGGATACTGGCAAAAAATTAATCCTCTTAAGCTTTGGAGAGATGCTCAAGTTGGAGAACATAGACGGTATTTGGAGGTTATGAGTGCTTTGGCAGCATTGGTGGTTGAGGCTGATGGTAAGGTGACGGCAAAAGAACGAAAGGTCTTTTGTCAAGTGTTTGCCGTTAAACAGGAACAAAAGTCATGGGTGTTTGAAATTTTTGATAACAAACATAAGCATAGATTCAGTGTTGAAAAATATGCAGATATGTTAGAACAGTTAACAAGAAATAATGAAAGCTTAAAAGAGGTTTCCATTGAGAATTTATTTAAGATTGCTGTTGCCGATGAAAATATAAGTAAACAAGCTTTGGAATTGTTACAAAGAATTGCAAAAATAATTGATTTAGATGTTAAAATTTTTAATAAATTGAAAAAACAATTTGTTCCAAAGCCTGTAGATAAAAAATTATCTCGCTATTATGACGTTTTAGGAGTATCGCATGATGCGAATTTAGCGGAAATAAAAGCTCAGTGGAAAAAATTGATAATGATATATCATCCGGATAAATTAACTGAGGCATCAAAAGAAGAGATTAAGCTTGCAAATGAAAAAATGTCGGAAATTAATTTAGCATATCAGGAAATTATAAAAGCGAAGAGTAAAAAATGAAAAGAGCGCAATCATTATTTTGGGTAGATAGAAAACTTAAGATAGATATGCTTGTTGTGCATTCAGTAGGGTTTAAGTCGGAAGAAGTAATAGATATTTTTAAAAAGCATAAAGTGAGCAGTCACTATATTGTTGGGGAAGATGGTGAAATTTGGCAATTGGTGGCAAGAAAATATAGTGCATGGCATGCGGGAATTTCAAAGTGGAGAGGAAATGAAAATATAAATGCTCGTTCGATAGGAATAGAGTTTTGCTCATCAAGCTTAGGACAAAAACCATTTTCGGATGAACAACAAAAAGCCGGAATAAATTTATTAAAAAAATTAGTAAAAAAATATAAAATTCGACCGGAAAATGTTGTCGGGCATTCTGATATTGCGCCTATGCGTAAAGTTGATCCGGGAAAGAGTTTTTTTTGGAAAGAATTATCTGATGAAGGTATTGGTTTGTGGTATGATATAAATGATGCCGGTAAAATGAATGAAGATAATATTAATAAGCTTCTTGAAGAAATAGGTTATGATGTAAGTAATCTTGATGCAGCTGTTTATGCATTTTGTCGAAGATTTTATCCTGAAAAAATTAATGAAGAAAGAGATATAATGCAGATGGAGAAGCAGCCATTTGGTGATAGTGTTGATATCATTTGTGACGATAAATTTTTGCAAATATTGAAAGCTGTTACTTATAAATATCGTAATGCATCCAAAACACCTTGTAAAATGTAGGCTGCAGCATTAGCATCAAGTGTTTGTTTGCGTTTGGTTCGTGACATATCAATTTCTTTAATAAGAAAATTTTCAACGGCTTTTGACGATAGTCTTTCGTCCCAAAAAATATACGGAAGAGGAATTTGTTTTGCAATTATTTCAGCAAATTTTCGTACGGCAGAGGCTGTATCACCTTCGGAGCCATTCATTTGTAACGGAAGGCCGTATACAATGGCGCCGACTTCTTTTTCTTCTATTATTTTTTTTATTTCTTGAATGTCTTGAGGGATGTTTTTACGGTTAATTATTTTGACAGGATTAGCTGTCATCAGTAATAAATCGGATACGGCAACACCAAGCCTTTTTTCGCCATAATCAAAAGCGAGAATAGCATGATTGCGAGGTAGTATTGATTTAAATTCTTTAATATTCATAATGAAAATACTATGATAATTATGAAAAAAGTCAAGATAATGCGATTAATATTTGACAATATAAAAAAATTGTGGTCTATGGGGAGCCTGATTATTTTATATTTTATACTCTAATTTATATAGCTTTATGGACGTTGTTTATGTATTAGTGGCGGTTTTTGCATTGGTTGTATTGAAAACAGTACTTCATTACCAGCATGAAAAAACCAGAGAGAAGATTTTGGAAAGATCCAAAAAGCTTCTTAGTGAGGAAGATGTGTTAAAAGTTGATAAGGTTCTTGATGATATGATGGGACCGGAAATAAGGCACGTCTGTTCGTTTGATGATAAAGAATTTGTTTGTTTTTGGCAGGAAAAGATTAACAACTAATTCTTTATTGTTAGTGGTAGAAAAGAGGGATAATCCTTTAAGGATTTCCCCTTTTTTTGTATGCTAATTTATTTTTAATAAAAAGGTGTTATTATTTCAGGTAAAAGGTTTGTATGATGAGGAATCGATAATGAGAATTAAATTTTTTGTTTTTTTGTTTTGTAGTTTGTTTACAGTTTTTTCGGCACGAGCTGATTTGGCAATTGATGTTAGCGGGGCAATGAGAGATCCTATGCCTATAGCGATTCCGGAAATTGTTCATGATGGTTTTTTTATCGGCCAACAAGGAAATAAAATTTTGAATGTGATTAAAGCGGATTTAGAGCGGTCAGGACTTTTTAGTGTTATTGATGATGATAGTTATATTCAACAATTTTCTTCGATGTCACAGGAACCTGAATTTCTGGATTGGAAAGCGATTAAAGCACAAGCGTTGGTTCAAAGTGCAATAGAAGAAGTTGATGCTAATAATATTAAAGTTTCTTTTCGTTTATGGGATGTTTTTGCTGAAAATCAGGTCGAAGGACAATCTTTTACTACAACAAAAGATAATTGGCGAAGAATTGCCCATGTTATAGCGGATGCCATATATGAGAGGTTGACGGGTGAAAAAGGATATTTTGATACCAGAATCGTATATGTTTCAGAATCGGGACCGGCAACAAAAAGAGTTAAGCGATTAGCGATTATGGATCAAGATGGGGAAAATCATAAGTTTCTGACAAATGGTGCTGCTATGGCTTTGACACCTCGTTTTTCTCCGAATTTACAGAAAATAACATATATGTCATATGCAGGAAATACTCCTAGGGTTTATTTGTTAGATATTGAAAGCGGTGAACAAATGTTGTTAGGAAATTTTCCGGGGATGACATTTGCTCCAAGATTTTCTCCGGATAGTTCTAAAGTTTTGTTATCGTATGCTTCCGGTGGGAAAACTAATATATATGAGATGGATTTAAAAACAAAGAAAAGTCGGCAAATTACGTATGGACGTGCAATTGATACAAGCCCAAGCTATTCTCCGGATGGTAGTCAAATTGTTTTTAATTCTGATAGAGGAGGAGATCAACAATTATATGTTATGAATTCTGATGGTTCGGATGTTAAAAGAATAAGTTTTGGAAAAGGGCGTTATGCAACACCGGTATGGTCTCCAAGAGGTGATTATATTGCTTTTACAAAAATGGCTAATGGTCAATTTTATATTGGTGTTATGTATCCTGATGGTAGTGGAGAGAGATTGTTAGCGTCGGGATATTTGGTCGAGGCACCGACATGGTCTCCTAACGGTCGTGTTTTGATGTATTTTCGCCAAGATAAAGGAAGGGGGCGTTCTACACCTCCTGTAAAATTATATTCTATCGATTTAACAGGATATAATGAACGTCAGATGATTACACCGGCAGACGGATCTGATCCGGCATGGTCGCCATTGTTGCCGTAAGATTAACTAATAGCCCGTTGATTACTTATCAACGGGCTATTAGTTAAGATATTTTTTTTATAATACAACGTGAAGGTGCCGGTTTTTTGTCGCTGATAATTATCGAATTAATAAGGTTTTGAGCTGCGCGATTATAATCTTCTTCATTTTGAGCATGAATGATTGCCAGAGGTGTTTTATTATCTACGGCATCTCCAATTTGACAAAAATCAGTATAACCTGTTGCGTAATCAAGTTTTTGTTCCGGAGCTGTTCTGCCTCCTTTTAATTCTATAATGCTGAGGCCTATTTCTCTGGTATTCATTGCGGATATGAAGCCTGATTTTGAAGCAAATACCGGTTTGATTATTTTGGCTTTGGGCAGATATTTCCAAGGATTATCACAAAAGTCATGCGGGCCGCCTAATGCTGAGACCATTTGAGCAAATTTTTCTAAAGCGATTCCAGAGGTTAAAGCTTGTTGAAGTTTTGATTTGGCTTCTTTTAAGCTGTTTGAAATTTTTGCAGATATTAATAACTCACTGCACAATTCCATAGTTACTTCATGTAATCGATAATCAATGTTGTTTCCTTTCAGATATTCGACGGCTTCAACCATTTCAAGAGCATTTCCGACGTTTTTACCGAGAACTTGGTTCATATCTGTTATGACTGCTTTTGTTTTTGTGCCGGCGGTATTAGCAACTCGTACGATTGAAGAAGCTAACTCTTCAGCATGTTCAAGCGAATCCATGAATGCACCGTTTCCACATTTTAAATCCATTACTAAACAGTCCAAACCTGCTGCTAATTTTTTTGATAGTATTGATGCGGTGATTAAGTTTACAGATTCAACCGTAGCACAAACATCACGGATGGCATATATTTTTTTATCTGCAGGAGCTAAATTTCCGGTTTGACCGATTATTGCGCATCCGACATTTTTTACCGTTTGTCTGAAAATATCGTTGGAGGGGGCTGTTTGATATCCGGGTATTGAATCAAACTTATCTAAGGTTCCTCCGGTGTGTCCTAATCCTCTTCCGGAAATCATAGGAACATAACCTCCGCAAGCGGCAATCATCGGAGCTAACATCAAGCTTACTTTGTCACCAACCCCTCCTGATGAGTGTTTGTCAACAACTGGTCCGTTAAGGTCGTTCCATTTTAAGACATCTCCCGAATCACGCATGGCTAATGTCAGTGCGCTAGTTTCTTCTTTGGTCATACCATTTAAAAATATTGCCATAGTTAGAGCCGCTATTTGTGCATCAACAATTGTACCATTGGTTACGCCCGCTATAAATTCATTAATTTCTTCATTTGTAAGAGGCTGTTTATTGCGTTTTTTGCGAATTATTTCTTGAGGTAGCATATTAGTATCCTTGAGTTATTGTTGATATCAAATTATTTAATACAGAGCTGGCTCCTATTCTGAAGTGTTTGGGTGTAATCCAATTGGCCCCCATGATTGATTGAGAGAGAGATAGATATTTTTTGGCATCGTAAAGAGTTTTAATTCCTCCGGATGCTTTAAAACCGACATTTTTGCCACTTTGAGATATGGTTTCAAGTATAATGTTGGCGGCTTCCGGTGTGGCAGAGATATCTGTTTTACCTGTAGATGTTTTTACAAAGTCGGCTCCGGTTTCAATACATAAAAGAGTGGCTTGTTTTATTTTTTCAACCGTTTTAAGTTCACCGCTTTCAATTATTATTTTTAATGTTTTTGTTTGACATGCTTCACGAGCTTTGAGCAAATACTCTCGGCAAAATTCCGTATCGCCGTTAAGGAATGTGCGATATGGCAATACTACATCTAACTCATCTGCTCCGAACTGAATGGCAAAATTTATTTCTTTTTCAATCAATCGGATATCAGCAATACCTGAAGGAAAATTGATAACCGTTGCAATTTTGATTGTTTTAGGCAAAATGCTTTTTGCATAATGAATAAATTGAGGATATACGCAAATTGCCGCAGCGTTTCCATAGGGGGTAATAGCCTTTTGGCAAAGTGTCTTAATGGTATCTTCTGTGTCTGTGGAATTTAGTGAAGTTAAGTCCAGAGATGATATTAGTATTTTTGCGGCAGAAACATCATCCATAGTATCAGATCCTTTTAAAAATATTGTTTATTAGAGATGATAATTTATCAATAGCATTGTTTGCCATTGATAATGTTTCGTTATGTGATAGAGGTTCTTTTTGTAGTCCAGCTCCTAAATTTGTAATTACGGAAAATCCTAGTGTTTCGATATTGCAATATGCTGCAGATATAACTTCGGGTACGGTTGACATCCCAACGGCGTTTCCGCCAAGAAGTCCGAAAGCTCGTACTTCGGCAGCGGTTTCAAAATTTGGGCCACTAACCATTATGTAGACGCCTTCGGACAAGGTTATATTAAGTTCTTTGGCTGTTTTTCGTGATAAATCTTGCAATGTTTTAGAATATGCATTGCTGATATCAGGGAATCGGGGACCAAAATTATCATCATTGGAGCCAATTAAAGGGTTGTGACCACTTAAGTTGATGTGATCGGTTATCATCATTATAGAACCCGCCGGAAGGTCTTTGTTTAGTGAGCCGGCAGCATTTGTTACTATGAGCTTTTTGACACCGAGCATCTTAAATGTTTTTACTATTTGAAGTATGGATTGTGCGGAATGGCCTTCGTAAAGATGAATACGACCTTGCATGCATATAACATTTTTATTATTTAGTTTGCCACAAATGAATTGACCTTTATGGCCGGAAACAGTGCTTTGTGGAAAACCGGCAATTTCTGAATATTTTATTGTTATGGGATTTTCAATTTTTTCTGCAATTTCTCCTAATCCGGAACCAAGTATAAGTGCAATTTCCGGCTGGAAATCGTTTAGTAACATTTTAATTTGTTGAGTGAATGAATGATATAATTCTGTCATATATTAAAATTCCTTAAAAGAGTGGGGTATAAGTTCGGATAGTGAAAAAGATTGTTTAATGCCTGTAGAGTTTGCGATATGTACAATAGTATTCGGGGTAGCAAATTCCAATATTCGTTGACGACATGCTCCGCAAGGGGTGATGAGTGTAGGGCTATCTGCATATATCAGAATTTCGGCGATTTGATTATCACCGGCAGAGATCATTGCAGAGATTGCTCCGGTTTCAGCACAAGTGCCATTGGGAAATGATATATTTTCGACGTTACAGCCGGTATAAAAATTTCCGGTTGGTGTTGAGATTGCTGCGCCGACTTTAAGCCTAGAGTACGGTGCATAAGCATTAGAGGCGACATTTTCAGCTAATTGTAGCAGATGTTCCTGATTATTCATTGTCTATAACCTTATAATTTAAATGTTTTTTTAATATTATGACTTATAATAAATGCAGAATATTTGAAAAGCAAGGTTATTCGCTATTATTGCAACAGGTAAGAATATTTTTTTATAAGGATTGATAAAAGTGAAAAAAATTGTTTTGGGCTTGATTGTTTTAGTTTTATTGGCTGTTGTCGGTGCATTTTTTTATGTATCCAGTATTGATTGGAATCAGCATAAAGATAAGATAGCAAAACAATTTTATAATATATCAGGCAAACACATCAGTTTTGACGGAAAGGTAAGCTTTGAAATTTTTCCATCGCCGTATCTTAAAGCCGTTAATGCTAAAGTTTATAACGATGATAATAAAAGTGAAACACCGCTGTTGGATATAAAAAATGTTGTTGCTGAATTATCTTTGATGCCGTTATTGAGAGGAGAATTTGATGTAAAGAAAATGATCCTTGACGGGGTAGTTATAAATATTGATTGGGATAATGGTTTGAATTGGCAGAGTGATTTGAGCGAAGATCAAAGAATGGTTATGGAAGATACTAAAATGGTATTAAATGGCGTATCTTTGAAGAATGCTCATGTTAATTTTGAGGCTAAGGAAAGTAATCTGGGATTTAAACTTACAAATTTAAATGGGGAGGTTTCAGCACAAAGTATTTTCGGTCCTTTTAGAATCGAAGGTAATTATTTGAAAGGAAATACACCGGAAGGTTTTGCTATTACGATAGGAAAAATTTCTGACAGTTATCCTACGACTTTGAATGCAGTTGTGTCGCATCCTCAATCAAACAGTTATGTCCGCTTTGATGGTACTTTTAATTTAGATAATAAGGTTCTTAATGGGGCTGTTATTGTCGAATCGCAAAAGATGAGTGACTTTGTTAATGATAATATCAGTGTAGTGAAATTGCCTAATGAATATAATAATCCTGTTGCGGTTGGTTTTGATGTAAATCTCAATTCACAGAATTTGAGTTTGAGTAATGTTGTTGTTAAGTATGGTGATACTCAAGGAGCCGGAGCGCTGAAGGTATCATTACAAGATGATGAAACCAGAGAAGTGGAAGCGGATTTTGAATTTGCAGATTTAGAATTGAAACCGTTTGTTGAGATTGTGCAAAATTTTATAGAAAAATATAGAGAGGAGGCGTATCAGCCGGATTATAATATTGATTTGACTGTGAATATGAGTGCGCTAAGAGCTTCGTACAAAGGACAAGGAATTAAAAATTTGCAGTTAGATTTATCTGTTGCAGATGATATTATTGCCGTTGATAATTTGAAAGCTGTTTTACCCGGGGATACTTCGTTAAAAATGACAGGTAATGTATATGGATATGAAGGTCAGCTTTATTATCAGGGGCAAGTAGAAGTTAATGCAAATGATTTGATAAAAACACTGAATTGGTTAGATATAAAACCAGAGATAAATACGACATCTGTTTATAAAAAAATGCTTATGACTGGAAATGTATCCGGTAATTTTGAAAAAATTAAGGTTTCTCCATACAAGGTTACAATGGATAAGAGTACATTGACGGGTGAATTGGGTGTTGTTTTGGGGGACAGAACAGATGTAATGTTGGTTGCTAATGCTGATACGATAAATTTTGATAATTATATAAGCTCTTTATCAGAAACAGAAAAAAATAAAACTTGGGGCGAGAGGATGACGTATCGTTTTGCCAAATTGGGTTTTTTGAATGATTTGGATATGGTTTTGAATGCGAAAGCTGATTTGCTTATTTATGAAGAGATGCCTTTTGAAAAAGTTGATATAAAAGCCAGTTTGCTTAATGGAAATATGGATATAGATTATCTTAAAATAGAGCAGGTTGCTAATACGGCTTTAGAATTGAAGGGAAAATTGAAAGGTTTTGGCAGTGTTCCACAAACAGATGGTTTACAATATGAAATAAAAAGTACGGATTTAGCTTCTTTAATTAACAAGCTGGAATTAAAAGTCCCAAATTTGGATTATAAAAAGTTTAATAATCTGGCGATGAGCGGAGCAATAAACGGCAATAAAGATAGTTTTGGGATAAATACTTCAGTTACCGTAGGAACTCTGAATGGTTTATATAAAGGGAAAGTTGAAAATATAAATGATGTTTATAATTTTGATGGAGAGTTAGAAGTAAAGCATCCTGATTTTGTAAAGTTATTACACAATATAAAAGCCGGATATCAACCTGAAGCCGGTAATTTGGGTTTGTTTAGTCTTAAAACCAGTGTTAAAGGAAATGCTACGGGTATGGAGTTTAAGGATGTTGTCGGGAATATAGGATATACATCTTTTTCCGGTACGATTGATTATGAAAAAGTTGAACGTCCGAGTTTTATGGGCGATATAAAAATTAATAAATTTGAGATTGATAAATTTTTGGTTAAATCTAAAAAAAATGCGATGATTGGTGAGCAAGTTGATGCGGGTGGTGGTGCATTTTTGCATAAGCCGTATTGGAGTAAGGATAAGATAGATTATGTACCGTATAAGTCGATAGATGTTAAAGCGGCTATTGAGGTTGGAGAGTTGTCGTATAAGGGAACTATGTTTAATGATAGCAAATTTAAATTGGAAGCTGTTGGTGACAAAGTAAATATTAATGAATTTACAGCCAATTATAAAAATGCTCCTTTAAATGGAAGTTTGTTGCTTGATATGGGCAAAGATCCGACAATTGTTGTTAACGGTAATTTGGCGGATGCCAATGTTACTGATTTTGATATCGGAGGAAGGGTATATAATATAAGAGGAGGAAAATTTTCAACAAGATTTGACTTTAGTTCAAAAGCAAACAGTGAATATGATTTTGCAGAAAATCTTAAGGGGAAGGCCGAGCTTAAGGTTGTTTCGACCGATGTTAATGGAATTAATCTGCAAGCTATCTATGATGATTTGGTAAAAAGACAAAAATCGGATGGTTTGGTTGAAAAAATTAAGTCATATATCGGTAGCGGTAAAACAGCTTTTGATAAAGTTTCGGGGAGAGCTATTTTTGATAAAGGAAATTACAGCTTGGCTGATGTTGAGATGACCGGAAGCAATGTAAAAATTAAAGCATATGGTGAAGGTAATGTTGCCGAATGGAATATGAATGTTGTTTTTAATACAAAATTTAATGAACCAAAGTATTTGCCGGAATTTTCGTTTTCTTTAAGAAATTCGATGGCTGATCCTACACTTGATGTTAATGTCAGTTCGTTGTTTAAGATGTATAAAGCACAAGAAGATCAGAAAATTGCTGCTAAAAAAGCGGAAATAGAAGCAGAAAAAAAATATTGGGATGACTTGGCAAATGAGCAGAAAAAAATTGCTGATGGTTTAGTTTTGAGTACTAGGGAAAAATTGCAACAACAAGTAAAAGATGCTGAAGTTGCGGCATATAGTCAAGATAGTGTGGGACAATATAATTTGTTGCAACAAGATATTGATAAAGTATTATCAGATTTGGTTGAGGCTATGGATATAACAGAAACAACAAAAATTGATGATGCTGTTTTGAAAAATATGGTTGATGCTAATAAAACAGCTGTTGGCAATATTGAACGGTATGCTGAAAAATTTGCCGAGATACAGTTGACAGATTTAAAAAAGAAAAATGCTGCAGAATATAATAAAATAGTTGAGATGTTTAACCAAACCAAACAAGATATTTTTTCTTATAATTCCGATATTGATAAATATAAAGAGCGTCTTGCTAATGTAATAACTGATTATAAGTTAGAAGAAGATGCGGATTTTATGAGTAAAAAGCAAGCAGTTGATGAAAAAATTGCAATGTTGGAAAGTTTGAATACAGAAGCAATTAATGCTCAGAATTTGAGAAAAGAAGATGCCAATATTGATGAATATGTTGCATATAATAAGAAATTAGCTGATGTTTTGGATAAAATGAGTATCGGAAAAAATGAATTAAAGCAGGTTGTGGATGCGATGAAGGTATATGCGGAACCAAAGATAGGCGAAGTAGAAAAGGTATATGCAAAACAAGTTGAAGATGAAGAGAATCAACGTAGACTGGAAGAAAATACCGGAAGTATAAGTATAAAGAAAACCGGTAAAACGCTCACTGTTACAAGGGATATTGAAGCAATAAAATCAGCTGAAGAAGATATTAACAAAGAGGGTGTAAGAGTTCTTGATTTTTCCAAAGAAAAAGTTGAGGTAAAAGAGAAAGATAACACTTTAAGTGGAAATGTTATAAAAAAAGGTCGGAATATTCGAATAAATTAGCTTGTATGGAACTTTTTTTGTGTTATATCTGGCTTATAAACAAAATTGTTTTGTGGAGTTATTAAAATGAGAAGACCTGAAGTATGTATTTTACCGGTAGCCGGTTTGTCTACCAGAAATTTGCCGGCAACCAAAGCCTTGCATAAAGGTTTTTTGACGTTGCACAGCAAGCCTATTATTCAATATGCTGTTGATGCTTGTGCCGAAATTGGTATTAAAGAGATTGTATTTATTTATAGTGATCAATCTTGTAAACATTTGTTTGAAAAACATTTTGCTCCATATCCGTGGCTTGAAAATCATTTGCGTGAGAAAAATAAGTTGGAAATCCTAGATGAATTGTTGAAGATAATTCCCGAAGGGATGAAATTTTCTTTCGCAGAACAGGCTCAGCCTTTAGGTAACGGACATGCTATTTTGATGGCAAAAGAAATTGTCGGTGACAGAGATTTTGTTGTTATGTGGCCGGATGATGTGTATATTAATTTGCATGGTAAGGGTGTTTTGGCTCAACTGTTGGATGTTTATGAAAAAGAAGGTGGAATGGTTGAGAATATTATGGAATTCCCTAAGGAAGAGGTTATTCGTTATGGCGTTTTGATGGGAGCTGTTCGTGAAGGGCGTTTGGTTAGAGCAAAAGGAAAAATCGAAAAACCATCAATAGAAAATGTACCTTCGAATTATGCCAGTATGGGACCATATATTTTGCCTAATGAAATTATGGATATTTTGCCTGAAGTTCAAAAGGGAACAAACGGTGAGATTAATTTGGCTGATGCAATGGGGTTGGCGGCCGAAAGAGGTATGAAACTGACCGGCGTGTTGTGTGATGCGATGCGTTTTGATTGCGGAACAAACAAAGAGTTAGAAAAATCTAACTTAAAGCTTACGTTGATGGAAGATCCTGATATGAGAGCTTATTGTTGTGACTTGTTGAACACAATGATGGTATAGTTATAGTTTGTTTTTTAATTTTGGTAAGCCGCAATCTTTGTTATTGCGGCTTTTTTTGATAAAAAGTGCTTGATTTAAAGAAAAATATTGTTTATAGTCCGTTCGACTTTGTGGAGTTACTAATTTAGCAAGACTCTGCGAGAGTGTGGGTATTTATGAAGGTAGTACCCGTTTTGGTAATTATCCGGTCTGCCCGTCAGGCCAGTTTTTGAAAAGAAAGGAAATGCTATGAGACATGGTATGAAACATAGAAAACTTAATATGGATACAAATGCTCGTAAGGCTTTGTTCTCTAATTTGACTGCTGCTGTTTTAACACACGAACAAATTAAAGTTACTTTGCCCAGAGCAAAAGAACTCAGAACTTTTGTTGATAACATGATTACCTTGGGTAAAAAAGGTCAGTTGAACAATCGTCGTCAGGCATTAGCTTTCTTGCGTGACAACGAAGTTGTTGCTAAGTTGTTTTCTACTTTGGCAGAACGTTATAAAAATCGTAATGGCGGTTATACTCGCGTTTTGCGTGCCGGTTATCGTTATGGCGATTGTGCTGAAATGGCTATTGTTGAATTGGTTGATCGCGATGTAAATGCTAAAGGTGCTAAGGACTTGGCTCGTGTAGCTGCTGAAAAAGCTGCTATTGAGGCTGCAGAAAAAGCAGCTCAGGCTGAAGTTCAAAAAGAAGAAAAAAAGGCTGAGAAGAAGACAGCTGAGAAGAAGAGCAAAAAAGCTGAAAAGAAAGATGCTGAATAATTGAGGCGTTGAAAAAAGTGAAGCTCCTGTTTATCAAAACAGGAGCTTTTTTGTAATGACAATCTACTTCTTCTTTGATTTGAGCATTTCGAACTCTAGCAAGAGATCGTCATGTTCTTTTTGGATGTTACGGGCTTTTGTCAATAGCTTATCATATGAAATAGCCATGTTAAAGTAGATGCCTACGAGAAAAATAAATATCACTATATATAATACTACAGCGTTTGTCTCTGAAGCGTAGTAGCATATTTCTCTAGCTTCTGTCGGTAAAAAGGACGCGTTATTTATATATGTCCTTTTGAATTTTACCTTTTTTGCATCCGCAAGCACAAGAGTCTTATCGAGGATGATCTCAATATCCTCTCCTCTTTTCATGTGAGCCGAGATAAATTCTTTTATCTCATTTTTTTCTTCACAGATCAAAACTCGTTTTGTTTCGATGAAAATACTGTCAACGGACTCTGTTGAGTCTCCAAGTGAAAAAGAGAATGTGTGACGGTTACTGGTGCATGAGGTGATACACAGTGTCATTACTAAGATAATTAATAGTTTTTTCATAGTTTTTAGTTTTTTTGTGTTTCTTTTGTAAAAAAAGTCTTATTGTGGTTTAAGGCAATTAAACCTCAATATCTTTATTTAAAAGAAAATAATTATTAACCATAAAAACGGAAAACAACTATGAACTCTTTAATAAAAATAAACCACAATAAGACTTTGTA
>JAZODJ010000018.1:0-30879 GCA_045597005.1 Alphaproteobacteria bacterium | reverse complement strand
AAGTGCCGACGGAGTATCAACCAGGTCTTGTCCTGTTGCTGATGAACCGAATGAGGCTGAATTTTCAGCAGGTGCGCTATCATTACCAATACCTGCTTTTGATTTAGCGCTATCTATAGTTGAGGATGCTTTATCTTTATATTCTTTTGCTGTCTCAATAGCACCTTCAGCCTTTGCTTTATATTCTTCGGCTTTGGCTTTTGCTTCTTTAGCTTTATTAACTCCATCTTCAACTTTGCTTCTTGCATCTTGAAGTTCCTTTTCATATTTGGCTTTTTTCGCTTCTATAGCCTCTTTTTTCTCTTTTAATTTTTCTAATTTTTCTTTGTGTTTTTCTAGTTTTTCTAGTTGCTTATCCTTAAAATTATTTACCTTATTAGTCAAATTTGAAATGCTGTTTTTGGCAGAACCGGCTTTGGCAGCCATTTTTTGTAGAAATGTTGTTTGAGTTACAGCTTCTTGAGTTGAAGCCGTTGTTTGCGCAACCTCATTACCACTAGTTAAAGTACCGGGCATATCCGTTGTCGGAACAACTGCATCAACCGGCTTTGAGATTAATAAAGAACCAAACATTAGAAGCGCCAAACAGTATTTCATATACTTTCTCCCAAGTAAGCGTATCATTATACTATGATAGCACAAAATCACTACAATATAAACATTTTCACGTGTTTATATTAAAGATTTAAATATTTTGTAACAAAGTTATCTTCACCATATTCTTTGATAAGTTCTTCAACCAATAACACATTTTTTCGACCTGAGTTATATAATTTAAGATATGGCCCTAAACCGCTTAAATCGACGTCCAAAATTACAGATTCTCCTGTTGCCGGACGAGATAACAAAATGGCATATGGAAAATCACGATAAGAACGACCAAAAATAAAGTCAGTTTCAGCCTCCGTCAGATTCCAGTTTACATAATCTTCCGGCATTGCTTGAGGATTTCGGAAAAAGATAACTGTTTGACACTGACCGCGAATAACTTCGCCCACCCCCAAACGGTCTATAACATTGGGCTGTTGAAAGGCGCAAAGATATGCTTGGCGTTTTTTACGCCCCTCTTGCAATCCGATAATAAAGTAGTCTCTAAACATCGGATGTTTTAACATCGGTGCCGTTTCGTCTATCATAATTAATGACGGTACACCTGTTTCACCCGTTTCAGACTGAATTCGATGCATAATATAACTAATTACGGCAGGAGCTAATGTTTCATCCTCAAAAATATGAGTAAAGTCAAAAGCCATGAATCTCTTAGACTTCAAATCCAAACTATCATTTTCTGCATTAAAAATATTTCCGTATTGATCCGGATTAACCCACTTAAACAATTCACGACGCATATTGCCGGTCGGCGAGAAACAACTCTTATACAAATTGGTCATAATACGCTCTTCCGGACGCAAATAATCAAAAGCAGTTGTTACCGCACGGGCAATTTCTTTTTCTGAAACAGCATCATCAACAAGAGTTATAGCTCTCATCCACCTACGTAAAAATGCCCTGTTATTAGGAGTATTGGAGCAGTCAAAAGGATTAAGAGAAACATTTTTTTCATCCCCTTCAAACCCAACATACGCACCTTTAACGGCTCTGGTAAAAATCTCGGCACCTCGGTGGCGATCAAAGAAAAATACTTTCAGATCGGCATGACGCATTGCTTGTCCGGCCAAAAATGTCAGCAATGTTGTTTTACCTTGTCCGGTAGGTCCGATAATACAACAGTGAGCAACCGCCGAATCCTCACTGGAAACGTGGAATTGAAAACGATAAGCAGAACCCGATGTGGTACGAAAAACAGAAATTGCTCCCGGTCCCCAGTCAGATTTTGAAAAACCTTCCGATGGCTTATCAAATGAAACCGCGGCAGCTACAACTCTTGACAAATAGCGGTATGTTCTCGGCAAAGTTTCATATGTAGGAAATTGATTGAAAAACGTTGCTTGCGCAACCCATCCTTCGCGAACAGGTGTAACACTAAACAAACGACAGATACGCTGAACTTCGCTTTCGGCATAATCTATCTCTTCTTTGCTTTCGCCTCTTAAAATAACAGCCATAGCATATTCGGTCAACGCCTGATGATCGCTATCGCTATCTTCAATAGAAGCCAAAACCTCACTATATTGATCAATGACATCTCCGGAAAAGCTGGTCATTGCCGCCATGCGCTGTTGTTGCATCAACAATGCTCGGGCTTGTGGTTTAAAAATAGGACGAATATTGTGCAATAAAACCAATTCGCAATCGATTGCGAGAAGTGAGGCGACCATTGATTCATCCATATAATCACCGGATGAGCGGATACCCATAACCGCCTCGTACAGCTCCTTATCACCGGAAAAGAATTTTATTATTCCATTTTCGCCGGTAAAATGAATATGATCCGCCGTAAGCAACTGATTAAGATGAGCACCGGTTGCTCCACGAACTTTGGGGTTTGGTCTGGATATTGGCGAACAAAGCTTGGAATAAACTATAAAAGGACTGTCAGCTGCGGCACTGCCTTCTTCTTCAATAAGCGGCTTCACTCCGTATTCATTAAGAGTAGCCACAAGAGACTGAGAAGCATAGTTCAAATCCTTGAGATTTTCGTCACGATCAGCTACCGACAAAACTATATAGTGAGTATTAAAAAATACACGATCGATATTATCTTGCCATATATTAGAAATTTGTTCCAACAACAAATTATTAAAGTTGCCGACGTTTTCTTCTAAAGGCACACGTTCTCTGATTGTAATAACACGACAAGTTACCTGAAGATCAGACATTCCGTCAATCCAAGCCTTTCTGGCCTCAAACATTGATGCCATTTTTTCTTCGGTAACAAAAGACAAATCTGCACCGGTAACTCTGAATACTCGAGCCAAAGAACCATTGTAGCAACGAATCGTCATACCATCCGATAACAATTTCTCAAAAGGCATAAAGTCAGATACTCTGGATTCATTAGGATGAGGTAATACAAGATGCCCGAATTTGGTAGCCCAGAATCCGGCGAACGCCGCAGCTGATATAAAGCCTATCATTGCGACTATTATCTCTATACTTGATAAACCTTCGACAAAGGTTGAAAAAAAGTCATAATCAGGGTGCAAATTTATTCCCCTTTTCTTTATAAAGGTTAGTAGTAGTTTTGGCTGTTTGTCCGTATGCCTGTATCATCGCTGATATATGAGGCTCTTTAATCCCCATAAAAATACTGGCAAAATGTCCGCCGACCAAAGAAATCATAAACCATAGCGGGTTAACATCAAAAGTCCCTAAAAACATAAACATAATCGGAAATTGCACACCTAAATTTACCATAACCGGCAAAAAAGGCCCCCATAAAATACGTGGCGGATTGGCAACAGCTTTTAAAATAACTTCGCGCATCAATACCCTCTTGGCTACAAACTTCTATTTTGATGATAAAACATCAGTTTTTTTTTGCAAGAAAGCAGATAACTTTATCCTCTTTTGTTTAACAAATAAAAACCGAGGTATATCATATCGGATTATACCTCGGTTTTATGAAAAATGAGTTAACTTTACTTTGTTTCAAGCAACTTCTTCAGTCTTGCAACCTCAATTACAGAAGCATCATAACTGTTTTTGGCTGTAGTATAATTGTTGCGTGCCACACTCAAATTTGTTTGATATTCATCATATATTGATTTTGCTTTTTTGTATTCATCGTATAATTTGGCAGCTTTCTGCAATGCTTCTTTGTTACTGTCAGAGGCATTGTTTTTGGCTTGCATATAAGCAGTTGCGGCATTATCAACAATTTTCAATTGTTTGGCTAAAGCAGCTTCATACGTATTTATATCTGAAGATGCTTGTTTCATCTGAGAATTATAAATTCCCTGTTTATATTCCTCTGAGGCGATTGCCTTGCGGGCATAATCAGCTTCATATGCCGATAGTTCTTTGCTCATATTTTTATACTCTTTTTGAGCACTTTCCAATTCGCTTTGAGCCAAGTTATAATTCTTTTTAAGGCGATCAGCTATTTTTTGATCCGCTTCACTGCCTGTTTCTTTGGCTTTTTTTGCAGCCGCTTCATAATCCTTTTTAGCCTGATTAACAATAGCCTGTTTTTCATCCATATTATACTTGGCGACATCTGTACTGTTTTTGCTTTGAATATAGTTATTTTTTGAAGCTTGAGCTACAGCTGTCGGGTTGGTTTCTGTCTTGTACTGATTAATCAAAGCCTGATTATCCAAGTCTTCATTAGTATTTTTACGGCTTTCTCCTGTCTTGTTAACATCCTCGTTTGTATAAGATGCTAAGCGCTGGCTGGCATTGTTAGCATCACCATAAGCTTTATTGTATGCTTTCTCGGCATCATTATATTGTTGTCTGGCTTTATCGTACTCTGATTGCTTTTGATTTTTTGCTTTGTTAGCCTCATTCATTGCTCTAAGCTTAGCTTCGTATTCGGCCTTAAGTTTTGCGATTTCGGCATCTGTTTTGCCTTCGCTTCCGGCTTTTTCATAAGCTTGTTTTGCTGCATCGGCCTCAGAAACAGCCGTATTATATGCATCTTGAGCTGAGGACAAAGCTTGTTTGGTATCATTAACCTTGGTTGAGGTTTCTTCCATTTGTTGTTTTGCCGTAGCAGCCTGAGATTTGGCTTTATTATAATCTTGCTGAGCTTTATTCTTGTTACTGTCTAAAGCCGTGCCATAGGATGATTCAGCCTTTTGTTTTGCCTCATTATACTGCTTTTGTGTATTTGCAGCTTGTTGTTTTTTATTTGCGGCAGCATCTTTGGCTGCATCTGCGGCCAACTGAGCCGTAGTACAAACAGAGCTGTTTGAACTCTTTGAGCATGCTTCTGCCGCTTTTTTAGCCTTTTCTTTGGCTTCTTTTTCCAGTCTTTCGGCTTCTTCTTTTTGAGCGTTCATCTTATCATAAAGATCATTGGCTTCGTCGACTGCTTTACCATAAGCCTGATTGGTATAGTAGTTTTCATTTTTAGCCAAATCTTCTTGCTTGCGTTTTTCAGCCTCAAGCTGTTCTTGTAAGCGCTTCATTTCTTGACGTTCTTTGTCGGAAACTATACTATTATCAATATCTTCCTTGGTCTGTTCTCTTGAAGCTCCGGTTTTATTTTCTTTTTCATTAACGTATGATGCATAGGTGTTTGAGGCATTAACGACTCTTTGACGTGCTTTAGCGCAGTCGCTGGCAGAACCGTTTTTACATACTTCCTCAGCATCTTTTTGAGCTATATTAAGTTCTTCTTCTGCTTTAGATATATTGCTATTTAAAGCTGCTACGTAAGCATCATCAGCAGATTTTTTAGCTTTTTCATATGCTTCTTCACTAGCTTTTAACTGTTGGTTTTTAGCATCCAAACTACTTTCAATAGCATTCATCTGACCTTTAGCAGCTTTGCACATTGCACTGTTTTTGTCCTTAGCGCAATAATTATCAACATCTTTCTGAATTCGCATTTTTTCATTTTCTAAAGTTTGTAATTCTTGTTTTTGTTGTTGAATATCGCTATAAACTTGACTTACTTGCGAAGCTTGTTGTTTGTAATTAGCATTAATCCCTGCATTACTTCTTTTATATGTTTCTTCAGCCTCTTGTTGTGCCTTTGCTGTTGCTGACGCATGCGCTTTTTCTTTCTTTTCTTGGCGCTTGTCGTTCCAGCTTTTATCACTGCCAAATCCGACAACGTCTTTAAGAGCTGTGTTTTCTACAACATTGGTTACGGCACCCACCTGCGCTAAACCTTCTTGAACTTTGTTATTTACTTCACTGGTTTTGCTGTTAATATCTGCTGCTTTTTCAGTTGTTTTACTTATAAATGTTTCTTTGCCGGCCCATTGACCATCAACATTTTCAACACCTTTGTTAACAGCATCCCACTCTTGCCCTTTCAGTTTAGCATCAAATGCGTTTGTTGCTTCACCTCGAGCGCGACGATCTGCAAGTTCTTGTTGTTGTGCAACAGATTTACCCATATCTTGAATATTGTTTGAAACAGCTGATGCTGCATTGGTCAATGATCCCACCGCACCGGTAGTTGTTGAAACTGCTGCGTTAACGTTATTAAGAATAGTTCCGGCATTGGCTACGATTTCGCTTAAGCTTGCTCCTTTCATCGCTTTGGCTGCTTGAGATATGTTTTTAACTGTATCTTTAACTGTCTCAACACGATCAACAACATCTTCAGCTGCAGCTTTGACTGTTTTTACGGTGTTGGCGGCTTTTTTGGCTGTTGATACAACATCTTTCAAACAACTGGTAAAGTTTGCCCAACCGGAACCACTTGTACCTTTACAAAAACCGGCTGCAGAGGCAGTAAATGTTTCTGTTGTTTTTCCACCGACAGCTAAAGCACCTTCTTGAAAATCACGTATTCCTTTAGCGTTGTATGCAGTATCACCATATACATAATATGTATCCTTAAACGAATTTGCTAGTCGAGTATCCGCACCACCTTTTGCACCATCCGACCATACACCTATATAATATCCTCCGGTACCATCATCTGTTACTAAATACTCAATTAATCGCCCCATATTTGCAACAAGGAACAAACCCATAGCAATATTGGCAAACCATTTCCAACTCAGTTTATTGAATATTGCCATCCATGCAAAAGCTATAAGTCCAAAACCTGCAAATATGTAAACTATCGGCTTTAAGCTTACGACAGCCAAAGCTGCACGACGTGTCACTGTCTCAAGAACATCCGAACTGTTTCCATAATTAAAAAACTCTGAACGATACCCACCTAAACTATCGTGGCCGGATCCGCCTACAGTAATCTGTCTGCTTTGAGAAATGTCCAAAACTCCGGCATCTCCTGCATTACTCGCTTTTTTAAGCCTTCTTTCTGCAGCACCGGCGCCTGACGGAACAATATTCCCTTTTAGCTTATCATATTCAGCTTGAGCGGCATCAGCTTCTTTGCGCAAGGAAACAGCTTGAGCACATGCTTGTTGAGCTTTCGCTTGTGCATCTTTAGAGGTCATAGCGCTATAGCGCTCACACTCTTTTTCTGCTTCTTTTGCTGCCTGCTCTTTATTTTTGTAGTCTATTTCGGCTTGGTTTGCCATATCTGATAATTTTGCATTATTATCTCTTTTTAGTTTATCCAACTCTCTTTTTGCCTGAGCACATTCTTCGGCATTTTTTCCTTCAGCGCCTTCACCACATTTTTCATTATAACTCTTTTCTGCATCTTCAATATTTTTTTGCAAATTTCCGGCTTTTTCTGATAATGTTTTATTTACTTCATTAGATTCTGTGCTATTTGTAGCCGGAGCGTATTGTTTTGCATTATCTTCAGCAGTCGTTAAAGCTGTATTTGCATCTGTTAACTTATCTTGCTTTTTCTTACATTTTTCAGAATCTGCACCATTTTTAGCTACACACTCATTATACTCTTTTTGAGCTTTTTCTTGCTTCTTTTTAGCCTTATTCAATGCATTTTGAGCTTTTTCACTATTCTTTTTATTTTCCCAATATTGTTCACTGGTTTCTTTTTGGGCTTTGTTGTAATCGTCTTGAGCTTTTTGTAATCCAGCTTTTGCTGTATCCATCTCCTCTTTTAGTTTGGAACAATCACCCCCACTAGCTAAACATTTATTGTAGGCTGTTGTTGCTTTGGTATAAGAATCTTGTGCCGAATTTTTAGCAACCACGGCATTTTCCCATGCGCTTGTATTGTTTGCCGTAGTAACTTTTCCTTTATCATCAACGTCACCATATCCCCCGGATGTTTTTACGCCGGTAGTTCTTCCATTAGTAGTATATGTGGTTACGGAGCCACCGATTACTGTGTTGGCATTTTTATTGTCCTGCGTTTCTGTAGCAAAAGCGTTTACCGGAGAAAACATATAGCCCATAGCAAGTATCATTCCTGATAGCAGAATAACTTTGCTTATTTTAGATAATTTTAGCATAGCTTCCTCCTTTTATAAATCTCAGCACATTCTTTTTTTATATTTATATTTTTAATTTTTATTCTGATTGAACGCCTTCTTCAAATGTTACACCATTTTGCAGTTCTGTGGTCGAAGAACTTTGACCGTAACCATAACCCTCATCAAAATAATCATCCCAAGCTATTTTTCCGGCTGATTCTGTTTTTTCAGTGTACATTTCATTATATTGTTCCGTAGTCATAGATGTTGTCGGAGTTGTAAGAGTGTTGGTTACCAAGCTTGAGCCAAACTGTTCGCATCCGGTCATAAGAACAACAAGTTCACCGGCTGTGGCGACAACCACCAGTGAAATCACTATTGCTCCGAGCCACTTCCAGTTCAGGTTTCCGAAGAAACCTCCAACAGCAACAGCAATGATACCAAATCCGGCAACAACATAAATCAAATCGCGCAAACGCTTGAATATTTTTTGTCCGGTTTGAACCAGTTCATTAAAAATGCCATAATCAGATCCGCAAAATGTAGGGTCTTGTGTTGTTTGCTTTCCGCTTGTCTCAACTACATCTTTTGCTGAATCTTCAGCGAATTTTGGTTCATCAGGATGATATTCCGACTTATTTGTAAATGGATTGTAATAGGTGTCTGGAGGAGCTTGAGTATATCCATATTCTTTATAATTTTGTTCGGTTATTGGAATCAGATGTTTAGATTGCGCCAACCCTTCTCCGCTATAGGCGCAGATAAACAATGCTAACAAAAGCACTTTAACTATATTTTTTAAGTTTATCATGGCGCCCTCCTTGTTTGAGACTTGCCGTTAGTTTCGTTTTATGGATTGCTTCGGCACGATGTGCCTCGCAATGACAAGAACAGAATAAGATTGCTTCAACTGCAAAGCGCATTGTAGTAACAAAACCAGAATAAAATTGCTTTGACTGCAAAACACATTGCTATAACAATAAATCTTTATCTTATTCAATTCTTGAATTTGTTTTTGTACCACTCAGAGGCGATATAAAAATAAGTTCAAGAAAAACATGCAATCATAATCTTAATAATATTTTGCAAGAAAAGACCGTTTCACTAGAGGTTTGTTATCCCTGTTCGCTTCCGGTCTTTTGGCTTAGGTTCAGGGCCATACAGCCCTGAACCTGTTTTTGATATCTCCTACTAGCCAGCAGCAGAAGAGAATGTATCGTTAAAGCCTGACATATTTTCACCGGTAGCGTAGTTCACGATTGAACCAGCTGCAGCCAAAATAGCCAAACCTACTGCCAAGGCAGCAAACCATTTCCAGTTAATCTTGCCGAAAATTGCGGCAAACGCAATACCAACAAGACCGAAACCACCAACAATGAAGATGATGGTTTTTACAGATGTGAACACGTTAAGAGCTTTGGTCTTACCAAGTTCCATAACAGAACCTTGGGCAGCTGCTTCTCCGGCAAAGCCGAATACTACAAACAAAGCTACCAAACACAATGTCCAAATATTGTTTTTGATAAATTGCATAATCGTTCTCCTTTTAAATTTTGCAAAACTTAATCTACTCTTTTAGAATACCTAATTTTGGCAAATTTTGCCAGCAAAAACTCTTATAACAAAAAATGGTTAACACTTTGTTTATACGCGCAAAATTTTGCTGTAACAAAAAATTCACAGACCTTAAATAAGTCTAAACGCTTGTTTGGGGTAAAAAAACATCTTAGGAATCGGAATATAAAACGTTTGAATATTACAATAAACGTTTTGTTTGGTTTGATAAAAAAGCTAAATAAAATTTATTTTTTTAATTTTTCACTTAGTAATAATGCGACACCTATCATACCGGCATTGTTTTCAAAAACAGCTTCTTTTAATAAAAACGGTTGGGTTAAAATCGCTTCGTTAACTGCTTTGTTAACTTTTTCATATTCAACAAACTTAGCCATAGATCCTGATAAAACAATCATCTCCGGATCAAAAACATTAGCCAACATTATCATTCCTTTTATCAGATATCCCTGCCATTGATCAAATGCTGCTCTTGCTTGGTGATTGCCTTCTTTAAGACCTCGAATAACATCATAACTGGTTGCGTTCTCGCCCATATATTCACGAGCATTTGCATTAAGCCCCGTACCGGAAGCAAAAGCCTCAAAACAATCATACAAACCACATGTACATTTGCGTTTGTGTCCGGAATCTATAGGAAAATGCATTTCGCCGGCGGCTCCTGATTTTCCTTTGAGTAATTTTCCATCAACAATAATGCCTGATCCGACACCTGTTCCTAATGTCAAAATTATGGCGTTTTTGCACCCTTTTGCTGCCCCAATGGAAAACTCTGCCCAACCGGCAGAATTGGCATCATTTTCAAGGAGTACCGGTTTTGATGTTAGCGACATAAAATCTGTTTGATTATATTTTGGCGGAAGGTTGCCGACATGCGAGGTTATCTTTGTTCCTTCGCTGTTAACTGCGCCGGCTGTAGCTATAGCAACTCCGTCAATTTTATCTTCTAATCCTTTGACTGTTGTTTTTAACAATTCATATATGCCGGATGATGTTTTAGGAGTTGACACCTTGATGATTTCGTTTAGAAATTCGCCTTTTTCATTAATAATTGCATATGCAATCTTTGTTCCTCCAATATCAAATGATAAAATTTTTGTCATCAATGTTCTCCCATAGCAGTCTTATATTTGCAATATAATATAGTGCAAATATTAAGATTTGGTATTACAAAATAAGTATTGTTTATTTTTATATTTTAATATATCTTCCGGCGAGAGAGGATATTGAAATGCTTTATAATCTACGTTTTATTCTAAAAATGGCTTTACCTATTGCTTTGTCGTATCTGGCTGTAGGTATGATGAACATTGTCGACACACTTATTGTCGGAAATTATGACACAAAACAACTCGCCTATATCGGAATCGCCAATACCATATTTGTAATATTATACTGTATCCCTATGGCTATGTTGCAAGGACTATTAATTCACTCTTCGCAACATTATGGTGCCAAAAAATTTAAGTTATGCGGAAAAACATATTATTGCAGTGTTCGATACTTATGGATATTATCTGCGATATTTATGTTTTTGGGTTTTACAGGCAATATTATATATCCTCTTTTGGGACAAGAAGAAGATGTTTGTGTAAATGCTTCAAAATTATTGGCTATTTATGCATTGTCCATCCCTGCTGTATTGTATTATGCAAATGCTAATTACTTTTTACAATCAATTAAACGTCCGTTTATCGGCACTGTAGGATTTGTAATCGGCAACATATTAAACATAATCATCAATCCTATTTTAACTTATGGTTGGCTTGGCTTTCCGGAAATGGGAGCGACGGGATGCGCTCTTGCAACATTAATAATCAGAATCGCAATGGCTGTGTATATTGCCGGCTACATATACCTGATGAAAAGAAATTATCGTGTTTGTAAACATTTTGGGTTAAAAGACAAGATTGTAAATTGGTGGAAAGAAAGTAAAGAAACTCGAAAAACAGGTTATGGTTTGGCGTTAATTGTTGCCGCAACCGACGGGTCTTTTGCTCTTGTTAATATTTTTGCCGGCTGGCTGGGAGTTAATGCACTGGCAACATATACAATTATTGCTAATGTTAATGTTTTTGTTTTTATGATATTTTTTGCAATATCTCAAGCAACGACTATTGTAGTAGCCCATACTTATGGCGAAAAACAATATAAAAAGCTTAAATTTGCAACATTGTCAGGATATGTGGTTTATATGATTGTTGCTGTATTTTTGTTGGGAACATTGAGTATGTTTCCGGAAAAAATATACGGTCTGTTTAGCAACGATGAAGGTGTTATATCTGTGGTTAAAACCGTTTTTGTGTTCATCATAATAGATTTAATTGTTGATACATTACCAATAAATATTGAGGCATCATTGCGAGGCATAAACGACATAAAGTATTTAACCATTAACCAAGTATTCTCATTTTTATTTGCTCGAATCGCCACTTGCTACCTGTTGGCATTTGTCTGTGAGATGGGACTTGCCGGATTGATTTTGGGACTTGCCGGCGGGGGAATATGTTCAGCAATATTAAATACTCCAAGGTTGATTGCTGATTATGTACGTTTAGCAAAAGAAAAATATTAAATTTGATGCAAAAAGCTATCCAACGACTTCATAACGCGATCAACTGTATCTGAAACCTTTTCTTCTTTGGTTTCGACAATGATGTCTGCTTGTGAATAATAGGGGTATTCTTCTTCGACATATGTTTCAATTTTGTTTTTCAGATCAGAATCGTCACCTTTGAGAAATGGTCGATGTTGGCGGCCGGTCGTGCGACTGTATAACGTATCGACATCGGCTTTTAGCCATATAGTTACAGCTCTTTCACGAGCAAGCTTACGTGTTTGATCGCAAACAAAAGATCCCCCTCCGGAAGCTAAAACGCAAGCATTACCGCTCAAAAGTCGGCGCATAACTCTTGCTTCGCCGGCGCGGTATTCTTCTTCGCCAAAACATTTGAGAATATCTATCAAGTTCAAACCTGCAGCTTTTTCAACTTCTTGATCACCATCAATAAACGGTAAGTTCAGCTTTTGAGCTAGTCTTTTGCCGACAGAGGTTTTTCCGCTTCCCATTAATCCGACAAGTAAAATTATTTTATCTGTTTGTATGTTCATTTTTAATTTATCTTTCAAACTTATTGTGCTAACTATATAAATATCGTATATTTTTAGCAACACCTTTTTTAGGGAGATATAATAAAATGCGCCAAAAAAAATCTAATCTTATCTATTATATTGTAGCTGCTGTTTTGGTCGCCGCGATATCTTTTATTGTTTTTACGGATGTTCCAATGCCTCAAGAACATATTGAGGAAATTGTTAAATAGCAATGAAAGACATTTTAATAAATGACTTTTTGGATGCTATGGCTGCTGAACATGGTGTATCGTCAAACACCTTAGATGCTTACAGTCATGATTTGGAACAGTTTTTTGATATTTGCCCTCAGCAACCGGCGAAAATAACTCAAACAGATATTGAAGTTTTTATACGTAATTTGAGGCAACAGGGTTTAGTTGCATCTACGATTATGCGCAAAATATCTGCTCTGAACGATTTTTTCAAATTTTTGCTAACGGAACAAGAAATATCTTGTAATCCGATGGTCGGAATATCAACACCGCGCCGAGGACATTATTTACCGAACTTTTTAACCAGAGGTGAAGTCCGGTTGATGTTAGAAGCGGCTGAAGAACAAAATGATGTAAGACATAAAAGAACAGCCACAATGCTTAAACTTATGTACGCTTGCGGAATGAGAGTATCTGAACTGGTTGAACTTCCGATTAATTGCATCAACTTTGACCGAAAACAAATTTTAATTAAAGGAAAAGGGAAAAAAGAGCGTATTGTTCCGATTGCTCAAGAAGCTATTGATAGTGTGTTTGATTGGCTAAAAATACGCCCAAAAACGATAGGAGGAAGAGAATCCAAATTTATGTTTCCTTCTAATATCTCGATTTGCGGACATATAACAAGAGATGCTTTTTTTAAAAATGTAAAAAAGCTGGCAATCTTATCGGGATTGGATGAAACAAAAATTTCACCCCATACATTAAGACATTCTTTTGCAACACATCTACTGAGCAGTGATGTTGATTTACGTTCTATACAAAGTATGTTGGGACATGAAAATATCGGCACAACAGAAATCTATACTCACATATTAACTGATAAGCTGACCAAAGAAATTATTACCAAACATCCGTTGGCAAGATTAAAAAATTAGAGTTTTGGCTTGCGGAAAGGACTGTGAACTTTTTTAGCAACTTGTCTTGGAGCTTTAGCTGCTTTACCCGTCCACTTAGCAACTTTGCCGACACCTCTAAGGAATTTGTTTCCACTTTTATTTTCAAGAGCTTCGCCTCCCGATTGAACCAGTCCTCCGACTAGCGAAACCGGAGCTAAAGCCATGCCTGCAATACCACCCGCTTCGTGATATTTGCCAGCGATTTCTTTGGCAATCGGTTGCGAAACTTTAGTCGCCATACCCTTAACTGTAGAAGCTCCCATAGTACCGATCTTACCGGCAAGACCACCTTTGATACCTCCTGAAGATAGTGTATTGGCGAGATTAGGAACTTCTTGAACAAACTTAAAACCAAATAGACAAGAAAAGACAAGCAACATAAACCCTACACCGCCGATATCCGTTTTTTCACGTAATTCGGAAATATTCTGCGCATTCATTGCCGAAGCAATAGCCTCAAAACCGTTTGATGTTTCTTCTCTTAATTGTTTTTCCATTTCTTGACGAGCAATTTTTTCTTCATCTACTTTTTCATCCTTGCCGTTTGTTTCTTTTACCTCGTTAACTTCTTTCTTAATAACGTTGACTTCTTTTTGTGATAACGATAATGCTTGGTCGACCATTACAATATTTACACTAACGACAAAACCGGTAAAGAAAAACACGAAGAAGGTGTTTAACAACATTTTAAATCCGGTTCCTGCATATTGAGCTGTTGCTTTGAACGGCCATCCGGCAATCATAAACGGCAACATAGCACCGACAATTGCCAGTTGCAAAATGGCGTCTAAAAAGTAAAATGCAAATGCAATTGTTAATAAAAAGCCAAAAGCGGCTATAATTCCTCCCAACAACATCATGCGAAAACCGGCAATCAGATTATCAATATTTACGGTAATGATACTGTGGGCTCCAACACAAAACAGGGATGTTCCGATAGCTTGCATATACGCCAACTGGCTCTGTAATGATTTAAGAAAACCTTCCATTCTTTCATATAGAGTTTCTCCGGTTCTGGTATTATCCCCGCCCTTATTGGGGCGCATATTAAAATAGCTTTCCTCTATAACAAGGTTATCATTCGTCGCTTTAAACTCATTTTTATTTTTGCTGATATTTTTCATTTCTACTGTTTGAATATGCGCACCCAGTTTTAATCCCGAATCAAGAACAGGTATGATAAAGAGTTCAAACAACGATGCCGATGATGCTAATAAGAAAAATGCTACCATATATTTGAAGCCTTGTTTGACTATAGCTGCTAAAAATTTTGGAGCATCTTGCTTGGTAAACGAAAATACTTGTTGCAACGCAGCTAAAGCTAACCAAATAGCAAACACAACCGTTATTACAACTTTGAACCCATAGGCAAATACAGCAAAAGATGTTGATGTAACATTATTAGCGGTAGCAAAAATAAGTCTTGCAAGCGGACAGAAAAAACATCCTTGCATATTATAAACTTTGACAGGTAAAACCTCACATCCGTTAAAATTACTATCTCCGGCATATTCTATGGAGTACCCCTCGTTTGTAATTGTAAGTAAATAAGATTTACCTTTTGAATCTGTAAATTTGTGTGTATCCAAAGAAATTTCAACAAAAAGAGCTGATGCTTTACTATCACTTAAAAACCCTTTTTCTTCGATAGTAATTATCCCTGGTTCAATAGTGTATCCTCCCAAATAAACCTTCCTTTTTTCGAGGCAATTACCATCATCTGGCCAACTAGCTCTTAGATTACTTATATCTAAACTTCTTTTAGCTACACACTTTCCTTTTTCTTCGAATGTAAATACTCTTGCGTTGGGATCATTTGTTTTGTACGAGCATTTCAAACAAATTTGTGTTTCAGCATTACAAATTTGACCACTGTCACCACAAAGAATTTTTTTTTCATTTTTATCTGCTTTTTTTTCCAAAATATCCACATATTCTTTACCACCATGGTTTTTGGCAAAATCAGCGGCGCTCATGTAGTCAAATTGTTGTGCGTAAGAAGTATGACATATTGTGACACAAAAAGTGCCGACAATACTAAATAACAATGCTATTTTTCTTATCTGTTTAAACATTGCGTTTTGCCATCTTCCTTTGTCTATAATACACCATAATTATATCATAACACATAAATTACTTAAAAAGTGTTACAGTTTTTTGATTTTTTTATAAATTGTGTATATTTTTTCGCGACTCTTGCCAAGAGTCGCATTTTGATTTATCTAGTTTTTAGAGGGGTTCTATATTAATGTCTAAAAACGGATTTAAAGCGTTTGTTTACAGTTTTTCGGTGTCCGTGTTTGCCATTGTGAGTGCAAACAGGGCTTTTTGGCACACCCCCTCTTCAAAAAATGAACCTCTTATAGTCAGCAATAAAAATATTGTCCTGTTTTTGAAAAATGTGCAACCGCTTAAACATCCGGTAAAAAAGATTGCTTTAAATGCTTTGCCCGAATTGGAACCGAAAGTAGTCATGCCAGACACCGTACCGGAGCCGGAGATTATTTTGGCAAGTGACTTGGAAGATATTGATATCCCTCTAGAAATAGAAGCCATCAGTCAACCCGCTGATACTTCAAAAGAATTAGTTCTAGCTGATGTCTTGTATGCTCCCGATAAACCGATACCTCCTCAAAAAATTGAAGCCGAGCCGGTATATCAACCGGAAAAAAGCAATGACACCAAGTTAACTGCACCCGTTTATCAGCCACCTCTTGATACACGCCAATCTGTTGTTACGGCAAGTGAGGCCTCTGCCGGAAAACCAAGAATTGAAAAACAGGAAAATCATTCTTCAACACTGGCAAATAATGAACCCAACGCACCTATCCCCCTTCAGATGCGAAAGAATCATACTTTACCGCAAAAAGTTAGTATCGGCAATCCGAATGACTTAAATCATATTGCTTTAAATGACAGCAAAATCCCTATTCAAAGTATGGAAAAAGATGTTGCTGATAATTTATCCGAAAATAAATCTGCAGAAAAACAATGGAAGTCTTTAAATGATTCTCCTTGGGTCGTAGCCAGAAGCAGTGGCAGCAAGAATCTTATGGCGCAAAAGGAGTTTGCTGACAAATCAAACGAAGAAATATCAAAAGCGCTAAACGCTTATGAAAAACGAGATGGCCTTCAACTAGCTTCCGAAACGGTAAAAAACATTATAATACCTATACCGGGGGAGATTATGGAAAAAGATGATCTCACTCCAAAACTTGCTTACCCCAGCACTTCGGAAGATGCCGAAAAAGAAAAAATAATTGAAGCAAAAATCAAACTACAGGATCAGCTATCAAAAAGCACTCCGATAAAAAAAGAAAAAGTCTTATCCCCGATAGAGGATGAGATATCTTTAGATAAGAATGATACAGAAAAAAATATAACACCGATAAAACCCGTCCAAACAGCTGAGGTAAAAAAAGATACTAACACTTCTAAAGACAAAAAAAGCGGAGGAATAATAGGAACACTAAATTCCATATTCCAAAAAACCGACAAATCTATTTCCGAGGCAAAAGAAAAAGCTATAGCAAAAGCTCAGGCAAAAAAGACTTTTAGAAAAAGAACTGCCAAGGTTCGGCCGATATCGATAATGCCTACAGAGATAAGATTGTCGTTTCAACCAAACCGAGCTGAGATATCCGGACAAACTTTACGCTGGGTACAAGCTTTTGCCACAAAAACAGCAGAAACACCTAATATGTTTCTCGAAATACGCATTGACGGCACAACAACCACAGCTCTACAACAAAAACGGTTAAATTTGCTACACAACATCTTAATAAACAAAGGGGTAGAATACTCCAAGATAAATACCGTTTTTACCTCGAGAGAGCCAAACAGCTTTATTTTGAGAACAATAACAAACGATAATAGCACAGGAGAAAACAACAGAAAAATAAACAACAAACAGCATTCCGAATACATACAATGGTAATAACTGTTTGACGATGCTTGATTATTTATTTTTCAATAGTATGATAAGGAAAATATGATGAACAAATATACTCAAAGGACCGCAAAAATGAGTTTAAAAAAATTGCAGAAACTGTCTTTATCAGCAATTATCTTGCTTTCAGGGTGTACAGGCACCCATGTATTGTGGGAATTGAACGAAGATGCTATTGTTGTTTCACAAGAAGAAATTCCTTGTTCTGATACAGAGCAAGTGCAACCGGTTGTTGTACCACCGGAGATGCCTGGCGACCAATTTGTAAACTTCAGACAAACGGCTGCCAACTATAGAGAGTTTGGCGAAAGAAACCCTAGGGATCAGCTCATTGTCTCAGGTGGAGCCGGCAGTAATATGTCTGCCTCTATTCCACCAACAATTGAGGAAGAGGTTACTGATTATGAAGATGCTGTTAATGGGGCGTTTGATGAGGCTATAAATGAAAGTGCTGAGACTTCGGCGTCTTCCGGTGATGATGCGGTTGAAGATTGGTTGGCTGAAGAAGGTAACACATTGAAGGGATTACTTTCTGATTGGTGTGAAAGAGCCGGTTGGCGCTTGGTTTGGGATTCAAATCGTAATTACACTTTAGGAGCCGGTGCTATGTTCCGCGGTCGTTTTGCGGATGTGGCATCTGCTTTGATTAGAAATTTTGCAAGAGCGCAGCCTGCACCGATGGCAACATTTTATAAAGGTAATCGAGTGTTGGTAGTAGAAACCAAGGAGGATGAAAATGCGTATAACTAATTGGAGAAAAGTCGGGTTTGGAATATGCATGGCAGCTTTTGTTGCTTCTTGCTCAATATCTACTACAATGGATGCTTCAATTGATAAGGATGTTGATGCTGCTACAAGACTACGTGAAGATGCTAAACTTCCGGCAAAAGTTGCAAATCAAGATTTAGTCAGAGTAAATGATGATATTTGGTTGGGAAACACCAGTTTAATTGAATATGAGGGTGAACCATTGCCTTCGTATCTAGAAGGTAAAGATGGTATTACATTGGTGTCAAGCAGACCTATCACATTGTATGAAATAGGCGACATGATTAACCGAACGACCTCTTTAGGTATTCGTTATGCTTCGGATTTAGAAGAAGATGTGCGCGCTAAAGGCGAAACTAATCGTCCGGGTTCTGAAGAAGCTTTAGCAACAGCAGATTGGGCGTCGCCTGACACAATGATGGTTTCTTATCAAGGACCTTTAAGCGGATTTTTAGATGAAGTTTCATCTCGTTTCGGTATTTGGTGGAAATATGAAAATAAAGATATTTATTTTTATAAATTTATCACAAAAACTTTTGTTATTTATTCTTTGCCGTCCAAACCAAGTATGAATGTTAACATAGGTGGTTCAGCTTCCGGCGGTGGTGGTTCGTCATCTATAAGCCTAACGTCATCAATAGAAGTTGAAATGTGGGCGCATTTTGAAAAGACGATTACATCTATGTTGAGTGAAGGTGCAAAATTGACTGTTTCGCCATCTGACGGAACAATTACTCTAACAGCTACTCCCAACGAAATAAAGTTAGTTGCAAAATATATAAATGAGCAAAATGCTCGATTAGCTCGTCAAGTTGCTATATCGGTAAAAATTATGCAAGTAACTTTAAGTGACTCAGATAAATACGGTCTTGACTTGAAAGCCGCATTTGGTGATGGTGTTACATCGCTTGGTCTTACCGGAACACAAGGGCTTGGCGCTGAAGATTTAACAGGAACTTTGTCTTGGGGGGTAATAAATAAGAATTGGACCGCTGATGCTATAATGCAAGCATTATCTCAAAAAAACAAAACCACCCTTGTAACAAGCGGAACAGTGACCACATTAAACAACAAACCTGCTCCGATACAGGTTACTCAGAAGCAGAACTATATTTCAGAAATGACCAAAACTAACAATGGTACAGATGGATCAAATTATGATATTTCGGTGACAACCGAAGAAATTGAAACTGGTTTTACTCTTGATGTTTTACCTCGTATTTTGGAACATGGTCGCATGCTCGTTATGTTTAATATGACTTTGTCAGACTTGTTAACTCTGGAAAAAGTAAGTTTTGGAAATGCAGATGAAAACCAATACATTCAAAACCCTAAGGTCGAGTCAAGAGCCTTTACGCAAGAAGTTGCTTTGACATCAGGTGAATCTTTGATTTTGACAGGATATGAAAAAACAGGTTCAGAGACCAGTAAAAGCGGAACAGGTTCGGCAGAAAATTCTTTATTAGGCGGACAAGCAACTGCTGAAAAAGAACGTAATATTTTGGTTATAATATTGACTCCGGTTGTTTTGGAATCTCCTTTGTTACCGGAAACAAGAATGACCATGAATTAAGTGTTGCATAATGGGAGAAATTTATAGTGCTGGAAGATGCAAAACTTTTGGATGATGACTATGATGGAGGTTCCGGAAATAGGTCTTGGGGAACATCGCTTAACGTAGACGGTGTATCCTATGCGACGAGTTTGTTTTGGCAACCGTTGCAAAATTCCAGCGATTATATGACAGAAATCGAAGAGGCATCTAATTCTATATTGGAAGGCGCTGATTTATTTTGTATCAAAGGCGGAAAAGCACCTCAATTTGGTATTTGTGTTTCACATGAAGGTTTTAAAAACGGTGAAAATGTGGCAGCTGTTTCGCTGGTAACTGCGCTATCTAATATTTCGTCTTTTGTTGCGGTATTTAAGGTTAGTGGCGGGTGGTGGTATACCTGTATCCGAAATGATATTATATTGTCGGACGGCGATATGCTGTTTTTGTCAGAAGAAGAGGCAAAAAATCAGTTTATGTCGATGATGGCGGTTCCGGACTGGGGCAAAAAGATTGCACCGGCAGAATGGGGAATAGAAGATACAGAAGATATTGATCTTGGCGAAATATTGCAACGTGGCGCTAAGGTAAAACTACAAAAAATAAAGGGGCTTAGAGGCTCTAAGTTGATTATGGTTGTCGCTATTTCCGCTGTGGTGGGAATTTGGCTTGTGTCAAGTTTGATTGACAAGTTATTCTTAACTCCTGCAAAACGTCCGGTTGTTGTTCCTGTGCGTCCTAAGGTTATTCAGCAAGTTGAAGTGAAAGAAGTTCCTAAACCATGGGAAAAAATTTCAAACCCTCAGCAATTTATGGAAAACTGCTATGAAGGGATTACTTCTTTGGCTAATATCATGCCACCGGGATGGGGAATTGGAGTTATAAGTTGCTCTGATAATTCTGTTATAACTTCATGGAGACGAGAAATCGGACTGATGTCTTGGGCTGATACGGCTTTGAAAAATTCCGGTTTACAGTTTGCCGGTTATAGTTTTGATGCTTCAGGTTCTGTTTTGTCGGCATCGTTACCTTTGAAAACGCTTGAATTATTGACATCTCCTCCTGAAAAAAGAATGGCTGATTTGAGAAATGAATTAAATAATAAATTTCAGTCTTTAGGTCTGCAAGTATCTTTGAGCGAAGAAGAAATATCGGCTGGTGGAGTACCTCCGGCTCCGAGAGGTAAAGGACCGGGTGCCGTACAGGCAATGACTCCAACAAAATTTAGAGCGTTAAAGTTTTCTTTTGATTCAACATATAATCCATTAACTTGGGCGGGATTGTTAACAAAATATTCAGGTCTTGAACTTAGAATTATAACATATTCACCAAATAGTGATGTTTGGCATTATGAAGGAGCTATCTATGTTTTATAAAATAAGAAATATTTTATTTATGGTTTTGTCTTTTGTTTTGATTGCATTAGGGGCAAAAGCACAAGGTTTGGTTTCTCTGTCTGAAGAGGCCATGTTTGAAGATGAATTAGATACGGTGACAGAAGCTCCAAAAATAAATACGGAAAACAAACCGGTAGCTCCGACAGAAGTTCCTGTTGCTGAGATTCCTTTGGTTGCACCTAATGCTCCGTCATCCGCACCAAAAATAATACCTAAAGGACCTATGGCTACTTCTAAAGGACCTATGGCTCCTTCGATTGTTGGCCAACCGGCTGCTCCGGCAAACACACAGGATACGGCGATTGAATCCTCGCCGTCAAACACTAAAGAAAAAAGTTTGTTCGGATCAGATAATGGTTTAGAACCTGTCGAAGATGATTTATTTGAACAAATGTCTGATATTGAAAAAAGAACGGCTTTGCTCAATCTGGAGTTACGTCGCGAAAAATTGCAGAACGAAATTGAAGCTGTTAAAAATCAGCGTAAACAGGCTTTAATCGAAGAACAAGAAAAAGCCGAAGCTTTGCGTTTGAAAAATCTTGAAGCAGAAAAAGAAGTTGAAAGAAAACTTGTTGTTGAGCAAGAAAAGTTGCGTGAACTGGATATTCAATTTGAAACATTGCGCCAAGAAAAGATTTTAGCAGCTTACAAAAATAAGATGTTGGAAGAAAATCAAAAATGGATTGCCAACAATGCTAATTTTTATAAACAAATTGCTGATCTCAGAAAGTCCAACAAAGATTTGATAAATGATGCTAATGCAAAAATGCAGGCATTGCAAAAAGCCGCTGAAGATGCGCAACAAGCTCATTTAGCCAGAGTTGAAGATTATAAAAAAGAAATCAAAGATCACGAGGCGCAGATTAATATTTTGCGTAGCAGAGTAAGCACATTGGAAAAAGAGCGAGAAGAAACTCGACGCAATCCATTTGCCGGATTTGATAAGCAACAATTGGCCGAAGCAGCAGGAATCGATTTAAGTAAAATAAATCTGGCAGAAGCTGCAGTAGGAACATCCGGAAGTAACAACAGCGTTTCTATTGAGCCGGTTGATACGGACTTGTCTAAGCTTTATGCTGTTACAGAAATACGCGGACAGGGAGGAGAGCTTATTGCGAAGCTTATAAATAAAGGCGGAACTTCTTTTTATGTAAAGAAGGGAACATCGTTGCAATCGGGACATATTATTACTGAAATTACAACAACTTATGTAAAAGCAGAAAATGGTACTGACAAGCATTATTTGTACTTTGCTGCCGGAGGTATTTTGCCGACAGAAACTTCTGGATTTTCAATTAACGAACAAAGCACTGGTTCAACAAAGAAAAAAAGCGGACCGATAACCAGTAGATTGTAATTTGGATTTATAGATGGCCGAAGAAGAGAACAATGTTGCAGAAACTTCTCAAACGGCACCTCAAGCAGGTGCCGCTTCGGCATCTTTGAGTTCAGCTCAATTAGCGCAAGATGCCAATAAAGAGGCAGAAAAACAACCTACTGAAAAACAATCAATTCAAGAAATTTACTTTGCGAACGGCAACAAACTTATGACTCTTCCCGGATCGCCTATGGCTATCAATGATGATACCCGTCGTTTGTTGGCATTGTTTACCGATGGTCGTTTTTTGGTTGTTGAATCTCATAAATTTGACGGTCGAGTTTTGAGCTTTGAGGTTTTAGCGCGTAAGAAAAGAATCGCCATCAGCAAACCAACCTATGTTTCGCAAAACGAATTAAATGCCATTTATTCAATCGGTGAGCGTGCGCAAGCAGCCTTAGACGTTTCTGGTGATGCCGAATTAGACCAATTGCAAATGCAAAAAGACTTTGTCAACGTTGTTGCCAGAGCTGCTTCGAAAAAAGTGTCCGATATTCACGTTATTGTTGCGGACAGTACTGTTATTATGTTTCGCGTTAATGGTATGATGCAAGTTGAGATGGAATACAACAAAGAATGGGGCGAATCGTTTGTTCGTGCGGCGTTTGCATCTGCGGATATTTCTGATTCAAACTATGCTCAAAACGAATTTCAAGGCGCACAAAAACTTGGCTCAACCCCTTTGCGTGGTTCAAAAGGTAAGCTGATGTTGCCTCATAATGTGTTAGCTATTCGTTTGCAATTTAATCCTATTGCGTTCGGTTCTCAATATTTGGTTATGCGCTTGTTGTATGCAGACGATAATCCGGAAGGTTCGGGTGATTTGGCTTCTTTGGGATTTGGCGAATTTGAAGAAGATTTATTTTATAGACTGCGGGCTGTTCCGGTTGGCTTGAATATTGTTGCTGGCCCAACCGGTTCCGGAAAATCGACGACATTGCAACGCAATATGATTAAGCTTTTGCAAGAAAAAAATTATGAATTGAATTTACTTACGGTGGAAGATCCTCCGGAGTATCCTATCCCAGGTGCCAGACAAATGCCTGTTACCAATGCTAATACCGAGGAAGAAAAAGCTGAACAGTTTACCAAAGCGCTGTCAGCTGCTTTGCGTTCGGACCCTGATGTTATTATGGTGGGCGAGATTCGAGCATTGGCATCGGCTCAGCTTACTTTCCAAGGAGCATTGTCAGGTCACGGAATGTGGTCGACTTTGCATGCAAACTCTGCTCCGGCAATCATCAATCGTTTTCGTGATATGGGAGTTGAAACATTTAAGCTGTTGGATCCGGAATTAATAAAAGGTTTGATTTCGCAACGCTTATTCAGAAAATTGTGTCCTCATTGTCGAATTTCGGTAAAAGAGAGACAAAATGATCCTTCTTTTGCAAGACTTCGAACAGCTTTGGGTGATTTTGGAGTTGAAAATACCTTTATTCGCGGTGCGGGATGCAAATTTTGCGGAGGAACCGGTGTAAAAGGTCGTATGTGCGTGCCGGAGATTATTTTACCTGATGCGGCATTTTTAGAGATGATGATTAAAGGCGAAACACGCAAAGCTATTGATTATTGGACCTCGGATTTGAATGGACGCACATTAAAAGAGGCAGCAATGGAAAGAATGCTTAAAGGATTTATTGATTTGGATGAAGTTGAACGTTGGTGTGGTCTTTTAGATCAACGACCGGCATATTAATAAAAAAGGATGAATGAAATGGCTGAAGAAGAAGTAATCAAAAAAAAGAAATCGTCCAAAACACTTAATAATGCTATGCGCAACCTCAACAAAGCCGAGGAATATTATGCGCGCTTGATTATTCAGTTTTCCAATAAAGAACGCCTGAAATTGTTTCGAAAGATTGCCTCACTGATGCGCAACCGTTTTTCGTTAATGGATGCTTTAGATATGTTGCATGATGGGGCATCAAACGGTGGAAAGAATCCGGGAGAGCCTTTGGCTATTGCGATTGCGGCTTGGGGACGCAGTTTGAATAACGGTAAAACTTTTTCTGAGGCATTAAAAGGATGGGCGCCGGATCGTGAACGTTTGATGCTTTCGGTTGGTGACGTGTCTGACCTTGAGGGCGCATTGCTAAATCTTATCAAAGTTACTGAAGGATCAACCAAAATGATCCGTCCGATTGTCGGTGCGATTACTTATCCGAGCTTTTTGTTGATGATGGCAATTTTGATTATTTATGCTATCGGAGTTTATATGGTTCCGCCGATGATTGATGCGGCACCAGACGTCAGGTGGACTGGTTTGGCACGAGATTTGGTTGATTTGTCGGGATGGATTAAGGACAATTGGTTGGTAGCGTTTTCATCTTTGCCGATTGTTATGGCAATAATCTATTTTACGATTAATATTTGGACCGGAAGCATAAGGGCTATTTTTGACAATTTACCTCCTTGGTCTTTGTATAAAATATTTGTCGGCATCAGTTGGTTGTTGGCATTGTCGGCATTGGTTAAAAGTGGAACACCTGTTTCGACAGCGATGCGCGCACTTCGTCGTGATTCCACACGCTATTTGAAAGAACGTATTGATAAAACGTTAGTTTTTATTAATAATGGTGATAACTTAGGACAAGCATTATCTAAAACAGGGCTAGGTTTTCCGGATAAAGAAGTTATTGCAGATTTGAAAATTTATTCAGAATTGGATAACTTTGAAGAAGCGTTGGATAATTTGGCAAACGAATGGCTAGAAGAATCTGTTTATATGATTGAAGAAAAAGCCGGTGTTTTGAATATGGTTGCGCTTTTGGCTATCGGTGCGGTTATTGCTTGGGCAGTTATGGGAACATTTGAAATGCAAGACCAAATTACCAGTGGTATGGGATAGAAAAGATGTTAAAAAAAATAATAAAAAAATTAACCAGTAAACATTTTTGGCAACGTAATATCTATATGATTGCGATTGTGTCAACATTGTTGGCGATCGTTGCTATAAGTGTTGTGTTCATGGTTGGCGGACAACAAGATGTCGGCGCCAAGCAAGCCGGTGAACAAATTGTTGAGCTGGCACAAAATATTCGCAATCAATATAAAACCCGACCGGATTTTTGGGGGCTTAGCACCAAAGAAATTATCAAAAGAAAGATTTTTTCTTCCGGTATGGTTGTTGTCGGAAATCAGCTAATCGGTTATTTTGATAATCCGATTGAGATCGGAAATGATGAAAAAGGAACTCCGGTGATGCCGACATCACGAAAATTTGTAGTTGCATATAAAGGACTTAATAAACAACAATGTATCAGTTTGGCGACATTAAAGTTTGACCCGAATTTTTGGCTGGGTGTGTTGGCGATGGATATAAGAAATGAGAATAATATGCAAACATTTGACTGGAGCAATAAAGAATTTATGTTGCCTGCAGATAAAACAGAAGTAAAAAAAATCTGTCAAAACAGAAACAATACAATAGTTTTTCACTTTGAGTAAAAAACTATTGTTTAATGGCAAAGTATGAATATAATTGTGGCAAATATGGGAGCAAAAAGTTAATATTTTTAGTAATAAATTAACTAATTATACGATATAATATGACTAAAGTAATAGAGTTATGCCTGTATATGACTAAAAGCAGGATTGTTGTGGACAAATATATCTGTTATGATGAAGTCATAAGGTAAACGGAATTTGAGGAGAAAGACAATGACAATATTATCAAGAAATGATCAAAAAGGTCGTTCGATGGTCGAGATGCTGGGTGTGTTGGCGATTATCGGCGTGTTATCAGTAGGTGGTATTTCGGGTTATTCTAAAGCGATGGCTAAGTTTAAGCTTACCAAAGCACAAGATCAGATTACAATGTTATTGATGAACGTCAGAACTGCTTTTGCAACAAGTCCTAGTTATTCTGGACTTAATGTTCCTAATGCGATTGCTTATAATATTGCTCCAGGCGATATGGTTACAACAAAGATAACTAATACTAATAATGGAACTGCATCTGGTGGTGCTTTGAGTAGTGCTTTTGGAGGAAGTGTAGTGGTTGAATCTTGTGGGGAAAGTACTAGTTCCCTTACGCAAAAATGCTCGACATTAGACAACCAAACGGGAAATGTTCAGTATTTTGCGATTGAAATGAATCGTCTAGCTAGAGAAACTTGTGTTTCCTTAGGTTCATCGGATTGGGGTGCTGATGGTTTAGTTGGTATGATAATTAATGGTAAGACACATACAGCTGAGAATTTGCCTTTGAATATGATTCAAGCTGGTGCTGATTGTCAAGTTACGAATGAATACTCAACCATTACATGGATTTATTACTAATCAGCAGAAACGCAGATTATATTGTCTCTCCAAAGCTCTCGACTTAGTCGGGAGCTTTTTTTGCTGTACGGTTGTTTAAATAGGACGTTGCGGCAATTATATAATTTTGCACTAAGATTTTGTTTGACTAAAGCACAGATGTAAAAGGAGAGAAAAAACAATGAAAAATTTTGCATTTTTAATCGGACTTTTTGCAATCTGCACCATAGCGATTGCCCAGGAAAACAATATGTTAGAAACCGAGATTCAAGAACAATATTTTCAAGAAGAGAATCAAAATCCGGATAAGTCGATTATTTATGTGTTTTTTAATAACGAGCCTTGTCCGAATTGTCCGCAGGCTATTGATATGATTGAAGAAGTTTATAATCAAAAATATCTTAACAACTATGCGCTGTATTTGATTAATTATGGCGAGGATAATAATGCCGGCTTTATTCAAACATATGGTTTGAGCAATCCGTTGGAGGTTGTTATGGTTGATGTGGTTAACGGAGATGTGGTCGGTTATCAAAAGATTGAGGGATTGCAAAATATGACACCGGATCCACAGGGATTTAATGATTATTTTGTGACACAAGTCGACGGATATCTTGGCGGGGAATAATAAAAAATTTGTCATCGCTTGAGCTAGGGGCGAAACATCTGAAGAAGCCAAAGACGAAGGAGGCCTTCACTTTGTTCAGGATGAAACAACTGATGTCCAACAACTATCAATCTTATTTTCTTTATGTTACTTTTTGATAACAAAAAGTAACCAAAAATTACCGCTCAGGTTCGATTTCTAAGCTTTTGAAAGAATGTGCCAAAGCCGTTATAACTCGGCTAAAGCCTCAAACAGGATAACGGCATAATCGTTATTATTCTGAAACATTTCTTTCAAAAACTAAGAAGTTTCTCACAATTCGCGGATAAAATTGAAGTTTGTCATCGCTTGAGCGAAGAATGAGCGAGACCAGCGATCTTCAATGTTTTTATCAGTAATATGGATTGCTTCAGCGCAAAGCGCTTCGCAATGACAATGAGAAAGCGAAGAATGGATTGCTTCAGCGCAAGCGTTTCGCAATGACATGGGGGGAAAAGCTGACTCGCAATGACAAAAAAATATCTTTGTGCATAAATAATCAACTGGGTTGATGACAAAATAGAGATGAAAAATTGTTGATGATTTAAAACAAAAAAAACGGAGGGCCGACACATAATGTGTCCGCTCTCCGTAAAAGAGTTTTTATTTTTTTAGAATGACAGGGTCAAACCTGCAGCCACCTGAGCAGTCATTCCACCCAATTTAGATGTTGTACCATCCAAACTTCCGGTGTATTCACTGCCGAAAGCTGTGGCATAGCCAAGCTTTCCGGTTACGTGCAAGCAAACTCTGTTCATATGGAGGTTTGCTCTGATATATCCACGACCTTCAAGGCCCGGAACAGTCACAGACGAAGTCATTGTATATGACCCGCTGTTTGTTTGAGCATACTCCTTTTTATTAAGCTCAGTCATGCCGGCTTCTGCACCAACCTCAAGAATGAACGGGCTGTCTGCACCTGAAGGAAGCCATTGAAGACCACCTTTCAAGCCGATAGAGTTAACCGGATCTTCACCGAATGTTTGTTCGGTATAAAGACCTAAAATTCTACCCATGACAGCGCCTGTTCTCTTAAAGTGGAACAATTCAGCACCGGCACCGGCTCCTTCTTTTGCTTCGGTAAGGTTGTATAATCCGTAAACACCTCCCAACCAGCAGTTATCGCCGGAAATTTGATGTTCTTTATACAACTTTATGTTCACCGATGCAAAAGCTTGAAGCTTGTCGGCATGTGCCTTAAGCTCAGAACTCCACCCCTCCGGCTCGTTATAATTTAACGAACCTTCATCCTTGAATGAGTGCAAATAGCGTGCTCCCACGCTAAATGTTACACTCTTAGATAAAGGGATGGTCAGATAGGCTTGAGCTCCGGCCTTAAATGCCCAAACACTATTGTAATGATTTACAACAGTCTGGGCATTCTGGGTTGTTGCTGTATAGCCCATTTGGCCGGCTCCGACGAGAGCATCGAGGCCAAACCACCACAGTTTGGCACCCACAAGGGCATTGATGTCCATAAGGGCGCCGTAGTGGTCGGTTATGTCTCCCGACACCAGACCGCCATATTTCCAAGAAAAATTCTTGGAAGGGGTATAAACTCTGGCGACTTGGAGATCGAAACCGGGGGCTTCGATGTCGCCAAAGCTGTAATGACCGCCCGCACTTATTTCTGTATGGACTTTCTCGCTTCGCGTGTAGCGAAGGTTGAAATTTTCGTCATATTTTTCACCATATGCGGTTTGTTTTGTCTGAGCGCCGGCTGTGGCAATGCTTAAAGTTGCCACGATTGCAATTGCTATATTCTTTATATTTTTTGTCATAAACTTCTTGTTTTAAAAACCTTTTCTTCAAATTCGGTACTTCGCCGAACCAAAAATATCAGGCTGAACTGACCCCACGTCCTAGACGAAAGGTTGGCTTATAGCAAATGCCGCGTTCACTTGTGCAACAACCCCTTGGTTATCACTCCTGATATAGTTGATTCTTTGAAAATTCGTTGAAAAGGCTGCTACCTAAAGGGTAGCTTTATTTTATTAGTTTTGAGAACCTGTGATATAGAACTGGGTTCCCTCAACTGAAATCACATCCTCAGACCAAGTACCGCGGATCGGATAGCGATAGTTGCTACCAATTGCTGCACCTGACTGACCAACCGTACGATCAAGTTTACCATTGCTGTTATAGTACTGGATGATATAAGTATCCTCGCTGTACTTCACAACTTTGTTTATATAACCTAGATCGTAGGTAGAAGCGCTCTTTCCGGTAAAAGCAGCAGGCTTGTCATTGCTGAGAGTGTTTACGAAATTCTCGCTTACACTTGTTGCAGTGAAATCAGCTACGCTTATATTTTCCTTTACCTTTGCTGAATACATGGTATAAGCACCATTTTTATTAACAACAAAGTGGAAATAAGTGCCTTCGTGAGCAGCTACGCCCTGACCGCCATCTATGTAAGAATCAGTTGCCCAACCCTTAACAAGTACGCCATCAAAATTGATAGCTACTTTGACAGAAACAGGAACTTTTGCTTCAGCTACTATTTCACCCTCGTCCTCAAAGCTAATAACAGCTTCTTCGCTAGAAACGAAAGTGATAGTTTTTGCTGTAGGCTGACAGTTAGGTCTACGGCTGTCATTGACGTAGTTCTTATTATCATAGATAATGTCAGAAACATTCATACTACGATGTTTTACAACTATATTCTGACCCAAAACCTCTGCAACACCATTGGCAAAGTCAACTGAAATACCAACGAGAGATTCGCTGTCATTCAAGATAAACTTCGGCATGGTAATGTCGTAAAGGTTTGAAACCGTATAATTTACTTTATCTTCATCAGTTGTGTTATCACTATAAGTTTTTGTGACATCCATGTGATTGTCACAAATTACAGTAATAACATTGTTTGCAAATGTTGCAGCCTTGCGGTATGCATCATGTACAAAGTTTTCAACTTGAGAGATAAGTTTTACCTTTTCTGTCACCTGCAAAGGTACAGATACTTCGAAGTAATCTTCAGCATTGTTGTCGTAGAACTTAACAATACCTTCTGTTGCAGACACAACAGAAATTGACTTCGCATTAACCTTGCATACTGTAATGCTATCATTGTATGACTTGTTGTTATATTCCAACTTGCCTACAATTTCAGAGCCAGTATGCGCAACCTTTGCACCAACAGCCTTAACTTCGCCATTGACAAAGTCAAATGACTTACCAACAATAGCGGTAAGATCATCAACTTCTTTTTTAGCAGAA
>JAZODJ010000017.1:0-1537 GCA_045597005.1 Alphaproteobacteria bacterium | reverse complement strand
AAAATTGTAACTTTAATCATAATAATAACCTCCTATAATTGAATTTCTTTGCCCTGTTCGGCAGAATCGTAAATTGCTCTTAAAATTTTAATCATATTAATACCTTGTTCGGGAACGAATATAGGCTCTGCACCGTTAAGTATCACATCTGCAAAATGACGAATGTTTGCCTCGTGTGCACCCATAGCCCTTTTATTATCTATGTTAGGAAGAAAGTCTGCTGTATTTCCATAAGCCTCTTCGAATATTTTAAGAACATCTTCATCACTTGACCATTTGGAGCCAGCCTTTTCGCCGCGAAGTTCGACATATCTTTTTTCTTTTTCTACGTTAGATGCCCAGGAAAATTCTATTTGAAGACATGCTCCGTTGTCAAAACGTATAAAGCCCATTGCAAGGTCTTCAACATCAAAAGTGCCTCCATCCTTGACATCGCCGAACTTGGAATGTTTTGAGTCAGATATAACCTCGGAATTGGCAAACTTATTGTATGTACATCCTGTAACTGTCACAGGTTTTGGGTTACCCATAAGCCATATTGAAAGGTCTATCATGTGTACGCCAAGATCTATAAGAGGGCCACCGCCTGAAAGTGCTTTTGTTGTAAACCAGCCTCCTCTGCCGGGAATTCCGCGTCTTCTTTGCCAACCGCATCTGCCTGCATAGATATTCCCCATTCTACCGTCTTCAATATATTTTTTCAAAAATTTTGATGTTTCAAGGAACCGGTTATTGCGGATAACCATCAAAGTTTTTCCACTTTTTTCAGCAGCAGCTTTCATTTTTTCTGCTTCCGGCACATCTATTGCATCAGGCTTTTCGCACAGTACGTGCAACCCTTTTTCCAATGCTTCTACCGCAATAATGGAGTGCCAGTAGTTTGGGGTACAAATATCAATGGCGTCAAGACCTTCAATATTAAGGACATCCTTGTAATCAGTATAATATGCAGGTATGTCAAATTTTTCTGCAGCTTCTTTTGCCCTTTCCGGTAAAATATCACACACTGCAATTATCTCTATGTTCTCGATGTTTTGGTATGCCGGAAGATGAACACGCTGTGAAATGCCTCCTGCACCTATAACGGCAACCTTGAGTTTTTTTGTCATAAAAATCCCTCCGTTTATTAGTTTAAATTTAATATAGCATTTTTGCGGATTATATGATATACTTTTATTAACTAAAAATATCGAAATTCTGACACGAGGTGATTTTTGATGGTTGATGAGGGCATGGCTGTACGCAATGGTGAAAGACTTAATATACAATGCCTTATGATGGGATATAAAAAAGATAATGACGATGAAAAGGTTAGGTATCATTATCATAAGTATATGGAATTTCTGTTTTACATTGACGGGGAACAGGAGGTTCGTGTAGGTGATAAGTGTATAAAATGTAAAAGTAATGAGCTTTTTATAATTTATGCAAATGAACCTCACGGGTTTTATAACTTAACAGACAACAAATATTTTGTCATTAAATTTTTACCTGATATTCTTCGCACGTCAGAACAGAGTATTAAAGAGTTTGAATA
>JAZODJ010000016.1:0-42231 GCA_045597005.1 Alphaproteobacteria bacterium | reverse complement strand
TTGTGGAATGTTGCACACATTATTCTGTAATTTAAATAAGTTATTATAAGACAATAATAAAATTACTCTGTCAAATCCATTGTTTTTAGTGGTATATTTTTCCACATTATCTATGCCAATGACAACCACATTGGATAGCTAGGATTTTTCAAGAGTAAATTAAATGGCTTATTCAATGAAATCCTAGCTTTTAAGAATATTTTACTATATATAATACTTCATGATTTGCCCTTTCTTATTTGGTTAAAGTATAAAAATTTACCCCGAAAATTGCTAATACAATCTTCGGGGCTTTCTGTTGAAACTCTATTCTTGAATTAATGAAATACTGCTTTTATCAATAGCTTTGTAAGGAACATCGTAATATTTCAGAATTTTTTCTAGCTCCTTGGATCTGGAAAAATACATTCTTTGTTCCTCTGTTTGCCATTTCGTAGCCTGCTCCTGCAACTTTTGGATAAAACGTTGCATAAATTTATGCTTTTTGAATTTGAGCAAAGCTTCGGGCACTCTCTCATCCAGAAAATGTTCTTCAATAATAATTGAAAGCAAATCCTCTCGTTTGTTTTTGATAACCCAATCTATAACATCATTATAGGGAAATGAATATACAAGATGTTCAGTCAATTTGGGATTATCTAGTTCAATAATCTTTAACGGATTTGGAAGTAAACATACATCCATTGCAAAACAGATAATGTCTTCATCTCCACTTTCAATTATCTCTTCTTCGAACTTATCGCTTGGTTCTACGTACATGCAATAATCTCTGTCTTCTGTAGCCCATTGATACCACTTTTTGTTTTTTGAGAAAATGATAAGTTTTTCAATTGTCTCATCAAATGTATCATTATATTTGATGAATGGTCGTATTAATTCATCATTACCACTGGTCAAAATGTATATTTGAATATTTAATGGCAGATATGGTATGCGAGCGATGCGGAGGATGTTTTCAACATTGTTGCTTTGAACAATTTGTTGTAAATACTCTTTTCGAGTGCCACAAGCACATAGTATTTCATAGGTTAAATATTCGTTGGAACGAGACAGAAGAAGCAGAAATTCTTCAAAAGAACAAGTTTTAACAAATTCTTTTACCACACTTTCCGGCAGTTTTTCATTTTCTATTAACTTGGCGCAGATGTCTTTACGATTGGCAAGAGGAACTAAAATATCGTCATTGCCAATATCTTTCACTTGCATAAGAAGATTTTCAATTTCTTGATAACTTCCGTTTTCTATAATAGCCGATTGGCTAAATTTTACTTTTTCCATATAAAATAATTTTTAGTTAATAAATTTTTCTAAGGGTACTATATAATATTTGAGATAAAAAGTCAATGGATTCTACGTCAAAGTTTGGGGCAAAGGTATAGGCAATCATCAAAACCTTAATTAAAACTTATTTTATAGGATTTTCAGCCAGAAACTTGGTTTGTTATGCTTGAATAAAAAAATCGCAATAGCGTTTTTGCTATTGCGACCAAAGGAAGTTGAGATTTGTTTTTACTCTTTCCAGAGCTTTTTCAAAGCGTCATATTCCTGTTGTAGCGTAGGCAATTCGTGCGAATTCCATACTCGTTCCAAGTTTTCGGCCAAAGATGCGTAGTAGAAGATGCTTAGCGGTTTATCAAATCGCTTAGAACGGTTTTCTTTTTGAAGCATTTGATTGTATTGAGATACAACATCTTCAAAATCACGCAAAACAGCTTCACGTTTGAGAGGCGTAAGAGAATCTATACGTCCGGCTTCTCTGGCTACTGAAATAAAAGTTTTTTCCATAAGCTATAAAAATTTGATTAATAAATGTCTTTTGTAAGTTTTGAGATTTGACGTTATCACGGTAACCGGATTTTGTCAACATTTTGCTAATCATTTGATTTTACATAAAACAAAGTATTTGCACTACATTGAAAAATATGGTATAATCTTTTCATTACAAAGTCTTATTGTGGTTTATTTTTATTAAAGAGTTCATAGTTGTTTTCCGTTTTTATGGTTAATAATTATTTTCTTTTAATAAAGATATTGAGGTTTAATTACCTTAAACCACAATAAGACTTTTGTTAAAGAATTTTTTTTTATTAATCATAATAGAGGGGCGGCTGAAAAATGCGGGAGTAAGAACCTACCTCTTTAAAAACGGCAAATAAGATATATGAAAACAAAGAAATTTTGTGCCCTTACCGAAGCATTTGGTTTTGGGTGCATGGCAACAGTAATGGGAGTTGCCACTGGCAAAAATTTGTTAACTATCTCTTTAAAAAACTCTCAAAAGGAGTTCGAAAAAGAGGTTGACCAAATTTATGGCAACCTAAAGGGAATAGCCGAATGGTATGGCTATTCCATCGAAAAAGCAACGTGGGATGAAAAAGACAGGTTGCTGGAGGAATCATGGCTTCCTGTAGAGGAATTTAAGGCCGGAACAATGCCTGAAGGAATATGGGCTGAATGGGCTGATGCAATTAACAGTAACTTCTTGCGAAAGAAGTCTGTAGAATGGCAGACCACGCATCCTCTTCTCGCCGAGATGGCGCAGGATAAAAAAATCCTCGCTGTAAATATCCAAAAGTGGCTATCTCACTCCACCGAAGTTGAGGCAGAGAAGCAATCTCTTGAATCATCGGCTAGCTGGCCTATTGCCTCACTTGAAAACACTATTAAGGTGTTTACAAGCCACTTCTCAAAGGTCAATGATCTTGAAAAGGTGGAAGAGATGAAGGGTTGTTTGGGCGGAATGTATGTTCCGGGTGAGACCGAAGCAGAACACCTCTTCGGTGTTCGTGGTATCAAACATGCGGAATATATCCCGTTAGTGTTTGCTACCGATGCGACGGTAACCATTGCATCGACATGGCAGTGGTTGGTACAAATCATCAACCCCGCTGTGAATATGAACGTACTTTGCAACAAAGCATTGCCTGATGCTAGGTATGCAAAGGAAATTCAGGACGCTATGGCTGCATATGGCTATAGCCATCGTTACACTCTATTTACTGAGGGTGATGATGTATCGGAAGTAATTGAAGACTTCCTGAAGGACAATAAGATGGATTAAACTCCATCTTAACTAAAAGTTCAAACCTCTGATCTGTTTTGGCAGATTGGAGGTTTGCTTTTTTTATAATTTATTTTTTGTTTGTAGATTGTTAATGAAAAATGTGATTCATTGGATTGCTTCAGCGCAAAGCGCTTCGCAATGACATAAAAGTATTGTCATTCAGAGGAGCCGATAGGTGACGAAGAATCTATTTTTATGGACTGCTTCGTCGCTATTGCTCCTCGCAGTGACGGGGGGAGGAAAAGCTGACATGCAATGACAAAAAAAATATCTTTGTGCATAAATAATCAACTGGGTTGATGACAGAAGAAATAAAAAAATTGTCATCGCTTGAGCGAGGAACGAGCGATACCAGCGATCTTCAATATTTTTGAATATGGAAGATCCCTTGACCAAATCTGGCGATTTGGAGGGATGACTTGATAGAGAAAGAGGCTTGACGTCGTTCGCATTGTTCCCTCCGAGCCATGACGTTGTAGTTTTTGAATATGGAAGATCCCGTGACCAAATCTGGCGATTTGGAGGGATGACTTGATAGAGAAAGATGGCTTGACGTCGTTTGCTTTGCTTACTCCGAGCCATGAAGTTGTAGTTTTTAAATATGGATGTTCCCTTGACCGAATCTGACGATTTGGAAGGATGACGTAACAGACGCGCTTCGCAATGACCAAAAAAATAAAAGAGGATTATTTGGTATAATATATTGAGTAAACCTGCAATATTGGTATAATGCCCTGTTAGTTTATGAAAAAAACAAAGAGGTATATTATGGAAAACAACTATCATGCATTGACAAATGATGACGTTTTACAAAAGCTAAAAACAAATATTAAACAAGGGCTTAATGAAGACGATGTTCAAAAAAGGCTTGAAAAATATGGCCCTAATGCCCTAACCCCGCCCAAAGGAAAAAGTGCATGGCTAAGGTTTTTCTTACAAATTCATCAACCTCTTATTTATGTTTTGATTTTGTCGGCCACAATCGCCTTATGCTTGGGAGAATATGTTGAATCCGGTGTTATTTATGGTGTTGTTATCGGTAATGCCATAATGGGTTTTGTTCAGGAAGATAAGGCATTGAAGGCGCTTTCATCTTTGTCTAAGAATATCCCGATGATGACTACGGTTTTGCGTAACGGGCAAAGTGTGGTTATTCCGTCGCAAGAGGTTGTTCCGGGGGATATTGTTTTGCTTCATTCGGGCGATAAAGTTCCGGCCGATATGCGTCTTTTGGAGGTTCATGACCTAAAGGTTAATGAATCTGTTTTAACCGGAGAATCTTTGCCGGCTGAGAAAAATGCCGATATTTTGCCTGAAAAAACTCTGCTCGGCGATAAGCTTAATATGGCATTTGCATCTACTTTGGCGGTGTTCGGCAGTGCGACAGGTGTTGTTGTGGCTACCGGAGATAAAACGGAAATCGGCAAAATATCTCAGATGATTGCCTCTGCCGAAGATATTAAGACACCACTAACCGAAAAGGTTGAAATTTTCAGCTCTAAGCTTTTGTGGTTGATTGTGTTTTTGTCCGTATTGGCGTTTGTTGTAGGCATATTTAAAGGTTTGCCGATTGTTGATACGTTTATGGCCGGTGTCGCTATGGCTGTTGCGGCTATTCCAGAAGGTTTGCCTGCTGCAATGACAATTATTTTGGCTATCGGTGTAAATCGTATGCTTAAACACAAAGCTATTATCCGCAAACTTCCTGCAGTTGAAACATTAGGAAGCTCAACAGTTATTTGTTCCGATAAAACCGGAACTCTAACCGAAAACAAAATGACGGTACAACATATTTATTGTGGTGGCAATAATTATGATGTTTCCGGATTGGGCTATCAATTAGAAGGTACTTTTACTCCGGAAGGCAAAACAAATAAAGCTTTGCAAGTTTGTTTGCAGACGGGTGTTTTGTGTAATGATGCTAACTTGTGGAATGATGCCGGTGCTTTTAAGCCATCCGGTGATCCGACAGAAATTGCTCTTTTGGTTTCAGCTTCTAAACATGGTATTGTACCATCGCAACTGCGTGAAAAAACGCCTTGTTCGGATACAATTCCCTTTGAAGCTGTTTATCAATATATGGCTTGTTTGTGTGGCGATACTATCTATATGAAAGGTTCTATCGAGGCTGTTTTGCCTCTTTGCAAAAACCAGATGAACAAAGATGGTAAACTTGAAAAAATAAATACCAAAGAGATACAAAAACAAGCCGATATTTATGCTAAACAAGGGCTTAGAGTATTGTGTTTTTGTATTAAACCTGATTTTAAGAAAAAAACGATTCAGCATTCTGATGTTAAGACAGATATGATTTTTGTCGGACTTCAGGCAATGATTGACCCGGCAAGACCGGAAGCTATTAAGGCTATTGCTACGTGTCATGCGGCAGGTATTAATGTTAAGATGATTACCGGCGATCATTTGTTGACGGCGGTTGCTATAGCTCAAAAAATGGGATTTGCCAAAGACGGTAAAGAACCTACAGCCATAAACGGCAAAGAATTGAGTGCTATGTCTGATAAAGAGCTTTTGAAAATTGCTCCGACAACAGATGTTTTTGCCCGTGTTTCGCCGGAAGATAAGTTGCGTTTGGTTAAAGCATTGCAGAAAAAGGGTAATATTGTTGCAATGACCGGAGACGGTGTAAATGATGCGCCGGCTCTAAAACAAGCAAATATCGGTATTGCTATGGGTGAAAACGGTACAGATGTTGCTAAAGAAGCATCGGATGTTGTGTTGCTTGATGATAATTTTGCTTCTATTGAAAAGGCTATTCGTGAAGGACGAGGTGTGCTTGATAATCTCATCAAATTTATTCTTTGGACACTTCCGATAAGCTTTGCTGAGGCTTTTGTTGTAATGTTGGCTATTTTCTTTGGTTGGAAGTTGCCGATTACTCCGGTGCAAATTTTGTGGATTAATATGGTTACTACTATTTTGCTTGGAGCAATGTTCTCTTTTGAGCCGATTGAAAAAGGGATTATGACACGCGCTCCCCGCAAACCTAAAGCTCCGCTGTTGTCAAAATCGGTGTTAATCAGAATGATTACCGTTTGTTCGTTAATGACATTGTTTGTGTTTGTTGTGTTTAATGCAATGATGCAACAAGGATATTCGCTATCACAATCTCAAACTACGGTTGTTAATTTGTTGGTTATGCTTGGTATTGTTAATATGTTTGCATGCAAAAGTGTTACTCGCAGCACCCTGTTTTCGGGACTTCTTAAGAATAGATGGATGTTGTTTGGAGCATTTGGGATGGTAATATTGCAAATATTGTTTACCTATACCTCTGTTTTTAATTTCTGTTTTAAGACATCGTTTATCGGGTTAAAAGCATGGGCAACAATCGGGGTGGCAAGTTTGTTATTGTTGCTCTGGATAGAAGTTGAAAAACTGATATTACGCATATTAAAAAAATAAGATAATCAGCCCCTGATAATTTGCAGGGGCTTTTTTGTTTTCAATCAAAATTTGACTTTAGCAAAATCTTGTTTTAATAAGAAAATATATGAAACAGTAATTATGTCTAATTTTAATCCTTATTAGTATGAAAAAACAAAAGATTATTTGCAAAACACTACAAATCGTAGTTTGTGTTGCGTGTTTTATAACATTTGCAATATTTGTGTGGTCTTTCTTTAACAAAACGCTTTTGGAAGACAATAGTGTGGTGATTTTTGCTATTTTGGCTGTGATGTACGGTGTATTATCTCTTTGGAGTGATTATATCAAAGAAAAGGAAAATCCTCTCAGCTATTGCAAAATCAAATCGGCAATAAAATATGCCGTAAAGTGTAATCATGGCAGTAAGTCTGATTTTGTTAAAGAACATGGCGAAGAAATGTATAACCATTTTTTGAAAAAAGGTTTTATCAAGGAAACTGTTCGTAAAAACAGACAGTTGTGGCAACTGACGATTATCGGAGTACAGTTCTTTAACCAAGTAACCGGAAAGTATTGAAACCAGATTCAAAACGAAAGACCGACAGCTTTTATAAAAGCTATCGGTCTTTTGTTTTAGGGGACTTGCGTTGTTATTTAACTTTGAACAAGTCAAAATCTTCTACTTGGTATAATTTATTTTCCGCAAAAATGTAATATTCGTATTTTTGCAAAACAGGACGATAATTTTTTTGATTGCCGTCCTTAAATTTTTCTGGAACGTATACCGGCTTTATAACAAACAATGCTCCAACAGGAACATTGCTGTAGTTCGTACGGATTACTTCTTCGGTTTCTAAAAGCATAAGTGATCCTTTTGCTTTTACGGTTCTTGTGGTCGGCACCGGTGTTGTTCCGACAACAATCATTGATCTTTGCCCCTCATGCCATTCGGTATTTTGGGTTTCAATGATTTTATAACTCTTTGTCTCCGTGACATACAGACTATCACAAAGACTTTGGCATATAGCCTTTTTTTCTTGCATTTCGCGGTTGGTGCAAGAACATGCGCACAATACGCATAAAATGAATAAAATCTTTTTCATTTTGTTTATTTTTTAGGGTTAATAATCTTAGTTATGTTTATTGTGCTGTAACCGCAAAAAGCGAGTGTTTTAAATCATCTAATCGGCACAATAATTACTTATTATGCCTGCGACTATATCATATTTTTCAGTCTGCGACAAGATGTTTTTTTGTTAAACAGATGTAACTATTTTTTAGAAAGAGTTATATATTTATTTATAACCGTCTCGGCAAATACTCGCAAAACATTTGAAAGTATGTGAGGTTGCAAATTCTTGGGTTCGATTTGCATTGTACAGGCAATTTTTACAAACTCGTCAAAATCGATAGCGTACCGAGGACATAAAAGTTCAACCAAGTTTTGGCAATCATATCTGGCAACAGGATCAACATAAATCCCTTTGGTGCTTACAGCTGTAGGAATTCCGGCACTGGCGGTTTCGCAACTTGAATAAGAGTCCATAGTATGTACAACCAATGTATTTTCGTAACCTAAAATTCCGGGATAAATATTTCCTAGTGTTGACATTTTTTTGAACTGTTCTTCATATTTTCCGGAATAAATACGCCATTTAGAAAGCCCCCTATCTTCATCGTTTTGGGCTATTCTTTTGCAGTTGTGAAAAATTATATCTTTATTCGCCAAAGATTTTTCATATAGAAAATCAGTTACATTATTAGGTGTTCTGGGACCATTAGCAATAACCACCCCAAAACCTACAGATGCAAGTTTTTGAGCATCATTAAACAATTTTCGGGCATAATCAATATCAAATACGATTTCGGGACCTTCTACACGTCCACCCAACAAATAAACCACTTTTTTGGATGTGTGTTTATAACTTTCGAACTTAGCAATAATGTCTTTTAAGTCTTCATCATCTTTTAGCCTTTCAAAAGTATTGTTCAGTTCAACAAATTTGCTTTTAACTTTTTGAATATTAAAGTTGTTGATTGTACCGACGGTAATAAGATGTTTTTTGCGTAAATTTTTGTTTCTTAATAAACGTATACGTAAAGAAAATGTCATTAAGTGTTTGGGAATATTAATTAAGTCGACATATTTGTATTTATAGTAGCGTGAAGTTAAAACAACCGTCAGAACATTGCCGAGATTGTTATTTTTGTAATATTCTTTTATGGCTGCACATAGTTTATCAGCATCTTTTCCGGGAATATTGCTTTCGGTGGGATTGTATACTGTTATAAAAATATGCGGAACAAAAGACGATTTTGCCATAAAAGCGTCTAAACGATTGAATAAAACTTGTTTAAATTTGTCATAATTACTGAATTGAGAATAACACAAAGGAGTTTTAATATCCATATAGTCTGAAACACCTTCCGGAAGGACAAATAATTCATCCGGAGTTTTGACATTTCCGGTAAGGGTATTTATTGCATCAAATGCACCTAAAATCTGATTACGACAGCCGGCATCAATCGGTGCTAACGCAAAAGGTACCATATAATATCTCCTTATGTTTTTTATGCTTAATATGTTGGATATTATAACCAAATTTTGTTAATATTTTATTATAATGTATAAAAGATTAAAGAAAAAGCATGACACCACTTTATTTTCTTATTAAAGACATATACAAAGTTTCGATTTTAATGATAAAACCTTATCAACGCGCACTATTTTTTAGTCGCCTTTTTCTTTTCCGGTTGATAAAGCTTAATTAAGCTACGGCTTTTCGAAGTTATGCCGGCAAGCGCTTTTTCGGCTTTTTGTGTCAAAGCGTCTAAATCGCCTTTTTCAATCGACGGACACACACCAAATGCCATTTGGATATTTTGGCTTAGTTTGGCATTCTTCTTGACTTCGATACTGTTTACACTGTTTAGAACTCGCTCAACAACCTTTTTAACTACTTTTGATTCTACATTATCTATATAAACGGCAAACAAATTATCATCGATGCGCGCAATAAAGTCGCTGTCGCGCAAAGCTTTTTCAAGTGTGCGAGAAACATATTTTAAAGCTCGATTGTAATATTTTCCGCCCATTTGTTCATGAATATCATCTAAATTTCTTATTTTACCAACAACAATAGCATATGGTTGTTTGCGAGTATCAGCATCTGTGATTTTTTTGGGAAGTTCTTCGTAATAATATTTTTTATTAAATAACCAAGTAAGAGGATCGCGACGATAACGTTCGATTTTGTCCTCTTCATCATAATACAAAATCAATAGCAAAATAATAAACGTGAAAAAGAATGTACACAGATTAGCTATGGCTAATGTCCATGCGTCAATATAAATACCATAAGAAAACCAACATATAAGGCTTAGGCTATACATTGTATACATATAGCTTGACAGACCACTGACATTTTTGGCTCTTAATATACGTATTGTTTGAATTGAAAATGCGGCAACAGTCGCTACACCGGCTCCATAACCGATGTATTCATATATGATTCCGTCGGAAAACATTAATTCTGTAATTTGTCTGAAATCAGAAAATATTCCGATGATTTCTTGCCACAGCTTCATTATACTCTCCTATTGAAACAATACTATCCTATGATTTATAATATGACACAAAAAAATTAACAAAACATTTATACCGGATTTGTTTGATGTGTTTTTTTTCTTGAAAATATCTTCTTTATATGGTATCCGGTTAAAAATATTTGCAACACCTTCCGATGAGGAAGGTGTTTTGCGCCTGTAGGGATTGATTTATGACTGAAATTGTTGAACGTGTGTCTTTAGAAGAAAATAAGAGGAATTTGTTGGCCGCATATTCCCGATATTCAAGCTATGTTCGAAAGATTGAAGCTTATGTACGAGAACGTTCTAAAATTTCATTGGCCGGATATAAATTTTATACCGAATATGGAAAATTTTTTGATGAGATGGAGCAGATTCCTTGGAAACTGAGTGCTGCATCTGATGAAGAAAGAAAAGCTTTTGACGACTTATTGGAAGGATGTGCAAAAAATATTCCCGAGGCATGTTATATAAGTGTTAAATATAACTTTGATAATCCGCATACTAAAGGATGCTTTGATTCTTTACCGAATGGTTTGCAAACCGGAAGCGATATTTTGATGTTTCCTAACCTTTATGAATATTATCTGGCGGCATTTGAAAAGAATGCCATGCTTAGGGACACTCCTTTTATTATAGACGGCAGAATGAAGATAAAATATAATGCTGAACTTTTCGATGATGGTGATTTGACTGTTGCAGAAGCATTTGATTCTGTTGATTTTTGTGAAAAATTTAAATCTATGCTCTATACTGCCACATTATTGGATAAATGCAAAGACGAAAATCCTCGCTTGGATCTTATTCATAATGAGGCTTTTGCTTCGCGCTTTGTGCAACCTCTTGAAACCATTATACTCAACGCGATGGCCAGAAATGCCGAAATAAGCAGAGATATAATCAGTGATATATATAAAAGCAAAAAATCAATACGCAAGGCTGAAGAAAACGGTTTGATACCTTCGGCTCAGAATTTGAGAAACTATTTGAAAATAAGACACCTTATTCATCATCAATGTGATTCGCTCGGAGCTTATGCCGGTTTTACGACAAGCTTGTCTGAAACCAGAAAAAACCAACGTAATGAATATTTGAAGATATATCAACAACTGTTTGATAAAGAGTTGTTTGGGCGCTTGGATACATATGTTGAAATAATGGATGATTTCAGACCTTTGGTCCAACACTTTTATCCAAACTTTATATCGCGTAAAAAAGATGAAAGTGTTTCGAAATTTATCTCAAGAATCAAAGATTACCATCGTAAAAATCCTGATGATAATCTTATTTTAGAATTAAATTATGATTCTAAAAACTCAAAAAGCGACCAAATGATGAAAAACATCAAAAAACTTTTTCCGGAAGCTTTGATTATTGATAATCCTGAAGTTAAAATTGAAACTATTTTCGATGAAATGGAAAATTATAGCCGTCTAAACACATATTTGCACACATATCAAGAAATGGAAAACCTGTTGGGGCTTTACAGTTTGGCGCATGGAGTGAGTGTATCAACTTTGGATTCCGTCAAATTGATGGTTCAGAAACAAGATTTGGATAAATCTTTTTATGATAAAATTGTCAAAATACGAGCAAAGCGAAACAAATTAAGCCATAATTATTTTACATCGGAAATGGCCGAGATGTTTACTTCGGACACATCAGAATTGACCGATGTATATACAAAAATTAATAGCGTGGTTGCTAAGTTGCCCAAGGGAACATTGGTCGAAGGAAATATCTATAAATTTACTCATCCTGACGGAAAAGTTGTTAATGTTGATTTTGCTGAAAGAAAAATTATCAGAACTGATATTGTTCAACGACTTGAAAAAAATAAAAATAAAACTCTTGAAACCGACAAAACAAATGCAAATACTTTGAGTTTACCTGACGGAACGCACATAAATTATGATACCAGAAAAATGGTTTTTGCAGATAAATCGATATTGTATTTTAACTCTCCTCAACATTTTTCTTTGGTTATTAATGATAATATAAGCGGGAAAAATGCTAAACTTTTGTTGGATTCGGATGATTTTACGGTTAAGAAATTTATTTATAAAGGTCGCCCTATTGCGTTTACCCCAGGAGATGTGCTTAATCATGTGCCTAATTATATTGTAAGAACAGACCGTTTGGGGCGGTTGTCAAGCGTGATTCATAAAACGCAAAGCGGAGTTAAACATACAACACAATTTAATGCCAACAAAAGACCGAGTATTTGTCTGCCTGACGGAACAGTTTTGGACATGTTTTACGGAAAACCCGAAGTTTGCGGAAAACAACAAACTCAACAAAAAAACAATGGCGGCAGAAGCTAGATTCATTTTGTATTGTCAATGATGCTTTTTTGTGGTATGGTAAGAACAATTTAGAAAATACAATTATTAACTTATTTAAAATTCAAAGCTTATGAAAAAAATTGATTTAAACAGCTTAAGCTCAAAATTTGAAAAATTTTGGAGTTTGTACGGTAACTTTGTGTTCTTAGCTGTATCCGTTGTAACGGCAGTATTGGTCGGTATATTTCTGTATTGCAACCAGCTAATCTTGTGGTTGGGTATTGCGGCATCATTGATTGTTTATTGGCGATTGCCGTATGCAAATATAGAAATTGACTGTAAAATTGTGCGATTTGCATGGGCTTGCATTAATTTTGCAGTTTTCGTTGCGACCTGCCGATTATGTTCAATTGAACCACGAACTATCGAATACCCTGTAGATACATATGTCGTCGGCACCATGGTTGCCCTTTTTGTAAATACATTTTTGTATACGGATATTATACCCAAATTATCCTACAAAATGAAATTTACGAATAGTGAATACGGATGGGATATAGAAGGAGAAAAAACTAAGTGTAATGGTTCATTATTATCCATTATCGTATATGGTATAATAATGGTTACTATTACTTCCGTTGAGATAAAGAATAAAAACGACTTTTTGTTTGAAAAAGAAGTTTTTATACCTGTTATATCTTGGGATAAGGAAGTTTTGCACGAAAATACCATCTATGTTGTTGAGACAGAAAAAGGTATTTTAATGATTTCTCCGCAGAAGCATCCGGAAATACGTGGTATCCATAAAGGCACAAAAATAAGGGTATTAACCGATGGAACCGCAAACGGTTTTTCGCGTATAGAAATAAAAAATTAGAAAATGTGATTTTTTACCGCAGTTGCTTCTTATAAAAAAGAAGCTCTGCGGGTTTTTTGTTTTTTATATATTGAAAAAATTAATCTATGACAGAATATTTGCTTGTGTTTTAGACAAAAATGCAATATATTTAGCCAAAACATTTGGAGGAAAGATTGCAGAGTTATAAAAAAGATACAATTGACAGTTTGTCTGATTTATTTTTGGCTTGGATGGGCGGAGAACCGGACAGCCATGCAGAAGTCAGAGATTTTGTAAATAACAGTAAGCTTAAATGGCTTTTGGATGTTAGTGATGTTGATGCCATTATTCGAAATATTGCTTATTTTCCGGACTTTGCCGTTAAAACTGTTTATAATGCAATTCCTTTAAAATTTAAAACTGCTAAGGGTGAGATAACGATCGGACCGGAAGAATTTAATAAATTTAATTATAAGGTGCAAAATGCCGATTATTCTACCGTTTGCTTGAATTTGAGTATGAAAATTCTTAATGAGCTGAAAAAAGATATCGGTGATGATAAAAAGATTTTAATCAGACGTGAAAAAAATCGACTGAAAATGGCAAAATACCGCGCCGAACATCCGGAATACAGAAAACAAGAAAATAAACGAGATTATGAACGTCGAGGCGGAGCAAATATGACCGAAGAAAGGCGTGAACAACTGGAAAAAGCCAAACAAAAATATGCCAACACACATAAAAAAGAAATATCGAAAAGAGCGGCGGTTAAACGCTTAAAAATGAAAGAAGAAAATCCGGAATTGTTAAAACAACTCGACTATGAAAAAAATCATGCCGAAAATCGAAAAGAAATAAGAAAACGATATCGTGAGCGAAACAGAGTTGAACTTAGAGAACGAGCCAGAAATAATCCTAAAGAAAAAGAATGGAGCAAACGATATAAAGCAAAAGTAAGATTTAGAACCAAAACAGGACATAAGATTTTGTCGCTTCTTGAGGCAATAACAAAATTTAAGGAAAGATAACAAATATGACAACAGAAGAAAGACTTATTGAAATAGAAATGGCATTGGCTAATCAGGAAAAAACTTTGGACGAGCTTAATAAAGTTGTTTTTGAACAAGGCCAAAAAATTGATCACTTACTTAAACTTAATAAATATTTGTTAGATTTGGTTGATAAAGATGTTGTAAAACCGTTATCGGAAGAAACACCACCGCCGCACTACTAACCTTGTATAAGTATAATTTGATATTATATTTATGCTGAAACATAAAGGAGACGTTTATGATTGATTGGGATGCTTTGTATAAAATTTCGCTTGGTTTGTATGTTTTGGGGGCGAAAGATGGTGAAAGGGATGTCGGAAGCATTGTTGATGCGGTTATGATTGGAGCTAATAAACCTTGTGCGTTGGTTTTGTCTTGCAATAACGGAAGCTATACCAAACAATGCATTGAAAAAACAAATGAATTTTCTTTGTCTGTTTTACCTAAAGATATTGAACCGTCAGTCATTGCCGTCTTCGGGTTTCAAAGCAGCCGTGATAATAATAAGTGGGATTTGATAACAAAAGAATATTTTATGGATCTTCCGGTTTTAAGTGGAGCGGTTTCATATATTAAAGCCAAAGTTTTGCATAAATATATTTTAGAAAGCAATACAATCTTTGTTGCTGAAATTGTCGGGGCAATCAAAAATTCTGATACTTTGCCGTTATTATATCAAGATTATCGCGGAGAATTAAAGGACTTGGTCATAAAATCTTTTAATCAGATGAAAAAGGAGAAAACAATGTCTAAAAAATGGGTATGTACGGTTTGCAATTATGTATATGACGGTGATGTTCCGTTTGAAAAGCTTGATGATGATTATATTTGCCCGATATGTGGTGTTGACAAATCTTTTTTTGAAGAACGTGAAGTTGAATAGAGGCCGGATTAACCGGCCTCTTTTTTTTTACAAAAGTTTTTTTAGTTCATAGAGTTTTTCCAGTGCTTCACGCGGACTTAAATCATCAGGATTAATTTGATTAAGCTCATCAAGTGCCGGAGATGATACTTTTTCTTCGACGCGTTCACGGATACATGCAAATAACGGCAAATCATTGGCAATATCTTTTGGGGATAGTCCTTTATTTTGATTTTCAAGATTATGCAAAACTTGGTCGGCTCTTTTTATAAGGGTTTTGGGGAGACCGGCTAATTTTGCAACGTGTATACCATAACTGCGGTCAGCAGCACCATTCATAACCTCGTGCAAGAAAATAACTTCATCGTTGAATTCTTTGATTTTCATACAATGAAGGCTTAAACGCGACAATTTACCATTTAGAGATGTCAATTCATGATAGTGGGTAGCAAAAAGAGTACGACAACGATTGATTTCGTGCAAATATTCAACAACAGCCCAAGCGATTGACAAGCCGTCAAAAGTTGCCGTTCCGCGCCCTATTTCATCCAAAATAACAAAAGAACGTTCATCGGCTCGGTTAAGTATGCCGGCGGTTTCAACCATTTCTACCATAAATGTTGAGCGCCCTTTGGCTAAATCATCCGATGCTCCGACACGAGAAAAAATCTTGTTTATAATTCCTATTCGAGCGGATTGACAAGGAACATATGATCCCATTTGTGCCATTATGGCAATAATGGCATTTTGACGCAAATATGTTGATTTACCGGCCATATTCGGACCTGTTAACAACCACAAATTGCCACTTTTATCATCCATGTGACAGTCGTTGCCGACAAAGGAACCGGAGTTTTCTTTGCGAAGTGATTGTTCAACCACCGGATGACGACCGTCTTTTATTTCAAAACAAAGCGAATTGTCAACCACCGGACGACAATAATTGTATTCAACAGCCAAATCTGCCAAAGCAACAGCAACATCGAGTTCGGCCATGGCATTGCCGCATTTTATTATATCATCAGAACTTGCTTTTATTGATGAAAGTAACTCGTCATACAATTGTAATTCCATAGCCAAGGCTTTATCATCTGCACCACGTATCTTGTCTTCGAGTTCGGTTAATTCAACCGTGGTAAAACGCGAAGCACTTAATACGGATTGGCGGAATATAAATGATGTATCGCTCATAAGCATATGGGCAAACTTGGCTGGAACTTCGATAAAATAGCCTATTACATTGTTAAATTTTATTTTTAAGTTGGCGATTCCGGTTTGACTGATATATTTTGTTTGTAGTTCGACAACTGCCCTATGACTGTTATCTTTGAGATTGCGTATTTCATCAAGTTGTGCAGAATAGCCCGCACGAATAAATCCTCCATCTCGGCTGAGCAAAGGCAAATCATTTTCTGATAATGCATCGCCCAGTTTTGCCACCAACGGAGAATGCTCACCAAGATCTGATAATACTTGCTGAAGGACTGCCGGAATTTCAGAAACAACTTTAGTTTTATCGTTTGAATTAAAATGTATCAAACTGCGCAAATGAGGTATCATTCCAAGGGTGTTTTTAATATTTGCCATATCACGCGGACCGCCACGAGCAACACTGAGACGTGAAACAGCGCGTCCAATATCGACAGAAGACTTTAAAAGTGTACGTATTTCATCTCGTAACTCGGCCTTGGAAACAAAAAATTCGACCATATCAAGACGCTTGTTTATAGCGGTTATATCTCGCAAAGGATTTGATATACGCGATGCCAATAACCTTCCGCCGGGGCCTGTTACGGTACGATCAATTGATTTTAACAAACTGCTTGATTTGTCACCCGAGATAGAATCAATAAGCTCTAATGAGCGACGTGTAGCAGCATCGATTTCGACAATTTGCTCATCAATTATTTTTTGCGGATGTAATAAATGCGGAATCTTGCCTTTTTGAGATGTTTCTACATAATCAATCAAGACACCGGCGGCACTGATTTCGGCTCGAGAAAAATTGCCAAACGCATCAAGATTGTTTACTTTATAGACATCTTGAAGGTGCTTACAGGCATTTTCGCTGTTAAAACGTTCATCCGGCCATACTGAAAGCTGTTCTTTGTAATTTTTTATGACTGAAAATATTTCGGGGGTATGTAAATAGCCGTCTGCAATAATGAGTTCGACAGGTAACAGACGCATAATAATTGATGACAAAATGTTTTCTTCTTCGTCATCATCCGTCAATGTTGTTTCTTGTGTGAAAAATTCGCCGGTTGAAATATCAAGCCACGCAACTCCTAGTGTTCGGCCTATTTTGGACACCGACATAAGAAAATTGTTGCGTTTGGCTTCCAGCAATGGTTCTTCGGTAAGAGTTCCGGCGGTAACAAGACGAATAACCTCTCGTCTTACCACAGATTTTGCGCCTCGTTTTTTGGCCTCTTTGGGATCTTCAGTCTGTTCACATATGGCAACCTTGTAACCCTGACGTATCAGTTTTGCCAAATAACTTTCATAGGCATGAAACGGAACACCGCACATCGGAATATCCATTCCTTCGACCTTGCCACGTTTGGTTAATGTAATATCCAGTGCTTGTGATGCTTTTATGGCGTCATCTAAAAATAATTCATAAAAGTCGCCCATACGATAAAACAATAAATAATCTTTATGTTCTTTTTTGATTTTTACATATTGCGCCATCATCGGGGTTAGCGTAGTCAATTTTTCAAGGTCGATATTATCCATTTATTATCTCAAGAGTAAAATATTTAGTATTTTTAAACTTGTTTCATATTATTATAAAATGTGGAATGGTTTCAAGTGCATTTTTTTGGTATATGGGATAAGATTATGTTTGAAAAATCACGAAAATCTTTAGGCTTTGAAAAAAATACCCAATTTGTTGAACGAATATTGTTTTTGAGTTTTCCGACCGCTTTGGTATTTGTGGTTTTGTCGGCTTTTAATCTGGTTGATCCGGTTTTGGCCATAATATCATTGGCTGCGGTTGTTGCTTTTAATATTGCGTTGTTGTTTCCGCTGACTTTTGAATTGCAACAAATCAAAAAATATGTTGTTTCGTTAGCCAAAGGAGAAATTTCTGATAATGAACTGTTGACGTTATCGGAAGATGAAACCAAGGATTTGATTGCGGCAATTAATAATATGCATCATTTTTGGGCGCAAAAAACCGATGTATTGGAAGCACAAACAATCTCGGATACTGCTGTTTTGGACAGTTTGCCCGACCCGATTATGGTTATTGACAGATCCGGCAATATATTGGGAGCAAATTTATCGGCAAGAACAGCTTTTGGTGAAAAAATAACCGATAAAAATGTTGATAAAATTTTTAACTCACATAGTTTTATAAATGCGGTATCAAGGGTTTTAAATAAGGAGAGTGCATCTGAAAATTTGATATTTTATGTTGAAGAACCTATTGATCAAAAACTTTATGCCCATATTAAACAATTGCCCTGGTTGTCTAAAGGAAAAGCTGTTGCGGTTATTTCCATATATGATTTAACAAAATCACTAAAAGTTGAAAAAATGCAATCGGACTTTGTGGCAAACGCCAGCCACGAGCTTAGAACCCCGTTGTCTATTATATCCGGATTTGTTGAGACATTGCAAACATCGGCAAAAGATGATCCGGAAGCACAACAAAATTTTTTGAAAATTATTGCTGAACAAGCAGAATATATGGCAAATCTGATTGAAAATTTGTTATCATTATCCAGAATTGAATTAAACCAAGATGAACACCCGCAAGATGAGGTTGATGTGGTTGAAATTGTGGATGATGTTACAAAAGCTATGAAAATTAAAGCCAAAAATCGTAATATGAAAATCAAAGTAGTAAAAGAAAAAGATATTGCTTCGATTAAGGCTGATAAACACCAAATTAAGCAAATTGTTCAAAATCTGACAGATAATGCAATTAAATACGGACCTGAAGGAACTGATGTGACTCTTAGAATCAGTAATGTTGATAAGATTCCGGCATCGCAAACAATTAAAACAGCTGATACTCCGGCTGTTGCAATTGCCGTAAATAATAAAGGACCAAAAATAGGACCGGAAAAATTAGCTCGCCTGACAGAAAGATTTTATCGGTTACAAGAACATAAAGACCAAAATATTAAAGGAACAGGTTTGGGGCTAGCTATTGCAAAACACATAATCATCAGACATCAGGGAAATATTACCGTTAACTCTAACGGGTATAATGGAACAACTTTTACAATATATTTGCCGGTGTTTGAAAAAGAAGAATAATGTTTAAGATAAATCTTCTTTATAAAAATGCATAAATACTACCGGTTTGATATCGGTTGCTTTTAGAATTTGTTTGCGGATGCGGGCTGCCAAATATTCGCTGATGGATTTTTCTCGGTAATCCAATTTGACGATTTCTTTGGCAATGTCTTCTCTTATGCTTTTAATAATTTTATCACGCAGTTCCGTAAATTGTGATTCTTCTAAAATATCAATTGAACTTATTTGGATATCCGCCAGTTGCCAATCAGCTTTGAAAATAGCACTGATAAAAACAGAGCAATTAAAAGCTATGCGTTTGCGATTTTTTATAAGTTGCGAGTCTAATGGAGTAAGTTGACGGCGATCTACACCAAGTTTGCGTGTAAAAACCTCTGATACAATTTCGTGCTTTCCGTCTTGAATCAATATAACTTCACCATTGCGAGCAACCAAAACATCGCCAACGCCATTTTCTTGGGCAAGCTTTTTTTGTTTACGAATATTGCGTTTGTCACCATGTACGGGAATTACTACCTTGGGTTTTAATAAACGATACATCTCAAGTATTTGTTCGGGAGTGGCATGTCCGGAAGCATGAACGGAATAATCTTCTGTTGAAATAACCTCGACACCCATATCTCGCAATTTGTCTTGCATACGTTCAATTTTATCTTCGTTTCCGGGAATTATTTTGGATGAAAATATGATATTATCACCCTTACCCAGTACTATATCTTTGCTTTCGCCATTGGCTATGCGAGATAATGCTGAACGATAATCACCCTGTGAACCGGCACAGATAAAAAGTATTTTATCTAAGGGAATGTCTTTTGCATCTTTGATATCAAAGGCTTGCGGACAATTTTGAAGATAGCCACATTCTTTTGCTATTTTGTAATTTTGGTTGAGCGAATGTCCGCTGATAACAGCTGTGCGTCCAGCTTCAGAAGCTGCTAAAATAAGGCTTTCCAAGCGCATAATGTTAGAGGCAAAACACGTTGCAACAACTGTATTTTCCAGTGTCGGTATCAATTTAAGCAAATTTTGTCTGACTTCAAATTCAGTCGGTTCTTTGTGGTTTGAACCCATATTGGTAGAATCGCCGACGTATAAATCTACACCTTCTTCAGCTAACTTATTTAATGACGGAAAATCTGTGGGAAGTATAGGTGTTTTGCCGTCATCAAAACGCCAATCCGTAGCATGAAAAATATTGCCGTATGGAGTTCGAATTATTAAACCGCTGCTCTGTGGTACGGAGTGAACCAAAGACACAAATTCAACGATAAAATTGGTTAATTTTATTATCGGATTTGTTGTTACCGAATATAGATTTGCAAAATCTTCAATATGATATTCTTTAAGGCGTGAGCGAATGTGACCAAGTGCAAAATCAGATGCATAAACAGGACAATCTAACATCGGTAATACATGCCCTATTGCTCCGAAGTGGTCTTCGTGACCGTGTGTGATAAACATTGCCTCAATATCATCGCGGTATGTTTCTAAAAATGAGGCGTCGGCCAGTCCCATTTCCATTCCGGGAAAATCGTCCTGTAAAAAACCGTAGCCGGCATCAACAACTATGATTTTGCCATCAACTATGTAGGCAAACATATTATATCCAACCTCTTCTGCTCCGCCAAGAGCCACAAAATATATTCCTTTTTTGTTGAAACCTTCTATCATGATTTTTTGTTACCTATATGAATACATCGCCGGCAGCGATTTTGGTTATTGTGTCTTCTTGTTCTAACAATAAAAAGCCCTGTTCGTCAATACCCTTAAACAGGCCTTCTTTAGTATAATCAGAATAACGCACTTTTATGGGGGAGTTTAAATATTTGGCAAACTCAAGCCATTTTTGCCGAATAATTGAAAAGTTTTGACTGCAAAGCGCCAGATTTTTATCAAAATATCGGATGTAAATTTGCAAAAAATCATCAGATTGTACACTGTAACCTAATGATTGTAAATCTGTTGCAGGATAAATTGTATCTCTTAAATCAGGATGCGAAACCAGATTGACACCAATGCCTATAATTATTTTGTCTTCATATGCTTCTATTAATATACCGCTTATTTTTTTTCGGTTAACCAAAATGTCGTTGGGCCATTTGATGATTATATCTTCATTTGTTATTTCACAAAGTGCTTCCGCAATGCTCAATGATGTCACAAAAACAAGATGTGTTACGGGAATATTATTCGGTATTAATTGGCTTAGAAATAGGTTTCCTTCCAAACTTTGCCAATTACGTCCATAACGGCCTCGACCTGATGATTGTTTTTTGGCGGTAATGATAATCGGTGTTTGATGATTTGTGTAGTGCTTTGCGATATCGTTAGTCGAGGTTACCTCTTCATAGCGGATATGCTGCCACTTGCCGTTTACCAGATTGCTCATGAAATTCCTCCTAAAATTATAAGAGCGTCAGAAAGCAACCAAGCCGGATTTATTAAAGAAATCAAAATAAAGATAACGTTTATAAATAAACATATATATATTGCCTTGTCTGTTCTATCAAATTTGATTGATGCTTTATCAAAATATATTATGCGTACAATTTGTAAACAAGCATTGGCAACAAAAAGCATACTTAATATCACTAAACCTAAACGCCACCACGCACTAATTCCGATTAAGTTGTTGAAAATTGATAAATGTCCGAAAAATCCCAGTGTCGGTGCCAAACCGATAAGAGAAAACATAAATATTAAAAAAGCAGCAGACATATACGGGCGTACTGTGTAAAAACCGCTTATATCCGTTGTAGAACTTAAGTAATCACCGCGTGATTTTAATCCCAAAAATACCGTATAAATTCCGGCAAAAGATAAAATCGATATGATTGTGTATGCAAAAGATGCAATTATTGATTTATCTGAAAAATTGAGGATTCCTATTAATGTAAAACCGGTACAATAAATACTTATATAACCAAAAAGACGTCTGATATTGCATTCACGATTTGCCGAAACAGCTCCTACAACCAGTGAAAGCATAGAAAATAAGCCGATTATTGAGATTATTTCAGATATAAACGGATAAAAACATTCCGTAACCAATCGAATCAGTGAACAAAGAAAAATAAGCGGCGGAACTAACGTAATAAAGCCACATACCGGTAAAACGCCGTTAGATATAAACCCGATAAACCAACTGTGGAAAGGAACCAAAGCCATAATAAACATAAAACATATCAAAATTGAATATATCCCCAATAATACATAAGATGGTATATTGGCAGAAGATGATAGAAATTTGTTGATTTCGGAATATTCAAAAGTCCTTGCATAATAATATATTATGGCCGTTCCACACCATAGAATCAAACAAAATAACACGCTGCAAATACTGTATGTGTTTGCAATATGTCTGACTTTGTCAATATCCCAATGACGTAAAATGAGTAGTCGATAAAAAATACAAATCAACGGAACAACACAAGATAACGTTAACAATGACGAACTTGATGCTAAAATGTTGAGCAAGAAAAGTATTGCAAAGCATATTGAATAAAATTTGAAAGACGGACGATTTTTGTTTAAAAACCATTTGGATGAAAGGTAAAACCACGCCCACGATAAAAGATATGAAAAAGTCTTAAATAATGTTGTAAAGGGAGTATTTTGCCAAATGTTCGGAAATGCGCTTTTGTTATAAAAAAGAATGGTCGAACTCATTGATGCCAATATAAAAAATTGAGCTATTGAAAAAAATGTTTTTGATGTCTTTTCCGTATGATAAATTTCAACAGGTAATGCTACAATATAAAACCCAAGAAGAAAAAGTTCCGGCATAAGAATAAACCAATTTTGTAACAATTTAATTCTCCCTATTCATTTATTACAAACCAAAGCGGTCTGATAAAGGACATTAAAAGCATAAACATAATAAATATTATGAAGATAAAACGACCAAAGCTGATGTCCTCTGATTTGCTTAATCGACATTCTTTATTTTCGGTTTTGAGGCGAAACATTTCTGAAATAAGTGTTGCTGATGCAATAATACATGATATGATGAGAACTGCCCCCATATGTATATTGTATGATAATAATTTAGATAAAATCAAAAAATTGTTGGTGAACATTGCCGATATGGGAAAGCCTACAGCAGCAAAAGTTATAAATGAGTATGATGTCGACAATCGTTTGGCTCGACATAAAAAACCGGAGGATATGCTGTTGTTTGATTGTTCTTGGCGATAAATGTACGCAGATAAAACTTCAAGTGTGGCAAAAACTATTAAAAAGCCAAATAACGCATATCCTATGTTGTTGGTAATCAGTTTATCCTGACTGAAAATCCCCAGTAAGTACATTATGTAATATACGGTTACAAAAGAAAATATCTTATATTGAGTTTCTTTATTTATGAAACCGATAAGACTTATAAAAAGCATTGTTACCGTTCCAACAACATTGAGCCAGACAAAATATTGAGAAATTTCAAGTGGAATTTGGCGAGGCCAAAACCTTATTAAACCATAAATTCCGCTGAGAGGAAGAATCGCCGATGATATAAACACAAGAGGATTGTGGATTTTGGTGATTATGGATGATATCCAGTAGTGAAAAGGCCAAATTGGAATACGGAACATAAAACCGAGTGTTAAAGCGGCCCAAATGAAACCACCATAATTTATTTTCCATAGTATTTTATAGGTTTTGTCTAAAGTAAGACTTCCGTAATATTTGTAAATCAATAAAATACCGCAAAAGAAGATTAATGTGCCAATCAAATTATATAAGAAAAAGCCATTTATTTTTTCATGTTTTTTGATACCGCCAAACATACCTATTAACATAAATAACGGTAGTAACATTGCTTCAAAAAATATGAAAAATGAAAATATATCAGCAGCAACAAACAGTCCGGTTGACATACTTAAAAATAACAATGTAAAAACCATAAGAGATTTTTTGCAATCCGATGTGTTTCGGACAAATATAATACCCATTAAAATAACTAAGTGGATGGCTAAAATCATCATCAGCGATAAATTGTCAACCGCAAAAACTAAATTTATATCCGGAGCAGATAGCCAATTGAATTTTTCAAACAGCTGAAGCTTTAGTTTTCGTTCATCAATTAACATAAAAATACGCCAAATTAATACCAAATTGGAGATAATAGTAAAAATGGCTACGTTTGAACTGTTGCGTCCTTGAGTTTCGACATCATCCTTAGCTGTTAGTACAAATAACATACCTAAAAAAGGGATGCTTATGATAAGAGAAAGAATAGCAAAAGGATTACTCATTTATATATACTCCCCAATAAATAAGCATTATGGATACCCCTATGGCAATACTGATTAAACAGCTCCATCGTCCGGTTTCTTGCAATTTGTGAACTCCGGAAATAATTACTTTTGTTGTGTGTGATATGGTTGCTATTATGCGACGTTCAATTACCATAACATCGAATGCAAGCCATAAAAATCTGCCGATATAACGCAATGGCTTGAGTAAAAATGTTTCGTATATATAAGATAAAATGTCAAATTGCCATATTTTTGCCTGTCCGAATCTTATAAATAACCTTGCCGGAATTAACAAAACGGTTACCATACAAATTATCATCATTGATATAAATCTCGGATTTGGCCAAATAAAGCTTTGCCATATCAAGAAAAGCGAAAGCAATAAAAGAGGAAACCAATATAAAAAACTAATACTTTGTATAGGCGTCAACAATGTTTTTTGTTTGCGAAATATCTTAAAATAAAGCATTTTGATAATAATTGCCAAAACAAAAAGATAAATATTTGTTGAAATATCAATATATAGTGTTGTAGCTTTTGATGTTAAAAGAGAAATAGCCGCAGTGAACAAAATCAGTGTTAAGACAAAATTATATTTACCCAAAAAACTATCAAGATACGATACATCTTTTTCATCTGATGATAAAACAGAAACAATTAAAATTATTGTCATTGTTATTATTAAACTCGGAATCAATATGGTAATGATATGGTATAGTACTGACGAATCGTTATAAATCATCATTAATGAAACCGAATACAAACAAAGAGCAAAACTAATTGCCTTTGACCTGATATTGTTGTTTATCAAAGCACTAAATAATGATGTTATTACGGATATAGTAAGCCAAACCGGAAAAACATCTTCAAATAATGTGTTTGTAAGCAAAACAGGTTTGAATTTTATGAATAGAATTATTCCGGATAATGGTGTTGATATACTCATTATACTTATCATACGATTAAATAAGGCATATTTTAAATCGTGAAATTGGCCATTTAATAAAAACAATCCGCATTTACATCCTATCGCAAACATAAGTAATCCGGCAACAAGATCTTTGTGATGCCCGTTTTTTACAAATTGCGGTAGAGCTGTGAGACTTATTGAGCCGATTTTGCCGTAAATTATGGCTAAAGCCGTAAAAATTGCCATTTCAGATAAGAAATTAAAAATAAATAACTTTTTCTTGGGTAAAATAAAATCAGGCATATAAAAACCGATAACAGAAAGCATACAGCTGGCAAACATTATTTGAAAAAAATCATTGCCGGATATAAGCAAAATAAAACCTACCAGATTTAATAAAAGCAGATTATTAAAATTTAGCGCGTGCTGTTCTGCGGATGAAATGATATTAAAATAAAGCAGAAAGGATGTAATAAATATCGTTGGTATAAGTACTTGCTTTATTTGAACAGCAGAAGAAATCATAATATCGGCTTTTAAATTACTGTAGGGAAGCCACTGATAAATAAAACCTTCTTGGGTGTTTGTGCTGATACTTTGCATAAAAAAGTATGCCACAATACATAACACAGCCAATACTAATACGGACCATATTCGTTTGCGTCGCCTTTGAGTTACCAGCATTGAGGTTACAGATATAAGCAATAGTGTGATAAATAACTGTAAAATCATAAATAAACCTTATTTCTTTTTTTGTTTGGAGTTAATATATAAAAAAAATAAGGGCTTTTAAAGCCCTTATTTTAATATATTGTATAACAAGCAGCCTAACTTAACACAGCCTTAAGATCTCTAACCAAACGAACAGGAACAACATATTCGCGGGCTACTTCATCGCCATCAATTTCCGCAACAAGAACTTCATCAACGGCTTTGAGAGGACTACGCGCATCTTGATTAATTCCTCCCAAGAATACTGAACTCTCGCGACTCCTATATAATAAAGCTGTTTCACCGCCATCATAAACAAAACGGGGATTTTCCGGACCACCGCGACGCTGTTTTATCATAATAAGAATTTCACCCTCAGCATTTTGCAAAATTTCGTATGTGCCTTCGTTGTTTTCTGCTGAATTATTAGTATTTACCATATTAGCCTCATAGATTCTTACAGTAATTTTGCGTTTAGTTTAACAAGTAATTATTAATAAATCTCTTACATTTTTTATTTTTTTAACTTTTTTATTTTTTTTGTTTTTTTTAGTTGACTTAATTTTTTTTATCTTTTATACATAGCTTCGACCATTTGATGCGGGCTCGTAGCTCAGTCGGTAGAGCATTTGACTTTTAATCAAAGGGTCGGCGGTTCGAACCCGCCCGAGCTCACCAATAAAATAAAGACTTTCGGATATTTCTGAGAGTCTTTTTACTTTCTTTAGACCGACAGTGTTTGTATAAAAAATATTATTTCCTATAGTTTATTGTAATAATGAGTTGTTTGACTTTAATTATCCCCTAAAAAAAGTTAATTAAGATTGTCAAAAAAGTGAGCTTATTAAAATGATGGAATATTTGAAAAGAAAATTTGCAAGACTAAAAAGCGAAGATATTAAAGAAATCAGCTTTCCTCATTATTATGAAGAAAACGGATTGTTGATAAAAGAGTTGGAAACAGGTGAAAAATGGGAAATCATGCTTGATTCCGATTATAATGAAGTTTTGGTAAAGAAGATTAGATGAGTAAAAAAGAAAATTGGTTGTTGATTATTGCCGGTCCAAACGGTGCAGGGAAATCTACGTTTTATGAAACAATTTTACGTAGTGATCCTTTGTTTAAAAATGCACCCTTTGTAAATCTGGATAATTATGCCAAAGAGTTCGCCGGTGATGGAGATCCAAATGATTATATGGTATTGGCCGGACGTAAAGTAAGGGCTGAGATTGCGAATAATTTTAAACAAAAGAAAAATTTTGTTTATGAAACAACAGCATCAGGACGAACACATTTAAGAATTATGGAAGAAGCTCATAAAAAAGGATATAAAGTCGGAACTGTTTTTATCGGATTATCCAAAGTTGAGTTATCACATACTCGTGTACAAAAAAGAGTTAATGAAGGCGGACATTCAGTACCTCCTGAGGATATAGAACGCAGATATCCGAGAGTTATTAAAAATTTTCCGGATATGTTGGCTCGTAGTGATTTGGCTGCTGTGTTTGATAACTCCGGACGTAATCCTTATAAATTAATCTTTTTGATGGATAAATATTATTTTCGAGTTTTTTATAAATATCCGAGATGGGTAAATAATGCCATGAAAGAACGAAAAACACGAAAAGATTTTATGTTTGTTAATACTGATGATATCAAAAAGGCGCAAAAATCTCATTTACAAGAAATAGCCTTAAAACTTTTCGGAAAGTCCAGATAATAATTTGTATTGTTGCCTTTTGTAATATGTATTTTTGAAGATGATGATTGTTTATTATCCATATTACAAAATTCGGTAATACCACATCTAGTTGCTAATTCTTGTGTTTCGACAAACTTTTTACCAAGTTGTTCGACAGAATGTGCATCATCGCTGATTATGACCGGAATGTTTTCTTGAGCAATCATTTTCATAATTCGCTCGCTTGGGTATGGTTCATTGCCAAACTTATAATGGCTAGTATTCAATTCTACAATTGTTCCGGATTTTTTTATGGCAAGAATAGTCTTTTTTTCTTCATCTTGCCATTTGGATTCTTGACCAAGACCGACTTTTTTCATTAAATCCAGATGAGCCATAAATGTAAACAAGCCGGATTCTGCGACAGCTCGCTCATTCTGCCAATATTTATAAAGAAGCATATTTTGTTCAACCGGTGATGATGCCTTTATATCATGGGAATTGTAGAGCGTATTGTTATGCAAAACAAAATGAGCAGCGCCTATAAGATAGTCCGGTTGCAAATGTTTTAGAGCTTTATTAAAGCCTTCAAGCCATTCTCCGGTCGCAAAAAAATCAACCTCCATACCTTTTAAGATGTTTATATTACTTGTTTTTCGTAAATCATCTATTTTTTTGTAGTGGGTTTCAAATTTGGCAATTGCTTCATCAAAAGACGATGAATAAATGTTATCATACCCCCTTTGACATGCATATTGATACATTGGCGCATCCTTGATTACAGGATGGACAATAAAATGATTGGAAAATCCGATATGGCTCCACCCTAGTTCTGTCGCCTTTGACAGCATTTCTTCTTCGGTATTACGTCCATCAAAACCTATTGTATGGGTGTGGAGTGAAAAATTTTGCATTTTTTATCTTTCTTTTGAATATTTGAACACATTCTATCATATTGAATATGTTATTTAAATAAAAAAATAACTAACATTATTAAAATTTTACTAGACAAGCTATTTTTTTTGTTTTATAAGCTTCCTGTCTGCTGACGAAGATACTATGCTCAGGTAGCTCAGTTGGTAGAGCAGAGGACTGAAAATCCTCGTGTCGGCGGTTCGATCCCGTCCCTGAGCACCAGTTTTGAAAAAGCTCCCTTTATCGGGAGTTTTTTTTGTGCTCTGACCATTCAGACTTCGCTTTTTCTAGCTCGTCTTCTTGGTGGACGGTTCGCTTGGGAACGTAGGCTCATCGCGCCTGCTTTCGCATCGCTTATTCGCTTACGTTTTCCAAGATTTTGCAGATAAAAATAACCGGAGCATCGGTTATTTTTACTTAGCAATCCCATTCGCACCAGTTTTGAAAAAGCTCCCTTTATCGGGAGCTTTTTTTTGAAACTAAATAAAATTATTTGCTGTTTCCTTGACTTTTATTTACAAACGCAATTGCACTATTTGAAAGCTCTTGAGATTTGTTTTTAATAATTCTCTTTCCTCCTGCAAATTTTTGTGTAATTGCATCTTTAACAACCAATAATTCGGCTGCTTCTCGTGCTTTTTGCACCTTAGGATCGTTTTTACCAAATTCTTTTTCTGCCTTTGCTGTTGTTTCTTGACGAATATTACAAATATCTTTAACCATTTGTTGTTCTGATGGAGATAATTTTTGATATGCTTCATCATCTTCTTTAACTTTATCATCGGTAAACCTAGATGCAACATCTTGAACAGATTTAATATTTTTATATTTATCTGTAACCATTTCATTTACAGTCTTAATACCTTCAATATTATCTTTTTGTTCATCATATAAATTATTGATAACCACACCATCTTTAAGTGTTTGTTTTTCATCTTTAGTTAATTCACTACTATCAATTTCTTTCATTTTTTTCGAATAGTCGCTGTCTTTATTTGTAGCTTTTCCTTTACTAACTTCGTTAGTGCTGAGAACAAGTTGCATTTGTGTTTTCATTTCTTCATCAGTAATATCACCATTTTCATGTTTTTTTATAATATCCTTCATGATATCATCTTTGCTCTTTGGAGTATTATTTTCTTCTATGCTTTCGGAATTTTCTTCTAGAGTTTCTTCGTGTGGTTCTCTATCTACTTTTAACACAGATTCAGCATCTTGTTTTTGCTCATCCGATTTTTCTAACACAACCTCTTCTAATGTTTCTTCTTGGGTTTCACCACCAACCTTTTTATCGTCATTTTTATCATGACTTTCATCTACTTTTTCTGCATTTTTTACTTGTTCATCAAATTGTTCTTTATTGGTAACATTAAAAACATCCTTAAACTCATCACTTTCCAAAACATCCTTAAAGGCCTTTGCCATACTGTCATCAAATCCGGTAATTTCGATATCTGTGACGTTTTGATCTCTAAGTTGCCTAAGCAACGTTTTTATATGGTCTGTTTTACTGGTAAGCGGATTTTCACCACCAGAAACAGCTTGCTTATTATATACGTATTCATTTTTGCCACTTTGATAAAAAGCCGTCTCAGCAACCTGCTTACTTCCCTCCGGAACATTATCAACAGTTTTTACTTTTGCTTGAGATGTTTGAACATTCTCAGATTGGTTTTCTTGTTGATATTCTTGTTCAGTCGGAGCCGGATTTGTTGGCTTTTCATCTTTTTGTTTACCTAATATTTGCTCTTTAAGTTCCGAAACCTTATTTTCCTGTATCCCCATACTTCTTAATAATCCGTCAATATTCGCAAATCCGCTTTGGTCACAAATAATTTGCAAAATTTGATCATCTGAAAACTTGCCGGTCTCATCACTATTGGCATCATGAAAATTGTTCCACGCTTTTAAGACAATATCGTCTTTTTCGGCTTGTTCAAAAGACCTTTTAACCTGTTCAAGCTTAGATTTTAAGTTGCCGACAACCATTTCCGGTTTGTCGGATGAATGCTTGGTACCTTTCATACCTTTTTCAAGATTATCTACATCATTTCTTTTTTGTTTGGCAGCTTCCTCTAATTTTTCAGCAAAACCGCCATAATATTTGGTATATTGTTCCTGTTCTGCTCGTTCGCTTGTAGTGTAAATATCTGGATTATAACTTTCTTTTTTACTTGTCAGTTTTGCTTGTAATTCTTTTTGATATTCTGCCATATCGGATACTGTTGCATTTTGTTTAAATTTTTCCAACAATTTTTCCGGAGAACGACTAAACAGAATAGTTGTCTTTGCTTTTATTTTTTTGCCAACTCTTTTACTGAACCACCCTATTGATGCATCAATGGCTTTAGCTTCGATTACATTATTTAATTTTTCTTTGTATTTTTCAGTATTATTAGTACGTTTCTTAGCACGCCAAATAGCTCGACTGTGCATAAATTGAACATAAAGACTGTCACCATTATGCTGTCGTTGTTCATTCCAATATCTTATAGGATCTAGTTTTTCATCAGCTTTATTTAATCGTCGTTGTCTACGGAACTGATACCATTTTAATTTCTTTTCACCTGATTGAAATTCTTTTAAATTTTTGCGAAGTATTTCTTCTCTTTTAGCAACATCTTCTTTTCGTTCGGTTCCTAGCTCTCTTTTTAACAGAGCTAATCGGTCTGCCTCAGCCATAAGCTCATCAAACTCTGTTTTGTTGCTTTTTTTTGTGACATCGTCTTTTGCTACAGACAAACCGAAATCATCTTTACCGATAACAGGAGCCATGCCGCTGGCTGTGGTTGTATATGTATTGAGTGAATTTGAAACAATTGATTTTAATAAAGTTTCTCTGCGTTGTAAAATCCCTTCTTTTCCACCGAGTATATTTTCAAGTTTTGAGCGCGTTTCTTCATTTTCTTTGTCAATACCAAGTTGGTTTTTGGCAAATTGTTCAATGAAAAAATCTATGTGTTCTTGATGTGTAAGCTCCCCAGTTAAAAATTCTTTTTTAACTATTTTTCGGCGTTCTTCGTTGTTTTTGGCTTTTTTGAATTCATCGTGATCTTGGTTGTTGGGAGTAGCAGCAACTTCTTCCGCCTCTTGTTGTTTATTAGAACTTTCTTCTTGATTTGCGGTTACACGATTTTGTTCGATTTCTTTTTTAAGTTTTTCGATTTCATCGCGTTGATTATTTGAAAGATTCTCTTGTCCCAGAGCTTCCTCTATTTGAGAAGATAATATTTCAAAATCGTAATTTCCATTATTGTATGCAGCTCTAAGTTCTCTAGATGTAAGTGCCATAACCTAAACTCCCGCCAAAAATATCATAACTTATAATCAGTATATCAGAAAAATGATTAAACATCAATTAATTGTTTGTCGAAAATTTTGTCAAAAGCAGTTTTTCATATTATTGTAACATAAAACAATTTTATAAAATATAGCTAATACTAAGAAGTGAAATTTGAAATATGATTATTATTCATTTTATCCTTGATAACTTGCGGATATAGCTCTATTAATCGATAATAAACAAGGGAGAAAAAAATGAGTATTTTTCAAAAAGCAAATGATGTTATCTATTGGGATATATACAATAGGTTGAAGGGAAATAATCAAGATGTTGTTTGTGCTGTCATTATCAATCAAAATAAAATTTTAGCTCAAACAGCTCAAAAAAATACATTAATTGACACTAACGACACTCAATATGTTGTTCCCGGCGGAAAAGTTGAACCGGGGGAAACATTAAATGCAGCGATCCACCGTGAAGTTAAAGAAGAAACTAATCTTAATATTGATGTTATAAAAAAATTGGGAGCTACTCGGAACAATAAATATAAACTACATTGGTTTGTATGTTCTCCAACAGACTTGTCATTATTGAAAGTCGTTGAACCTTTGAAACAAAAGGAACTTAAATGGGTTAGCTTAAATGATAAATCCGTAAACTGGACGCCTAAAAATTTTGAAGCACTAATGAAGTATAAAAATCAGATAATTAGTATTCAAAATACGATAAGCGATTAGCTTTATAATTTAACTGTGTTGTTTTTCTTGTAAAAAAAGCGTTATTTTTTGGATAATATCGTTATCCAAGCTGTTGTTGCTAACTTTTATAAAAAGATTTATAAGCTTTTTATCAATTTGCAACTTATGGCAAAAGTCAAAAGATGATTGGTAATTGATATCATAAAACCATGATAATAAATTTATTAATTTATCTGTTTGCGAACAGTCATTACCTCTCGGCGAAATTTTACCTTGCATAAACATCTCTTTAATAATTTTGTTTGTTCGTGTCGGATTATCGGCTTGGGGATAAAATAATTGATGCCACTCTTGAAACCTATTAGAACACAATAATTGAAAATTAGCTATTTTATCGGCATCTCTGATTAAAAAAATAATATTTTTGAGATTTTCTTTTAACTCATCATTGTTTATGCTTTTGAAACTTTCATCATCATAAAAATCTTCAATCATATGTCCGTGATGTTTAATTGGAAGCGTTATCAAAATATCATTATATAATGGAATGTTTTGAAGTAATTTTGCACCTTCAACACCATGATCATAATCTTGGAGTGTTTTATATTTGACAATAATTTCTTCAAAACGGGCAATATCATGTAAAACTAATGCTGTTTTAACTAATTCAGTAAACTTGGGACTTTTGCCGGTAAAAAATTTTTCATGTTTCAGAAGGTAATTACCGGCGCCTAATACTTGAAGAGAATGAGTATATTTTTCATCGGCATTTATTTTAAAATGTGGAATATGTTGTATTTCCTGCAGACATGATTGGTATGTTTGTTTTAGTAATTGTTTGGCTTTATCTAACATTATACTTTCTCTTTCTCATTAAATATTATCTAAAAGACAGTAATATATTATGATAAATTTTGAGTTAATAAAACAAATATATGGCGCCAGCCGGTTTTGTTCGGGTGGCGCCTGATTAATTAATTAATTTTTATGACTTTATAGCCGCATCCGTCGGGTTTAAAGTCTTTTTCTTTAGTTAAATTCACTAACCAACCTACTATATCGCGCCCTTTTCTATCTTTGCGTGAAGCTCTGATTGCTTCGTGATAGGAGCGATAAGTTTTGTGTTTGGTTTTCTTGATTACCAAATAGATATCATATGAATCTATATCTACTCGATAACCATGTTCTAATGCAAAATTGAGGAAATTTTTTAATCCTAGTAATTTAGGCATTTCCTTTTCTTTTTCTTTTTTTGCCATAGCCAGGATAATTTAACAATACTTTTTTATTTATGTTCACATAATACTCTTCTATTGACAAAAAATCAAGATATTTTTGTCAATAGCAATACGATAATATCAGTGACGTGTTTTTCCCCGCTCGTAAAACTTTGCTCGTCCTTCATTAGCGGCTAAATCAGCAAAACGGTTTCCCATAGAATGAGTTTGATAAACATGTTGGTGAGCTTTGATTTTTTCAGCAGATGCTCCGCGATGTTTTATCAGGGCTGCCCAATAAAGACATTGTTTGTGGCGCAGATATTGGGAATGGTTACGAGGCTTGTCTTTTATTTCGCCATTAATATATGACAAAGCGGTTTGGCTGTCGGTATATATGATGCCCTGCCCTTCTGTTAAGATGCTGGCCAAATAGATAGCAAAAAGCTCGGCCTCGTTATTTGACCGAGCTGTTATCCAGTTGGAAACCAAACGTCTTTTTGTTCCATCACAAACCACAATACCTATACCGGCAACACCGGTTCTATCATCAAATGAGCTGTCACAATATGCCTTCATCATCGTATCACCTCATTGTTGGTTGGTATATTTGTGATATAGTTCACGGTAGATTAAAATTTAATTTGTTATATCCTAATTATGAGATGGACAAACCGAAAGTATATAAAGAAAACTCCGCCTGTTGCAGAAAGCGGAGTTTTCGATTGCGCCCTTGTTATACTGATACAGTTTTAAGCGGCTTTACTTTTTTTTTGAGCTGCAAATTCGTTCATGCAACCGATAACATAATCTAACTGTTCGTTATCAAGATATGGTGTCATCGGCAAGCTCAAAACTGTCTTTGACAATTTTTCACAAACAGGAAGAGAACGAATGTTCCATTTTGCATAAGCGGTTTGTGTGTTAACCGGACGCGGATAATAAGCACCACAAGGAATTCCTCTTTCTTTGAGGTAAGCCATTAATTCGTCGCGAGCTTCACAGTTGATTGTATAAAGAGCATATGCTGATTTGCAGTTCGGCAAAATTTGTTGTTTGCCGAAGTAGCTGTCTAATTCGTTGTCATAACGAGCGGCAACTTTAGCACGAGATTTTAATTCATCATCAAAAACAGTCAATTTTTGCAACAAAACAGCACCTTGGAATGTGTTCATACGACCGGTCATACCAAGGCGAATGTTATCGTAATGGTCTGTTGCACTCATACCATGAACACGGCAAGACTTGATGAGTTCGAATTCTTCTTCGGAATTAGTGAAAGTTGCACCACCGTCACCATAACCGCCGAGAGGTTTTGTCGGATAGAAAGAAGTTGCGGTCATATCAGCAATTGAGCCGGCTTTTTGACCTTTGTACTCTGAACCGTATGATTGGCAAGAATCGGCCAAAATTTTCATACCATATTTGTTAGCAATTGCTTTGATTCCGTCATAATCACACGGAGAACCGAAAATATCGACAGGAATAATAACTTTAGGAGTTAATTTGCCTTCTTTTTTAACTTCTTCGATTGCGCGTTCCAAATCAGCCAAATCCATATTGTAGGTATTGGGATCAGAATCGATAAATATCGGGGTTGCACCGACAATAGCAACACATTCGGCAGATGCAACAAAGGTAAACGATGAAACAAAAACAGCATCACCAGCACCGATACCCCAAGCCATAAGAGCCAAAGTCAAAGCATCAGTACCAGAACCATTGGTAGCACAATATTTGGTTCCGGAATAGTTAGCCAGAGCTGTTTCAAGCTCTCTGGTCTCAGGACCTTGACAATATCCGCCATGGTCAAGAATTGTTTTGAAAGCATCCAAGAATTTTTGTTGACCGATTACTTCTTGAGTCGTTTTGCAATCGAACAAAGGTATTGGTTTTGCCGGTTTATTTAACATAGTTCATTTCCTTAAAATCTGATAGTTACGTTTTTTTCTGCGAATGATACTATGAAAAAAAATATTTTTTAGCAAAACACAAAATCTTTCACATTTGTAACAAATAAGCAAAATTATACATTGTTTGTCAAACGCACTTGATTTTATTAAAGAAAAAGGGTATATAAAGCTCAGTTAATATGTTTATGAATCAGGAGAAACGCTGTGAACAACATTAAGAAGTTGGTTTTGGTTTCAACAATTTTGTTAACTTCCGCTTGTGCGACAAATATTCATCGCAGTGATACGGATGCAGACCCGTATGAAGGAATTAACCGTAAGATTTTCAGCTTTAACGACAGTGTTTATGAAAATGTGTTTTTTCCGGTTGCGCGCGGATATCGCAAGGTTACAACTCCGTTTATCAGAGAAAGAGTTAATTCATTTGTAGCAAATATGAACGAGCCGATTTCGGCCGTTAACCATTTGTTGCAACTTGAGCCTTTGGGTTTGGTAAAAAATGTTGTACGTGTGGCAATAAATACGACACTAGGTTTGGGCGGTATGTTTGATGTGGCGCAAGGTTGGGGAATTGAGCCTGATACAACAAACTTTAACCAAACATTGGCGAGTTGGTGTGTAGCTGACGGACCGTATTTGGTTGTGCCGTTTGTCGGTGGAAGCAGTGTTCGCGGTGTTACGGGAATGGTTGCAGATGCGGCGGCAGATCCGGTATTTTGGATGACGTATAATGATGCCAACTATGAAGCAAAGATTACATATCCTTATATGGCGGTTAAGTATACGGCAAAGGCTGAAAATTATATGGATTTGTATAATGACTTTAAACAAAATTCGGTTGATTTTTATGCAACGATGCGTTCAGCATATTTGCAAAGTCAGCGTAAGTTGAAATGTCGTTTTGCTTCGGAAGATACTACGGAAGCGTATGATTTTGATTTTGATGAAGATTTGGAAGAATAATTTTTTTTAACACAAACAAGGAAACGGAACTAATGATGAAAAAGAATATTTTGACATTGGCAATGGCTGCATTTTTAAGTATTGTTTCGACAGCTAATGCGGAAGTTGATGCAACAAAGGCCGAAGATTTTATCAAAAAAACAACGGCTGAAGGCGTGGAACAGATAATTAATGCTGATGTTAGCCAACAAGAAAAAGACAAACGTTTTTACAGCTTGTTGAATGGTGCGTTGGATATGGATTTTATCGGGCAATTTGTTTTGGGACGCAACTGGAGAACGGCGACACCGGCACAACGCAAAGATTTTATTAATGTTTATCGTGATTTGAATATTGCAACATGGTCAAAAAGATTTAATGAATTTAAGGGTAAAAATTTTGTATTTAAGGGAACTTCGCCATCGAATTCTAAGGGACAAGTTTTTGTTAATACGGTTGTTCCGATGGATCAGGGCGAGCCGGCAAAAGTTTTGTGGCGTGTAAGAGAGAAAAACGGACAATACAAAATTGTTGATATTATCATCGAAGGAGTCAGCTTGGCTCAGGCATCGCGCAGTGAGTATACCGCGTTTATTAAAAACAACAAAGGCGGGCTTGATGCTCTTATAAAAGATTTGAACGTTAAGCTTAAACAGCAACAAGCAAAATAAGCGTGAGATAAAGAGCTGCGAATCGCAGCTCTTTTTTTTAACAACAGCACCGTATTGAAAATGCGGTGTTTTTTATTGCGCTATGCACGAATTAAACTAATAGTAAATATATTATTGACTTCTAAACTTTTAAATGTAATCTTCTACTTATAATAGAATAAACGAACGTTTTTATTGTAAAAGTTTAGAATACCATTATGACGCCCAAACGACTAATACATTGCACAAATTTTAATCTGATAAAGCGCACCGGCGCACATATGAACATTGCGCCATATAAGATTTCGCATGGTCTTATTCGCAACGGGCATAATGTTTTGGATTTTTCGGACAGGGATATTTTGCGTACGTTTTCGGTATTCGGAAAGCTAAAACAATTTGGCAAAAAGCCTTTTAATGAGTTGTTTTATCGTTATTGTATCGATACTAATCCGGATGGTATTATATTTGGACATGCGGACACTATTACGGTAGAGACTTTGGCGCGTATTCGTAAAGAGTTGCCGAACACAAAGATTTTGCAATGGAATGTTGATTGTATTAATCCCGAGATTGTTCCGAGCAATATTGAACATATCAAAGCAAAAATTGATTTGGTTGATTATACTATAATTACAACCGCTGATAGAAAATTGTTGCAACAGTTTGATACCAAAAAACACAAAGTCGGATTTATGCCAAACCCGACAGATAAGTCGATTGAAACAGGGCGAGCTTTTGAGATAAAAAATCCGGAATGGGATTTGGTTTTTCCGTCAAGTCCGAAGAGTGTCAGAGAATTTGATAATCGGTTGATGAAGACATCGGATATAATTGAACGTATCAGCAAAAATATTGATATGAACAAAGTTTTATTCTCAAGAGTGATGGGGGAAAGCTTAGTCGGAGCAGAATATCAAAGAGTATTTTCTAATACAGCAATGGGGTTGAACATCAACCGTAGCAATCATGATTATTTGTATTCATCAGACAGAATGGCGCACCTTATGGGGAACGGAGCTTTAGCATTGATGGATGAGAGAACGGGATTTGGCGATTTGTTCGGCAAAGATGAGATTGTTTTTTATAAGGACGAAGACGAGCTTTATAAAAAGATTGATTATTACCGCAACAATCCGGAAGAGCGTATGGAAATGGCAAAAAAAGGATGGGCGAAATATCACGAACTTTTCAACGAAAAGTTGATTGCAAAATATATTACAGATCTGATGTTCGATGAATTTGATGCCGGCAACTTCCCTTGGCCTACAATCGTGGAGTAAAAAAAAGGACGTGAGCTAATGAGTAAAATTTCGGTTATTGTTCCGGTTTATAATGTAGAGCAGTATTTGTCACAATGTTTGGACAGTATAATCAACCAAACATATAAAAATTTGGAAATTATTTGTGTGGATGACGGAAGTCCGGACAACAGCGGTAAGATATTAGACGAATACGCTAAAAAAGATAAGCGTATTAAGGTTATTCATCAAGAAAATGGGGGGCTATCTGTTGCACGAAATACAGGACTTGATAATGCTACAGGAGAATGGGTAAGTTTTATTGATAGCGATGATTATATAGCGCTTGATTTTTATGAAAATTTGATAAGTGCTGCTAACAAAAGTGATGCTGATGTTGTGCAATGCGGTCACTCTGTTTTTATTACTCAAATTGATAAAACATTTTCTTATAAATCAAAAATTGTCGAAGGATTTGTGAACATAATCAAAAATCTGAAAAGAGGATATGTTTGGAACAAACTTTGGAAAAGAGAATTAATTGAGAGTAACAACTTAAGATTTTATCCAAAAATTTATATTGAAGATATTTTGTTTTCGGTGATGACCGCTAATTTTATAAAAAAATTTTCAACTATTGATTATGTCGGTAATTTTTATCGAAGCAATCCTAATTCTATCAGTCAATCACCTGAAAAAAAGCAAAAAATAAAAGAAGATGTTTACTTGATTTGTTGCAAGGCTTTGGATTTTGCAAAAACTCAAAATCGTAACAAAAAAGAAATTAAAGCTATGAGTGATTTTCTTATTAGGCAACTCATTAGTGTGAACGATTTGGAAAATAATAATGAATATAAAAAATACAAAGATCTTTTTGGAAATTGCTACCTTCTCTTTATTCGCAAAATAAAAAGCTATTTTTTTTATTTTAATAATTAATCATGATACCTTTCGAGATATACGGAGATTTAAAGTGACTAAAATAATTACTGTTCAAAATGCAGATGGTGAACCAACTACCCAAGCAGAAATAGTTATTCAAAATAAAATTGATTATATTCCTAAAGTGTCTGTAATTATACCTGTATATAATGTTGAACAATACCTCAGAGAATGCTTAGATAGTGTAATTAATCAAACATTAAAAGAAATAGAGATTATTTGTATTGATGATGGTTCTACAGATTCATCTTTAGAAATCTTAAAAGAATATACAAAACACGATAATAGAATAACTATATTGAAACAACAAAATTTGCGTGCCGGCATTGCACGTAATGCCGGCTTATCAGTTGCTAAAGGGGAATATCTTAGCTTTTTGGATAGCGATGATTTTTTTGAACTTAATATGCATGAAGAAATGTATAACAAAGCTAAAGAAAATGATGTTGATATAGTTATGTGTAATGCTTATCAATATGATGATGCATCAAAAAATTTGTATAAATTTAATTTAAAATATGATGCCTCCGTCAAGCAATTTTTGGTAACTAGAGATGATTTATCACAATCTTTGTATGATATAGGAAATTCTGCCTCTTGGAATAAATTGTATAGAAAAGACTTCATAAAACAAAACTCTCTATATTTTCAAAATTTATCATCATGCAATGATATCGGTTTTGATTGGTGTGCTCGCTCTGTAGCTAGAAATATTTTCATTTTACCTGATTATTTTGTATATTATAGGGTATTTCGTAAAAATTCTATATCTTCATCAAGAGGAGAAGTTGCTCATAATATCATTTTAGCATATAAATATATTAAAAAATTTTTAGAAAATACGAACAATCAATACCTAATATGGATGTTAAATAATTCAATAAAACGAAAAATACATTATGAAGTTTCAAACTGTACTAAAGAACAGTTTGGAAAGTTTAGGGGATTAGCACAATTTTATTTAAATGATGATTGGACCTATTTTGCTGATACTTTTAAGATGAGAAATTCACTTTATAAATTGTTTGGTTTTATTCCTTTTTTAGAAATTGAATTTTTTCCGAACAAAAAGATTTATAAGCTCTTTGGAATAAAAGTTCTAAAAATTAATGTTAATAATAATGGCTTCTCATTAAAAACAATTTTTGGAATAAAGTTGTTTTCACAAGAATCATTTAATCGTTTTGAATAATAGAAGGATTAGTTATGAAAGATACTGTGATATGCCCTATAATTTTGGCTTCTGATGATAATTATGCGCCTTTTATGTATATAACAATGTATTCAATGCTAGAAAATAAAAAACAAAATACATTTTACGACTTTTATCTTCTCGTACCCAGTGCTTTTTCTTCTGATAATGAAAATAAAATATTGGAATTAAAAAATACATATGAGTGTGATATACATTTCATTGATATGAAAGATGCATTCGCAGATTTAGAAATGCAAATTTCTCACATTACATCACCAACATATTATAGATTACTGGCAACTGAAATATTACCCATTGAATATAGCAAATGTATTTATGTGGATGTGGATGTGGTTGTGTGTGATGATTTACAACAGTTACTAAGTATAGATTTGGCTGATAACTATATTGCTGGTGTACTGGCTGCAGGATATGTAAAAAATGAAACATATAATTGCCAAAGATTAAATCTTCCTCATATGAAAAATTATGTTAATGCTGGTGTTTTATTGATGAATTTACAAAAAATCAGAAATGATAATTTAGTTAAAAAATTTTTAGATTTAAGTAAACAGAATTTTTCTTCTCAAGACCAAGATGTTATAAATGTTGCATGTTTTGGAAAAATAAAAAATATTGATTTAAAATTTAATGCTATGCCTAAAATTATATTTGATAGTAATTTAAGTTCTTTTTTTACTATGAAACAAATAGTTTCTGCAAAGAATTCTCCAATAATAATTCATTACGCTGATAGAAGAAAGCCTTGGAACTCTATAAATGCTAAATTAGGAAAAATATGGTGGAAATACGCAAAAGAATCTCCCTATTGTTGTTTTCTAAGAAAAAAGAGAAATTATTCTTTACTTTTAGCTATAAAATCTTTTTTGTTTTATGAACACTCTAAAAATGAAATTAAGTTTAAAATGTTTGGAATAAAATTGTTGTCCTTAAGAACTTGTGGAAACAAAAAAATTATTAAAATTGCAAGTATAATTAAAAAAAAATGTAATATTTGATTGAGATAATATTAGTGATTATAAAGAATGCAGTTTTCCCCTCCTACAACCCTAGGGTTTCAGAGGATTAGGTTTGAAAAAAACATCGCTTGGGCGGTGTTTTTTTGTGGGGATTATATAGGGGGAGATGGAGGGATAGTGGATGGATTGCTTCAGCGCAAGCGCTTCGCAATTGTTAGTAAAAAACAGATTATAATCAACTTAGAAATATGATAAAAAAGGAATGGCGGAAGAACGTCTCGCAATAGAACGAACAAGTTCGTTGTCATCGTGTTCTCCGCCACTTCAATAACATGGATACTTGATG
>JAZODJ010000015.1:0-16458 GCA_045597005.1 Alphaproteobacteria bacterium | reverse complement strand
TTTTCATCTAAATAATTTATAAAAGTTAAATCATTTTTATTAATTTTTTTATATATTTTTGTTATTAAATGTTTTGAAGAAAAAGGACCAATACCATTACGTTGTTCAAAAAATAGTTTTACACATTCTTTCTGCAAAAGTTCATCATCCAAAGATTGCAAGCCAGCAAGAAAACCCGGAATAAAATCTCCATGTGAAATTCTAAAATGATAAAATTTGCCTTTAGTTCTATTAAAAGAATATTCCTCACCTTTTGCAGTTTCCGGATTTACTTGAGGAAAAGCAATAGTTTTTTCCGGTATATAGATTTTTCGATTTTTATCATTAAATATTGCAGATATTAATGCCATTTGTGAGTGTACTGTATAAATATCATTAAGAGCATATAAAACAACATCATCAGTTATTAAATCAGTTTTGTAAATACCTGCAAAACAATATATTAACATTAAAAATATTGCAGCACGCTCTTTAAGGTCAACGGAGTTTTTAACATCATAATAATTTGTTGTCAAAATACAATCGTAATCTTGTTTCAAGCCTTTTTCAATACAATTCCAATTTGCAAAATTAAATCCTGTATCATCAAAGACAATCCAAAAATATTTAGCTGTCGGTAAAGTTAGAGCCTTACAAATATTTCCTGCTAAGCCCAAGTTAAAACGGTTTTTAATATAAACTATATTATTATGATTTTTTGCAAGTTCCCTGACAACTTCTGCAGTATTATCCGTCGAATTATTATCCAGAATTGTTATTCTACAAGAACCAACCGGAGAAACTAAAATATTCTGAACCGTGTTTTTTAATGTTTCAGAACGATTAAAGGTAGGTATAATGATTTCAAGATCTTTATCTACTTGCATAGACATTATTTTAAAATCTCCTCAAAAGCTACTTTGACATCGTATTTTATTTCATAGCCGATTTCTTTAAGCAATCTCGCATTATCACCAACAATTATAGGTGGTTGATTTGACGGTTCATCTTGAAATATAATCAAATCCTCTTTATTCATCGCTCTGCCTATTTCCAAAGCAAAATCTTTTATAGAAATCTGTTTTCCCGTACAAATATTAACACTTCCTTCAACTGAGCTATCTAAAAATTTTACAAAAGCTTCAGCAATATCTTTAGCATACATATAATCTTTTATTAGTTTACCGGATTTAATAATAACTTCTTCATCTTTAGAAAGTTTGTCAATTATCATTCCTGTCAAGCGTGTTTTATCCTCGTTTCTTCCGTAAACATAAAAAATTCTGCCATAACCGAAGCTTATATTATACATTTTGCAAAAATACTCTGCTATTTCATGTAATTTGTTTTTACAAAAAGTATAAACTGTCTTATCCGCGTCTAATTCATCAATCTCTTTCAACGGTTCATCTTTGAATTTGTATTCAAAACAAGTACCCGCATAAACAACACGTTTTCCGCCATTATCTTTAAAATATCGAAGTAAATTTATGCCCGCATTCAAAAAACTATAATTTATATCAGATTTCAAATAATCTCCCGTTGTAGCCCAAGCCATGTTTAATAAATACTCAGGCTTCACGCTTTCCATTGTATCTTTTATAAATTTCTCGTCAAAAAGACTACCTTTCAGCCAATTTACACCATTAACAGGATTATTCTCATCTATTGTAATCGCGTAAATATCAAATCCTGCTTCTTGTAAAGGTTTTATTAACTCTTTCCCAATAAGTCCGGTAGCGCCGGTTACAAGAACTTTCTTATTTCCACAATTCATAGTTTTTGTCTCTTTCATTCATTATTCTATTTTCGCATTCCGGCCATTCAATGCCAAATGCCGGATCGTTCCAGCGCACGCCTGAATAGTATTCCGGCATGAAAAATTCGCCCAATTGATAATAAACAATGCTATTATCTTCTAATGTTTGAAACCCGTGTGCAATTCCTGATGGAATATACAGCGCTTTATTATTACTTTCACTAAGTTCTGTGCCTATCCATTTAAGATAAGTCGGAGAATCCTTTCGTATATCAACCAACACGTCATAAATAGAACCTTTAAAGCACGAAACCATTTTGATTTCAGGATATGGCTCTTTCTGATAATGCATTCCGCGAAGAACACCCTTTTTGTAATTCTTTGAAAGATTGCATTGTTTTACATCAAAATCTATACCGTATTGAGCCATTTCTTTTTTACAAAACTGGCGAGAAAAAGAGCCTCGCTCGTCTTTGAACTCTTCAAATTCAATCAAGTATGCTCCAGAAATTTCCAAAGGTGTTATTTTCATTAAATTTTACTCCTAACAAAGTCATGAATAACTTTTGAAGTTTTTTTCATGTCATCAGGAGTATTATTTTGAGCTACACCGACCCAAAATGTATGGTTCATAATAAACTCTGTTCCATGTAGTACTGCATAATGATTTTCATTTAATTCTTTTGCATTTAACAATTCAGAATTACCAATACGTAAATTGATATCATTTTCAACTATCATTGGTTGACGTAAAATATTGCCAGCGAATAACTGACGTGTCCCAATGCCATTTGCTTCCAAATAAGTAACTAATTCTTGTTTACTAAAAGGTGCATTGTCTTTAACAGAAATCAGGAAACCAAACCAAGAAGGCGTACAATTTTCTGTAATCTGAGGTAAAATCAAATATTCTTGCAAATCAGCCAATTCAGAAAGTAGAGTTTCGGCATTTTTTTTACGCATAGCCAAAAATTGGTCGAGTTTTTTTAGTTGTGCCAAGGCAATAGAAGCCTGCCAATCCGTAATTTTAAGGTTGTATCCGATATGAGAATATGTATATTTGTGATCATAACCTTTAGGTAAGTTGCCAAGTTTCAAATTAAAACGATTGTGGCAAGTATCATCACATCCTGGTTTACACCAACAATCACGTCCCCAGTCTCTAAAAGACATAATGATACGGTGCAATATAGGATCATTGGTAACTACAGCACCGCCTTCACCCATTGTAATATGGTGTGCAGGATAGAAGCTATATGTTCCTATATGTCCAATAGTTCCGGCGTATTTTCCTTTCCATTTTGCACCCAAAGCATCACAACTATCTTCAATAACCCAAAGATTATATTTTTGAGCCAGTTCTATAATCTTGTCCATATCATACATATTACCTAATGTATGAGCTAAGAAAATAGCTTTAGTTTTAGGTGAAATTGCTTCTTCAATCTTATTTACATCAATATTATATGTACCAACCTCACAATCAACAAATACAGGTGTCATACCATTTTGAATAATAGGATTAACCGTTGTAGGAAAACCTGCAGCAACAGCTATAACTTCATCACCTTTTTTTAACGCTCTTTCTTTTAATTTATGAGATGTAAGTGCTGTAAATGCTAATAAATTTGCAGAAGAACCGGAATTTGTTGTCAATGCATATTTAACGCCTAATTTTTTAGCAAATTCTTTTTCAAATTCATCGTTAAAGCGACCTGCTGTCAACCACATATCCATTGAAGCTTCAAACATATTTACAAGCTCTTCATATCCTATATTCTTACCTGAAGCTGGAATATACCTCTTTTCTTTTGTAGCATTATCTTCTTCTAAACATTTAGCATAATCTTTTGCTAAATCTAAAATTTGTTGTTTAATTTCCTCTTTACTCATCTTATAAACTCCAATCTATGTTTTTTGCTTGTGCTGTTGCTATAAACTCATCAATTTGGTTCTTTGTATACTTGATCATATCTGTATTGTTTTCATAAAAAGCCTTGTACCACTCTGTTGTTTTAATAATAGCTTCGTCTGCACTATAAACAGGTTTAACACCTAACTCATTATCAGCTTTTTCAATGTTAAGCTGAAGTAGATTAGCTTCATGTAAACCATCCACTTTTCCAACTTCAACTTCTCCATTACCCCATACTTCAGAAACTTTTTGGGCTACTTCACAAACTTTTACGTCTTTGTTCATTTCTGGACCAAAATTATATCCCTGAGCATATTTAGAACCTTCTTCCAATAACTTTTGACCTAAGCGTAAGTATCCTGCCAAAGGTTCTAATACATGTTGCCAAGGACGTGTTGCCAAAGGATTTCTTATAAATACGGTTTCGTTTTGTTGAAAAGCTCTAATACAGTCGGGAATAAGCCTATCTTTTGCCCAATCACCGCCACCAATAACATTACCTGCACGACCAGAACCTAACGCAAATGGTTTGCCATCTGTTAAGAATGAACGACGATATGAAGATGTTAATATTTCAGAACAACCTTTAGATGAAGAATACATATCATATCCTCCCATAGGTTCATCTTCTCTATATCCTTCTTTCTTCTCTTTATTTTCATAGCACTTATCTGTAGTTACATTCACAAAAGCTTTAACTGATGAGGTTTTTCGAGCTGCCTCCAAAACTTTTAGTGTACCGATAATATTAGTGTCATATGTTTCTATTGGTTCAGAATATGAAAGACGAACAATTGGTTGAGCTGCTAAGTGAAAAACAATATCGGGATTATGTTTAGCAAAATATGCCTCTAATTGTTTTTCATCTCTTATATCTGCAATTAAACTATCATCTAAAATGTTTTCCAAATCCAATACTTTATATAAGTGCTTTTCTGTATTCGGTAATAAAGAGTAACCAACTACCTTAGCTCCCATTTGCTTTAACCAAAATGCAAGCCAACTTCCTTTGAATCCTGCATGACCTGTTATTAGTACCGTTCTTCCTTGATATATACTATTAAAAGGCATTTTTAGTCCTTCCATATTTTCCAAGTTGCTTTGTTTTCAGCCCACATTTTGTTTAAATCTTCTTTATCTTTAAGCATATCCATAGCATGCCAAAATCCAGTATGCTTGTAAGAATTAAGTTCACCATCTTTTGCTAATTTCTTTAATGGATCTTGTTCCCACATCATATCTTCGCAATCTGTTGGAATGTAATCAAATATTTCAGGCTGACATACAAAAAATCCCGCATTTATCCATGATCCGCTTTCTTTGGGTTTCTCAGAGAAATTCGTTATTGTTCCCTCTTCATTAATGCCTAAAGCACCCCAACGTCCTTCAGGCTGATAAGCTGTTAATGTACATAACTTGCCTGATTTTTTATGATTTTCAATTAATGCAGGAATAGCTATATCCCCAACACCATCACCATAGGTAAGCATAAATGGCTCATTACCTATATATTTTTGGGCTTTTTTAATACGTCCAGCTGTTTTAGTGTTACGTCCTGTGTAAAGCATGGTAACGTTCCATGGTTCACATGAATTACGATGTACAGTTACGTCATTAGTTGATAAATCAACAGTCACATCTGAGTTATTCATATAGTAATTTACAAAATAGTCTTTAATAACTTCCTGCTTGTATCCAGTTAAAATAACAAAGTCATTAAACCCGTAATGAGAATAAATCTTCATAATATGCCAAAGAATAGGGTAACCACCTATTCCAACCATTGGCTTTGGACGGACTCCGGTTTCTTCTCCTAATCTTGTCCCTAAACCACCAGCTAATATTAATACTTTCATGACTAATTTCCTTTTATTTTATGTTTCTCAAATTCTGATTTGGATGGAAAAAGTTTTTCCATAAATTGTTTGATGTTTTGGCGATTGTTTTTTGTTGCTTTTTCACAATCGTTTAGGCAAAACATTTTTGGTTTGATACGCCAAAGCTTTTGCAACCCTTTGTCGGATGATATGTTAATGCTGATACTATCTTGTTTAATAAGGTTAGAAAGTGGCGGGATAATATCTAATAATTGAGATTTCCATTTTTTGATGTTTTTTTGAATTCCACATTTTTTGCATATCATCCAATAACCGATTATCGATCGTTGAAGTGCCGGTTCTTGTCTGAAACGTTGTTTGGCGGTTGCGCTGCTTAATTCGCCAAAATGATTAATGCAATTTTGAAATTCGCTTTTGAGATATGAATCAATATTATGGTGTGGTTGATGCTTAAATTTGATTGTGAATGTGTTAAAAATCAACTTTTGCATTGCATCGATATATCGACTGTATTGTGATTTTGCGATTTTGGCTTTTTTAGGATTTGGGGTCAAACGGACAATTGCTTTTCCATTTTTAGTAAAAAAATCTTGTGGTTTTACATCATTGCCAAAAAACATATCATCGTTAGCAAACAAAAAATGCTCTGATAAATTAGGTATTTTAGCTAGTGCAGTTTCAATAGCCGAGGCATTAAAAAGCGGAAGATTTTCTTTAGGTAAAATATCTTCGTGGTTAATCATTGTTATTTTGGGATGGGCAGTGTTTAACCAATTTGGTGTCTGATGATCGCTTACAATATATATGTGGTTAATCCACGGAGCATATTTGGCAACCGAACGGAGAGAATATTTTAGTTCATCATTATTGGCAAAACGACAATCATTTGTTGATTGTGAATCTAATTTGTTTTCAACTAAAAGATGTTTTTGTTTTTTAGCACGCCACACTTCATCCGTGTCATCACACCATAAATATACAAGATCTATCGGGAAATCATATTGGTTCATAACTTATTGCTCCGGATGAAGTTGTAGACGGTGGCTTGGCTGACGCCCAAAATAACAGCAATCTCGCCTTTGGATTTGCCTTGTTTTAATAGTTTAACAACCTCAGGTTGTTTTCCATCAAGTTTTTTGCGTAAAACTTGTCCTTTTTTGATACCCAATTTAATACCTTTTTGTTTGCGGGTTTCTAAGGCGGCTGAGGTGGTTGTCGAGACCAGGTTTTTGCGGATATCAATCGCAAGATCAATACCATCTAAAAGATGAATATCATTCGGTGTAAGCTTGTATTCTTCGCTGGCGGACATAAGGTAAATATTGCGTCGGAGCAGGTTTCTTAAATTGTTCCGGATGTCATATAGCGAGCCGCCAAGACATGATATTTCACTGATTATTAATGTGTCGCCATTTGTTATGGAAGATGAACACAACTCGTTAATGTCGCTGTCGGAATATATAATATCCAACTTTAGGTTGTGTTTTGATGAAAATTCGCGAATCAGTGATTGCTGTTCTGACGACGAAAAATTGATGCGATTATGAATATATCCTACAACCATTAGTTTAACTCCGATGATTGTAGGTTGAAAAATGATGTGAAAAAAGGTTTTGTTCTACTAAAAGTTGAAGTTTTACGAAATTTGCGGGGGGGGGGTAATTCCCTTTGAATAACAATGACTTAGATTGATATTGTGCATATTCCCCTCGATAAAACTTAGTTCATTAAATGTGGTTTATAAACTTTTGGTGTTGTTTTTTATAAAACACAACCTTTAGGGAAAATAAGCACGTAAAAGTTTTAAAGTCAATATAATATTTACCAAAGGTTTAAAATGTGGATTGTGAAAGTTGAGGCGTAATGATAAAAAAGTGCTTGACAAGTGGTGGTTTAAATATTATTAACTCCCTCAACGAATGGCTAATGAGCCGTTCGACCTGTCCAAGACTGCAAGTGGATGAGTAGGGAAAATGAGGGGCTTGGCTCTGATAATACCTTAAGTTCTTAAATATCTTGCATAGACGGAGTAAGTGAGAGATTTTATTTGTTAAATCGATTTTTTTCTCCTGGGCAGATTGAGTCCCGTCAAGGGTTGGTGTGGGAGAAAAATTTTACTTTCTTCATCATACAAAGTCTTGGCGGATTGGTTAAAAAAGCATATCCGAATTTTTTTTCGTGTATGCGTAATTGGAGACAATAAGTGAACCGCGAAGAAAAAACACAATTGCTGGCTGAACTTAATGAATTGTTCAATAACGCTGAAACTATCGTCGTTTCTCACTACAAAGGTTTGACAGTGAGCGAAGTTTCTGAGTTGCGTGATAATATCAGAAAAGTTGGTGCCGGCTTTAGAGTTACTAAAAACCGGATTACTCGTCTTGCTCTTAAAGGCACAAAGTTTGAAGCTTTGGCTGATTTGTTCGTTGGTCCGACAGCTATCGCTTTTGCTAACGATCCTATCTCAGCTTGTAAGGCTTGTGTCGAATTCGCTAAAACTAATGAGAAATTGTTGGTTATCGGTGGCGCTATGGGAACAGGTGTTCTCTCTGTTGAAGAAATCAATCGTTTGGCTACTATTCCGTCTATGGACGAACTCAGAGCCAAAATTATTGGTTTGTTGCAAGCTCCCGGTGCTCAACTCGCTCGTGTTACTAAAGCTTATAGCGAAAAAGAAGCTGCATAGTCAGAGTAATAACTGTTTAGTTTAATTTGTTAATTTAATATTTTGGAGAAAAAAAATGGCCGATTTAGCCAAATTAGTAGATGAATTGTCAGCTTTGACTGTTATGGAAGCTGCTGACTTGTCAAAAATGTTAGAAGAAAAATGGGGCGTTTCTGCCGCTGCTGCCGTTGCTGTTGCTGCCGGTGGTGCTGCTGCAGGTGCTGCTGCCGCTGAAGAAAAAGATGAATTTGATGTTGTATTGGCTGATGCCGGTGCAAACAAAATCAACGTTATTAAAGAAGTTCGTGCTATTACAGGTTTGGGCTTGAAAGAAGCTAAAGACTTGGTAGACGGTGCTCCTAAGACAATTAAAGAAGGCGTTGCTAAGGCTGAAGCTGAAGAAATGAAGAAGAAATTGGAAGAAGCCGGCGCTAAAGTTGAATTGAAGTAATTTCAATTTAGTCTTTTAAGAAATTAAAGTCCTGCCTGAATATTTTGAGGGCAGGACTTTTTGTTTGACTAAAGTGGCAAAAAGTAGTATAATTCGTGTTATAAAAATTTAAGTTTAATATTATAATTTTAAAACTATAAGCGTATGGAGAGAATTGCTTTTTATAGCGGATCATTTGATCCGTTTACATACGGTCATTTGGCTGTATTGGCACAAGCATCTATGATGTTTGACCACGTTGTTGTAGGTGTCGGATGTAATCCGAATAAAAAGGCCTATTTAACTGATGAAGAAAAGGTAAGAATTATCTATCAATCAATTAAAGATTTGGCCAGTATGTATGGTCATCGTGAATTGATTGGTAGAGAGTTTTCACCGGCGGATGCTTATCTGGCTCAACATCCGGAGAAAGTGTCTGTTGTAACCTATAAAGGTTTGACAATAGATGCTGCTGTTGAATGGGGTGCTTCGGTTATGATCCGTGGCGAACGTCTTATCGGAGATCATGATGAGGAGATGAGGTTGGCTCATATCAATCAGGAATTGTGCGCGGTTAGGGGATATAACCTTCAGACTGTTATAATTCCGGTTCCGGATGTTAAGCTGACGTATGTATCTTCGACAACTGTGAGAAACCTGATGGCTATGGGTGAATACATAGCTGCAATGAATTATGTGACACCGAGTGTTCATAATTTGTTGGTTGAAAAATCCTTGCGTCAAGAATATGGTCTGCTGACAGAAGGTTGCAATCATGATGTCAAAGATTTGTTTGGTACGTACCAAACAAGAAAATATCATAATTTTTCGCATATTTCCTATATGCTGAATTTTATGAATATTTTTATTAGAGCAACCAGTATCCGATTGGATAAATCTGCAATGAAAATGGCGATTTTTTGGCATGATTTTTATCAAGGAGAAGATGCTGAAGAATTATCATCAGTCAGAGCTAAACAGGCAGCGAAAGCTAGTGGTATTTCACCTGAAGATGTTCAGAAATTGATTATGGCTACAAAACATAATATAGTTGACGGACAAAAACTTGATGAGATGTCTGAACTTATCCATGATTTGGATTTGGCTATTTTAGGCGATAATAAAAATTATGGTATTTATGTTTACAGAGTGCGCGAAGAGTACGCTGAGAGTGTAGATTATGAAATTTACGTCAAGAATAGAATAAAGCTGTTAAACAGCTTTTTAGAAAAAGATCGTTTCTATCTGACGCAATATTTTTTCGAGAGATTTGAATCTAAGGCTCGTGAAAATATTCGAAAAGAGCGAGATTTTTGGTTTTCTAAAAATCTGTAAAAAATTAATTAGGGTTTCTCTTTCGATGTGGAAGAGAAACCTTTTTTTATTGTCAATTTTGAATATTAGCGTATAAGTTGAAAAAGGTATAACAAATAAGAGAATTAAAGTGGCAGAATCAGATATAAAAAAATTGCCGTTGAAGAATATTTTGATATCTTCATTGAGATATTGTTTGGCTGATAGAAAAAAATCACTATCATTTATAATTATTGCATATGCTTTAGGAGCAATGGCGTTACTTAGTTGGAAAAGTTTGTTGTTTTGGCCGGTGCTTTTTTTGGTATATGTGGCATGGGGAACTTTTTTTCGGTATTATTTTAATAAGAAACCTTATATAAATTGGCATAGTTTGCTTAATTCGATGGTGCCATCGACAAAAATTGTGGTGTTGGCAGTAGTTATCGGAACAATTTTGATTGTTTTGCCTTTTGTTCCGTTGTTTTTGAGCTCATCTTCAGAATTTAATGAAAAATATTCAATGTTTTTACAAGGCGATATTGAGCATGTGGGAATGCTTGTTTTGATTGCAAACGTAATGTTTATGATGGTTTCGCCGATGATTGCTTACAGGCCGTTTTTAGCTTGGATTTCTGCTTTGTTGGGAAGGTCAGGATCTTTGAGATTTGCTTGGAATAAAACCAAGGGAAATTATGTAGAATTTTTGCTGATTGCTATAATCAGTTATTTGAGTGTTGCTATTGTTCGTTGGGGGATTTTGTTGTTTGGCGGTAATGATTATGTCACGTTGCTTTGGGTTGCTCCCGTAGTGGTTTATTTTAATGTATTGTCTGCCAAAACTTATGAGTTTTTCTTTCTGGATATTGAATAAAAAACAAAGAGTAGCGTTCTTCTTTTGTTGAAAGCTACTCTTTGTTTTTTTAAGTGAAGACTATTGTCTTATTCCCAATACTTGGCAACAAAATCGTAAAAGATTGTGTTGTCAATAGATTTCAGTTCAGGATTGCTTCGGAAGTAAACACGGTTCCACTGATGATCGCTACCGCGTTGCGGAAGAGGTTTGTATCCGTCGGGAACAACATCACCATAGTTAATGGCTGCATATTCTTGTTTTCGTTCAAGCCACTGATATTTCTCATAGGTTTCACCCTTATCAGAAATGTGCTTAATAATGAAATCATGTCCCTCATCCGCGGAAAGTTCAATCGGATGATCAAACTTCTTGAGCAGAATAGGAGTTTCAGAACGAGCCAAGAACACGATTAGAAAATTGTGAACCTGATAGATTGCAATTTCCATATTGTAGAACTTGCGCGAGATGTTTTTGCGCATCCAGAACTTGTTGGTTGTTTCCAACTTGACCTCGCAAACATAGTCAGAGCTAATGATTGCGACTTTGTGTTCTTTGAACACAGTTTCGTAAAATTTGTTCTTTTCAGCCTCGCTGATAGGAACGTTGTACTTCTCTTTCATATCTATATCTATTTTATAACTCACTAGGGGAGTGAATATGAACTTAAATAAAAAAAAGTCAAGAGTTTTATTTAATAAACTATAAAATAGATAGGAAATCATCTTCGCTTAAAATTTTTATACCTAATTCTCGGGCAGTTTTGGCTTTAGAGCCGGCATCGGCTCCTTCAATTACGTAGTCAGTATTTTTAGATACAGAACCGGCAACTTTGGCTCCGGCTTCTTGAGCTTTGGTTTTGGCTTCAGCACGTGTCATTTTTTCTAATGTTCCGGTAAATACAATCGTTTTGCCAGATAGAACAGAATCATTTCGAGATGTGTCAACAAATTCTTCAACATTTATTTGTTGAAGTAATTGGTTTATGATTTCGATATTGTGGTTTTCAGCAAAAAATTCGACCATATCGGTTGCCATCGAAGCTCCGATGCCGTCAATGGTTACCAATTTGCCGGTTTCTTTGTTTTGCATATCGGTCATAAAATTTGCAAATGTATTGTAATTTTTTGCTAAAAGTCTTGCCGTTGCGGTACCTACTTGTCGTATTCCCAATGCATATATGAATCGGGGGAGTGAAATGGAGCGTTTGGCGTTTATGGCTGAGAATAGGTTATCTACGGATTTTTTGCCCCATCCTTCTTTGCGTTCAAGGTGGATTCCTTGTGCCGAAGAAAACAAATCATCACCGCCGTTTCTTTGTTCAAGAGTAAAGATATCAACAGGTGTTTTTAAGATTTCTTCATGGTAAAAATCTTCAACTATTTTATCGCCTAATCCGACTATATCAAAAGCGTCACGAGAAACAAAATGTTTGATAGCTTCTTTGGCTTGAGCCGGACAAGATAAACCTCCGGTACATCTGCGAATGGCTTCGTCTTCTTCGCGTATGGCGTGCGCACCGCAAATAGGACAAGTTTGAGGAAAAATAAATTCTTGAGAATCTGTCGGGCGTTTTTCGAATTTTACGCTGACAATTTGCGGAATTACGTCGCCGGCACGTTGAATAACAACGGTATCTCCGATGCGAATATCTTTGCGTTTGATTTCATCTTCATTATGCAGAGTTGCATGTGACACAATAACACCACCTACGTTAATCGGTTCAAGATCTGCTACAGGTGTTAAAGCTCCGGTGCGACCAACTTGGATGCGGATGTTGTTTATTGTTGTCAGGGCTTGTTCTGCCGGAAATTTGTGAGCGATAGCCCATCGCGGAGTGCGTGTCAGAAAACCCAGTCTTTCTTGCAACTCAAGAGAATTTACTTTGTGGACTATGCCGTCAATATCATAGGGGAGGGAGGCACGAATTTCCATTAAATGAATGAAATTTTCTTCTAACTCTTTGATGTTTTTGCATATTTTGTTATGTGGATTGGTTGGGAAACCCCATTTTTTTAAACATTCAAAAAACTCTGCCTGAGTGTTCCAACATTTATGAGATGTTTCTCCCCACGTATAAGCAAAAAGACTTAAGTTGCGTTCAGCCGTAATTTTAGAATCGAGTTGGCGCAAAGATCCTGCAGCGGCATTACGCGGATTGGCAAAAGTTTTTTTGTTTTGAAGGGTATATTTTTCATTTAAGGACAAAAAATCAGCTTTTGACATATATACTTCGCCACGAATTTCTAAAATATCAGGAACTCCGAAGGGAAGTTGTTGCGGTAATTGTTTGATTGTGCGTAGGTTTTCGGTAATATCTTCACCGGTTGTTCCGTCACCTCGAGTTGCGGCTTTGACAAAGATTCCATTTTCATAGCGCGCAGAAAAAGAAAGACCATCGATTTTAGGTTCGCTGATAAATTCAATTTCATCTGAGGTGTTGAGAAAGCGTTTTATGCTCATTACGAAGTCAGCAACTTCTTCAATAGAAAAAACATCACCAAGTGACAACATCGGAAAGGTGTGGGAAACTTTGTTAAATCCTTGTTTGATTGAGGCTCCAACCCTTTTAGACGGCGAATCCGGTCGAACTAATTCCGGGAAGCGGGATTCAATGTCAAGATTGCGATGTTTCAATCTGTCATATTCGGCATCGGTTAAATATGGAGCATCATTTTGGTAGTATGCCGAATCGGCTTTGAATATTTCGATTGCTAAATATTCAAGTTCTGCTTTAGCTTCGTCAATGGATAGTTCTTTAACTGCTTTCATTTTATTCCTCATTAAGTTTTGGATATAATATAAGCTGTTTGTAGTTTAAAGCTATAAAATTTTCCTGTTTTTCAAAAGCATTGTTGCTTGATTTTTGGTTATCAGTGAGCTATATTGACTGTATAAAAAACTTACAATTTGTCGACTATGAGAAAATTATTAATTTTAGCAGTTTTGATGACGGGATGTTATTGGACTGCAAATGCACAGGCCACTTTGCCAAGCAGCTATTTCGTAACAAAAGCCAAAAAACAGATTGAGGCAGAAGAAAAGTTAAAGTATGAAGATTTGGTTTTTGTTTATACTGAAAACGGTGCTTTGACTATGGTAATTCGCGACGGAAAGGTTGAGCATTATCCTCTTAAGAAGGCGATAGAGAAACAGGTAGAATTGGTTGTTCCGTACTATTCTCCGATTAAAAAAGAAGATCCGGTCGAGGTTTGGCGCAAAAATGTTTTGTTGTTTGCTGAACTACAAGAAAAACTTGAAGTGGAAAAGTTTGAAATTTATAACTCTTTTGCATCAAAGGACGGAGAAGTGTTTGTCTATCGTCGACGAATAAAAAAATAGCTTGATGCATATTAAAAACAAAAACTCAGGTTTGATAAAAACCTGAGTTTTTTTGGTTTGTATGAACGATTCGTTGTTGCGGTAATATGCTACCTTTAATTGTATTTTAAATGTTTCATTTTGGGATGACTAAAATGTAAAAATATCATTATATTTCAATGAATTACTACGAAAACTTGCGGGGAGGGGTAGAAATGTGCTATAATTATAAACAGAAGAATATATAGATCTGTTAATTATTTTTGAATTGACATATTTTACCACCCTACGGTGGCTATATATATTTGGTTTTAGAATTGGCTGTTCTAAAATCTTTCCATTAAAACAAGGATTATATAGCCCCGCAGGCATACGAAAGTTTAAGACATTATCTTTTTCTTTTGTGCGGTAATTTATGTTAAATCTCGGTTATAAAAAGTTATGCGCTTTATAATCGGGGCTTGAGAAACTGGAAATAAACAACGAAGGTGTCGAAAGATGTTATTGTTGGTTATATGGAGAAATAAAGAGAGTAGTTTGGTTAGGAAGGAAATGACCTTTCGGTGATTTATCACTGGACACATTGGCTGTTGCTGCCACGTCCCCTCATTTCGATAGATTTGAGATTAGTAAAATTCCAAATGAAAATTTATTTCAGAAGTATAATCAGATAATGTTCAAGTAAACACAATAGTTGTGAAATATAGTATCTCAAGTTGTCTAATTCGTAAGAAATATGACAACAAGAAGAAATAGCAACATCAATTTTTCAGGAGAAAACCGTACCCCAGAATATGCAATTCTTTTACCTTCAGGAGGTAAGGTATTGTGTAAAGCTGGAGCTTCTCTGGGTCTCTCTGTAATTATTACACGCAGAGAGGCGAATAAGAAGGGGATAAGATATTTAACCCCTCTAAAATGGGCAGATAGTGAACTCTATGTATACCCGAATAAAGAAGTTCGGGATGCTAAAGGGCATTACATCGGTTCATATCTTGGATATGAACAAGATGATTTATCTGGAGGGATGATAAGTACCTCTGATTTTGGGGGCACTATGCATGATATATTTATCCGTAATAAAAATGGGAAAATATTCCAGATAAATTGCTTCGGCGAAGAAGAAGAGGTCACTGTTGAAAAAATGGTGAGCTACAGACTGCACTGGTCAACCGAATGGCGGATAGCTGGAAAGTCATACCCAAAGGAAGAGGATTGTTTAAAAACAATCCGAGAATTGGCGCAGTATGATATAATGGCGCTAAAAGCAGCCATAGCCCTGAAAGAGATGTAATAAAAGTACCCCTTCTTAAATTTTAAGGAGGGGTACTTGAGTTTTGTAAAAAATTATTTCTCGGGGCTGACAATCATCATCATTTGTTTACCTTCAAGCTTGGGAGCCTGATCTACTTTGATAAGACCTTCCAAATCTTCAACCAAACGGTCCAAAATTTCTTTGCCCATATTGTTGGCACTCATCTCGCGACCTTTGTAGCGCATGGTAAACTTGACCTTGTTACCTTCAGCTAAGAATTTTTTTGCTTGTTTAACTTTAACTTCATAGTCGTGAGTTTCAATCATCGGACGAAGTTTAAGTTCTTTGATTTCTACTACTTTCTGATTCTTTTTAGCTTCGGCTTTACGCTTTTGCATTTCGTATTTGTATTTGCCGTAATCAAGTATCTTACACACAGGAGGAGTTGCTTGTGGCGATATTTCTATCAAATCAAGACCGGCATCGTCTGCCATTTCAATGGCTTGTGATATTGAAACAATACCGTGGTTCTCACCTTTTTCATCAATTAATCTTACTTGTTTTGCTGTAATTTCTTCATTAATGCGAGGTCCGTCTTCTTCGCGTACTGGCGCATTGTTGTATTCCTTTGCTATTGTAGCCTCCTATGGTTGTTCAAAAAATTCATCGGTTATAATACAAAATTAATATTATTTTTCAAGTGGAAAAAATATATAAACAGCAAGTTTGAATCGTATATGCAAAATAACAAAAAAATAGAATCGTTTTGTGAAAAAAATTTTGTTTATATATAATATAGAATCACGTTATAGAATCGTATTGCCGAATATTGGGCGTATATAGATTATTTTTTTTATAAAAAAGAAAGCTTTTGAAAAGTTGTTAGTATAATATAAGTGTGTTTTTTCAATGTGTTATAAAAAAACTAACAAAAAATTAAAAAAAAAGTTTTTTTCTTGTTGACATTTGAAATCGGTTATCATATAACGCCTCTTGCCGATGCGGAAGCGTTGGTAGTTATAAGATATAGTGAATAAGATATATATAAGAGGATACGCAGACAGTATTATATTTGGATAGATATGATATTAAGTCTGAAGTATTTGATATAAAGGAACCTATAAGAATTCTTTTTAATTGAGTAATTTAG
>JAZODJ010000014.1:0-4230 GCA_045597005.1 Alphaproteobacteria bacterium | reverse complement strand
ATATTAGAAAATATTGTTTATTTTGAACTGTTAAGAAGAGGATACAAAGTATCTATTGGTAAGATAGGAGATAAAGAAGTGGATTTTGTTGCCACAAAAACAGAACAAAAAATTTATATTCAGGTAACAGAAACTCTTGCTAATGAAGCAACCAAAGAAAGAGAATTATCTTCATTAGATGCGATAAAAGATAATTTTGAAAAAATAGTTTTAACTACTGATGTTTTGTTTACTGGTATCACGGATAAAGGGTATAAGGTATTAAATATAATAGATTGGTTGTTAAAAGAATAAATTTAACCAATTTAAGATATCTGTATTTAGCTGTTGCAAAGGACAGTTTTGTAGGTTAAAGTCAAAATTTGTTGATGTTTAGCGATTCCTACTTGGCGTAAAACCAAAAAGGTTATATCCTAAACGCCTGTTCATTAACCTATGTCGAGGAAAAAATGGTCAAAAAAAAGAGCAAAAAACCAGTTGTTTTACAAGTCTTGCCTGAAATGAATCATGGTGGTGTCGAGATGGGAACCGTCGAAATCGCTTCCGGTCTTCAAGCCGCAGGCATCAAAAATTTTGTTGCCTCTGCCGGTGGTCGTATGACGTATGATTTGAAAAAACTTAAAGTAAAACATTTTGAACTTCCGCTAAAGACCAAAAATCCCATCAAACTTTGGTTAAATGCTCGTGAACTTGCCAAAATTATCAAAGAAAACAAGATAAACATTGTTCATGCTCGTTCACGCGCTCCGGCATGGAGTGCATATTGGGCTGCCAAAAGCACCGGCGCTCATTTTTTGACTACATTTCACGGCACTTACGGCTTAGGTCCTTTTGGTATCAAAAAACTTTACAATCGTGTTATGACATATGGCAAATTGGTTATTGCAATTTCAACTCATATCAAAAAACATATGATTAAAGAATACAAGTTTGATGAAAGCAAAATGCGCCTTATACATCGTTGCGTTAATATTGACAATTTTTCACCCGATAAAGTTTCGCAAGAGCGCATAATAAGAACTTTGCAAGACAACCACATCCCTGAGGATAAGCCGATTATTTCACTTATCGGTCGTGTAACTCGCTGGAAAGGTCAACATTTGTTAATCGAGGCTTTGTCCAAAGTTAAAAACAAAGATTTTTATTGCTTGATAGTCGGCTCTGATCAAGGTCGCGTTCACTATACAGAGGAACTCAAAGACTTGGTTCACAAATACAAGCTTGATGCCAAGGTTCAATTTATTGATCACAGTTTTGACATTCCGGCGTTGTTGATGTTGTCAGACATCGTTTTATCAACGGCAATTCAACCGGAAGCCTTTGGTCGTGCCGCAATCGAGGGGCAAGCCATGGGCAAAATCGTTTTAGCTTCCAATATCGGAGGCTCGCTTGATAACACTATTGACGGGGTAACCGGCAAGTTGTTTGAAAGCAACAACGCCAAATCTTTAGCAAAAGCCATTGATTGGGCGCTGACTTTGCCTGCTGACGAGAAAAAGAAAATCTCTAAAGCGGCAATCAAAAATGTAAAAGATAATTTTACAAAGCAAATAATGTGTGATAAAACAATAGCTGTTTATCATGAAATTTTAGAATAATAGAAAGGAATATTTAATTATGGTTGCGATTAAATTGCCTGATGGCAGTGTGATGGAAATGGAAAGCGGAGTCAATGGTTTTGACATCGCTTCAAAGATTAGCTCCGGTCTTGCAAAGGCCGCATTAGCTGTAAACGTAAACGGAAAAATGACCGATTTGACCACACCTATCACTACCGACGCAACCGTAACAATCATTACCGGCAAGGATAAAGAGGGCTTAGAGATCATCCGTCACTCATGTTCTCATATTATGGCAGAAGCTGTCAAAGAGCTTTGGCCTGATGTACAGGTTACTATCGGACCTGCTATCGAAAACGGTTTTTACTATGATTTTTCTCGCAAAGAGCCGTTTACCACGGAAGACTTTGAGAAGATTGAAGCCAAAATGCACGAGATTGTAAAGCGTGATGAAAAGGTTGAACGCAAAGTTCTACCTCGTAATGAAGCTATTGCTTATTTCAAAGGCATTGGCGAAAACTACAAAGCCGAGATTATCGAAGATTTGTCCGAAAGTGAAGTTATTTCGCTTTATTCGCAAGGCAACTTTACCGATCTTTGTCGCGGGCCTCATGTTCCCTCAACCGGCAAAGTAGGCGATGCTTTCAAATTGATGAAAGTTGCCGGTGCATATTGGCGTGGAGATTCAACCAAAGAAATGTTGCAACGTATCTACGCAACTGCATGGGCTGACAAAAAAGACCTCAAAGCTTATTTAGAAATGTTGGAAGAAGCCGCCAAACGCGATCACCGCAAACTCGGTCGTGATATGGACTTGTTCCACTTTGAGCCGGAATATGCTCCCGGAGCTGTTTTCTGGCACGATAAAGGCTACAAGATATATCGCAAGCTTATCGAATATATGCGTCATCGCCAAGAAAACAACGGCTATGTTGAGGTTGCTACTCCGCGCATTATGGACAGATGTTTGTGGGAAACATCCGGACACTGGGAAAAATACGGCGCTCATAACTATTCCGGCAAAACCGAAGACGAAAAAGTTTTCTGTGTAAAACCGATGAACTGCCCTGGCGGACTTTTGGTCTATAAACAAGGTGTCAAATCATACCGTGACTTACCTTTGCGTATGGCTGAGTTTGGTATGGTAAACCGCTATGAAGCTTCCGGTTCTCTGATGGGCTTGATGCGTGTTCGTGAATTTACCCAAGACGATGCCCACATCTTTTGTACGCCGGAACAAATGGAAGAAGAATGTATTACCACATTGAAATTGATTTTGGATATTTACAAAGACTTTGGTTTTAATGAAGTTAAGATTTATCTTTCAACCCGTCCGGAAAAACGTATCGGTTCAGACGAAATTTGGGATTTGTGTGAAAAATCTTTAGCTAATGCATTAAGTTCGCACGGCTATGCGTTTGAAATAAATGAAGGCGAGGGTGCGTTCTATGGTCCGAAACTTGAATTTATTTTGCGTGATGCAATTGGTCGCGAATGGCAATGTGGTACAATTCAGGTCGATATGAACTTGCCGCAACGTTTTGACATCAGCTATATTGGCGAAGACGGCGAAAAACATCAACCTGTAATGTTGCATCGTGCATTGTTTGGTTCTATTGAACGCTTCTTAGGTATTTTGATAGAAAACCATGCCGGACGTTTGCCGTTGTGGCTATCACCGGAACAAGTTGTTGTTTGTCCGATTGTCAACGAATTTGACGACTATGCCAAAGAAGTTGCATCAGCTTTGAAAAAAGCAGGACTGACAGCTAAAACCGATCTTCGTAATGAAAAGATAAACTACAAAGTTCGCGAACATTCTGTTGCCAAGATACCGGTAATTGCGGTTGTTGGTGCTAAAGAACGTGAAAACCGCACTGTAACGGTTCGTCGTATTGGTTCTGACAAACAAGAAGTAATGTCGCTTGATGCGTTTATTTCTTCTCTTGTTGAAGAAGCCAAAATGCCCCATATTGATGAATAGGGTTGTTAGATGTTTGAACTTATAGGTTTAATCGGATCTATTTGTTTTGCGATAAACTCTTGGCCGCAGGCGTGGTTATCATACCGCACCAAGACGGCCGAGGGTGTATCGTTGTCATTATTGGTATTAGGCACGATTGGCGGATTGTGTTCGTTGGTTTATGTTATAGCCACACACCAATACGCCATAGTGCCGAATTTTTTGTGTGGTCTTATGGGAATTTTGGTTGTTTTTTATTACAAGCTTCAAGACCTTCGCAAAGGAGCAGGGCAATGATACAATTGATTGGCTATATTGGTTCATTGGCCTATGCATTATGCGGTTTGCCACAAGCGATAATGAGCATCAGAAACGGTCATTCCAAAGGAATTTCGCGCGGTTATGCGTTTTTGTCTTTGTTTGGTTCAATCTTCAGTATTATCTATGCATTTCCGCGTGCTGATTATGTTTTGTTGTTAAATTTTGGGGCAAACATCATAGTCTGGAGCATAATTTTAAAATACAGCTATTTTGAACGCCGTTAGTCATTACAAATCAGCTTTTATTTTTTTGTCATCACGAGGCAAAACCCCTCTGTCATTGCGAAGCGCTTGCGCTGAAGCAATCCATAAAAATAGATTCTTCGTCGCCTATCGGCTCCTCTGAATGACAATACTTTTATGTCACTGCGAGTCAGCCTTTCCCCTC
>JAZODJ010000013.1:0-8785 GCA_045597005.1 Alphaproteobacteria bacterium | reverse complement strand
TGACGGGCAACACCTGGCCATTATAGATCAAGAAACATTTGATAAGGTTGCCGAAATCAGAGCCAGTAAAGATGTTGCCAAACGCTCTTGCTTATATAAGAAAAACGAAGTCGGCATTTTGCGTGGCATTTTAACTTGTGGTTGTTGCCATACCCGAATGACACCAACTGTCAGTATGGGGCATGGGCGCAGGCGTTATTATTACACCTCAACCAAAGCCAAATATTATGGCTATCATACATGTCATAATGGTTCGGTGGCGGTGGCTATCCTTGATGAAGCGATTATACAAATCATCACACCAATGTTAAAAGATGCCCATATTCTAAACGGACTTGTCAAGCAAATTGCCCCCGATAAAACCAAAGAGCTGTTTAAGATTATGCAACATCCCGAAAAGGTCTTGGCAAAGATGAGCGAACTTGATAAATCGCTTTTAGTCAAAGAGTTAATTGAAAACATTACCGTTCAATGTGATAATTTGGAAATCAAATGGACTGCGTTAGCGCTAGATATTTTGCCTGACAAATACGCCTCTCAAACCAAAGACGGCATCATGACAATAGATGTCCCTCTTTCCAGATCGCATGGTGTATTACAGGTGACAGTTCCGGAAGCGTTAACGCAAAACTCTTGCCCGAATAAAGAGCTTATCAAAGCCCTTTCCAAAGCGTTTAAGTATCAAAAGATATTAACCTCCGGCCGCATGACTATTGCCGAACTATCGTTACATGAAGAACTGGATGCCGGTTATTTGGGGCGTATTCTGCGTTTAACTTCATTGGCACCGGATATTATCAAATCCGTTTTGGCAGGCACTCAACCGGCAGACTTTATCTTGAAACGTCTGATACGTGAGGAAATTCCGCCAATTTGGGCCGAACAACGCAAAAAATATAACTTCCCGGAAATTTAAGACAGGAGTTTTCTCATGACAGATATGATACACCATAAGTCTGACAATACCTCTTTGTCTTTTCACAAAAAGGAAGTTGTCAAAGGCGGATTTATTAAGTTCTACCGCGATTTTCAAGATTGGCATTGGTATTCTGATGCAAATGTTTTGCAACTCTATCTCCACTTGATGCTGACGGCAAATTTCAAAGATAAACCCTTTAAGGATATTATCGTTCATCGGGGTGAAGTCGTCATCAGCCACATGCGGTTAGCCGAAACTCTGGATAAATCCAAGGACCAAATCAGGCGATTGCTTAATAAACTGAAACGCACCAATGATATTACAACAACGCGTATCGGATGCGCCACTCTTGTCAGGCTCATTAACTATAATAAATATCAGGGCTTTGAGGATTTTACGCCAGACCCCACCGCCACTTGTCCGCCGGATGAAAGCCGTTTAATCGCCGACTATCCGCCAACGACTGAAGAAAGAAAACAAGGTAATAATGTAAATAATGAAAAGAAATTAGTTGAGCCGGCGATTTTTGAACAAAAACGAACCGGCGGTGGTTTGGTTGGGCTTGGTGATGTTTTGGCTCGGCAAAGATTAGGAGTGGGCGCAAAGTTCAAGTATCACTTTACACAACTCCCCCCTGATTGGCAGGAAGTGGAACGGTATGTGGCCGAAAAGAACATCCACATCAACTTGGAAGGCTTTTATAGTTACTACGAAGCTAACGGTTGGTGCGAACGAAGTGGTAAAAAACTAGACGGCTGGCACTTCGCCCTGTGCCACACCCACAAAACCGGCGAATATTTGTAAAGGAGGTGATAAACAATTGCCCTATTCCAAATACAAAATTTGCGGTGGTTTCTAGAATTAAGGATAGTATGATACTAACAAGATAGTATCTCTGGTTTTTCGCCAAATTACCGGATACTATCATAGTATCTATATACTATCCCGGATTTTGTCCGATTTTGGCGGATAGTATCATACTAACATGACCATAACTGCCGGTTGGGTATAGAGGCCCAGTCCTTTTTAGGGGGTAAAAATGCCAGCGGGTCCTTCCTGGCAATAATTCATATACGGGGACGCAAGCCGCGCCATATTTCTAGCGAAACAGAAAAATTCTGGCTGGTCGGGTATATCTCAAACCCCAATAAACACAAGGGTTATAATGGGGTCCGATTTTTCCTGGCTGGTCACTGGTCACTTCTGGCTGGTCACTTTGAGTAAATGAAAGAAAAAAGATAGGAAAATGTATAAATATTTGAATTAAAATCCTGTTTTACCTTTTTATTCCCTTTTGTTCCTTTTAAGGGAAATTTTTCTTGCATTATATTTTGGTGTTTATTAGAATAACAGCATTCTTTTTATATGAGGGAGAAAAATGATGACGAGTGATATTCTAACCGTTGAAGAAGTGGCTGAATACCTAAAACTTGCTAAAAAGACTGTCTATAAATTGGCGGCAGAGAAAAAGATACCTGCGTTTCGAGTAGGAAAATTCTGGCGTTTCAAAAAAGCAGAAATTGAAGAATGGATTAAGAATAAATAATGCAAAAATATGTAACCATCAAAAGAGACTAAGACTAAAGGATTATATTATGTTTGAACAGAGTTTTAAGAATATTGATAATGAATTGCACAAAGATGCCGGTTGCTCTACCGAAATGGATTATATTGAGCAGACTTCGTGGCTGTTGTTCTTGAAATATCTGGAAGATTTGGAAAACAATCGGGCAATGGAAGCCGAGCTTAACGGTAAAAAATATACCCCGATTATTGATGAGAATTACACTTGGAGCAGTTGGGCGTATCCTAAAACTCCCGACGGCAAGCTTGATTATCACAAAGCTATGACCGGGGATGACTTAGTCAACTTCGTCAGGGATAAGTTATGGCCTTATTTGGCGCATTTTAAGGAATTAGCGGAGGCCGCTGACACTTTGGAATATAAAATCGGGGTTATTTTCAGCGAATTAAGAAACAAAATCAATGATGGCTATATCCTGCGTACTGTCATCAATATTATGCAGGAAATGCGCTTTCAAACTTCAGAAGAAAAGCACGAGCTTTCTGAACTTTACGAAGGTAAAATTCAAAACATGGGTAACAGCGGGCGCAACGGCGGTGAATATTATACCCCAAGACCACTCATCAGAGCCATTATCAATGTTGTTCAACCAAAATTGGGCGATAAAATTTATGACGGCGCTTGTGGTTCTGCCGGCTTCTTGGTGGAAGCTTTTAATTATCTTAAAGAAAGCAAGCAATTAACCGTTGATGAGATGGAAACTTTGCAAAAGAAAACGCTCTACGGTAAAGAATTTAAGCCGTTGCCGTATATCATTGCCATTATGAATATGATTTTGCATGGGGTTGAAGCGCCGAATATTATCCGCAAAGATACGCTTTCTGAAAACATTATGGCGGTGCAAACCAAAGACCAGTTTAATGTTATCTTAGCCAATCCGCCGTTTGGTGCCGCCACCAGCAAATCGGACATTCAAAACTTTCCGATAAAGACCAGTGAAACGGCTTATATGTTTATTCAGCATTTTATTAAATACTTAAAAGCCGGTGGTAATGCCGGTGTGGTTATTAAAAACACCTTTTTAAGCAATGGTGATGCAACAGAAGTCAGACGAGAACTATTAGAAAGCTGTAATTTATATGCCATTTTGGATTTGCCGGCAAAGGTATTTTCTGCCGGAGTAAAAACGGTGGTGCTGTTTTTCAAAAAAGGCGAACCGACAAAGAAAATTTGGTATTATCAGCTAAACCTTGACCGGAATTTAGGCAAGACTAACCCCTTAAATGAAAATGATTTAGCTGATTTCTTAGAGTGTTTCAAAGAGCAAAAAGAAACCGAGAACTCTTGGTTTGTTGACCTAAAAGATGTTAATCCGGACACATTAGATTTGTCGGTTAAAAACCCGAATAAGAGTGATGAAGTTGTTTATCGTGAACCCAAAGACATTATTGCGGAAATTGAGAAACTTGATGCCGAAAGTGCCGAAATCTTAGGTAAGATAAAGGAGCTGATGTAATGGAAACGTTTATAACCTCATTTACAGCAATAGTTGCCGTTTATATTGCTTATCAGCAATGGCGCACAAGTGAACGTGAAATAAAAAAAGATATGTTTAATTTGCGCTACACTGGCTTTATTATTCCTATCAGAGAAAGTCTTAATAAAATATATTCTGTTTTAGGAAATAAGAGTTTTAATTTTTCAAAGTTGATACAGCAAGAAATTGGGCTTTTTGACAAACAATTTAGTACTTACAGATATTTAATTAACGAATATGATGCTGAAGAATTGAGAGACTGCTATAAAAAATTATTGCGTTATTCCGATGCCTACCATAATGGCAAATATACCATTGACCAATTTGAGCAAAAAATAGCTCATACTTTACAAAATATAGATGAAATTTTATATAGTTACATCTATTTAGAGAATGATAAATGCTTCAATTTATTCAGCTTATTTAAAAGCTTTTGTGGTTTTGTTGTTAAACTTTTTGTTCCAATTAAATATCAGAGAAAATACATTAGCAAAAAAAGAAGAGAAGAAGCCATTCAAAAAGTTGAGGCTATGGCTGACCATAATGAAGAATTTAACAAAACGGAGGTTGATAAGCTATGACACCTCAAGGTTGGGAAGAAAAAACGTTAGGCGATATATTAGATAAAGGTTCATCAAATTTATCTGCAAACAAACTGGATAAAGGCTCCGGTTCGTATCCTGTTTATGGAGCAAGTGGACTAGCTGCAAAAGTGGATTTCTACCAGCAAGACAGTGAGTACTTAGCAATTATCAAAGATGGAGCAGGTGTTGGCAGAGTATACCACTATGAACCGAAAACTTCTGTGCTTGGAACTCTTCAATATTTGCATCCCAAACAAGGGACAAATATTAGGTTTGCATATTATTATTTGCAGTCAATCGATTTTGCCAAATATTATCAGGGTGCAGCAATACCTCACATCTATTACAGGGATTACAAGAACGAAAAGCTTGTGTTACCACCATTACCAGAGCAACAAAGGATTGTGGCGAAGTTGGATAAATCTTTTGAGGCGATAGATAAAGTTAAAGCTAATGCCGAGCAAAACCTTAATAATGCCAAAGAGCTGTTTGAAAGCACGCTTTATTCACTGTGTAATGATAAAAAAGCAAATTGGACTACAGGTAGATTAGACAATTATTTTGTATTACAAAGAGGGTTTGATTTACCTAAACAGGATAGAAAAAAAGGGCAATATCCTTTAGTTAGTTCTAATGGAATAACCGATTTTATAGACACATATAAAATAAAACGTCCTGTCGTTGTTACTGGTCGAAGTGGAACTATAGGAAGCGTTCATTATGTTGATGAGAATTCTTGGCCATTAAATACAACTTTGTATGTAAAAGATTTTAAGGATAACGTTCCTAAATACATTTTTTATTATCTAAAATCACTGAATTTAGCAGAATATAGTTCTGGTGCTGGTGTACCAACACTTAACAGAAATTATATACATGAGATTATAATTTCTTTTCCATTGCAAAGTGAACAACAAAAAATTGTTGAAAAGCTTGATGTGCTACAAGAACAAACAAAACAACTTCAAGCAATATACACCCAAAAAATCAAAGAATGTGATGAATTAAAACAATCTATATTGCAAAAAGCATTTAGAGGAGAACTATGATGGTTTCTGAAGCTGATACCCGAGAAGAACTGATAAACCCGAAGTTGATAGAGTGCGGATGGAAAACCGGCGACAATGTTATTGTCAGACGAGAATATCCTATTTCTAAGGGTAAAATTATCGGTATGAATGCTCGTGCACCGAAGCTGAGTGCCGATTATGTGCTTATTTACAAAAATGTTAAATTAGCGGTGGTGGAAGCCAAAAAATCTTCTCGCTCATATACCGATGGTGTGGCGCAAGCCAAACAATATGCCGAACTCTTAAATATTCGCTTTACTTATGCCACAAATGGCGCAGAAATCTATCAAATAGATATGGAAACCGGTAAAGAACAGCAAGTTACGGCCTATCCATCTCCGGAAGAACTCTGGCAGATGACATACAGCCAAGACAACAAGATATTTAATCTGCTTTCTGCTATTCCATCTAAGACAGATGGGCAGTTTGAGCTGCGCTACTATCAAGAAAATGCTATAAATGTGGCGATAAAAGCGCTGAGTGAGGGAAAACCAAGAATTTTATTAACCCTTGCTACCGGAACCGGCAAAACCTGTATTGCTTTTCAGATAGTTTGGAAACTGATGCAGGCAAAGTGGAATATTAAAAATATCGGCGACAGATTGCCTCGCGTGCTGTTTTTAGCTGATAGAAATATATTAGCCGACCAAGCTTTTAACGCTTTTCAGGCTTTTCCGCTCAACTCACTCGCTCGAATTACGCCGGGTGATATTAAGAAAAATGGTAGAGTACCGGATGCGCAAAGCATTTTCTTTACTATTTTCCAAACCTTTATGAGTGGCGAAAAGCAAAAGCCATATTTCGGACAATATCCGAAAGACTTTTTTGACTTAGTCATTATTGATGAATGCCACCGCGGTGGAGCTAATGATGAAAGTAATTGGCGCGAGATTTTGGACTATTTTGATTGCGCCGTTCACTTGGGTTTAACAGCTACGCCAAAACGCAAAGATAACGTTGATACTTATAAGTATTTCGGCGAGCCGGTTTATACCTATTCGCTTAAACAAGGTATCAATGATGGCTTTTTAACACCGTTTAGGGTTAGAAACCTAAGCACAAACTTTGACGAATATCAGTATAATGCATCTGATGATGTTGACGGGGAAATTGACCCGGAAAAAACTTATAAGGACAATGAGGTATTTATTGTTGATAAGGAGCTTGAGCGGGTTAAAAAGTTTATGGATGAAATCAATCAAAACGATAAAACTTTGGTCTTTTGCGCCACACAAACGCACGCCGGTTTAATCAGAGATATGATAAACCAATATAAAACCGCAAGCACTAACCCAAACTATTGTGTGCGTGTGACTGCAGATGATGGCGCACGTGGAGAAATGTTTTTGCGGCAGTTCCAAGATACGTCAAAAACTATTCCGACAGTTTTAACCACATCACAAAAGCTCTCAACCGGTGTAGATGCTATTCAGGTTAAGAATATTGTTTTGCTCAGACCGGTAAACTCAATGATTGAATTTAAACAGATTATCGGTAGAGGAACCAGAGTTTGCGAAGATAAAGACTATTTCACAATTTATGATTTTGTGGGCGCTTCCAAGAACTTTGAAGATAAAGAATGGGACGGACCGACAGAATATACCGGAAAACCTAGCAGAGGCAATGGCGTTAAAGGAGGTCAAGGTGGAAACGGTGGAAATGGCAATGGTGGTGAAACTCCGGAACCGAAGAAAATTACTAAAATTAAATTAGGCAAAGGTCGCGAAGTTAAAATTTTTGATGACGGCACCACATTTTATGATAAAGATTTGGGCAAACCTATCAGCGCCAAAGAATTTATTGAAAGACTGGTCGGACAGATGCCAAACTTCTTTAAGACGGAAGAAGAATTACGCCAAGTATGGCTTGACCCGATAACCAGAAAGACATTGCTCAAACGTTTTGCCGAACGCGGCTATAACCGAGAGACATTTAAGTATATTCAGAAAGCTTTAAATGCCGAAAATAATGATGTGTTTGATGTTTTAAGCTTCTTAGCGGAATTCTGCAATGATATGATGACAAGAAGCGAAAGAGCAGACCAATGCAAGTTTTATGTTATGGATAACTATGCGGCAAGACAGTTCGCCTTTATTGAATTTGTATTACAGCAGTATGTTAAAGAAGGTATATCCGAGCTTGATGACGAGAGAATTGGTAAACTGGTCAACTTGAAATATGGTTCGCCGATGAACGCCTTGCAGGAACTTGGCAAACCTGATGAAATCCGCTCAATGTTCTGCACCTTCCAACAGTATCTGTATAAGAAAGCGGCATAGGTAAAGGATATTATACTGATAAAGATGAACTGAAAGGGACTATTTTATGCTTAATCAAGAATTTACTGCAAAAGAATTTTCGTATTTAGTAAGAAGAGGAGATTATTTTACTTATTTCAAAAGCAGTAATGAAGATGAGAAAGTTGAAGATTTAAGAAAGGAATTACTTCAGTATGTAGCTGATAATTGGAATTCCTGCACAAATTTATTCTCTACATTAAAATCGACTATTTTAAAAAGAAAGAAAACGTATATATTTAAAACAATAAAAAAAGATAACAGCAATTTAAAACAACGTTTGATTGATGATTTTGTTTTGCGTAAAGTAAATAAAAATTTAAAACGAATTTATGGGGTACGTCAAGCAGATAGATATAAAATTATAAAAAATGTCAAAAACCTGTTATCTGAAAATTTACCTTTTTATGTTTGTAAAACAGATATCAAACATTTTTATGAAACGATAGATAGGAATAAAATATTGTCTGATATAAAAAGTTCATCAATTTTATCATTTGATACAAAACACATTCTTGAAGAGTTTTTTTGTAATAAAATATTTCAGGACGAGCCTGGATTACCAAGAGGAATAAATATTAGTGCGACTCTGTCAGAATATTTTATGCGTTATTTTGATAAAGAAGTTCGTAAAATTAGTGGAATTTATTACTATGCACGTTTTGTAGATGATATTATAATATTTTCTACAGAAGAAATAACAAAATCAACATTAAAGCAAATATCAAAATTATTGCCTCAAGGATTGTCTTTGAATCTAGAAAAAACAAACATAGTAAAATTTCATAATAACGCATCACTTTTTTTGAAGGATAAACTTTCTATAACATTCTTGGGTTATCAATTTTTTAAG
>JAZODJ010000012.1:0-139356 GCA_045597005.1 Alphaproteobacteria bacterium | reverse complement strand
ATTCCGAACTCGGCCGTTAAACCCTTGTGCGCTGATGGTACTTCGTCTTAAGGCGCGGGAGAGTAAGTCGTCGCCAGATCTTCTAACCATAAACCTTTTCTTCCTTGTTTATGTTTGTTTACTTATATTAGCCTGCTCATTTAAAGCAGGCTTTTTTTTGTATGTGTATGATGTTTGTATATCGTAGCTTTCTCTTATATAAGATGAAAAAGGGAGGCTTTTTTTAGAGGAAGTTATTTCATTTAAGTGGATTTTTTACATTTGACTTATTTGTATTTCTTTAATATAGCTAGCTTATAAATATATATTAAATACAAACAATTAAAAAATTACATTATGGTAACTTTATTTATTATTTTAATTGGCGTGATTTTAGCTATTGTGTGTGGCAATTTGTTTATTCACTGTTCATGGAAAGTGTTTAATTTTCCGAAAGATGTTAAAAAATTAAGAACATTAAAAATGGTAAAACTGGGACAAAAAGGTGTTGTTCTTCCGGTAAGAATTTCCGGAATTACCTCTAAAAGAGACACTGTTTACAGCGGGCTAGGAAAAGAGCCTAAATGGCAGGGAAAATTGCCGGAAGCTGTTACTGACTATGTAAAACCTCGTTATGTTTATGAAGATTTAGCTGAAACAGAATCTGTTACTTTGGAGCATGGTTTTATTGTCGGATATAGGATTAGTCCAACATTGGTTATTTCAAGTATGGTCGGAACCAATTATCATGAAAACGAAATTCAAGATTTTATTGATGAGTTTGGTGGTAATTTTCTTAATAAGGAAGATGTTAACGTATTAAGGGATAACTATAAACAACTTTCGGAGTTAAGAAAAATGGCCGGTGATACGGAATTACCCAGTGGTTTTTTCTGGATAAAATCGGAAGAAAACAAGATGATTGTGGCGCATCATTCGCTACCTATTGAAGGTAAGGCAATAAGAGATGCTAATATTATCTTGAAAAGGTAGCAAATCACGGATTAAAAAAGAGCTGAACAACATAGGTTCAGCTCTTTTTTTCTTTTATACTACTAAAATTACCCCTAAGATTATCAATACAAAGCAAAATATTTTTTTCATTAATATTTTAGGAGTTATTTTTTCCTTTAATATGAAATGATAGCATGATGACAGAACATAGCATATTGTTAAAAGAAAAATAGGTTCTAAAGCACTAATTGCCGAGCTGACAACAGGTGATAGTTTGGATAAACCATATATTGAACATGCAACACCTAAAAAGCATAGAAATTCATTAAGTGCAAAAAATTTGAATTTTTGAAGGTATGGCGGAAAATTACGAAGAATGTCTTTGCGTGATTTTTTTACTAAAAGAAATCCCAAAGGAATTATGCCAGATATTACGTTCGGATAAATCACCATATTTATCCAATTGTCGTCAATATTCATAACACATTTTGCTAAAATAATACGAAATGAGATGGCCAATGATGACATTACCATATACCAAAAAGCTCGACTTATTTTGGGAATTTTTGTTCCTTTAATACTGAGGGCTACTGAAGCCATAATGATAATTGTAAATCCGATATATTGATGAAGGTTAAGTATCTCACCAAGAATGAAAAATGATAAAATAGGAACAGTTATTTGTCCAAGTGAAAATAATGCAGCTACAATGGAGGTATCAATGACTTTTAGAGCCGTATAATATGGGTACATATATACAACATCAAGTAATGCTAAAATTCCGTAAAGCCATATGCAATCGGTCGGCGGAATTGTCGGAAATCCAAAAATCAAAATAAGAGGAAGGAATACAATATTCATTAATGATATATAAAATATCATTGTTGTTTGTCTTTTGAAAGTGTTGTTTGATAACATGCTTTCTATCAGTACTGCCGAAGCATAAAAAAATGGAGAAAGAACAGCTATAAATATGTAAAAAAACATAAAAACCTCTTTTATGATATCCGTAACCATATAATATACTTATTCTAGTATTTTAAGGTTATGAAAGGGTTAAGTTTTTTTTGTAAAATGTTTATTTTGTAAGTTTTTAGTTTTTCTTTGATGATTTGTTTTTCGGATATTTGGTTTAAATTCGGCATATCGGTTGCTTTGATTGGCCAAATGATTGATGTAGTTTTATTTAGAATATTTTCTTTTATTTTAAATTTTGATGTCGGGTATTTTATCGCGCGTCCAAAAAAATCTGCTTCACAGACTTTTATGAAGTCATTTATGGTAGATTGAGAAAGAGCATCTGCCAAATTAACAAGTTCATTATAGCTTATTTTTTCGATTTCAGCAAAATCAGTATGATAACGGCATGATAAAACAGCAAATTTTTTGAATGAATTAGGGATTCTAAGTCTGTTACATATTTGGTTTATAATAGTAACTCCGTCAAGATGGTGATTGCTGTGAAACGGGAGTTTATTTTTGGGTGTTTTTAGTTTACCGATATCGTGCATTAAAACGGCAAATTTTATTTCCGGTTTAAATTTGGCGGCATATTTTAGTGCCATAATTGTATGATTTCCTACGGTTTTTTCCGGATGAGTTTCCGTTCTTTCAGGAATAGAAAACAGTTGTTCTATTTCCGGTAAAAAATAATTTAGTGCGCCGCATTTTTTTGCGGTTAATATAAATTTATCAAAATTTTGAGTTTTTAGAGCTTTGAAGATTTCTTGCCAAATGCGTTCAGGAGACAGGTGTTTTAACATTTCGTTATTGACCATATCTTTTGCAAGCTCCATTGTTTCAGGAGCAATAGAAAAATTAAGTTGAGCCGCAAAACGACACATTCGCAAAATTCTTAAAGGATCTTCAATAAAATGTTTGGAGTTAATATGACGTAAAATTTTATCGTTAATGTCTGAAATTCCGTTGTGGTAGTCTATAAGAATATCATTTTCTTCATCATAAGCGATAGCATTACATGTAAAATCACGTCTTTCGGTATCTTGCTTCAAAGTAATTGTTTCATCAAAAATAAATTGAAAATCAGTATGTTTGGGGCCAGTTTTGATTTCTTTGCGTGCGAGGGCATATTCACAGCCATTTTGAGGATTGATAAATACAGGAAAATTTTTTCCGACTTGTTTATATCCTAATTCAATCATTTTTTTTACAGACGAACCTACCACGACATAATCAAAATCGTGAGGAACAATTTTCATTATTTTGTCTCGTACGGATCCGCCAATTTGATATATTTTCATCAATTACCTCTTATTATTTATAATATGATAATTTGAAAACATTAAAAAGTTGTTATGATGTTTTGATAAACTAAAATCAATATTTACACAGGGATATAGCTATGTTAGTTTGTAATAAAAGTTGTTGGGAATATAGAGATGAAAAAAGCAATAATATGGGATTTGGATGGAACAATACTTGATACTTTGGATGATTTAAGCAACAGTGTTAACTATGTATTGAGAGCAAAAGGGTTTTCTGCGTTAGACAACCAAAAAATTAAAATGATGTTGGGAAACGGTATTAGGTCTTTGATGGAAAAGGCTGTACCTGACGGATTGAATAATCCTGATTTTGAAGAATGTTTTTCGATGTTTAAAAATCATTATAAAAAACATATGGATGATAATACAGCTCCATATAATGGAGTGGTTGATCTTATGAAACATTTGAAAACAATCGGATATAAACAGGCTATTGTGTCGAATAAAATAGATTCTGCCGTTCAAAAATTAGTTGAAAAATATTATTCGTTTGTAGATATAGCGATAGGAGAAAATCAAGGAATGGCTAAAAAACCGTCTCCGGATATGGTTAATGAGGTATTGACAAGATTGGGTGTGTCGGCAGATGATGCTGTGTATGTCGGGGATTCAGAAGTTGATTTGGAAACTGCACAAAATAGCGGATTAGATTGTATTAGTGTTGCTTGGGGGTTTCGAGATAAAGAATTTTTGCTGGACAAAGGGGCAAAACATATAATAGATTTGCCGAAAGAGCTTGTAAAAGTGTTGGCGGAGATGTGATTAAAATGATAGATTTGCATATGCACTCTATTTTTTCAGATGGAACATGTACACCTGAAGAATTAATAAAAAAAATAGCTGACAAAGGTTTGAAAGCTGCAGCGTTGACAGATCATGACGTTGTTGATGGTTGTTATTATTTTGCAAAAGCGGCAGAGAAGGTTGGAATTATTACTATTAATGGTAGTGAATTGTCAGCTCATTATCCTAAAGTTCCTATGGAGATTGTTGCTTTGGATATTCCTGATAAATATATAGAAGCATTCAAGGAAAGACAAAAAGATATTATTGATGAACGTTTCAGAGTTGCAAAAGAGCGCTTGGATTTGTTGGCTAAATTAGGTATGGAAATTGATTGGAAAGATGTTGCTTATTCTGATAACGGTGAACTGAGAAATCAGTTGGGGAAACCTCATATTGTGGCGGCAATGTTGAAGTACGGATATATAAAAAATTGGGATGAAGGATTCGATAAATATCTTAACAGAGGATGTCCGGCATATGTAGCAAAAAAAGAGCCTGAATTTAATGATGTTATAGCGTTTGTATTGGATAATGGTGCTGTGCCTGTTTTAGCTCATCCTATTCATACTAAAAAAGAAGGAAAAGATCTATTCAATTTGATTTCTGAGTTAAAATCATATGGTTTAATGGGGATTGAGGTTTTTCATTCTGATCATAATTCGTTTTTGAAAAAAGAATATCTTGCGATAATTGAAAAATTGGGATTGTTAGCATCAGGAGGATCGGATTTTCACGGAGGAGCTCATCCTGAAGTTCAAATAGGAATCGGTAAAGGTGATTTGGCGGTTCCGGATATAATTTTGGATGTTGTAAAAGAGCGTAAAGTATCGTTGCAATATTATGATGAATTGAAAAAAAGTATTTAGTTTTTGTGACGTTTATTTTGAAAAAAAATTTTTAACATTTCTGAACATTGTTGTTCTAATATGCCTCCTTTTACATTAGGGCGATGATGGCAGGTCGGTTGTTCATAAAATTTGATACCGTTTGTTACAGCTCCGCCTTTTTCATCGAATGCTCCAAAATAAAGGTTTTTTATTCGAGCAAAAGAAATAGCGGCTGCACACATTGTGCAAGGTTCAAGAGTTACATACATATCCATATCCCATAAACGATTTTGTTTTAGTTTTTTACATGCGTGACGGATAGCAATAATTTCAGCATGCGAAGTTGCATCTTCGGTATGTTGGCTTAAATTGTGTGCTTGAGCTATTATAGTATTTGTTATCGGATCAACAATTAAGCAGCCGACAGGAATTTCATCTTGTGAGGCGGCTTGGTTTGCTAATGCAATGGCTTGCTTCATAAAATCTTCGTGTGACATGGCTAAACCTTTTTTGTTGTATATTTAGTGAGATTATGCTAGAAGAAAGAAAAAAAGGAAAGAAAAAAATGATGATGAGAATTGCAAAGTTTATTGCCAGATCCGGTGTTTGTTCACGAAGGACAGCCGAAGAATTGATATTACAAAAACGAATAACAGTAAATGGAGATGTTGTTGATAATCCGGCAATGAATGTTGATGGTAGTGAAAAAATTTTGGTTGATGGTGAAAAGCTTCCTCAAATACAAGATACCAGATTGTGGCTTTATTATAAGCCGGTAGGTTTAGTTACATCTCATAAGGATGAAAAGAACAGGGCTACAGTGTTTGAAAATTTACCCGAAGGTTTGCCTAGAGTTATTTCTGTCGGAAGACTTGATTTGAATTCTGAAGGGCTATTGTTGTTGACTAATAATGGCGAATTGTCTCGAAAATTAGAATTGCCATCAAACGGGTGGGTAAGAAGATATAAAGTAAGAGTATTCGGTGTTGTAAATCCGGATAAACTTAAGCAACTGCAGAATGGTGTGGTTGTTGATGGGATTGAATATGGTTCCGTAAAAGCAGAAATTGAAAGTAAACAAGGGGCTAATACGTGGTTAAGGGTTGCTTTGACAGAAGGAAAAAATCGTGAAATACGTAAAATTATGAAGTATTTAGGATTGGAGGTTTCAAGGCTTATTCGTTTATCATATGGGCCTTTTCAGTTAGGTAGTTTGAAAAAAGGAGAAGTTAAGGAAGTATCTCAAAAGGTTTTAAAGGAACAGCTTGGAGCAAAGTTTGGTATATGAGGATTGTCGGTGGTAAATATCGAGGTAAAAAATTAATATCTCCAATGTCTCAAAATGTTCGTCCTACATCTGATAAAGCGAGAGAGGCATTGTTTAATATTTTGCGTAGCAGACTGGGTGGAAATTACAGCAAACTTAAATTGTTGGATATTTTTTCCGGAAGCGGAGCGTTTGGTTTAGAAGCAATATCTCAAGGTTTTGCAGAAGTTGCATTGATTGATATTGATACTCGAGATTTGCAAAAGAATGTTGACTTGTTTGTTTCAGAAAAAAATAAGATTAAGGTTGTTCGAGCAGATATTACCAATGATGTTTTTTTGTCTGCTAAATATGATGTGTTGTTTTCGGATGCTCCTTATAATAAAGGACTTACAGAAAAAGCTCTTGAAAAAATATATCCGTTTTTGAACAATGGCGCATTATGTTTTATTGAGTTGGAAAAAAATGAGCAATGCACCCTTCCGCATCAGTATACATTGTTAGATGAGCGGAATTATGGGGCAGCAAAAGTGATGATCGTCCAAGTTACTTCGTAAAATCTTTGATTGTCAGATTTTCTATTGTTATTTTTTTATCAGCATAACTTATGGGGGTTGATATAGTTAACTCCGTATCGTCAGGATTCATTTTGAATGCTTTATTTGAAAGCATAATGTTGGCAACAAAAACATTTTTGCTGTCAAGAAATTCATTTTCTTGCAAGTCTTTTATTAGGCGTAACAACCCTTTTGATGATGTGTTGAAGTCAATGCGAGGCGAAAATACTTCATTGAAATTTATAGTTCCTCTGCCAACAAGTGTCAAAGGTTCCCATTGTATTATTAAATTTGGTACTTCAATGAACCCACCTTCTTTTAACCATGTTTCAAGAGATGTGAGAAGGTAATCATCATCAGGCAAATTTCCTAAAATATTAGTTTTAGCGTACAATAATTTAAGTTTTGATGAAAGAGGATAATTTACAAGTCCATTTATATCTACAGAGTTAACTTCGAAAAAACTTTCATAGCTTGGAAGAGTTATTGCATGATTGGTGTTATTATGATTTAATGCTTGTATTAAAAAGGCTACTTTTTCAATTTTTGCGAAGTCTTTTATATCTATATTTTCTGCATGAAAAACCAATTCATCAAGTTTGTTGTTTTGGCTGCTTATATCTAAAAATGTTTGTTGAGATTTCATTGTTGCAGAAAAATCATTGAATGAGAATAATCCGCCGTCGGAAGATTCAAAACGAATTTTTGGTGTACCGAAAATATTAGGATATGCTTTTACTATATTGAATTTTACGGACCACGAATTTAATCCTTTTATATTGTATACTTGAAAGTTGTCTATTTTTACTAAAGGAGAGAAAAACATAGAATTGAATTCAATATTATCATAAGCGATATCTAATCCCACTTCGTTTAATTTGGAAAAAGTTTGTTGCATTTGCCAACGAACTTTTTTTATTGCAATATTACGTGATGCTATTAGGTATATTGTTCCAAATACAATACTGAAAGAGAATATACAGGCCAATATTGCACGCAGATTATTACGTGTGATATTATACCCCTTATAGGCAAATTCAGAAACAAAAAGCAGATTTTTGCGAAGTATTGGGTTCACGGTTATTAATCCTTTTGGTACAGCATTTTTTTCAAATGGGGATACTCTTTGATTGTTTCCATATTAAGATCGTTGCATTTGTCTTCAATGCAATTTTGCAATTTTTCCATAAATTCTTGTTTGTTTAATCCCGATTCAATAGGTGGAAGAAATTCAAAAATTATTTTTCCCGGATAACGTAAAAAAGAATTTTTTGCCCAAAAGAATCCGGTATTTGAAGCTATAGGTATTACCGGTTGATCTAAGTGTTGGTATAAAAGGGCAACACCAGGTTTGTATGCAGGTTCTTGTCCCGGTTTGCGACGAGTACCCTCCGGAAATATTATTATAGGACGTTTGTTTTCTATCATTATTTTGGCATTACGAAGCATATTCTTCATTGCTGCAGATCCTGCGTTTCTGTCTATGGGAATAAGTCCATAAAAAGCTTGAGCCCAACCGAAAATGGGGATGTAGGTAAGTTCTTTTTTCATTACCATAGTTGCTCTTTTTATAAAATTTGTCAGAAGATAGGTCTCAACAGCAGATTGGTGTTTGCCGGCATAAATACCTTTCTCTTGATTAATATACTGTTTTCCTCTGACTTCGATTTTTATTCCTGCGACATGTTGCAATGTCCACGCAAATGATGGTAAAAATACATAATTCCATGATTTCATGGTTAGTTTACGATTAAATAAGCCGATAATAGAATTGCATATACATCCCATGGCTATTATACCATATCCGAGAATATTGAAGATTAAAGAGCGTATAAATAACATCAAGACCTCACTTTGTTAATTTACATCGTATGTACGCACATAACAGCTTATTATATTCTTTAAAAATAAGCGAGAATGTTTGCCAACTCGTCCACCATTTTTTTTCAATCTTTTCGGAATACACCGGATGAGCAATAATGATTAGTGACGGATTTTGTTCTTTGAATTCTATCATGGAACGGACAATATGATAATTAGAGGTTACCAAACGAATCGATTTTATGTTGTTTTTTTTGAGCCACTCATTAGTTTCGTAAGCATTTTCAATAGTGTTGGATGCCTTGTGTCCGATATCAATGTTTTGATGTTTGGAAAGCTTGAGATGCTGTGTTTCTTGAATATCTCGAAGAGAAATGTCTTTATTTACACCGGAAATAAAAAGCCTGTTTGCCAGCCCCTTATCCAATAATTTAACTGCTTCGGATATGCGATTACGTCCTCCTGTCAATGCAATAATCGCTTCTGTGTGTGTAGTATCAATATTGTCAATGTTGTTTATGTGCCAAGCAAACAATACAAAACCGGCAAACCAAAAAATAATGAAAGTCAGAAGTAAGATAATTATTTTTTTCATTATAACATCTTCTTTAAAGTGCGTTTAACGGTGTAATATGCTGTCAGCATAGATATAAGCATGGAAAATATAGGTAAAGACATAATTATGATCCAATTTAGGGTTCCCAGGTTTGCATCACTGATAATACCTCCTTCAATAGCGGTTGCTAAATTACCGATAAAATATATTGAAGGAATCGCAAAAAATAATCCTATTATACCTCCGATAAATCCCATAAAAGCCATATGTTTAGCATATTGTTGAGCAATGTAAGTGTCTTTTGCACCGACTATATGCAATATTTCAATAATATTATGATGTAATCCGAGGCTCATTTGTGTTGTATAAAAAATTGCACCTGAGGTAATTGTTGCGACTAACAATAAAATTGTTGTTGCTATCAGATTTATTCCATCAGCAAAAGAGATAAGTTTGTTTAGCCATAGTTTGTGATTATCTAAAGTTGCTTGCGGAGATGCCATAGCTAAATCTTGAGAAAGTTGCATAAAGTCGATGTTGGCTTTCGGAGATATTTTTACATCAATAATCCGAGGGACCGGAAGATCGGCGATATTTATTTCATCACCAAGCCAAGGGCGCAACAAATTGCTTAGTTGATCATTTGAAAGCGGTGTTACTTTAATTACTCCGTTTACCGATTTGAGAAATTCAACGGCTTTTTTTTCATAGACCAATGTTTCAGCTAAAGCTTTTTCTTTGTTGGTTCGATGTACAGGAATTATTTGTACGGTAATAGAGCCAAGGATGCTTTTATTCCAGTTTGCAATCATCGAATCGATGGATAGTACACCGGATAAAGTTATTGCAAATATAAAAACGGCGATAGATATTATGATTTGCAAAAACATAGATGTATTTTCGCCTTTAAGAGGAAGCTCCTGTTTGCGTGAATTGGTAATATGATTAGACATTAATACCTCGCAATAAAGATGTGTCGGAAGGATAGTAAATATGAAGTCCTTTGTTTTGCAAATGAAGTCTCGGATATGCAAAATCATGAATTATTTTATCTGAGTGGGTTGCAATGACAACCGTTGTTCCGAGTTTATTTAATTCAACAAAAAGTTTCATCAATTTTCCGGCTATAATATTATCTACGTTTCCGGTAGGTTCGTCGGCGAGCAGAAGATCCGGTCTGTTTATTACGGCACGAGCAATAGCAATGCGCTGTTTTTCGCCACCGGATAATGTGGATGTTTTATCCATCATGTGAGCATCCAGTTCAACCCATGTAAGCAGTTCTGTAACCCGTTTTTTTATTTCTCGTTCGTCCATTCCGCTGACTCTCAAAGGAAGTGCCACATTGTCAAAAGCAGATAAATGTTCAATGAGACGAAAATCTTGAAATACTACACCGATACGACGTCGGAGAGACGCCAGTTGGTCTCGGTTTGTAAAATTCAGGTTGTGATTAAAAACACTTATTTGCCCTCGGCTTGGTTTTTGTGTCAGATACATTAGGCTTAAAAGAGATGTTTTTCCGGCTCCGCTTTGTCCGGTCAGAAAATGAAATGAACCTTTGGGTAAGGATAGTTTTATGTTGCTCAAAATTTCCGGTCCTTGATCGTAACGGATGCTGACATTATTCATTTCAATGATATTATCTATTTTGTATGCCACGAACAGAATCTCCTCAGAATCTTCATATGAGATAGGATATAGGTAATAAATTATTTAATAAAGTGTTTTTTTTCTTTGATTAAAATCTTTTTCATTTTATATTTGTGTTTGAAGGGGATAAATAGGATGCGTGTATATTGTCCAAATTGTAATATAAGCTATGAAATCAATGATGAACTTATCAAAGATAAGTCGCGTAGGGTTAAGTGCAGTAATTGCGGTAAGATTTTTGAGGCAGGTAGTTTAAAGTCTGCGACGCCTGTTAATAGCGAAGAAAGCAATCCGGAAAATCCTTTTGACGCATTATCGTCGGTTATGAAAGAAGAAAATGTATCAGCTGTAAGAGCAAAAGATACGACGAATGCAGAAGAAATTAATGTTAAAGCAGATGTTAATGTCAATGATGATATAGAGCAAAATACGAATAGTGTTTCGGAAAGTGATGAGGTTGCAAAAGATGATACTGACAATTCAACAGATGTTGAAAATAAGCAAGAAGAAACTGTAATAAGTGAGGATGAAGTTGTTTCAGATGATATAAAAGAAGATGCAGAAGTTAATATAGAAAGCATTTTTGAGAGATTGTCAGAACATACGGAAAAATTGATAGAGAAAGAAAAAAAACTGCCATTTTATGAAAAGATGTGGTTGCAAATAAAGAATGTTTTGGGTTTTCATTTTAAAGTAAGATGGAGTTATATTTTTGTCGGATTGTTAGCTTTTGTTGCAATATCTTTGTATAATAATCGTTATGATGTTGTCAGAAAAGTTTCTTTTATGAATGAGGTTTATAAGTTTTTTGGAATTAAAGCCAAAATTCCGGGGGAAGGGTTAGAATTTCAAAATATAAGTTGGAATTTTGTTACCGATGATGAAAATACAAGACTTGAAATAAAAGGTTTTGTTTATAATAAAACTGCAAATATGGTAGATATTCCAACGATACATATTGAAATATTAGACAAAGCAACATCGTTGTTGCAGAGCCAGAATCGTAAAATTAAGGAAACTACGATAGATGCAAATAACAAAATCCCACTGGATTTGGTAATTGTTAATCCGGCTCCGACGGCTAAATATGTATATTTGACATTTATAGATAAAGATTAGTGATTTCTGTTAATTATAAAATCAGCAAGATCATGTAAGTCTGTGGTGTCGTTGTCGAATATAGATATGATTTTTTGGGCATCGGAAATTAATTCTTCGGCAATTGATTTTGCTTTATCAAGACCATACAGTGATACAAAGGTAAGCTTTCCTTGTTTTTCATCTTTGCCGAGAGTTTTTCCCATAAGTTTAGAATCGCCGATGACATCTAAAATATCGTCTGATATTTGAAATGCTATACCTATTTTACGTGCATAATCAGTTATAATATTATATTCTTCATTGCTTGCGTTTCCGAGAATTGCTCCGGCTTGGCAGGCATATGCAATCAGACAACCGGTTTTCATTTCTTCAATGTGTTTTATCACTTGTTCATTGGAAAGTTCAGGGGTTTTGTCTGTTTGTAAATCAAGCATTTGTCCTGCAATCATTCCGTTAAAAGCACCGGCGCGTTTGCTGAGTAATTCAATTAATTTTATTTTTGTTTTGTCGGATATACCGGGAGCGGAGGATAATATTTCAAATGAATAAGTAAGAAGGCCGTCTCCGGCAAGGATTGCCGTTGCTTCGTCAAATTGTTTATGACAAGTCGGTTTACCACGTCGAAAATCATCATTATCCATTGCAGGCAGATCATCATGTATAAGAGAGTATGTATGTAACATTTCGAGAGATGCGGCGACAGGAAAAGAAATTGTTTCCGGTACATTAAACAATTTAGCAGTTTGACACACCAAAAAAGGACGCAAACGTTTTCCTCCATTTATCAATGAATAGTACATTGCCTCAGACACTTGACGTTCGGTTCCTTGCGGATAATTAAATAATGTTGTTAAATAACTATTAAATTCGAGACTGAAATTTTTTAATCGCTCGTTGAAAGGTATCATAGATTATTACTCCTCCGGAATGATAAAATCGCTATTTTTTATTTCATCATTTGGCATTATTTCGATTTTTTCAATTTTAAGCTGAGCGGCTTTTAATTTATTTTCGCAAAGTTGTTTTAATGCAACAGCTTTTTCATAAGCATTAACGGCATCGTCAAGTTTGATTCGACCGCTTTCAAGTTCGCGAACAATAGTTTCCAGTTGAATTATTGCTTCTTCAAAACTTAAGTCTTTAATAGAATCATTTTCCATAATCGTATCCTTATATGTCGGTAAATTTTGTTGGATATTAAAACAATTAATTGGGATTAGCAATACCTAAGTATAGATGTTAAAAGCATATTTGATAATTAAATTAGATTATGCAAAAAATAAGTTGTGTTGTTTCAAGTGTGAGGATTGTATCAATGAATAATCAGCAGATAAATAAAGCTGTAAGGGTGTTAAAAGCAGTGGCTAATGAAAAAAGATTGAGAGTTTTGTATTATATCAGTGAAGAAGAAAAAAGTGTCGGAGATATTGAAAAACAAATTGGTCTCAGTCAGTCTGCGCTTTCGCAACATTTAGCCGTTTTGCGTGCAGATGATATTGTAGAAACCAGGCGAGAAGCTCAAACAATTTTTTATGTTTTAAAAGATGAAAAAACAAAACAGATATTGCATCTTGTCAAAGAATTATTCTGACAAATCCGTAAATTTTAAGCAATGTTTTTGTGGGTCATAAGATATTGCGGTATTGCCATTTTTTATTTTTTGAGCGGCAATACCAAACAATTTGTACCGCCATCCGCTTAAAAAAGGTATATCAGCGGTGATTCCATTGCAAAAACGTTTCAGATCATCTTCATCGGCTATTAATTTGGGAACAATCATATTTTCAGCGGCAATAATACGGAGCAGTAATTTTAACAGTTCTAACAATCCCGAATCAGTGTTGGGGTAATTATGAATTGTTGGTGGAATTACATAATTATGTTCATCGATAAGTTTTGTTTTATGGATTACTTCAATTATTTCGTCTCCTATCTTACCGGAGGCCAAATCAGCACGCATTCCTCGTACAGACATAAGATCATCTTTATTTTGCGGACATTCGGCGCAGATGTTGAGTAGCAAATCATCCTTGATAAAGGATTGTCGGGGGACATTTTTATTGATGGCTCTGTTTTCTCGCCAAGCGGCAAGTTCTCGCAGAAATGTCAGATATTTTGCATTGTGAGAACGATGGCGCATTTTTTGCCACACTTCATGCGGATTGATTTTATATAAATTTTCATTGCATAGGTTATTTAACTCATCGTTTATCCATTCTGTGCGATTTTGTTCTGCAAGCCATGTTTTGAGGTATTGGTATATGTGAACCAAATGAGTCACGTCAGATAGAGCATAGGTTAGTTGGTTTTTATTTAACGGACGTTTGCTCCAATCAGATAAACGAGATGATTTATCAATATTTTTATGTAAAATGTTTGATACCAGATTTTCATAACTGGCAGATTCACCATATCCTGCAGCAGATGCTGCGATTTGTGTATCAAATATGGGATAAGGTATTTTGTTACTTAAATTATATATTATTTCAATATCTTGTCGGCCTGAATGAAAAACTTTGATGATATTGGGATTTTGCATGAGGTTAAAAAAATCATCAAGAACAATATTTTCAGCTAAAGGGTCGATTATTACGGCATCATTTTGAGAGGCTATTTGAATTAGGCATAACTGTGCAAAATAGGTGTGTTGGCGCATAAATTCCAAGTCAACACAGATAAACGGCTCATCAGCTAATTTTGCACATATTTTTTTTAAATTTTCGTTGTTTTCGATTAGTTCCATTAGACGACAATATTTTTTTTGTTTGATTATAGTGCATTCATAGCTTATTTGACGTTAATTGCAATAAAAAAATGCTTGTGTCTAATCAAAATTAGAGATAAAAAAGTATGAGATTGAAAAATGTAAATTATAGAGGTTGTAAAATAATGCAAACATATCGTACTCATACTTGCGGGGAACTCAGAAAAAGCGATGCAGGAAAAAAAGTTAAATTAGCCGGTTGGATACAAAGAAAACGTAATTTGGGAAATTTGTGTTTTGTCGATTTACGCGATCATTATGGTATTACGCAGTGTGTTTTTGACAGCAGTTCGGATTTGTTTGCGAGAATTGAAGAAATTCGTCCGGAATCGGTTATAGGAATCGATGGCGAAGTTGTTATGCGTGAAAGTATTAACAAAAATATGCCAACGGGGGATATTGAAATTAAAGTTACTGATTTGGTTTTGTATTCCGCAGCAGATGTTTTACCATTTCAAATTGCTGTTGAAGATGATGCTCCGGAAGAATTGCGTTTGAAATATCGTTTTTTGGATTTGCGTAAAGAAAGAATACATAACAATATTTTGTTGCGCTCGGCAGTTATTCAACGTACAAGAGAATTGATGAGAGAACAAGGTTTTACGGAATATCAGACGCCGATTTTAACTGCATCATCACCGGAAGGTGCCAGAGATTTTTTGGTTCCGTCTCGATTAAACCCCGGTAAATTTTATGCATTACCGCAAGCTCCGCAGCAATTTAAACAGTTGTTGATGGTGTCCGGTTTTGATAAGTATTTTCAGATAGCTCCTTGTTTCAGAGATGAAGATCCTCGTGCGGATAGAAGTCCTGGGGAATTTTATCAGCTTGATATGGAAATGAGTTTTGCTACTCAAGACGATGTTTTTGGTGTTATTGAACACACGTTGGGAACTATTTTTAATGAATTTGCTAACGGTAAAACAGTTGACCAAGCTCCATATATTCATATTCCGTTTAGAGAGGCTATGTTTAAATATGGTTCTGATAAACCGGATTTAAGAAATCCGTTGGTATTGGTTGATGCCACAAGTTTCTTCGGAGACAGCGGTTTTGGAGTTTATGATAGCTTGGTTAAAGAAGGCAAAATCGTTAAAGGTATGGTGGTTGAGGCTATAGCGGAGAAACCTCGTTCGTTCTTTGATAAACTTGATGCTTATGCAAAATCAGAAGGAATGGGAGGAATTGCTTATGTAGCATTTGCTTCTGCCGGAGCAAAAGGTATTGCAAAATTGTTGAGTGAAGAAAAACTTAATGAATTAAAATCTGTTTATGGTATTAAAGAGGGCGATGCCATTATCTTTATGGTCGGAAAAGGTGTTAAGTTTGATAAATTTACCGGACGCCTCAGAAATAAAGTCGGTGAAGAATTGGGATTGATTGATAATAATACATTTAAGATGTGTTGGATTGTTGATTTTCCGTTCTATGAAGAAAATGATGAAACAGGAGAGGTTGAATTTTCTCATAATCCGTTCTCGATGCCACAAGGAGGAATGGATTCATTGGTGAATAAGAATCCGTTGGATATTTTAGCATATCAATACGACTTTGTATGTAACGGAGTTGAATTGTTATCCGGTGGTGTAAGAAATCATAGTCCGGAAATTATGTATAAAGCTTTTGAATTAGCCGGATATGGTAAAGATGTTGTAGAAAATAAATTTGGCGGTATGTTGAGTGCATTTAAATTTGGCGCTCCTCCGCACGCTGGGTCTGCTTATGGAATTGATCGTTTGGTGATGTTATTGTTGGATGAGCCAATTATTCGCGATGTAATATTATTTCCGCTTAACGGAAAAGCTCAAGATTTGATGATGCAGGCTCCAAATTATCCTACAGATAAGCAATTGAAAGAGTTGCATTTGGAAGTTAAACTTGATTAGGATTAAATGTATTGAGTAAAGACAAGTGTAATCGGGTTTTATTTGAATCCGGTTACACTTTTTTGGTTAGGCTATATTAAGGAGATATTTTAATGGTTGTTGCGGTTTGTTTTATTTTGTTAGGTTTTGTTCTATTAATAGGTGGAGCCGAATATTTGGTTAAAGGTGCTGTTGCAATAGCCAATAAATTAAAAATACCGGCATTGATTGTGGGATTGACGATTGTGGCATTTGGAACATCGGTTCCGGAGTTTGTTGTCAGTATTAAAGCGGCGCTTAATGGTGCAGCCGGAATTTCTATCGGTAATGTAGTAGGATCTAATATTGCAAATATTTTGTTGATTTTGGGTACAACTGCGGCCATTTATCCGATAGTTTGTGATAAAAAGACATTTTTACGCGATTATAGATTTTTGTTGTTAGTGTCTTTAGTTTTTGCAGGTGTTGCGGTTACAGGTATATTTGTTCGTTGGCAAGGTATATTAATGTTGGCAATGTTGTTTGGGTTTATTTATTTTAATTATAAGAATTCCCAAAATGCAAATATTTCTGAAGATGCTATAAGTCCTATAGCTAATAAATCGTGGTTGATAGTGGTGTCGGTTACGATAATCGGGCTGACAGGTATTATGTTTGGTGCTGATTTTTTAGTAAAAGGAGCGGTGGAAATTGCTCGTATTTTAGGAATTTCAGAAGAAATTATAGGTTTGACAATAATTGCGGTGGGAACTTCGTTGCCGGAGTTGGCAACAACTATTGTTGCGGCAATTCGAAAACAAAACGGAGTAGCATTGGGGAATGTTGTCGGATCAAATATTTGGAATATAGTTTTTATTATGGGAGCAACAGCAACGATTACGGATGTAAATGTTTCGCGTCAATTTATGATGTATGATGTTTGGGTAATGTTGGGGGCAACTCTTTTGTTATTGCCTTTGATGTTGAGCCAATCAAAGCTTAGTCGGGGTGAGGGGATTTTGTTTCTGTTGTTGTATGTCGGATATTTGATATCGCAAATCTTTATAGCTAAATATTAATGACAGTTATAAAGAGAATTTTGGCTTGTAATTATAAAGGGCGGATTTATTCCGCCTTTTGTTTTAAATATACATACAGGGTTGAATAATCAACTTTTAATATTTCCGCTATTTTTGTTTTTTTGATATTTTGTGCTAATAATTTTTCTATTAGTTTTTCTTTTCCGGTAAGTTTATTAGTTTTATTTTTTGTGCCTTTATTTCTACCGATATGTCTTCCCTCAGCTTTTAATCTTGCTAAACATTGTTTTGTGCGTTGAGAAATTAAGTTTCGTTCTATTTCTGCGGACAATCCAAAAGCAAAAGCCAATACTTTTGATTGGATGTCGCTTCCTAATCGGTAATTATCTTTTATAGTCCATACCTGACAACCGATATTCATACAATGATGTAATACAGACATTATTTGTAATAAATTACGACCGATACGACTTATTTCACTTGTAATTAATATGTCATCAGCTTTCAGTTTCTTAATCAATTTACCTAATTTTCGTTCTTCTAAAGATTTTTTTGACGAAATTGTTTCTTCAATCCATTTATCTATATTGAGATTATTTGTTTTTGCAAATTGCTCTATCTCAAATTTCTGATTTTCTTGATGTTGTTTATCTGTTGATACTCTTATATACGCATAAATCATAACCTATCCTTTTAATATATTTGATTTAAAAAGATAAGAAATAAACCACAGCTAACAGATTGAAAACAAGGGTACTATATTTTTCAATGTTTTGCAAATTTTTAATTTGATGTAAAAACAATGCATTAGCAAAATAGAGGATATTGAAATTAATAGTACAATAAAAATCGATATTGATAATAAAATAAATTAAAAAGGTACAATTATGAATAGAGTAAAACAACGAGTGTTGGTCGTATTTGGGATAAAGTTATCCTCAGAATATGAAGTTAGCTGTAAGACAGCTGAAAATGTTATCAATGCGCTGAAAAATGCCGGTTTTGAAGTATGTTCAGTTGATGGTCTTAATTGTGAAGACTTAATTCAAACGATTGAGAACTGGAAACCAGATTATGTGTTTAATGCAACGCATGGATTTTATGGAGAAGATGGTCAGTTGCGATCATTTCTTTCTAAATGGGATGTTAAAGTTACTCATTCAGGAAGTCTGACATCAAAAATCTGTATGGATAAAGATATGACCAAAGATATTGCGGTTGGTATAAATATTCCGGTAGCTCCCAGTCAAAAGATGCTTTTTAAGGATTTTATTCAACATGGGACTAATGTGGCAATGCCATATGTTATAAAACCAAATACAGGAGGTTCTAGTGTTGGAGTTTATATTGTTAAAGAAAGAAAAGATTTGGACAATCTTCAATTCAATGATGATGTTGAAATTCTTATAGAAAAATATGTTAGTGGTAGGGAGTTCACGGTAGGTATATTGAATGGTATTGTTTTGGAAGTTACGGAAATTTGCCCCAAAACGGGATTCTATGATTATCAAAACAAATATCAGTTCGGAAAAACCGATCATATTCTACCGGCACAAGTACCAATATCTTTGAGACATGATATGATGTCATATACTAAGAAATTGTATGATGCCTTGGGATGCAAGGGGCCTGCGCGAGTTGATTTCAGATATAATTCCAATGATGGGATTGTAATGCTTGAAATAAATACTCAACCCGGAATGACTGAGACATCATTGCTTCCGGAACAGGCAGAATATCTAGGATATTCATTTCAATCATTATGTGTGGAAATATTAAAAAGCGCATATAGTGAATATAATGAATAGGATTTACAATAAAAAAACAGCACTTTCAGTATTTTTGTTGAGAGTGTTGTTTTTTTTGTTTTAATGGTGCCGACAGAGAGACTGCGCCGCTACGAAAGCTAACGCTTTCTACTTGCGTGAACAACTAAACTTTGTTTCGGTTTCGCCTCACAAAGTTAAGAGAAGTTTCAATCTCTCTTTGTGACTTCTAGGTCTCTGGCAAAACATTTTAAAACAAAAAAAGCACCCAAAGGGTGCGCTTTTTGTTTTAATGGTGCGAGTATTGAATCCTTCTTCGAACCATTTAGAGAGATGAATATTGAGGAATTATATGCTACCGCATTGCAAATTCAAGATTTTCTTGACCGCCACCCTCATATGAAAAGAGATTTATATTAACTATTTAAATACAGCGGAAACCATTTTTTCTAAGGTTTTGCCCTCGGATTTTCCATCATAAATCACTTTGCCTTGATCCAAGATATAAGCCCAATCTGTCAGAGGAAGTAAGGTTTTCAAGTTATGTTCCACAATTACAAAAGCTGTTCCCATATTGTCTTTTATTTCTTTAATCTTATGGAAAGTGTCGTTAATCAATTTAGGTGACAAACCGATCGATGGCTCGTCCATAAACACCATTTTGGGTTTATTGATAAGTCCGCGAGCCAAAGCAACCATTTGTTGTTGTCCGCCTGAGAGATTTCCAGCCAAATCATCTAATCGTTCTTTCAAATCGGGAAAATGAGCCAAAACCTCGTCCAATCGCTGAGGAAATATAGATCTGTCTTTCCAAAAATGAGATGCAAGCTCAAGATTTTCCATAACGGTCATATTGCGAAAAACTCTTTTTCCTTGCGGAACCATAAATATACCGCATTCGACCAATTTTTGTGGTGTCGGAACAATCTTTTTATCATCAAGCAAAATATCGCCTGATGAGTTTTTTATCAAACCATAAGCTGTTTTTAACAATGTTGATTTGCCCGCACCGTTTGGCCCCATAACAACGGTAATAGTATTATCGTTGAGCTTAACCGAAACATCGCTAAGCACCATCTTTTTACCATATCCGGCTTTTATGTTTTTCAGTTCAAGCATATTTAGTCCTCAACTTTGATAGCTTTACCATCTTTTATTTGTTTCAGTATTGCCTGAGATAAAATGATTCCTTCAGGATTAATAGTCAGTTCACCTACAGCCCCTGTATATCCTTTTAATTGAAGCAAATAATCCGCAATTTCATCAGAGGTTGGTATATTTTTATTTTTTTGATAAAGCTTAGTATAAGCCGTCATCAGCAAATTAGCAACATCATAGGCATATCCGACGGAAAAATAATTTGTTGTTCCATTTTTGGCGGTTAATTTATTCAACAAGTCTTCATTACCATCAGGCGATGTGACAAATTTCATTCCCTCTACCAAATTTTTATCTTGAGCAAATAATAAGGAATCTATAGCTACTAAAGGAGTTTTAATCTCTTTTGAAAAATAAGTTCTCAAAAATGCATCTAAACTCGGCGGTAATGCGCATAAATACCAAGCGTCAAATTCTTTCATATTCACCTTGTCCAGCAATAAATTAAAATCAATAGTATCTGTGCTAAAGTTAAATCGCTCAAATGCAATTCCTTTTTCTTTAAGAATCTTTTCCACAGCGTCTGTGTGTTTTTGAAGAGCTGGTTGATAAACCGCAAACAAGGCAACTTTCTTGGCATTAATGTTTTCTACTTGCTTAACCAGCTTTTCTGCCAATGCTTCTGATGGTGTAAAATGTGTAAAGTTATATTTGCCTTTTGCAACATTGTCATCATTACAGATAGACAGGTGTACCATTTTGTTGTGTTCAGCTAAAGGAGAAACAATATTTCCCGCTATTGAACTCCATGTTATTAAAGCCTTTACTTTATCGGCATTTATGAGTTTGTTTGTTGCACTTGATGCCCTTATTGCATCAAAACCATAGTCTTCAAAAATAAATTCAAAATCAATGTCTGAAGAAGCAAAATCTTGTTTGGCAAATTCTATAGCTTGGCGAACATTTTGCCCGTTTTCAGCATATTTACCACTTAAAGCATCTATAACGCCAATCTTTACAACAGGTTTTCCGTTTGCTTGTGTTTCTTCCTTTTTATTATCACAAGCGGTGAGGGCTAGGACCATACATAAACTCAATAACCACTTTTTCATTTTGTTTCCTTTCATTTATACACCCAAATATGATTCCTGTACGGATTTGTTTTGAAGCACTTCTTCAGGTTTACCTTCTGCCAAGAGCTTACCATGATTGAGTACGATGATGTGGTCGCACAACCTTCGGATTAAGCTCATATTATGTTCAATAATCACAATGGTTTTGCCTTGCTTTTGCAGTCCGCAGATAATATCACAAACTTGTTCTACAACTTCGGGAAAAAGTCCGGTAAACGGCTCATCAAAGAAATATATATCGGCATCTTGCATCAAAACTCGCCCTACCTCTAAGAGTTTGCGCAAACCATACGACAATTCTTCGGCTCTCTTAAAGCGGTGAGGGGTTAATGATGTCATCTCAAGCACTTTTTCCATGCGCACTTTATAATCATCGGTCTTAATTTCTTTTAATGCCTCAATTAATGTGTTTTCAGCGACCGGAAGCAACAAATTATCCTCGACCGAGAGTTGCTCGATAAGGCGCCCGTCTTGGAATGTTCGAGCCATACGATATTTGCGCAATTCATGAGATTTTATGCGTTTTCTGTTTTTATCCCTAACTGTAATTTCTCCGGAATTAGGTGTCAGCATACCAGTCAAGATATTCATCAAAGTTGTTTTGCCGGAACCGTTTGGACCTATCAGACCTGTTGTCATAGCCTGAGGAATATTAACCGACAAATTATCTATCGCCTTAATTCCCATAAATTGCTTATTAAGGTTTTTGCAAGTAATGATATCCAATCCATAAGCAGATGGCGGATTGATATCACAAACCGTTCCTGATTGTAGCTTCTTAAAATTCAATATGTCTTTAATGTTTTTCATTTACTTACATCCGATATTTGCCAAACAAGCCCTGCGGTTTGAAAATCATCATCAACAACAACATTGCACCATAAATAATTTGTTGCATTTGAGCTGCGGTTTCATAGGGCAGGCCGATAAAACGCAAAACCTCCGGCAAAGATATCAATATCAAAGCGCCGAAAACACTTCCTTTTGCCGAAGAAAGTCCGCCGACAATAATAATCGTAAACAAGAAAATACCTTCTTTTAATTGGAATGTTGACGGATCTATAAAGGCAATATAACTGGCAAAAAATGCTCCTGCCACTCCGGACAATGCTGCCGAAAGCACAAAAATTATACTTTTATAATATTTGGTTTTATATCCCATAATTTGTGTCAGTTTTTCATCTTCTCGCAGAGCTTTCAATACACGTCCGAAAGAAGATTTGTCAATCCACCAATAGATAGCAAATATCACAACGGCAAATAACAGCGTAAGTGCTAAAAATGCTGTATTTGAATAAAAAGCATATCCGGCAATTTCCGGTTTGCCGATACCAAATATCCCCAAAGGACCATTAGTCACAGACTTCCAGTTCAACAAAATCGAAAAGACAATGATAGATAATCCGGCTGAAACTATGGCATATATATCTCCTTGAAAACGAGATAATATTTTACCGACCACAAAGGCAACAAGAGCATTTATAATCATTCCGAACAAAATGGTTGAAAAAAAGCCAAGTCCCAATGACGTCATACCGATAGCTGTGGCATAAGCACCAATGCCATAAAACGCCGCCTGCGCCAAAGATACAAGTCCGCTCATTCCCACCACCAAGTTGAGCGACAACGCCAGCATTGAATAGATACCAAATAAAATTGCTAAATTGATTAAGTATTCCATCTTATTTTCTTTTTACCTTTCTTTTCATTTAGCCAATATTACTTCGCTTTCGCTCGTAATGACTTTTTTATTGGTTGTCATTGCGAGGGACTTGCCCACGTGGCAATCTCGGCCTTATTCCTCTATTTCAACAATCTTACCATCTTTAATTAATCTGATGCTTGCTTCACTATCAACATTTTGCTCTTCTTTATCTAAGTTAAGTTGTCCTAATGGCGATATTATGTTGTTTACAGAACTCATGTTATTGATAAAATCTTCAGCACTTGGTTTATTTTCTGATACAAAAGTTTCATAATTATTTACGACCACTTGCAATAAGGTATAAAAATTTTCAGCAAAGTTTGTTATGTCTTCACCAAATGTTTTTTTATAGTCGCTTAAAAAGTTTTTATCAGCAAAAGCGACATCAACATACCAATAATCTTCCGCCAGTTTCTTGTCTTTCAAAAATGAAAATGATTGTATACCGACAATAGGCATTTTCAATTCATTTTGTTTGGCTTGCTTCATAAATATATCAACTTCCGGCGCTTGTAGTGAAACAACAACGGCATCAGGCTGCAAATTATTAATTTTTTGCAATATTATATTAAAATCCTTTTCTCCCGGATTGATATCAATAGTATCTGTTATCTTCAAGCTATTATCAGCTTGAGCAACATCAACAAAACCATTATACAAAGATAGGGTTCCCGCAGTATTCTCTACTATACCTACAATATTGTTCAGATTTCTGGTTTTTAGAGCCTCAACCATCTTTTTGCCTGTTTTCTTTGTTGATGTAACAACTCGATAATTATAAAAACCGGTAGAAATAGAACGGTCTTGCGCAAATGTTAAGTGAGGCGTTTTTTTCTCATTAGTTATTGGCGAAACCGCATTTCCAACACTTGAGAATGCATCTAATACAACATCAACCTTATCATAATCTGTAAGTTTTCTCACAGCTAAAACTGCTTTAGCCGGATTTGCTTGGGTGTCTTCCCATAATATTTCGTATTTGAATTTTGCATCTTTTTCATTAAAGTGTTTGAAAAATAAAGCAGTTGCTTTTTTTGCACCATCACCGAAAAAAGCAGCATTTCCGCTCATTGGATAAAGAACTCCTATTTTCACCACTGGTTTTGTGTTTTCTTTGGAAGTTTCTGCCTTTTCCCCACAAGCGGTTAATGCTGTTGCCATCATTATGCTTAATAGAATTTTTTTCATACTCTTTCGTCCTTTATTTCAACTTTGCGGAGATTGCTTCGCTTTCAGCTCGTAATGACATTTTTTATTGATTGTCATTGCGAGGGGCTTGCCCCGTGGCAATCCCGTCCTTACTCCTCAATATCAACAGGTTGACCATCAATAATTTTTCTTAAATGAGCAACGGATTCAATGTGCCCGTTTTCTTCCACATTAATTCTTCCGACTGTACTTTCTCTGTCATTAATTGAATGTAGCTTTTGGGAAACGCTTTCTGCTGTTGGAAGCTTTCCTTGTTCACTGTCTGTATTTTCATACGCCCAAATTAATAAATCTAAATTATCATAACTATTGGCAACACACGCTTTAACATCCGAACCAGTTCTTCTCATAATAGCTTCCCTAAATTCATTATTTCCCATAGATGCTGTAACGTAATAATAATTATTAAAAACTTCTTTGTTGTCAGCATCCTCAAAGTAATCAACCGTTGTTAACGGCGTTGTTATTCCCATTTCATTTTTTTGTTTTGTAAAAGCATATAAATCTGGAACTAAAAAGACTGCCATAATCATATCCACTGGTTTATCTTCCACCTTAGCCAAAAACATTCTGTAATCTTTATTGCCAATATTAAATGTTTCTTCCCAAACCAACTCTATTTCAGCGGCTTTCAATTCTTTTTTCATATTATTCATCAAATGTATAGGGCCTCTATTATTTTGAGATACATACCCTATACGTTTAACACCCTTTTTTTTCATATATCCCACTAATTTTCTTGCTACTTCAGCATGAGAAGTAATGTTGTTGAAATTGTAAGTACCATCAGATAAATCATCACCCCAAGAACAAGTCATATGAATAAAATGTTTTTGATTTGCTTGATTAAAATAATAGTAAGCAGGTTGGTCTAAAAATGAAATAATCGCATCAACATGGTCTAAATTTATAAGTTTGTTTCCGGCCATTGCTATTTTTTTAGGTTCAAATTCATCATCTTCAATAATGAGCTCATAACGATATTTGGTGTCTTGATTTTTCCATTTTTCAAAGCTCATTAATACAGCTTCTTTAGCAATGTTACCCATAAAAGCCATATTTCCCGTCAATGGTAAACTTACTCCAATCTTCACAACAGGCTTTTCGTTCTCCTTCGGAGTTTCTGCCTTTTCACCACAGGCGGTTAAAGCTGTCGCCATCAATACACTTAATAAATACTTTTTCATTTGCTTACTCCTCTACTTTGACAGGTTCGCCATTGATAATTTTCTTAACAATCGGTTGTCCGTTTAAGATGCCATCCGGCTCAGTTGTTATTTTGCCGACAGCGGTTATTTGTCCGGCACTGTTGTTTTGAATATAATTGATAACTTGTTCTTTATCGGTTGTTCCTGCACCTTCATAGCCAAAGGTTATCATCTGCAAAATGAAATCCATATATTCGGCATAATTAGTCGTCACTGTGCCTGTTTTGGCTTGATAACGAGCGACAAAATCATCAGTTGCCGGAGCGGCATCAACATACCATAAACCTTCTGCTAATTCTCTGTTTTGCAGATAAGTAAAACTCTCTATACCTGTTACCGGAATATTAATACCGGATTCTCTGTATTGCTTCATAAACACATCAATCGTAGGCATTGCTAACTGAGCCAAAATATAGTCGGGATTATTTTCCTTAATTTTATAAAGCATTATGCGAAAATCCTTTTCATCGGCATTAACATGAAAAGTTTGACCGATTTCTATTTGTTTATCTTCTTCTATCCTTTTTTGAAAGTAATCCAACATAGATTGTGGCCCTGTTGCATTAACAATCACAACATCAACTTTTTTAACTCCTTGTTTTAAGAGTTGGCGATACATAACATCGGCTTCACCTTCCGGATTAGAAGAAGTGATTAGGTTATAAAATCCTCTGCTAACAGCAGGGTCGGTAGCAACAGAAAAATGAATAACTTTGTTTTGTTCTGCCGTTGGGGCAACAACTGCTCCGAAATTTGACATAACACTGATTAAAACATCAACTTTGTCAGCATTAATCAGCTTTTGAGTTAAGGTTGCTTGTTTGGATAAAACATACTGATTATCTTCAAAAATAACCTTATAGTCAAATTTATGCGGTTTTTTATTAAATTCTTCAAAAAACATTTCTGATGCTTTTTGTGCCGCTGCACCAAAAGCTGCCCCATCACCGGACATCGGATACATCGCTCCGATTTTAATGACAGTTTTCCCGTTTGCTTGTGTTTCTTCTTTTTTATTATTATCACAAGCCGTGAGGGCTAAAATCACACATAAACTCAATAAAAGTTTTTTCATTATTTAATCTCCTTTTTCTGAAAAATCCCATGAGGTCTTAAAGATAAAAATGTAATAAAGATAACAAAAGCTATCAAATCGCGCCATTCGGAGGCGAAAATCAACACTCCTACATTTTCGGCAAAAGCTAAGAACAGTGCACCAAAAAATGCACCTCTTAAATTAGCTAAACCGCCGATAATCGCACCTATCATACCTTTAAACAACAAGTTAAATCCCATAGTCGGCTCCATTCCGGTATCATAACCGACCAAAATTCCATCCAACCCCAAAATAAAACCGGTCAAAACCGACACCAATAAAATTATATGATTATTCTTCATTCCGATAATATTTGCTAAAGTAGAGCTATCGTTAACCGCTCTGATTTGCTTTCCCATAAATGTATGATGCAAAAAATAATTTAAGAAAACAAAAATCAGTACATTGGCAACAATGGTCAAAAGCTGAACTAACGGAATATTTGAAAAACCTAAATTTACATTTATTGCTGAGTTGATGTTGCCCAAAGTTTGATATTGAGGACCAAAAATCAGATGTATTATAGATTCAAAAATTGTATACACACCGAGCGAGGCCACCATCAATATCATTGAAGATGCCCCTTGATTGCGCATCGGAGTATAGATGCAAACTTCCAAAAAACTGGAAAATAATGCGCAAATCAGCAATGCAGCAACCACCACTACCGGCAATGGTGTGCCAAGGTTTAGCAACCAATAGGCGGTATAAGCTCCCAAAGCGGCTATTGCTCCGAGTGTCATATTAAAAAATGGAGAAACAGAGTACATCAAACGAAACGCCATGGCAACCAAACCATAGCCAGACCCGACAATCAAAGTATTAATTAATAAGTGTAATAACATTCTTATGTCCTCTTCTAGAAGAAGAGGATAACATATAAAATATAAAATTTGTTAAAAAAAGACAAATACATAACAATTATTTTGTATTCATATCAATTTAACAAAATATTAGAACTATGGTTAATACAAAAAAAAACCTTTTATGGGGGATTTTTTAATGGTGCCAACAGAGAGCTTGTTCTTGCTCGTAAGTTCGCTTTCAGCTTACTAACTCGCTTCGGTCACCGCCTTTGAAGAGTTTGTTTCGCGTCGTTTACACTAGCTCACAAACTAACAAAAGCGTAACCTGCATTGAAAAAAGCCAATTACTTTTGGCTTTTTTCTGCCTCGCCCCGACACCAAGTGGGTCGGAAGTTCGAACCTAAAATCAACACGATTTAAAACAAAAAAAGCACCCAAAGGGTGCATTTTTGTTTTAATGGTGCCAACAGAGAGACTCGAACTCCCGACCCACTGATTACAAATCAGTAGCTCTACCAACTGAGCTATGTTGGCACAACTGGGTTTCTTATATAGGTATCAATTTATAATGTCAATAAGAAAATTTATTTATATTTAATTATTGGGATAAAAAATAGAGTGTTAATCATTGGGTTTTGATATGAGGTATTGTTTTTGCTTAATTATTTCGAGTTGTAATATTTTATAGTATTTATTGATTTGTTTTTATTGAACCTCTGAATCATACTTAAAATAACAAAAATGAGTGGAGATAAAAATGAAACATGGAAAAAATTTTACACTTGGGGAATATGTAATTATCAAAAAGCCTGATTTAATGGAAATAGGAAATAATGTAAGAATAGCGGATTTTTGCAGAATATCGTCTGCATGTAAGATTGGTGATGATTGTGAAATAGCTCCGGGAACATACATTGCCGGAGGAGATGGTAAATATACTTTTGAAATGGGTAGTTTTTCAAGTTTGGCTGCCGGTGTGAAAGTTTGGTTGTCATCTAATGATTATGTTAATGAGCTAGTGACACATTCTGTACCGGAAGTAAAAGAGATACAGGGAAATGTGAGATTGGGAAAATTTACCGGTGTGGGTACAAATTCGGTAATTATGCCTAATAATGATATTCCGGAAGGAGTAACTATCGGGGCATTGAGTTTTGTTCCGTCAAATTATAAATTTGAACCTTGGACAGTTTATGCCGGTCAACCTATTCGACCTATAAAAAAACGTAACAAGGCTAATATTTTAAGAACATTGATGAGAATAGGATATGTCGATGAGACGTATGTTGATAGAGATAAATTGCTATGTGCAGAATAGTAATGTATGTGGGTAATAATATCGGGTATTTTGTCGGATGAATTGAAAAATTTAGAATACTTCGGATATGTTCAGTAGTTTTTAAGAAGTATGGATTAAATTATAAAAAAGACATTACGGTGGACAGAAAAGGAATTTAATAATGGCTAAAAATAAATGGTTTGGAACTGACGGTGTAAGAGGTGTGGCAAATGAATTTCCGATGACGGCAGATTTTGCAATAAAGTTGGGGATGGCTGCAGCAGGACTTGTATGTAAAAATAGAAACAGGGTTGCAATAGCTAAAGATACCAGAATTTCAGGCGATATGTTAGAAGCTGCGTTGATAGCCGGATTTACGGCTAGAGGAGTTGATGTCGTTCGTCTTGGTGTTGTTCCGACACCGGCGGTTACAACTTTTGTTGCTGAATTAAATGTTGATATGGCTGTTATGATTACGGCTTCTCATAATCCTTATTATGATAACGGAATAAAACTTATCGGGGCAGATGGTGATAAATTTTCTGATGAGACAACAGCTGAATTAGAAAAATTAATTGAGAAGGAAGAGTTTGTTTTCGATAAGAATAAATTAGGCAGAGTTTGGGATGATTTTTCCATAAAAGAAAAATATGAGCAGATTGCTCTTGATATGTTTGATGATAAAACATCATTAAAAGGAATGAAGATTGTTGTTGATTGTGCAAACGGATGTTTTTCCGGAATATTACCGGATGTTTTGCAAAAATTGGGTGCTGATGTTGTTGTTTGTGGGGCGGAGCCTAACGGGTATAATATAAATAATGATTGTGGGTCACAACATCCTGAAGTGATGCTTGAATTGGTGAAAAAACATAAAGCAGATATGGGAATTGCCGTTGATGGCGATGGTGATAGAATTAAAGTTGCCGATAATGAGGGAAATTTGATAAAAAGCGAACAATTAATGGCCTTTTTGCTTCAATATATGGAAAGTTGCGGGGAAAATAAAGGGCGCTGTTTTGCATCAACTAAATTGTCTAATACTGCATTGGAAAGATTTGTTACCCAAAAATTGGGATTGAAATATGTTTCGACCGGTGTCGGAGAGCGAGCAGTTATTAAAGCATTGAAAGATTGCGGAGGTGCAATAGGCGGCGAAGAATCCGGACATATTGTTTTGTTGGATTATGCTAAATCAGGTGATGCAATGATGACATTTTTAAAATTTGTTCAGGGTGTGATTGCAAGTGGAAAAAAGGTTGCGCAGATTTTTCCGTTGTATGAAGATGATTTTTTATATTTTCAAAACTTTAAAGTTGCAACAATGGCAAGTGTGAAAGAAATTACGGCAAAAACTGATTTACATGATTTGGTTAAACAGCTTGAAAATAATATGAAAAATTGTGGAAGAGTCGTTATTCATCCCTCAGGGACGGAGCCTAAAATAAGAATTTGGGTTTGTGGTAATGATGAAGCAAAAGTTGCCGATTGCGGACAGAAATTATGGTCGATGATTGAAAAGCTTAATTCATGAGAATAACTGTTTTTTAACCTTTTGTTTACTTTTAGGACGTATCATTTCCATATATTGTTCTATATTTGAGGAATTAAGTTATGCGTCAGGTGATAGAAAAGTCTTTTTTAGATTGGACACGTTCTAAAGGACCAAAAATACAGGCTCGCGGTGTTGCTGCTGTAGCTATGTTCAGTCAAAAAGTTGATGCTGTAGGAAATATACAAACATCAGGTACGACCAGATGTGTATGGTCGGATATGCAATCAAGATCGACATCTCGTTATCTGACACGAAAAGTATGGACTAATTAATGTTTAAGGGTATTATAGCTTTATTTACTTCCGGCATTATATTTAATCCGTTTGTTATGATGGGAATAGGGTGTGGTGTATGGGCAATCATTAATTTGCCGCCGGAGGATATAAGAACATTATTTTTAGATTGTCGTTTGTATATTATCGTAGCAATAGTTGCTGTTATTTATACGTTCTTGTTTGCAAAAATATATAAACAGGGTGGTAGATATATAGATTGGAATTCCACGATGTGGTTAGCAGTGTGGAACTTTATTCGATACTTTATATCTTTTGTTTTGGCAATGTCTTTTGTAACGATGATTAGTATTTTTTAGATGCTGAGGTCTACTTGAGTACCTTTTTCTGTAGACGGTTGTACCATACGTTCAGGATCTAACAAAATCTCTGCAACCTTTTGTTGCATTTCAATGTTGTCTTTTATCACATTAAGTTGTAGTTGTTGTAATGTAAGAGCATAAGAGCTTATTGCGCCTAATTCACTCATGGTCACCTCCATTAATATTATCTATTATAATACCATAAAAAAATGTAAAAAACATTAAAAAAATGATAGGATTGTTTTTTGTTTATAAAAGATTATATCCTTGATATGTTTTTGTTGTTTTTAGGATAAACATGATGAATAAAATTTTGTTTTGGTTTTTAGGTGTTTTTTTATTTGTAAGTGGGACTGTTTATGCCGGTAATGAAAATCTGGAAGATACGGTTGTTTACGGTGCAGCAAAGACATCTGACGGCGGTGAAAATGTGTTTGTGGTTGAACAGCCAGATGGAAATATCAATCCTTTGGGGAATCCGTTGCCAAACAGTAGTAATCCTCCGAAAGATTTTGATGTCGATACAGAAAATAATACTATTGATAAAAACAAACAATGGCAAGATACTCCATCAGTACCATTACCGTTGCAGAATGAAAACGATATTGAAAAATCTGTTAATTTAGGAAAAGATTTTCAAAATACATTAACGGAAGCTAACGGAAGAGTGTATGATATACAATCGTATCCTGAACAAGATTTTAAAGTTATGGGAAATCCAAGTGAACCGTTATCCATTTATTCACCAAATGTAAATAACTAATCACATTCTGTTTGTTGACGTTGTAATGGTCTACATTGCCACTTATCGATAAGTTGGTTTGCCGGTTCTAAAGATATTTCTTGGTTTTCAGTTTCAACAGCAGAACCAAGATGAGTAAAGTATTTGTCATCACAGTTGATATCATTGTTATCTGCTAACGGATATTCTGCATCGTCATAAGTTGTTAAAAGCTTGGTGTATTTTTGTAAATGAATACTGCTTAAAGTGTTATGTAAATCAGGATTATTGCTTGTAGATATTAGTTTTATATAAGGGGTATCAAGAATGCCTCGTTGTTTTATAACAACATTTGCAGTTTCTGCTATTATACCACCACTAATTTTAGCACGAGAATTACATCCGAAAACAATACTTTCATTGTCAGGTGAATTATTAGCAGTATCTTTGTATTTTATGATGCCTTTGATTAAAATTTCGGCATATGATTTTGTTTTTAAGAAGCCGATTAGATTTCCTTTTATGCCTAATGATGCATCTTTGCCGAGAGTAACGTTACCTGTAACATTTCCTGTTGTGATGAATTTTGATGAATCTGCTACATTTATATCAGTACAAATATTTGATGCTCCAATGACGCTCAAAACACCTGATACATTGATGGAAGTTCCTTTTAACGGACAATCCGGTGCATCTCCGGTGATTTTTATGCGGACATTTTCAAATGTTCCATTTGCCGGTAAAACAGCGGGTGTTTCAAAATTTAAGATAAAGTTTACGTTGCTTATATTCCTATTAAAAATATCAGCATAAACAGATAGGTTGTTGCTATTTATATTTAAGGTTATTTCCGGACGTACGTTTGATGTGCAGGCATTAGATAATTTACCATAGAGAGAACGCATATTAGTTTTAGATAAATCTATCGCAGGATCTGTTTCATCAGAATGGAATATGTCGGCCTCGGGAAACATTTCTGTTGCCAATTTGAAGCAGTTTGTATGACATTTTTTTAACTCATTATGTTCGGGACAGATTTCAGGATCTTCGCTTGAACTACAAGTTGAATATAAATATCCTTTTTCTTTACAGTGCATCTCAGATGTTTTGCAAGCGCTATATAAATTTTTTGAACCTTTTAGGCAAGATGGAGTTTGTTGAGACAAAGGACCATAAATACAATCTTGAAAATCTTCGCAAGGAGCCTCAATTACATTGGTTTTTACAATACCGTCACAAGTGGTGCATGTCGGACCATCGGCAACATATCCGGCCGGAATTTCTGCTAAGGTATGAGAAAATGACGGACAGTCATCACAACACTTGCCAAAATCGTCGTTATAAGGACAACGGACGTTGGTTAGTTGACATTTTGTTTGTGATGTATAGCCGGCATCAACACATGCTTTCTCAATATTTTCTTGGCAAGCGCGATACATCGGATATTTGTTGTCGCATATTTTTACGGGATAGGTCGGAAGTTTGCAGTCTTGAGCTAAATAATTAAAGTTATTGTTGCGACACCATTGTTCTTGCGAGCAACTTCTATAATATGCATCATGATAAGGACAGCGGTCGGCAGGAGCTGTCTGGTTATTGCAGTTGGCATAAGTTATTTTGTAACCTTCATCAATACATTTTTTTTCAGAACGACTTAAGTTATGATTGTTATATGTATTGGTGGCAAAATCCGGAACAACAGAAGCGAATACAGATGTACTGAAAAGTAAGAATCCGAATAAGATTGTTTTTTTTAAATGTGTCATTGTTATTCTCGTCAATTTACCATGTAAAATTACGTACAAATTCCATTATAAAATAACGCGTTAAATTTAATATAGAGTTAAAATCGTATTTTTTTGACAAAATGTGTTTTTTTGACTAGATTTAAACCCAATTTTGTGGTATGTTACCATCCGTAATGAAAATTTACAACCCGATAATTAAAAAATAGGTGGGGAAAATGAATAAAAAAATAACAGTACATAATCCGTATGTTACTGGCGAGTATGTTGTTTATCCTGCTCACGGTGTGGGTAAGGTGTCGGATGTTACCAAACAAAATATTGCCGGTACAGAATTAGAATTGATTGTGGTTAATTTTGATAAAGACAAAATGACTTTGCGAATCCCTATGGCAAAGGCTGAGAATTCCGGTTTGCGCAAAATTTCCAGTGCTGAAACAATAGCTGATGCTATGACTACCTTAAAAGGGAAAGCTAAGGTTAAAAAGGTTATGTGGTCACGCCGAGCTCAGGAATATGAAAATAAAATAAATTCAGGAAGTCCTGTGGCAATTGCAGAGGTTATTCGTGATTTGCATCGTAATGAAAATTTGGCTGAACAGTCGTATAGTGAAAGACAAATTTATGAGCAAGCATTGGATAGATTGTCTAATGAGTATGCTGTGTTTGAAAATATTTCAACAGCAGATGCCACACGCAAGATTTTGGATATTTTAACCAAATAAACAGTGATTTTATTTGATAAAAAGAGTGTTCAAAAGAACACTCTTTTTTTTGTGTTTTAAAAGCCTAACTTTTATTAAGGTATAATATTTTTTTGAGTATAACTTTGGGGATAAAAGTTATCTGAACTTGTTTTATCGGTAATCAGATTTAGGATGGGGTTAATAAAGTGTTAACGAATCTGCACTGAGGTATTGAATGAGTTTTACAGATGATTTAGTCAGTCTTCAGACCGATGGGATAATGGTGTCTGCCGGTCCGGTGTTGGTTGATGAAAATACTGAAAATGATTATATGTGGGGCTATTATTTGTGTATAGAAAATAATACTGCCAGTCGTATTCGTTTAGTCGGAAAAGATTGGAATATAACCGACGATAAAGGGAATCGATATAATGATTGTTCTGCCGGCTTTAAGGGGGAGTTGCCTGAATTAGAGCCGGGAGAATATTTTGAATACACTTCGTATGCTCCGTTAAAATCGCAAAATGCAGTGTTTTACGGTTCTTGTAAGGTACAGAGTGAGGGAATAAATCGAAATGTAAAAGTGCCGACATTCAGTTTGTCGGCACACAAAAGATCTTTATCGTCGATTTTAAATTAGTAGTAGGTTGGTACTATTTCTTGGTTGACTATAAAAGCATTAAGATATTGATGTATGTTTATGGTCATTCGATCATTGAAGTCATCGAATAATTTTTGAACCATATTGTTCCAGTAAATTTCTTTGTTTGCTATGTCTGTGTTAGCGGGGATCGTTAGACTGCGCCAAGCTTCAACCTCAGTGGATGCTTGAGCTAAACTATCGGGATCAGATACTTTTACAGATACAACTAAACGAGCAGAATACTTAACTTTATCTTTCTCAAATATTTGACTGCTTTCTTCTAATTCTTCCGTAACAGAGGCGTCTTTAATTGTTACTTCGGCGATCTTAGCTGATGAAAAATCAGCAGCCTTTAGTCTATCAGAAGCCCATAGTTTTGCGGTTTTTTCAATCGAAACAGGGAACAAATGTTCGACATTAGGACGAGTAAACGAAGGTGTAAACTCAGAAATTATATCAATTTTATTAACCTTTAATTCTATAGGTTTTTCATTTTGAAAACGAGGTTCGCTATAACGAGGAAGTTCTTCATCCGCAGTTCCGAACAAAGTGCCACAAGCACTCAGGGCAAAAGTTAACCCGATAAGCGATAAAATTTTGGTTGTATATGTCATTTTTTTCAACCCTATATATATACAAAACAGACAGCTATAAGAATATAGCTGTCTGCAGTATATGTTATAATTAATTAAAAACTGGTTAACCTATTGTTTTTTCAATTCGGCAGGGTTAAAGCAATATTCTTCCGAACAAAAATGACAAGTAGCCTTAATTTTTCCGTCTTCAACCATTGCCATAATATCTTCGTTTGAGAAGGTACTTAGTGTTGCAAGCAATTTTTCTTTGCTACATCTGCATCCGAAGCTGTATTCTTTGGTTTGATTTATATTTAAATTATTACTGTGGAATAGTCTGTGTAATATCTCTTCCGATGAAAGTTCAGCATTGAATACTTCGTCTTCAGATAAACTTTCCATAAAAATACCAGCTTCATTCCAGGCTTCGGCGGCAGCTTCTTCGTTGATTTCTGAGCCACCTTTTGTTGGCATTTTTTGTAACATTATTCCACCGGCAAGCCATGATTTGCTCTCACCTTGCGGAGCGTGCAAGAATAATTTTAATTTTGTATCAATTTGTTCTGATTGTTTGAAGTAGCGTAGTGCGCATTCAGTAAGATTTTTTCCTTGTAAATCAACAATGCCTTGATAAAGTTCGGAATTTTTTCCTTGATCAACAGTAAAAGCAAGATGCCCACCTCCCATCAAATGAGGAGCAGCTTCGATTTGTCCAGAAGTCTTGCGTAAAGCTTGTCCTTTTTCAAGTCTTTCGTTGTCAAAACGTGCGCAAGATCTTATTTTGCCATCAGATGTTACATCAATTACTACCATCGGAACAGGACCGTTGCTTTGAGTTTGAAGAGTAAATAATCCGTCATATTTCAATGTGCTTGCAAGCATTGCTGCTAAAACGGTACATTCGGCGATTACGGCAGAGACGGGCAGAGGATAAGAGTGTTTTGTTAATATTGTGTCTAACACATTGTTTAATCTGATTAAGCGACCTTGATATGCACCATTATCAATGAAGAAAGATACACAATTGTCAAAATTTTTATTAGGCATAGATTAAAATCCTTTGTATACTGTTTTTAAAGTTTAATTATCCTATAATCTAAAAAGAGAGAATTTTCAAGTGTTGTCCGAAAATAAAAAAGAATATATCAAAAAAATACCAAAAAAGATAACTCCTCAAAGATTGAAAAATATTGCACTGTATTATTTAAAACGATTTGAAACGACAGAATATAAATTGCGGAGTGTGCTGAAACGCAGAGTTGATGATTATGCTTATTTTGATAAAGATTTTGATAGAAATAAGGCGTATTGTTGGATAGATGAATTGGTTAGAGATTTTGTCAGGTTGAAATATATTGATGATGAACGATATGCCGAAATAAAAATAAGAAATTATTTATCGTCAGGAAAATCTCCCAGATATGTGCTAAATAAAATGAAAGAAAAAGGTATCGATGAAGGTGTAGCCACAAAGTTGTTAGAAGAACAGGAGTACGATCCGTTAGAATCGGCAATGAAATTAGCCAGAAAGAAGAAAATAGGACCATTTTGTGAAGATGAAAATTTGCGGAGAGAACGTCGTAATAAAGATATGGGGGTTTTGATCAGAGCCGGCTTTGATTATGATGTAGCTATAAAAGTGTTGGAAACATATGAAGAGTAAAAAAGAAGAGCTTCGTTTTGGGGGAAGCTCTTCTTTTTTTGTAATTAGTTCATTTTATGATTTACGGCTTCGCGCAAAGAACAGGCCGGTGCAAACATCATTGTGATTGCAGATAAACCTACCAAAGCATAAATAATTCTGCTTAACAGGCTCATTGGACCAAAAATATAGGCAACTAAGTCAAACCCGAAAAATCCTACCAAACCCCAGTTTAGTCCGCCAATAAGGGTTAAAACCAAAGCCGTAGTACGTATCCAGTTACTCATGATAAAATCTCCTGTTTATTTTTGAATACTTTTATGATATATGAAAACTAATTCTATTTTCAATAAGACCGATGAGGAAAAAATGTATAGCGAAAAGTTTAAGACTTTTATTGATATGTGGCGTGAAGAATTTGCTATAGAACGTTCTATTGATGATAAAGTTTGTGTTGATAAAGACGGAAATCCAATTCCGTGGTATACCTATCCGGCAATAGAATATTTAAGCCAATTTGATTATAGTGATAAAAAAATATTTGAATTCGGTTGCGCTTATTCATCATTATTTTGGGCTAAGAGGGCGAAACAAGTAATTTCGGTAGAAGATAATTTAACATGGTTTGAAAAATGGAAAAATGAATTTAATGAGCCAAATCTTGATATCAGGTGGCGTGATGAAGGCGAAATTTATGAACAAGCGATTTTTGAAGAAAATCAAAAATATGATGTGATTGTTGTTGATGGCAAAAGGCGTTGGCAATGTTGTGAAACGGCAATAAAAGCATTGGCAGACGGTGGAATGATTATTTTGGATGACAGCGATAGAATAAATACTTCGCAAGAATATGTTAAATCCGTCGAAATATTGCGTTCGGCTGATTTGTTGCAAGTTGATTTTTACGGATTTTGCCCGATGAATGCATATACAAAAGCAACATCAGTTTTTTTTAGTCGTAATTTTAATTTTGAATCCCTTTATAAAGTTCAACCGATAAATGGGATTGGCAACTTATGGTCGAGGTCTAGAAAAGGGCGCAAAGAATTATATAAAAAACTCGTCTAACAGTTTTACAATACATAATTGTCAGATAAAAAAACATGCTTAATTTTATATATTTGATTGATTTTATGCTATTTTAATTTGTTGCAATGCATTATAAAAAATGCTAATATTATTGTAATATTTTGGAACTGTAATATGGAGTTGCTATGATGGAAAATATTGAAATTGAAGAAAAGGCTTTGTTGGGCTATACGAAAGAAGCTTGGGAAGGACTGATGAAAAGGGTAGGACTTGAGTATAAAGATGTTCCTAACAGTGATAGTTTATGGTTCAATACAGCATCTTTTCGTTCCAGTGGAAAGATGATTTTTGTGAACGATGTTTTACCAAGAGAAATTTTGTCTCGGGATGCTTCTCAAGAAACAAAAAGATTAGTGGGGATTTTGGCAGCGACATCTAAAGCTTATAATTTCTCAGATCATTATACTCCTGATAAATTTGCGGAATGTGCCAGAAATTTAGAAGAAATTATTCCTTTTGTAAGTTCTGAATTGAGACATAAAGCTTATGGAGCAGCGGCTAATTTATATGAACGAGGAGCTGGATCATCTGATGATTTTACTAAAGAAACACGCAAACAAAATAAGATTAAACAGGGTGAGTGTTTGCTGAAAGCAGTTGAAGCATCTTCTAATCAAACTGATGCTAGAAGGTATGCAGACAGATATTTGCAGGTAGCTACAAATGGTTGTTGTTTTTATGAATATAAATCGGCATATTCGCCGGAAGCATTAGATAAAGAGATAGATTTGTATGAAAAAGTATTACAGAAGCCTACTGATGATAAAAAATTGGAAACAATTTTGCATAATGAACTTGCTAAAGGATATACTTGTAAAGCTAATCGAGCCGGTTTGTCTGATGAGAAAAAAACGTGGGAAAATAAAGCGAATGAGCATAAAGCAAAGGTTGCACAATTTCAAAAAGAATCTAATGTTCGCGGTGGTTGATAAGTTTATCCAAACTGTATAAGCGTGTAATAATATACGATGGAGTTTTATAATATGGAAAATGTTATTATTGGTATTAGGACATATAATTCCGAACAATATTTAGACGGTTGTTTTAATTCTGTAATAAATCAGGATTATCCTAATATTAGTGTTGTTGTTTATGATGATAAATCCGATGATGAAACAGTTGTAAAAATAAAAGAATGGAAAGAAGTTTTTGCTGAAAAAGGTATAATGCTTAGTGCTTATCAAAATAATGAGCAGGGTGGTTGCGGGCAGTCATTTGAACGATTGGGGCGAATTGTTGCCGATAAAATAAAAGATGAAGATATATTTGTTATGTTAGATAGTGATGACAAATTTACGTCTGATAATGCTATCACTAATTGTGTTAATCAATTGAAACATAATAATGCAAATGTACTTATTGCCGGCTTCGATTTATCGGGCGATATGAATTTGGTTTTAAATTGGGATGGAGGTACTCCGCATAATAATTTGTCAAAAAAATTGGCAGAAGTTGGTGTTTCAACTGTTGAGGAAATGCCGGAAATTGCTTCACATGCTGATAGTATCGGTTGGACCAAAATAGTTAGAGGCGATATTTTTAAACGGTATATGAGTATGTATCCTATTTTGAGCAAAGAGATGAAAGTATGTGAGGATTTTCCAAGTATGGCGATGCTTTTATATAAAGATTCAAAAGTAACAGGATTGCCTGAAAATATGTATGACTATTATAAACATCCGCAATCTTCAACGGCACAAGTTAAAGCTGATGATTTTAGAGTAGTCAGATTAGGTTTTCTGAAGATTCTACAAAAGATGGTAGCAGATAATAGAAGTGAGTTTATTGATGGTGCGGAACAATATGTAAATAAGTTTTTAGAGGTTAAATACCAAGTTATCGGTAATATCGTTGATAAAAAGAAGCAGTCAGGAGATTTGCAAGGATATACTAAAGAAGATTGGCAAAGAGATTTTCAAGCTGCTATTGATTGTCGAGATTTAAGAATTGATAAGGTTATTGACGCTAAAAGTGATGGTTTGTCTCCGGCAACTATCAAATCGATTAATCAAGGTAATACAGGTAAATAGATTAAATAAGGTTACAAATTTAATTCTATATTTATATTAGATAGAAAAGGGCAGTAAAAACTGTCCTTTTGCTTTAAAAAAATGATAAATAACATATATCATAATCAAGAGGTGAGAGATGCTTTGGATTATCAATGGATTAATATATGGTTTTTTTATGGCGCTTTATACACTTGTAAATCAAAAGCACAAGTTTAATGGTTATGTGCTTGGAATTTGGCGAGGATTTGGAATAGCTTTAGTTTTTGCTCCCACATTGTTATTTATTCCGCTACAAACAAATTGGCATAATTGGGTTTTACTTATTGTGCAGGGGATATTAATTGGAGTTTATGATTCGCATATATTTTTTGCTTCTGCCAGATATGGAGCAGGGGTTACATCAAAGATGTTGGTATTGAGTGTATTGGTTACGACTGTTATGTGGTGGGCTTTGACACCAGAGCAATTTCTCAAGTTGTTTCATAATGAAAGCGTGTTTATTACATTGATTTTAGCTTTTGCCGGATTTTGTGTTTGTTATTGGTATATGATAAAAAATAAAGTTAGCCGAAAAGCTTTTTGGTATATGTTGCCGGCAATTTTGGCTTTGGCCGGCATGAGTGCAGCAACAAAAGAAATTGCTTTGATGGGGCAAGATGTTTGGCATAATATTTTGTATTATTTAACAATTTCAACCTTTGTGTCGGGAGTTTATAATTTGATTTTGTTGCTTAAAAATAAACGATATTATCTTGATTTGACGATAAAATCTGTTTTTGAGAAGAAGGTGGCGGCTGTAGGAATTTATATTGTCGGGTTTTCAGCGGCGTTGATTGCCGCTAAAACGATGGCAATGCGATTGGCACCAAATCCCGGATATGTTGTAACGTTGTTGTTAACAGCTCCGGTGTTTGTATTTTTGCTTAGTTCACGGAGTAAAGCAAGTGGTAAACTTACTGAAAAAGCCGGTTTTGCAATGTTGTTTTTTTTGGTAATGATTATGTTGCTTATAAATGGTAATTTTAATATTAATGATTAAGGACAAAGGCCTTCAATTAAATAATTGAGCAGCAAAAAACCATGTTTGGTTGTTTTTAGGTGGGTTGATGTTTCACTTAAATAACCTTGGTTTATCATATTGTTTTTAAAAGATTGATTGATAAAACAGTTAAAATTTAATGAGCATATTTTTTCAAAATCAGCTTTGTTTATACCTTCGGTTAAACGTAATCCCATAATAATAAGTTCTTCAGCTCGTTCGATAGGTGTTAATTCTTCTAAAATAACGGGATTGGTTTGGGCATAGTTTTTAGTACCTATTTTTATTCTGCCGTGAGCTGTTGCGCCAATTCCGATATAATTACCACCTAGCCAATATGTCAGATTGTGGCGCGATGCAAAACCGCTTTGACAATAGTTGGAAACTTCATATTTGTTATAGCCTTTGTTTTGAAGTAAATCTTCGGTATGTAAATACATTTGTGAAGCATTTTCTTCATCCATAGCTTTAATACCACGACGATAAAATAAGGTATTTTCTTCGATAGTCAGTTGATAAAGTGAAATGTGCTTTAGTCCGATTGACGTTATTTTATTTAATTGTTTTTGCCATTGTTTAATACTTTGCTCGGGAAGGGCATACATTAAGTCGACCGAGTGATTATTAAAATTTTTTAATACATCATCAATGGCTTTTAGAGCTTGGATTGAGTTATGGCTTCGGCCTAAAAATTTTAGTTCGTTATCATCAAGTGATTGAACACCTAAAGATAATCGGTTTATTCCTGCTTTGGCTAAATCATAAAAAAGAGTTGGCGAATTAGTATTGGGATTAGCTTCGAGTGATATTTCGCAATCGGGAGATAATTGCCATAAATTGTTTATTTGGGTTATAATTTTTTCAATATTTTTCGGATATATTAATGAAGGCGTGCCTCCACCAAAAAATATAGAAATTATGTTGCGTTTTCCAAGCAATTCCTTATATCGATCAAGTTGTTTTAAGTATTCTGAAATAATATCATCTTGATTTATTGATTTTTTTACTTGCGAAAAAAAATCACAATAAGGGCATTTGCTTTTGCAAAACGGCCAATGTATATAAATACTTAGATTTTGCTCGTTATAAGACATTAGAGGATGAATTTTGATAAATCTGATTTAATTGTAAATTTGCTTAATTTTTCTTCAACCATATCAGATGTTATTGTCAATTCTTGCCCATTTTTATCCGAAGCGGAGAAACTGATGTCTTCAAGTAATATTTCCAATACCGTGTGTAATCTTCTGGCTCCGATATTTTCAACATTTTCGTTTATGGCAACAGAAATATCGGCAATTTTTTCTATGGCATCGGGTTCAAATTTTAAGGTAAAATTTTCAGTTCCCAAAAGAGCTATGTATTGTTCAATCAAATTTGCTTCAGGTTCTGTTAAAATTCGGACAAAATCATTATGAGTGAGTGCTTTGAGTTCAACTCTTATAGGAAGACGTCCTTGTAATTCCGGTAGCATATCAGAAGGTTTGGCAAGGTGAAAAGCTCCGGAACAAATGAATAATATATGATCGGTTTTGACCATACCATATTTGGTGGTTACGGTTGTTCCTTCAATTAATGGCAACAAATCACGTTGTACTCCTTCGCGAGAAACATCACCGCGAGTTCCTTCAGATTTACCAGTGATTTTATCTATTTCATCAATGAAAACAATTCCGTCATTTTCGACTGCTTTTATGGCTTCGGATGTTATAGTGTCATTATCCAGCAATTTATCACATTCTTCATCGACCAAAATTTTGAAGGCTTCGGCAACTTTAAGTTTACGGTTTTTATATTTTTGAGGAGAACCACCAAGCAAATCGCCAAGGCTTATCATTCCCATGGAAGCACCGGGCATTCCGGGAATATCGAATGTAGGCATTGAATTGCTAGAATTATCTAACAAAGCAATTTCAACTTCTCGGTCATCAATTTGATGAGATCTGAGCATTGATAAAAATTTGTTTTTGGTTTCATCACCGGCAGATGAACCAACCAGAGCTTCTATAATACGAGTTTCGGCAGAAGCTTCAGCTTTGGCACAAACGCTTTTGCGCAGATGTTTTCGAGTTTGATTAATCGAAATTTCAACCAAATCACGGATAATACTTTCGACATCTCGGCCAACGTATCCGATTTCGGTAAACTTGGTTGCTTCTACTTTAATAAAGGGGGCCTTTGCCAGTTTAGCCAAACGGCGAGATATTTCTGTTTTACCTACACCGGTTGGACCTATCATTAAAATATTTTTAGGTACAATTTCCTCTTTGAGTTTATCGGGTAACTGCATACGGCGCCAACGATTACGCAAAGCAACAGCTACGGCTTTTTTGGCATCTTCTTGGCCGATAATATATTTATCAAGTTCAGATACGATTTCTCGAGGGCTAAAATTAGTCATTGGTAATACTTTCAATAATTATGTTATGATTGGTATAAATATCAATATCGCCGGCAATTTTCATAGATTTTTTAGCGATATCTTCAAGTTCCAGGCCTTCAATGTCATAAAGGGCTTTGGCTGCAGACATGGCATAATTGCCACCAGAGCCGATACCTATGATACCATCATCAGGTTCCATAACTTCGCCTGTGCCTGATATTACTAATGATGTTTCTTTATCGGCAACAATCATAAAAGCTTGTAATTGACGAAGATATTTATCCATACGCCAATCTTTAGCCAATTCAACGGCAGCACGTTTTAATTGGTTAGCGTGTTTTTCCAGTTTGGCTTCAAGTCGTTCGATTAATGTTATGCCGTCGGCTGCAGCACCGGCAAAACCTGCAATAATACTACCATTACCGATACGACGAACTTTTATGGAGTGAGATTTAAAAACCATTGCTTCACCCAGAGTTGCTTGCCCGTCACCAGCCATTACTACTTTGTTTCCTTTACGGATACATAAAATTGTTGTCATCGAACAAAATCCTTAATTTGTTGGTTCTTGAATTATATTTAGGTAAAAATGTTGGTAGATGCAAGGGGAATTTAAAATAAAAAAGACCTTGGGGAAAGATATTTCCAAGGTCTTGAGTTTGGGTTAACAAAGAACTATCGATAATATATGATTGATAATTTTTTGTCGTAGATGTTTCTGCATTTCTTACATTGGTAAGAGCAAATCAGGATAGCTAATACGTATATTGCAATTGCAGCAAGAACTAACATAAAATGCAGTAGTTCAAATACAGCAAGCAATATAAATACAAGTACAGAAAATGCTATTGGACCAAAAGACCAAATTACTGATCTTATGATACGTTGTTCTTTTATATATGCTTCGGCGACGTTTTTGTTGTGAGCATATACAAAAATTCCTGTATCCCATTCCTGATAATGGTAGAAACCTGCTTGCTCCGGTTCTGTGCCATGATGCTTAATGTAGCATTGTTTGGCTCTTTCAGTTGTTGTATCCATATCTCAAAAATTTAGTAAATATATTTGTGATGATAGGATTGTTGATGATTATTTTGTTTTTGTCAAGAGTTTTGTCAAAAATAAAACTCCTCTTTAGCGATTAAAGAGGAGTTTTTTGGGTTATTTTCGTTTTTTGCCTTCCATCGGTTTTGGTGATTTATCCTTTGGCGAAGCATCTATGGCATCGGCAATCGGAGTATAGATGCGAACAGCTTTAGGTTTGTTTATTGTCGGTTTTTGACCGCAAATTTCTAATCCTAAACTTTTGAGAGCTGTTTCGATAGGGATAAATAAGTCTGGGGATGTATCAGACTTTTTGGTTTCGTGAGCAATACCGATGATGTTTCCTTTTTGGTCAATTAAGGCTCCTCCAAGAGTTACGGTTTGAACAAATGTATCAACGATTATTTCTGCTCCGCGATCTTCAGACCAACGATATCCGACAACGCGACCTTCGTTATCAATGTAGTTTTCGCCTTCATCTTCAAAATTTAACAATCCTAAAGTTAAAAGAATGTCTTTTTCAACTTCAGGCAATGTTAATGACATCGGCAAAGGTTGATAAGTTGTCGGTTTATCTAAAAGCAATGCTGCTACATTTTTGGTTGGATTGATACGAAAAGCAGATGCATCAAATTCTTTTCCGTTAACGGTTTTTAATTTGTAGCGGTTATTGTCTTTTTGTATCAAATCTGCAGAAGTTAATACCAAATTATTTGCAATAATTAATCCGGCTCCTTTTTGTCCTGAAGCGTTTTCAACAGATACTATAGATGCTCTTAATTTGTATAGGTTATGCGGGTTAAGATTTTCGAAAGGAGGATTATTGACGATGCAGAATTGATTGTTTACGGATGCAAAAGAATTTTCCGCAATTTCATTTATTTCTACATTGGTTGAGTTTCCTGTTCCGGTAGCACCGCCGTCTTCTTCTATATCGAGTTTTATAGGTTGTTCAACTTCAAGCGGAATATCAACAAAGAAATCATCTGCTACGGTAATAGGGGTTTCCGGTTCAATTATTGTGTGACATTCTTCAATTCCGTCGGCACAAGTATCAATGATTTCAGCGGTTTGACATTCATCAACGAGTGAAATGTTGGCATCGTTTACGCCACCGGATGTTTCAACAATGCCGGCAAGAGACTGACAAGCGCTTCCTTCACACGAAACAGGTGTCACTACGGGAACTAATTCAACCTCGGTGATGTTTGTCATTTCAATGGTGCCATTGTTCCTCTCACATTCTTGTAATACTTCAATGCCTCTTAATTCGTTAGCATATTGTGATTTGAAACATGTCGGGCAGTTTTCATAATTGTTTAAACGGTTCAGTTGAGCCTCAATATCTGCTTGGCAAACGCGTTGAGAAAGAGTAGAGTTAACACAACTTATTTCCGGAAGTTTGGTTAAGGCATCTTCAAAAGCTCTTTCAACCAACAGAGTTTCACCGTTTGGTTCTCCTTCCATTACTTGTCCGTATCCGGTAGTTGTTCCACGACAATATACTTGATCTTTGGCGATATTCATTATGCGCCAAACAACAGTCATTTCAGATGAACCGTTACGCAACTTTTTATTTTTTGATTCATTCCAGTCAAATTCATCACAGATGTTCATGAAATAATCGGTTATTTCAGCTGTAATTACGTATTCCGCTTGAGGTATTTTATCAGAATCGGGGTAATACACATTTGAAGGAGATACAACCACAGGATAATAATCGTTTAATGTTTCATAGAATACATCAAAAAAGTGCATGTCCTTCTGCATTGAACGCCCTTGATTCAGAAAGGCATTTTTTGTTTCACGACGGCATCCGAATATGCGAAAATGATAGTCACCGAGTTTGGTATTGAAATCATCGTATTTGCGACTTTTTTTGATGCGAAAATCAACATTTTCTAATGCAATCGGAGCATATTTGTCGCGGCTTTGATGCAATAGAGTATAAGCATCATATTGTTCATCGGTTATGATGAGACTTTGATAGCGTACTTTTTGTTTGTCTTGAAGATAAGAGATACGGCGTACCGGTTTTTTCTTTGATGGTTCGCACATACAATCAAAAATTCCCAATGTAGAATCGGCATTAGAATCGCACATACATGGTATCAGTTCGGGACTTTCTTTACTACAAGCAGAAAGTAATATCATTGAGGAAAGCAGTGTAAGGCTTATGTTTTTGCGCATTTTAAGATAAACTCCAGTTAAGCATCAAAAATATCGGCTTTGACGATATGACAAAGCTTCGGCTATATGCAGTTTATTAATTTTTGATTCATTTTGCAAGTCTGCAATTGTTCTTGCTAACCGCAAAGAGCGGTGGAAGGCTCTGGCAGATAAAGAATTTTTGTCTGCAAATGTGATAAGGAGTGTTTCGGCATCTTTATCCATTTGGCAAATTTCCTCTAAAAGCTTGCCTTTCAGGCCGGCATTGGTATAAATTTGTTTCTCACCGAGTGATGTTAATCGTTTAATTTGGAGCTTACGAGCTTCGATAACACGCTTCTGGATAACTTTTGAAGTTTCACCTTTTGAAACCTCCGAAAGTTCCCAAGGACTGATTGCCGGAACTTCAATTTTTATGTCAATACGATCAAGTAGCGGACCGGATATTTTTGATATGTATTCTTGGGCACATGTAGGAGCTCTTGTACATTCTTTTTCTTTTTGTCCGAGGTGTCCGCAACGACAAGGATTCATTGCGGCAATTAATTGAAAGTTTGCAGGGAAGGTGGTATGTGCATTGACACGAGATATTTGAATGTTGCCGTTTTCAAGCGGTTGGCGCAAAGCTTCGAGAGTTGCACGGTTGAACTCGGGAAGCTCATCGAGGAATAATACGCCATTGTGAGCTAAAGATATTTCGCCGGGGGTTCCTTTACGTCCGCCACCTACCAAAGCCGGAGTTGATGCAGAATGGTGTGGTGCTTGAAACGGACGTTCAAAACAGATGCCGGTGTTTTTTAGTGTTCCGGTAATTGATTTTATCATTGATGTTTCGATAGCTTCATCAATATTCATTGGCGGTAGGATAGTAGGTAATCTTGATGCCAACATAGATTTTCCGGATCCGGGAGGGCCTATCATCAAAAGGTTATGTCCGCCGGCTGCAGCAACCTCTAATGCTCGTTTTGCCGTTTCTTGTCCTTTGATATCAGACATATCCAATAAAGATGATGTAGTAAAAGATTGTGACGGCGCCGGAGTAGGTATGGTTTCGGTATTATTAAGGTGATTAATCAGAGCAACCAGATTGGGTGCGGCTATTAAATCAGGGATTTTTGCCCAAGCTGCCTCGGTTCCGCAAGATGCAGGACAAATAAGACCGAGATTGTTTTTTGATGCATAAACAGCAACCGGCAGAACTCCGTTTACAGGTAAAATTGCACCATCTAATCCTAATTCGCCCATGACTATGTGTGATTTAAGTTTTGCAGCAGGAACGACACCCATTATAGATAAAATTGCTAATGTTATAGGCAAATCAAAATGCGAACCTTCTTTGAGCAAATCGGCAGGAGCCATATTTATTACAATGCGTTTTGGAGGTAGTTGTAATCCAATGGATTGTAATGCTGCGCGAATTCGTTCTTTGCTTTCGGCGATTGCTTTATCGGGCAAGCCTACGATTATGAAATTAGGTAAACCGGAAGAAACTTGTGCTTGTAAATCAACATCAAGAACTTCAAGTCCATTAAATGTTAAAGTATTAATATGTGTCATCATTGGAAAAATCCTTACCAACGAGGTGTTATTTCTCCATTACGCCAACGACGTGTCGGAAAAGTATCTACGGTTAAAAAATCATAACGCGCTGATTTTGTTGGCAAATCTTTGATTTTTGTAAAACCGATGGTTTCATAGTATGCAGCACATTCTTCTGCTGAATGTTTGGGATTATCATAACAATATACAATAGCACGGGAGTTTTGGTTTTGTAATCCTATACGATATTCTCCGGAAGCTTTGGCAATCGCGGCGTATATTAAACAAAAAAACAATATTATGCTACAAAAACTCAAGACACGATTAAAATACATTTTTGTTCCCTCTGCTGAAACTTATAGTAATAGCTAGCAAAAAAAGATTAAATCTTCATTAAAATTAAACAATAAAAAGCTTGCAAAATAAAGATTTTGTGATATAAAGCCAAAGTCCTTGCTGCAATCGGGTATGATTGTGGCTATACAAAAGGCGGCTCAATTTGTTTATTAGCAGTAAAATAGCCTGTTGTGTAAGCTTTTGAGTCAATTGTTGAGAATCCATAAGGAGTTAAATTAAGATGAATAAATATGAAAGCGTGTTGATTGCACGTCAAGATTTGGGCGCCTCTCAGGTTTCATCTTTGGTTGATGGCTTGAAACAAGTTATTGCCAACCAAGGCGGTGAGGTTGTTCGTGTTGATAACTGGGGTTTGAAAAACCTTGCTTATCGTATTAAGAAAAACCGTAAAGGTCATTATGTTCTTTTGAATATTTCAGCTCCGGCTACTGCTGTTGCTGAATATGAACGTGTTATGCGTGTAAACGAAGATATTATCCGTTATATGACTGTAAAAGTTGATGAGTTTGCAGATGTTTCTGCTAATTCAGACGGTGTTGATTCGGCTGTTGAAGAATAGGAGAACATAAAATGGCTAAACAAGTATTCTTTAGAAGAAAAAAGAGTTGTCCTTTTTCAGGTGAAGACGCTCTTAAGATTGACTATAAAGATGTAAAATTGCTTTCTCGTTATATTTCCGAGAAAGGTAAAATCATTCCTAGTCGTATTACTTCAGTTTCGGCTAAAAAACAAAGAGAATTAGCTCGCGCTATTAAAAGAGCTCGTTATCTTGGTTTGTTGCCATATGTTGCAATGTAGTTTAGGGGAGAAAGAATATGGAAGTTATCTTGCTTGAACACGTTGAAAAACTTGGTAAAATGGGTGAAAAAGTTAGTGTAAAAAATGGTTATGCACGTAACTATTTGTTGCCTCAAGGAAAAGCTTTGCGCGCTACTGAAGCAAATTTGGCAGTTTATGAAAAACAAAAAGCTGATTTGGAAGCTCGCAACAAACAATTGTTTGATGAAGCATCAAAATTGGCTGAAACATTAAAAGGTTATTCAACTGTTTTGATTCGTCAAGCTGCTGAAACAGGACAACTTTATGGTTCTGTTACTATTCGTGATATTGCTGCCGCAGTTAAAGAAGCCGGTTATTCTGTAGAACGTCGTCAGGTGTTCTTGGATAAAGCTATTAAAGATTTGGGTGTTTATGAAGTTAAACTTAATTTACATCCGGAAGTATCTCAGACAATTTTGGTAAATGTTGCCAGAACAGAAGATGATGCTAAAAAACAAGCAAAGGCTTATGCTGGTGAGTAATCATCGATTTAAGTGATTGTAAAAAAAAGGCAAGAATTAAGTTTCTTGCCTTTTTTTGAGAGAGAAAAAATCCCTAGCTAGATTTTTTTGTATTTTCCTGTTTCGTCAGGTTTGTAGAGAATCGTTTCGTCGACAATTCCTCCTTCATCATAACCAAGATCAACCTTTGAAAAAATGGTTATAGAGCCGTTTTCTCCGATGTCATAGCTTTCGTCTGAAAGAATATAAGTTATTTCTTCAATAGATTTATCTGTAAGGCTCCACAAATAAATACTATCACCTTGCTGAGTAACCATAATGGTTGATATCTCAGTTCGTTTGAGAGACATCAAATAACCAATATTTTTAACGTTTCCCTGAGATGTAATTAAAAATGTCGGAGAAGATGGGGTGTTGGTATAAGCAATGATATAATCTTTGTTGCATACCAACATTTCCATTAAAGATTTTTTGTAACAACCTGACGTTTCAAGTGTGTAGATGGCGCCATTCCAAAAAAATGCTTTATTACCTTTTTGGTAAACACCTTGACAATTTTGAATATAGGCCTTGCCTTTATGAAAAAACTCTTTGTCATCGCCGATAAGATTGTCGGTTTGTTCATAAACAATGACATTGTTCTTATCGCAAGAAGTAAGAACAAAAGCCGGTGTTTTTACGGACTCCGGAAAAAACACTTTACGATATCCTTTAGTGTCAGGAAGTTCGGTTATACCGGTGCTTTGGTGGTTTACAAACAACGGAGTGTTTTTTATTAGGGCAAATTGTCGGTCAGCCACAGACGGAGAGTTATCAATGGGATAAAACTCTGCGTTTTTTGCTATGCACAGATAGTGATTGTGGTTGTTTAGATGATAGATGTCATTACCAATTCGGTAAATATTGACACTTTGGTCACAACATGTGAGGATGCTGTATTTGCTTATTTTTTGGAGATTTCCGTCAACCAAAGTATAAGCAAAGCCATCTGATGGATTTACAATAATGTTATTCATGATTTGGTGGTTTTAAGTTAAACATAAAAATTTTTTTGTTTATAGTAGTTTTATAAACAAATTGGACAAAAAATCAAGAATAAAATAAATTTGATCTGATAATGGTTTTTAGTCTTTATATAAGGAGCTTTGTTTGTATTTGGATATAGCAAAACGAACCAAAACCCCAATAACAGCGGCAAGAGGAACAGCAATCATTAATCCTAAAAATCCGAGTAAAACACCGCCGGCAAGTAATGCAAACATAACCCAAACAGGATGAAGTCCGATTGAATCACCGACAAGTTTCGGGGTTAGGAAGTTGCCTTCAAGAAATTGTCCGACACCAAATACGGCGATAACTTGGGCAATAGGTATCCACGTATCAAATTGGGCAAAAGCAATTCCCATTGCGGTAATAAAACCAACAATAGATCCGACATAGGGAATAAAGGATATTATTCCGGCAATGAAACCGACCAACATTCCGAGATCAAGTCCGACAAATGTTAAACCTATGGCGTAAAATGAACCAAGCAAAACACATACGGAAAGTTGTCCGCGTATGAAAGACGATATGATTTTATCAATTTCTCTGGCTTGAGTTCGGATTTCTTTTTTGTGAGATTTGGGTAACAGACTATCAACTTTTTTGATAAAACTATTCCAATCTCTGAGCATATAAAAAGCGACAACCGGAGTAATCAGTAGCAAAGAAACAATATTGAAGAGGGCATAGCCGCTGGTAATGAGCTTGCGTAAAACATTGCCGAAGAGCTTTAGTCCGTTTGAAATATTTCCTTGTAAATATTCGCGTATTTTATCGCGACTGAGTGCAGGAAAATTATCTTGTAAATTAGCAATTATGGGTTCAATTTTTTTATTTAAAGAACTCATATATCCGGGAACAGCATTAATAAACAATGATAGTTGATCATCTATCATGCCGGCCAATGCCAAGATTGCCGGAATTAGTATTATGGCAACAAGGAATAAAACCAAAAATGTTGCGGATGTTCTACTTAGTTTTAATTTTTCGAATCTGCAGGCAAGGGGATCCAACAAATATCCGATAATTATACCAACGACAAATGGTAATAAAACGGAGCGCAATGCATATACTAATAAGCAAAAAATACCTAATAAAGTAAGCCAAAAAATCCAGTTTTTATTTTCTGTTTTGGTCATTTTATTATTCTCCGATATTGCTTAAAATCATGTAATCACCGCCGTTTTTAAGACTATATCCCTGTAATTTTATTAAGCGGGTAATGTTCTCTAAACTTCCTGTATATGAAATTTTAAATTGTGCTTTTCTGGGGGTCATTGCCTGCACTTGAAAATCTGTTATTTCTTTTATGCTTTTTATTTTTTGTTCGGCCGTTATCCATTGTCCCAATGATGCAAAAGGATACAAGACGGTGAGCTCGGTTTCTTCAGTAGCTTGAGATATATTAGATGTTAAGATTCTGTTTTCAATTTCATTACGTGTTTCATAAACAGCTTTGTCAAAAAGTTCGTTTCCGGATGATTTGGCCCCTGCAATATTAACTTCAAAACGTTCACCTGATAAGGAAGTAACGATGACATTTATACCCTCAACGCCATCATATGATGCATCAAGAACATAAACATCATTTGCTCCTGATAAAGACATTATTTTTTCAAGGCTTGCTATATTTGTTGCAGCAGCATCTTGAGCATTTATTGCGGCCATATTACCGGCAGAATTTTGAATAGTTATGAATTTTATTGCAGAGTTGATTGTTGAGGTTTCCCAAGCTTGTTTCCAAGGGTTATCCGTTTCCCACAACATGGGAACATCATCAGAAAATTCGCGGAATATAGGGATTATTACAACAGATGTTTCGGTTTGTGTTACCAGAGGAATATCTCTTTCAGACATATACTGTTTTAGGAGTTCCTCGTTGATTATAATGCGCAAATCAGCCATATAGCGAACATCAGAATTGCGTTCGCTGATAACAGATGTTTCTTTGATAAAATTTAAGAGCTGGGCATTTGTCATATTGGCTATTTTGGATGCACCCTCAGCGGTTGAAATTCGCTTTGCTACGGCTGTAACAGCGGCACGGGTTGCCGAATCAAGTGCTTTTTCGCGAGCGATAGAGGCGTTTTGATCTGAAACATCCACTTTTATTTCTACGGTAAAGCGGTCATCAGATGCAAAAGTCGGTGCTGATAAAAATAAGCTGAATATGATAATGCAGGCAGCTAATTTAGACAACGGTATTCTCCTTTGGATTAGAATATTTCGGTTTGACTGAAGAAAAAGCTTATTTCTCTTGCGGCACTTGTCGGAGAATCCGAACCGTGTACCGAGTTTTTGTCGATTGACAAAGCAAAGTTTTTGCGGATTGTTCCTTCTTCGGCCACATCAGGATTTGTTGAACCCATAATTTTGCGATATAAAGAGATGGCGTTATCAGCTTCGAGAACTTGAACTACAACAGGAGCAGAACTCATAAAATTAACAAGGTTATCAAAAAAGGGTTTTCCGTGATGTTCGGTATAGAACATTGCAGCTTGTTCTTTAGATAATTTTATCATTTTTTGAGCAACTATTTTAAGACCGGCATCTTCAATCATAGAATTGATTTTGCCGATAATATTGCGATTTGTTGCATCAGGTTTTATAATTGATAATGTTCTTTCCATCGGTAAGGTCTCCTTTTTTGGTAAAACGTTATTGCTACGAAGAATATAATACTTTATCCAAATAAGCAAAAGATATTTTGACTTTTATATAATAAAGTTGTTTATTATACACAGATTAATTTTTTTAGATGAGGAAAGAACAAAAATGACAAGCTTTATTGACGGAATTATTGCCAAAGCAAAGCAAGGATATAAGACTATTGTTTTACCGGAAGGTGAAGATGAACGTGTTTTGCAGGCTGCTCAGCAAATTGTTACAGATAAAATTGCAAAAGTTGTTTTGTTGGGGGATGAAAATGAGATTAAAGCTAAAGCCGTTGCAAACGGATGGAATGTTGACGGTATTGAAATTATAAATCCGAAGACATCAAATAAACTTGAGGAATATGCCAATATTTTTTATGAACTTCGTAAGGAAAAAGGTGTCAGTAAAGAAGATGCATTGAAAATGGCACAAGATGCAAATTATTTCGGGACATTGATGATGAAGGCCGGCGATGCCGACGGTATGGTATCAGGTGCGGCTCATTCAACGGCAGATACGGTTCGACCGGCATTACAAATTATTAAGTCTGCTCGTAAAGATATGGGCGTTTCGTCGTTCTTTTTTATGAATAAAGGGGATGAAACACTTATATTTGCCGATTGTGCTATTTCGGTTAATCCTAATGAACAAGAATTGGCAAATATTGCAATGCAAGCAGCACAAACGGCTGTTCAGTTTGGGGTTAAACCGGATATTGCAATGTTGTCTTATTCGACATATGGTTCCGGTAAGGGAGAAATGGTTGAAAAAGTACAAAAAGCTACGGCTATAGCAAAAGAAATGGCTGTTTCTGATGAATTTAAGGGACTTGGCATTAATTTGGATGGTGAGTTGCAAGCAGATGCGGCATTAGTTGAAAGAGTTGCTAAATTGAAGGCTCCGGGAAGTAATGTTGCCGGTCATGCAAAAGTTTTTATATTTCCTGATTTGAATGCCGGAAATATTGCTTATAAATTAGTTCAACGCTTGGGCGGATATGAGGCTTTTGGTCCGGTTTTGCAAGGATTGAAAGCTCCGATTAATGATTTGTCACGCGGTTGTTCTGCAGATGATATTGTGTTTACGGTGGCACTGACAGCCGTACAGGCAATGTAATTTTTTTTAGTTAAAGGATAAAATTATGGAAAAAATTTTGGTTTTGAATTCCGGTTCTTCATCTTTGAAGTATCAGTTGTTTAATGTTGATGGTGATAAATATGATGTTGTTGCCAAAGGTTTGGCTGAGCGTATCGGTATTGACGGTTCAAAGGTTAGTATCAAATATGCCGACGGAACAAAAAAAGAAGTTGTTGCTCCGCTTCCGACACATAATGAAGCATTGCAAGAAGTGTTTAATTTGTTGTTGAATGGTGCTATAAGCAGTTTGAACGAAATCAGTGCCGTCGGACATCGTATTGTCCATGGCGGTGAAGTTTATGCAAAATCGGTTTTGATTGATGAGGATGTAGTTAAGGCTGTTGAAGATTTGTCGAGCCTTGCACCGTTGCATAATCCGGCAGGTGTGTTGGGAATCAGAGCTGTTGAAAAAGCATTGCCGAATGTTAAACAAGTTGCTGTTTTTGATACGGCTTTTCATCAAACAATGCCTAAAGAAGCATTTTTGTATGGTTTGCCTTTGGAGCAATATACAAGACATCAAATTCGCCGTTATGGTATGCATGGAACATCACACAGATATATTGCGCAAGAAGTTGCAAAAATTATCGGAGAAAAGAGCAAAGTTATTGTTTGCCACTTGGGTAATGGTGCTTCGTTATCGGCAATAAAAGACGGCAAATGTATTGATACATCAATGGGATTTACTCCATTGGCCGGTATCATCATGGGTACACGTTCGGGTGATATTGATCCGTATATTCCGCTTCATATTATGAAAGAGCAGGGATTGAGTGTTGATGAAGCAAATAATCTTTTGAACAAACAAAGCGGTATGTTGGGTTTGACAGGTTTTTCGGATATGCGTGATGTTGAAGCTGCATATTTGAAAGGTGATGAAAGAGCCGTAACCGGTTTGCAAACATATGTTTATACGATTGTTAAGTTTATCGGAAGCTATATTGCTGCTTTGGGTGGTGTTGATGCAATAGTGTTTACTGCCGGTATTGGTGAAAATTCACCGATTATCAGAAAGCTTATTTTGGAAAGATTAAGCTATCTCGGAATTAGCGTTGATGATGAGGCTAATGGTCGCAGGGGTAATATTGAACAAATATCTACAAAGGATTCAAAGGTTAAGGCTTTTGTTATCCCAACTGATGAAGAGTTGATGATTGCTCAAGATACGGTTGCTTTGACCAAATAAAGAAAAACGGTTTGAAATCAAAAAACAGCTCCTTATTAAAAGGAGCTGTTTTTTTGAGTTGTTTCATACTTTTTAATTAATAAAACAGTCTAGAATTATTTTTTTTTACAAACACCGTTAACTTCTTTATAGATTCCGCTACATGAACAACTGCTCTTTAGCCAACAAGTTAAACTTTCATCATTTATTTTGCTAGAGTTTATTGTGTTAACTTTTATTTTTTTAGAACAGGTCATATGTCTTGGAATTTTTGGAGTTTCATAATATCCTGAAGGACAATTTGATACGGTGTTCGGATCTTCTTTTCTAATCAAAAAACGTTCATAATTATAGTCCTGAACCGGAGTAATACGGGCAGATGTTGGAAAACTTATTAATAAACTTATTATTACAAATGAATATATTATATTTCTGAATTTTATCATCATCATTTTTCCTCAAAATACCACAAATAGCGCACCCAAACCAACATTTGAACATCCTACTATTTTAGTATACATTAAAGGTGATAAAAAACAATTCAAATTTCATTTTTCTTAGCCTTTTTTTATATTTTTGTAACAATGAAGATTGCCGGTTTTGTTTGTTCTTCGCTTGAGAGATGACTATTTATTGTTAGGTTACATATGCTGTTATAACTGCGCCTACTTTGTCATTATGGGCGATTTGTTGCCAAAATAATTTGTTTTTTTTTACATCGGGCTTGGAACCGGTAATGCTACAGGGGCATTCGGACCTTTAGGAATAATCGGTCCGTTAGGGTTTGCATTTGGTCCTTTAGGGATAACCGGTCCGTTAGGGTTTGCATTTGGTCCTTTAGGTACAATCGGGGCGTTAGGAGCAGCATTAGGGGCTTTAGGTGCAATCGGTCCTTTCGGTAAAGCTGCCGGTCCCTTGGCAATCGGCATGATCGGAGTATCTGATAATGTGGTCATATTATTCAAAATTGCGTGATTGACACGGTCACCTATTTTGATTCCGTGTCTTCTTACTTGTCCGGCATTAAGTTCTATAACGGCGCGCACAGGGTCACGAGATATGATATGTTCTTCGGACATTGGGGTAGCATTTTCTTTAATCATACTGATGGTTGCATCAGGAGCAATAAACAGCATATCAAGCGAAATTTTGGTGTTTTTCATCCACATTGCTGTCGGACGTACAGGATCAAAACTGAAAATCATACCATTGTTGGCAGCCATTTGGGTGCGGTACATTAGGCCTGTTTTTAGTTCTTCGGGGGTTTGTGCAACTTCTACATTGAAGCGAACCTCTCCGTTTGACGTAATTATTGTTAAAGGGGTGGTGGGTTTTTGTTCAACGCCTTTGGAGCAGGCAAATAAAAATAGTGCAGCCAAAGAAATTGGTATGATTTTAGGCATAGTTGTTATTCTCCTTGTTTTAATTTGCGCGGATCCCATGTTGATACCCTGACAGGTCCGTTTTGCGACATCAAAATCTTGGTTTTGGCAGGGGATGAGAATTTGGTGTTGATATTAAGCGAAGAGGCAAAAGAATCAACAAAATTCATGGGGTTTATAATAGTTTCGTTGTTAATGTTGCAATTTTGTTTGTAGCATTTAAGTGATGTGACAAAGTTTTGTAATTCAAAGTCGGTTTGGTTGCCGTATTTTTGCCAAATCAGCTCCAAAAAATCGTCGGTGGCAGATGACAAACGAGGCTTAGACATAAGAGGCAGTCCGAAGCTTAGTATCGAGCGGATAGTCGGATCAAAAAAACCGTTATTATCACAAACAAAAAGTGTGGGAGACAACAAACAACCGTTTTTTAATACAAAGTGCATCTGGCTTAAAAAAAGCAAATGCTGAATTTTGTTTTCGCTCAAGCGTAAAGATTGGGTTTCTGCTTTTTTGAAAAACCAGTTTGTTATATCTAAGGAAGAAACTATTTTTCGGTTAATCATTTGAAAATTTCCGCCGGTTATATTTTTGTAGCTTTTGTCGCTTATTATAATGTATCATCTGATAATTACAAATAAATATTGCAAGATAATCACTTTATTTAATTATTATTTAATTATTTGCTAAAAACTTTTTTTTGTTCTTGTGAAAATGTTATAAATGTTTTATCTTGCCAAGAGAGTTGATTTTTTTTAGATAGGGTTAGTGAAATGCAATTGCAAAAAGGTTTTGGTTATTTCGGAAAAGTGGTTGCAGTAATGTTGCTGTTGAGCGGTTGTGCCAGCACAATTTTTCCGGATTTTGAAGATGATAGTGATGTTATTATTGATGAAGGCGGAAATGTAGAAGTCCGTAAGGTTGAAGATAAAGGAATATTGGTTGCAGATAAAGAAAATGCCGCTTATGAAGAAGATAAGCCTAAAGAAGTTATATTGGATACGGTGGAAAAAGTTGAGCCGGCAAAAGTTGTGGCCGTTGAAGAAGAAAAACTTGATCCTTTGGTAACAGAAGAAAAAGAAAATAAAGTCGAAACAGCAAAAATCGAGGAAAATACTTCCAAAGATACTAATGATGAAAATCTTGTTGCTGAGGAAGACAAAGTCGAGACACCGGAAGTTCCTTCAATGCATTATTTAGCTCAAACAATTCATTTTGAAAATGGTGGTGCTGTTGTGGCTTCGTCATATAATGCAAGTTTGAAAAAAATTGCGAAATTAGCAAAAGAACATGATGCAAAAGTTACTGTTTACGGGTTTGCTTCATCAAGAACAAGAGATACTGATCCGGCATCTCATAAGTTGGCTAATTTTAAGGTATCTGCCGAACGTGCGGAAAATACGGCTAAGGCTTTGAGACGTTTTGGTGTACCGGCCGAAAATATTACAACTCAAGCACTTTCAGATTCTATGCCTATGTATCAGGAAGTTATGCCTGAAGGCGAGCGCTTGAATCGTCGTGCAGAGATTTATTTGACATACTAGTGTAATGGATGAAAATTTGACAAATGATTTATCTCTTGGTGGCAACTTGTGGCAAGTTGCCACTGTTGATGAGCGTTTGGTCGAAATTTTGGTGCAAAAATATAATCTGCCGTATATTGTTGCAAAGATTATGGTTTTGCGAGGGGTAGGAATTGAAGAGGTTGCTGATTTTTTGAATCCTAAAATCAGTAATATGATGCCTGATCCTTATGTTTTGAAAGATATGCAAAAGGCATCGGAACGGATTGCCGAAGCAATAATAAATAAAGAACGAATCGCTATTATAGGGGATTATGATGTGGATGGAGCAACTTCAACTTCGGTTATGAAGTTGTTTTTGCGTTCTGTCGGTGTTGAACCTGATGTACATATTCCGGATAGAGAAGAGGGATATGGTCCCAGTAGAAAGGCTGTAGATGATTTTAAGAGTAAAGGGGCAGATTTGTTGCTTACGCTTGATTGCGGAACGACAGCTTTTGACTCGTTGGAATATGCGGTATCTTTGGGATTGGATGTTATTGTCTTGGATCACCATGAAGCCGAAGTAAAATTGCCTAAAATTTATGCGCTTGTTAATCCGAAACGACTTGATGAAACTGATGATTATCCTTCGTTAAAATTTATGGCTGCAGTCGGGGTTGTTTTTATGACGGTGGTTGCCGTTAACAGATGTTTGCGTCAAAAAGGCTTTTATGAAAATGTTTGTAAAGAGCCGGACTTAAAACAATGGCTTGATTTGGTTGCTTTGGGGACTGTTTGTGATGTGGTTGCTCTCAAAGGAATAAACAGAGCTTATGTCAGTCAAGGTCTTAAGGTAATGGCTCAAAGGAATAATATGGGATTGACCGTGTTGATGGATAAGCTTAACTTGACAGAGCCACCGACAGCTTTTCATCTGGGGTATGTTTTCGGTCCTCGAATTAATGCTTGCGGGCGTGTTGGGGACGCTGATTTCGGAAATCAATTGTTGTGTTGTACAAGCGATTATCAAGCACAGCTTTTGGTTGATAAGTTAAATGAATTTAATGTAACACGAAAAGATATTGAAAACCATGTTTTGTTGTCGGCAATAGAACAAGTTGAGGGAACACCTCAGGAGTATCCTATTGCATTTGTTTATGGAAATGATTGGCATCAAGGAGTGATCGGAATTGTAGCCGGACGTTTAAAAGAACGCTATAATATTCCGTCTTTTGTTATGTCTGTTGAAGCTGATGAGGTTAAAGGCTCGGCTCGTTCAGTGCCTCAAGTCGATTTGGGAGCGTTAATTATATCGGCTAAGGAAAAAGGCCTTTTGACAAAAGGTGGTGGTCATATGATGGCGGCCGGATTTTCTTTGGAGGAAGGCAAGATAGGTGAATTTAAGAAATTTGTCGGTGAGTATGTTGTTGAAAAAATGGGAAATGAGGCAATTACGCCGGTAATTGAAGTTGATGCTGTTTTGGATGTCGGGGGTGTAACACCGGATTTGGCTGATTATATAGAAAAATTAGAACCATTTGGTGCCGGAAATCAAGAACCCGTTTTGATGATGAAAAATGTTAGAATTGCAAAATCTACATTAATAGGGGTAGGGCATGTTCGTTGTGTTTTGATGTCTGAAAACGGTGGTTCGGTTAAAGCTATTGCTTTTAGAGTCGGCGATAATCAAATTGGTGCAGAGATGTTAAATGCCAGCGGTAAGAAATTTGATGTGGTCGGTATTTTACGGCATGACAGATGGAATGGTCGCAATGATGTACAGTTTATAATAAATGATGTAAGGAAAGTTTGAGATGGCAGATAAAAAAGTGGTGATGAGAGCAAAAAATATAAAAGATATCAAAAAAAAGCGTTTGGAAAAAGAACGTGAGGTTTTTATGAAACTCGGAGCTAAGCTCAGAGCTTATTTATTTACCGGTATTTTGGTTACAGCTCCTGTTGCGATTACATTTTATTTAGCATATAAATTTATTTTGTGGGTTGATGTGTTTGTAAACAAAATGTTGCCTCCTCAATATAAATTCGATAATTATCCTATGACTATTCCCGGTTTGGGTTTGATTATATTAATATTGTTTTTAATGATTATAGGAATGTTTGCGGCCGGTTTTATGGGGCGTTTTTTTATACGTCTCGGAGAATGGTTTGTGGCAAAAATGCCGTTGGTTTCATCAGTATATTCATTGTTAAAACAAATTTTTGAAACTGTATTTTCTAATAAAACTCAGGCTTTTAAAAAAGTTGTAATGTTAGAATATCCCCGAAAAGGAATCTGGATATTAGGGCTTGTCAGTGCTGACTTGCAAGGGGAGGTTGAACAAAAATTGCCGGAAGATATGGTTAATGTTTTTATTCCGACAACGCCAAACCCGACATCCGGTTTCTTAATTTTTGTTCCGCGTAAAGATGTTATTGAAATGGATATGTCTGTTGAAGAGGCGATAAAGTTTATTGTTTCGGGTGGACTGGTCGAACCCAAAAAACACGGAGAACAGCATATCTAAAGCGATTTTACAATGTTGGCAGAAATTCACGTAGCTATTTGTACGCTAAAATTTTTGCCACCTTTAGAAATTACATTTTTTATGGAATCCATAATCACTTGCAACACTTCGTCCGATGGATAATATTTTGTCACGCAATACCTGCAAGCTTTTATCCGGAGTATAATTGGTATTTGATTTTCCGGGATATAATTCATAGTGTTTACGATATTGTGTTAATGTAACATTCGGCATAATAACATTGGCACCGGATTGAAGTGCGCGAACTTGTCCGTTGGGGGCAAGGGTTTCCATGGCGGTGGTTGCCGGAATATTAATATCAGGCAACATCAATCGTGTCAGCGCCATAACTTTTAATGATAATTCCAGTTGTCCGCCTTTCTCATTACGTAAAGGAGTATCAGGGTGGGGAATAAACGGACCGATGCCAATCATATCAGCATTTATTTCCTTAAAAAACAAGATGTCATCGGCAAGACTTTCTATTGTTTGTTCAGGAAGACCGACCATAACTCCGGAACCTATTTCAAGTCCGGATACGCCTATATCAAGCAGACATTGTTTGCGATTTTGCCAGCTCATACCAGGGTCAAGACGATGGTATAAATCTTGATCGGTTGTTTCAATGCGTAATAAAAAACGATCTGCTCCGGCTTGTTTATACGCTTTGTATTCTTCGGCGCTTTTTTCGCCGATGCTTAGTGTCAGAGCGACGTCAAGAGTTTTTATTTTGCGAATGATTTCGCATATTTTTTCTTGATTAAAATACATATCTTCGCCGGATTGAAGAACAATTGTTTTTAATCCCATATTGAGAGATGCGTGTTTAGCCAATTCAAAAATAGTTTCAGTATCAATTCGATATCGTTCGATATTTTTATTATCACGGCGAAGTCCGCAATAGCAACAGTTGTTTTTACAGATATTGGAAAATTCAATCAATGCACGAAGATGAATTGCATCTCCGACATATTGTCGGCGTACTTTGTCGGCGGCTTTAAAAAGCTCTTCATTATAGCTGTCATTTTGTAATATTTCTACCAATTCATTTTTAGATAAACTGTGTAATTTTGAAGCTTTACTGATTAAGTCTGTCATCTTTTTCTCCTTAATGAAATGTTAGTATAGATGATGTTATTTTGCAATTAAATTTTGGTTTATGAATATGCGTTGTTTGTCACAATGTCTAATTTAGATACTTGACGAAACAGTACCAAAGCAGTATTTCTATAAGGGATGCTGAATTTGTGGAGAAAATACAAAATGGTTGCAGTTGTTATTTTGAGTTTGATGTTGGTTTTTGCAGGAAAAGCATTGGCTAATCCGGCGTGTGCTGTTTGTACGGTTGCAGTCGGTGCATCATTGGAAGTGGCTCGTCGTTATGGAGTTGATGATGCCGTTGTGGGCGTTTGGGCCGGTGCGATGTTGGCTTTGCTCGGATATTGGCTTATTTTGTGGTTTGAGAAAAAAAATTGGAATTTTATCGGACGTAATTTGTTGTTGATGGCTGTTTCGGTCGGTTCAATCGGATTTATGTATGTTAATATGCCGTATCAAGCAAAAGTTATCGGAATCTTTTATATGGATCCGCTTTTGTTTAGTACTATTTTAGGTGCATTGACATTTATTTATGTTTCAAAGTTCTATCAATGGATGAAAGCAAAAAATGGCGGTCATGCTCATTTTCCGTTTGAAAAAGTTGTTTTGCCGGTGTTGGCTTTGGCATTATTGAGTTTATATTTTAATTATTATCCGTTGGGTGAAGCAACATCGGTCGGTGATTTGCTTGATGCATCGGGGTTATATGAATTTTCGGGAGATAAATAGTGAAAAAAGCTAAAGATGTAAAAGAATTTGTTGAACGTGTTGATCAAGCAAAAAAAGTTAATCCTAAAGATTTGTCATCGGATCAAGATTTGACAATTGCTATTATGAACTTGATATCAATTGAAGAACATTTGGTGTTTTCCGGTGCAAAGACAGGTAAAACAAGCTTTTATGATTTGATTGAAAATGTTCGGGAGTTGCGTAAAAACTTGATGCAAAGAGTTATTCCCGAATATGAAGGTGAGGTTTGGTGTATTTCAAAACACTTGTTGGCATCATCTATGCGGTTGATGGAAGTCGGAACAAAACAACAGTCAATGGGAAATAAAGATTTGGCATATAGCTTATTTAATCAAGCCTATGATTTATATTGTCTGTTTTGGGGACTTAATATGAAGATGTTGGATGTTTCCGATGTTAAGTGGGTTGAAGATAATATGGACGATATAAAGAAAATATCTGAAAAGTTGGAAGAAAATAAGGCTCCGGTTGAAAAGAAAGAAATTCAAGTAAAAGAAGATGGCGGGGCTTTTGCAAAAATGAAGGCTTTTGTTCGTAAGGCTGTTGATTGCTGTATCGAATAATTGATGTTAATAAAAAACCCCCCGAAAATAAAATTTCGGGGGGTTTTTATTAATTTTTCTTAGGAAGATAATCTAGTAGAAAGTCAATTTGCGAGTTTGTATATTGTAATAGATGTTTTTGTGCGGTATCGTCATAATCTTTCCATTCCATCATTGCGCAAACAGATTCTTTACGAGATGCAAAAATAAATAAATGTGAAAACAAAGGTATGATGTAAAAATAGCAATTTTTTAAATCAATTTTGTTTTCACTTGCTAATCTTAGCAGATTTGCCATTCGCTCATGAACAGGTTTTATAAGCTCATCATACAAAATATTAAATTCAGCCGTAGGGCTTGAATATTCACTTAAAAAAACCTTTTTTATGTTACCGGATAATTCTTGACTACATAGAATAGAAAGAAAACGTTCAATCATTTTTTTTAATAATTTGCGAGCAGCAACAGCATCTTGTTTATCAATGACCTTTTGGTATTGTTTTGTTTGTTCTTCGGTCATTGTATTAACCGTATCGACGATATTTTTTAAGGCCGCCATATAAATTCCTTTTTTACCGCCGAAGTAGTAAAGAATTGAAGATATATTGATGTTGGCTTTGGAGGCAATATCGCGTGTTGATGCACCCCAAAATCCGTTTTTGGCGAATTCTTCAAAAGCACTAAGCAATAGTTTGCTTTTTGAATCGGAAGCCATATTTTTTACTCCGTAACATATTGTTTTAATTGATAATGGATTTTGTAACACATAGTTTTAAAAAAACAACTTACTTTTATCCACTCTTGTGTAAAAGCCTAAAATGCCTTAAAAAACAATGTATTATATATTAAATCGAATGATTGAAAATTGAGGTTTCTTTTTTTTTCTTTACAGTTATGTATAAAGTATTTAAAAAAGAGTTAACGTGAACTGTTGGAGAAACTATCGTGAGAAATTTTGTACGTTTTTGTTTACGCCTTGTGTTTAATACTTTTAAGGTAAGATGCAATATTCAGTTTGATGAAAATAAACTGCCGACAAAGGCTGTTTATGTTTCAAACCATGTGTCTTTTCTTGATCCGATAATGCTTTTTGCTTATTTGCCGGGGAATCCCGTTTTTGCATTAAACGGGCATTTGTATCGTAATAAATGGATTAGAATGTTGATGCAAACAGCAGATATTATGCCGTTTAATCCTATTGAGCCTGGTGATTTGAAAGAATTGATTGCAAAGATAGATAGTGGCAGATGTTGTGTAATGTTTGCCGAAGGTCGTATGACAGAAAACGGCGGTTTGATGAAAATTTATGAAGCTCCCGGTTTGGCGGCTGATAAATCCGGCGCTCCGATAGTACCGGTGTGGATTGATGGACCTCAGTTCGGTTATTTTTCAAAGACAAAAGGAAAACTTCCGCATCGTCCGTTGCCTAGAGTTACAATTACGGTAAGAAAACCGGTTAAATTTAAGTTGAAAGATGAATTGCGTCGTCAACGTGATCACATCAGTAACGAAGTTTATATGATTATGCGTGATATGTGCTATGATGCTGCTAATAATAGCGGACTTTCGTTGTTTGGAATGTTGATGAAAGCGGCAAAAGTTAATTCAAAGCAGGGGTGGTTTCATCGTCCGAAGTTCTTTGAGGATATTAATCGTGTTCCGCAATCATATAAAGATATTGTTATTAAATCTTTTGTATTGGGACGTTTTTTCAAGAAAAGAACACGTCCGGGAGAACATGTAGCATTGTTGTTACCTAATGCATTGGCAAATTTGTGTACTTTGTTCGGTTTGTCTGCATATGAACGTGTTCCGGTTATGCTGAACTTTTCGGTTGGTTCAAAAAATATGGTTTCGATGTGCAATACCGCAAAAGTCAAACTGATTATAACATCACATTTGTTTATTCGTAATGCTAAATTAGAAGGTGTTGTTGATGACTTGCGTGAGGCTGGATATAAGATATTTTATTTGGAAGATTTGCGCAAACATATTACCTTGCGTGATAAAATAGAAGCTTATGTTCGTTACAAAGCCAAAAGGGTTCCTCATCCGGATGGCGGCAATAAAAAGGCTGTTATTTTGTTTACTTCCGGTTCTGAGGGAGCTCCAAAGGCTGTTGTGTTGAGCCACGCCAATATTATATCTAACGTTGATCAACTAAGCTGTATTGAAACTTTGACAACAAAAGATATTTTGCTTAATGCGTTGCCGATGTTCCATAGCTTTGGTTTGACCGTGGGTACATTTTTCCCGATATTCAAAGGAAGTAGGTTATTTTTGTATCCGTCGCCTTTGCATTATCGTGTAATTGCGGAACTTTCATATGAAATCGGTGCGACAGCACTTTTGGGAACAGATACATTCTTCCGTGGATATGCTAAAATTGCCCATCCGATGGACTTCAGAGGTATCAGGATTATGTATGGCGGTGCAGAGGCTGTTAAACCGGATACTCGTAATCTGTGGGGTGAAAGATTGGGTATTAGTGTTAAAGAAGCATATGGTTCGACAGAATGCGCTCCTGTGGTTACGGCTAATAACTGTATATTTAACAGATTTGGTTCTATCGGTAAGTTGTTGCCAAAGATTCAACATAAGATTGTTCCGGTTGACGGAATCGAAAAGGGTGGGGAACTTTGGGTTAAAGGTCCGAATGTTATGTTGGGATATTATTTGCCGGAGAATCCGGGGGTTTTGGTTCCGCCTGAGAATGGTTGGTATCGTACCGGTGATGTGGTTGAAATTGATGAAATCGGATTTGTTTATATTCGCGACCGCATTAAACGTTTTGCCAAAGTCGGTGGTGAAATGGTATCATTGAATGCTGTTCACGAAACAATTGTTAAAGCTTTTGAAGCTGATGGTGTTGAGCATGCTTACGGAGTTGTTGCTGTTCCGCATGAAACGAAAGGTGAGCAAATTGTATTGGCTACTAACAACAAAAAAGCAACCAATGACAGATTGCATGCGTATATTAAGCAAAACGGATTGCCGGAGCTTTATTTGCCTCGTGTTATCGTTTATCGCGATTCGTTGCCGGTATTTGCAACCGGAAAGGCAGATAATGTTACTTTGAAGAAAGAGGTTATGGCTGAATTAGGTATTAGTTAAGGTCGTATAACGGACTACTAATACAAAAATTTCAGCACGGCGAAATGCTCATGTACTATTTTGTACACTCTGCTTTCGCCGTTTTTATTTTTTATTATTAGCCTCGTTCTCCGACCTTAACGGAAGATTGTATAACGGGCTGTTAATCGCAAAGATGCGAAAGGCTGAAAATTCACGTAGGTTTGGCTACGCTAAAGGTTTTCAGCCTTCTTTTTTTGTTTCTATTAATCTCATTATTTGAGTTTTAAATCGCATAACAAAGTAATGTCATCATTTAAACGAAGCGGTAGCGGAGTGTGCTGTAAGGCAACATCAGTCGTTATCAGTTATTTCTTTATAAGAATATTTTTATTTCAAAAAGAAAACCGCCTCCAATTAAAGAAGCGGTTTAAGATTTTGAAAGAAAACTTTATATTAGAATCCTTCAGTATCTAAGCGTTTACGCAACTGTTTGCGAGCGCGACGAACGGCTTCAGCCTGGCGACGAGCTTTCTTTTCAGAGTTTTTTTCATGACAACGACGCAATTTCATTTCACGAAAGATACCTTCACGTTGCATCTTTTTCTTCAAAACTTTCAAAGATTGTCCGACATCATTACCGATAACAGTAACTTGAACCACTTAAATCACCTCATTTCATCAATATCTAAAGGGTTAATCCATGTAATGTTTTGGTTTCTAACATTCTTGAAATAAAAAATCAAGCACAAATTTGATTATAACATAAATTTTATATAAAGGGAAATAGATTCCTTCGTCGCTATCGCTCCTCGGAATGACAGAGGAGAAGAAGAAGGTGTATTTGTATGATAGATGAGCGGAAGATATTATTAAATGACAGAGGAGGATAAAGGGGGGGGGTATGATGTAGGTAGAAGAAAGGATAAACTTGGAGGGACAGAAGGGAGAAAGTTCATACGACGGATGGAAAAGTGCAAGTAATGACAGAGATGGAAAGATGCGGGGAATAATAGAGGATAGATGGTAAGAGGGATGATAGAAGTGGATGATACTCAAAATTAATAGTAGAAAATAACGTATAATCAACTTAAAAAGATGATAAAAAGGGATAATTTTAAACGTTTTATTAATTTGTTTTATTGGCTATTATCTTGAAATTACACAATATTTGAAAATAAATCCACATTTATTCAATCGATTGATTGATTTTTTAAAAATATATGATATAAGCATGATCGTGAGTTTAACAAATAAGGACTTTTTTTTATGAAAAAAATAGTAACTTTTACCGCTTTGGGTTTGATTTTGGCTGCTACTAATGCCAATGCTGCAGGTTTCCACTTGAGAGAACAATCTGCTGCGGCTCAAGGTAATGCTTTCGCCGGTGCTACAGCTGGTGCAGAAAATATTTCTTATGCTTATTTTAACGTTGCCGGTTTGACCAGACATAAAGGTACCCAAATGAACTTGGGTGGTACCTATATCGCTCCGGAAGCTTCGGCTCATAATATTCAAGGTGGTGCAGGTGAATATAGTGATGTTCACAATATTGTGCATGCTGCTGTTGCACCAAATATGTCTTTTTCTCATCAATTAAATGACGAAGTTACAGTTGGTTTGGGAGTTAATGTTCCTTTTGGTATGGTAACTAAGTATGATACACGTTGGGCCGGTGCTCATCATGGGGCAACATCTAAAGTTACAGCTGTAACTACAACCCCAATGGTTGCATGGAAAGCAACTGATAAGTTGTCTATTGGTGCCGGTTTGCCTATTCAATATTTCAAGGCTAAGTTGACTAGTGGTTATAACGGTACTCCGAATAGTGTATCTATTAATTCAGGTTATTCGAAAGTTGAGGGAGATACTGTAGATGTTGGATATCAATTAGGAGCGATGTATGAATTGGATGAAAATACACGTTTTGGTATCAATTATCGTAGTGAGATTAATCACAAATTAAAAGGTGAGATTGAATCTACGGGTTTTTTAGGTGCTAAAGGTCCTTTTATGAATCAAGATATTAATGCTCGTGTTGATGCTCCGGCAATGTTGTCTGTTGGTGCTTATCATAAATTGAATGATAAGTGGGAATTAATGGCTGAATATCAGAGAGTTTACTGGAACTCATTTGATAGTATTGACATTTATGGATCTGAAATGAATGTACCAGTTCAAGGTTATATTTCTTCAACAAAAGAAAACTGGCGTGATGCTAATTTTTATGCAATTGGTGCAAGTTATCAGTTGGATGATCAATGGAAATTACGTTTAGGTTTGGCGTATGATGAAGCTGCTGTTAAGTTGAGTGATAGAACTCCTCGTATTCCAGATTCTAATCGTATATGGTATTCTGTTGGTTTGGGATATCAATATAGTGAAAACTTGAGTATTGATGCTGCATTTACATATATCAAGGCTAAAGAGGCTTCAATTGATATGTCGGCGGGTCAGAATGCAGCTATGGGGCCTTATGATGTAACTGCTGATTATACAAACTCAGTTAAGATGTTTGGTTTGTCAATGAACTATAGTTTCTAAGACAAGAGAAGATTCCAACGGTGGTTTTATAAAAAGCTCCTGTTTGGTGGTAATGCTCGTAAAAGAAGAATTTTAATGTTTGCGTCCTTATTAAAATGTTCTTCTTTTTCGGGCATTATTTTTTTGTTTGCTTTTATGCTAAAAAAGTGATATTATGACGAAAAGTTGACAAAACAAGGAGCGCTTTGATGGATAATACTTATGTAAAAGGTTTTCTTATGAAAGATCCTCTTGATCGCCAAAAAGAATTGGAAAACAGACTAGTTGAATACTTTCAAAGTGTTGTGGAATACAAAAAAGCCAATAATAGTTTTTATGGCGGGTTGTCAGAAAAAGTAAAACCGGGGTATTATCGAGATACAGTATATAGTGCAGACAGCCTTAATGCAAACAGATTGGAAGAACTTAAAAATGAAAAATGTGAAGAATTTTTTCTGTTGTTTGAATACCATTTAAGAGCAATTAATGATGCTGAACTTCAAAAGAAAGAGGTTTGGCATTTTTTGGATGCTTGCACGGAATTGATGGAAAATAAAATTATCAGGGAACATGATACTGATATTAAAAATATTTTGCCGTTATCGCCTATTAAAAGTTATGAAACTAAGTATTTGATGACGGAAGCTATCGGATTTTTGGGAAAAATGGCAACAAAATATCCTTTGGCATCTCAAGATAAGTTTAGTGTTTTAGAATATATAGTGGCCAATAAATATCATCAAAGAACATCCAGTAAAGGTGTCAGGAATATTGATGATAATGTTTTGTTGCGTTTGGTTTCGGTAAATCCTCATAGTTTTGAACAGCAGTTTTTTGATGTGTTACATGATAGAACAATCAGAAGTCTAAATGAAAAAACGAAAAATAATTCAAAAGAGATTGCAACATTTTTTGAAATGTTTAAGTGTTTTGAAAAGAATATAAAGTTGGTTTCAGATGAAACGGTTGCCGAATATGCTAATTTGTATTTTTTAATGTCTGATAAAAGCAGAAATGAGCTGGATATAAGCGTATTGAAAAATTTGGCGACAAAAACTACAAAAGCCGTGAAAAAAGCTCATTTTTGTGGGGAACAAGAAGTTTTAGATAAGACGGCAATAAAAAATATCTTTGCTACATATATGGAATATGTAAATAAATCCGGCGGATTTAATGAAAGAATCGCTAATCAGATGGTGCAATTAGCCGGAATGGCTTTTAAAACTGAAGATTATTCCGTCGGAGAGGTTAAAGAGATTTTGAATATTATAAGAGATTCTAATGTGACTGGTGCCGGAAAAAGCGCCAAAAGAGCAGGAATTGGCAAATTGTATGCTGATGTTGCAAACCAAGCAAGAGGTAATTTGAATATTTATAACAATCCGTTGACTATGGGATATAATTCAATGCAACAAGGTGAACCGGATGAGTTTGATAAATTACGATATGCTGAATTTTTGTTTCAAAAAGCAAAATCAAAAGGAACAAGCGATATAAAAATAGATGGTTTATACGATCTGTTAATTAAGGATGGTGAAATCGATAAACAGTTGGTGTTGGGTATTGCAGAAGCCTATGGAAGAACATATACGGCTGATGAGATGGAAAATTTGCAATATAATGATAGATTTCATGATAAAATGACCAAGATGTTGCAGCATATTGTGGTTGAACATGATTATAATGATGATGAAGTACGAGAATTAACTAATATCGTGTCAAAGGGGGCTGAAGGAACTTATGCTGTTGTGATTAACAGTTGTGAAGGAGATATGGAAAACTATGGCACTGATGCAGCCTATAGTGAAAAACGTGGTCATTACTTATTTCAAAGAATGGCACAATTAATAGAAAATGCGTATGCTCCGGTTTATGATAGAGAAGACAGACATAAAGATTCGGCTTCAAAAAACATATCTCCGATAGTTTTGAAGAAAATTTCCGGTGGAAATAATAAATAACTAAATTTTATCACGTAAAAATCTTGCAGTGTAGCTGATTTCAGATTTAGCCACTTGTTCAGGTGTGCCTTGAGCGATAATTTGTCCGCCCCCGTCGCCGCCTTCCGGACCGATGTCGATAATGTAATCAGCTGTTTTAATTACATCTAAGTTATGCTCAATTACAATCAATGAATTGCCTTGCTCGACAAGGGAATGCAAAATCTTGAGTAATTTGTTGATGTCTTCAAAATGAAGTCCGGTTGTAGGCTCATCTAAAATGTATAAGGTTTTGCCTGTAGCGCGTTTAGAAAGTTCTTTCGATAATTTTATACGTTGTGCTTCGCCACCGGAAAGAGTGGTTGCAGGTTGACCTAGTTTGATATATCCCAGCCCGACACGTCGTAACAGATCAAGTTTGTTTTTGATTGAGGGGATATTTTCAAAAAAGCTATAAGCTTCGTCAATAGTCATATCTAAAACATCGGCGATTGATTTGTCTTTGTATTTTACTTCCAACGTTTCACGGTTAAAACGAGTTCCTTTGCAAACGTCGCATTCAACATAAATATCAGGTAAAAAGTGCATTTCAATTTTGGTTACACCGTCGCCTTTGCAAGCTTCACATCTGCCACCTGCAACATTAAAAGAAAAACGTCCTGCATTATAACCTCTAGCTTTGGCTTCGGGAAGACCGGCAAACCAATCGCGAATATTGGTAAAAACTCCGGTATAAGTTGCAGGATTGGAACGCGGGGTGCGACCAATCGGAGATTGATCAATATTGATTATTTTATCGATATTTTCAGCGCCGATAAGTTCGTCATAAATTCCGGCAGAGGTACGGGATCCGTTGATTTCTTTTTCTAATGCATTGCACAAAGTTTCAAGAATAAGTGATGATTTTCCGGATCCGGATACACCGGTAATACAAGTTAAGGTTCCGAGCGGAATTTTGACATCAATATTTTTGAGGTTGTTGGTTTTGACACCTTTGAGTCCGATATATTTGCCGTTACCTTTGCGTCGAGTTGTCGGAATTTCTATTTTTTTGATACCATTCAGATACTGAGCGGTTAAACTGTCTGATTTTAATATATCTTTGATAGATCCGGAGGCCATAATTTTGCCGCCATCGGCACCGGCTTTGGGACCTATATCAATAATAAAATCGGCTGTCCGGATAGCATCTTCGTCGTGTTCAACTACAATTACACTGTTGCCGATATCACGAAGTCGGGTTAATGTTTCTAATAGTTTACTGTTATCTCGTTGATGAAGCCCGATGGAGGGTTCATCCAAAACGTATAAAACTCCGGTTAATCCTGTGCCTATCTGGCTTGCAAGTCGAATACGTTGAGCTTCGCCTCCGGAAAGAGAGCCTGATTGACGAGAAAGAGTTAAATATTCAAGTCCTACATTATTTAGAAAACTTAGACGTTCACAAATTTCTTTAACTATTTTAGCGGCTATTTCTTGTTTTTTGGGAGTGAGGGTCGGTAAAATTCCGCCAAACCATACAAGAGCTTGTTTGATTGACATTTCGGAAGCATCCATAATATCAATTCCACCGATTTTTACTGCTAAAGCTTCGGGTTTTAGGCGCTTACCGGAACAAAATTCACAAGGAGCGGCTGATTGGTAACGTGATAGTTCTTCTCTGGTTTCCGGTGAATCGGTTTCTAAAAATCGACGTTCCATATTGGGAATAACACCTTCAAACGGTTTGTAACTTTGAAAGTGCGGAAATTGCATGGGTATAGGTTCGTTACCGGAGCCGTATAAAATTGTATCTTTGGCATGTTTAAGCAGATCTTTCCAAGGAGTATCTTCTGAGATGTTAAGATAGCGACATAATGAGTTAAGAGCATCGGTAAAAAAGCCGTGGCGACGATTATACCAAGGAAGGACTGCACCTTGTTTAATTGATAAATTGGTGTTGGGAACAACAAGAAGAGGATCCATATAAAGTTTGGCTCCGATACCGTCGCAGTGTGGGCAAGCTCCGTGAGGATTGTTAAATGAAAACAAACGTGGCTCAATTTCTTCGATAGTAAAACCGGAAACGGGACAAGCAAATTTGGAAGAAAAAGTTGTTTGTTTACCTGATGTCATATCGGTTACAAAAACAAGACCATCGCTGAGTTTGAGTGCTGTTTCAAATGATTGGCTCAGACGTTCGCTAATTCCTTCTTTAACAATAATACGATCAATCACTACTTCGATATCATGTTTTTGATTTTTGTTTAAAGCGGGGGTTTCTTCCAAATCATAAATTTCGCCATCAATTTTTACTCGTTGATAGCCTTGTTTTTGTAAATTTTCCAGTTCTTTTTTGTATTCTCCTTTTTTTCCTCTTACAATTGGTGCTAATATCATGAGCTTACTTCCTTCCGGTAGCTCTAATATCTTATCGACCATTTGAGAAACAGTTTGGCTTTCAATCGGAAGACCGGTTGTCGGAGAATAGGGAGTTCCGACACGAGCCCACAGAAGACGCATATAATCATAAATTTCGGTAACGGTGCCGACAGTCGAACGAGGATTGTGAGAAGTTGTTTTTTGTTCAATAGATATGGCAGGGCTTAAGCCTTCAATAGAATCAACGTCGGGTTTTTTCATTAAATCCAGAAATTGGCGAGCATAAGAAGATAAACTTTCAACATAACGTCGCTGACCTTCGGCATAAATTGTGTCGAAAGCCAGTGATGATTTACCGGAACCGGAAAGACCTGTTATAACAGTCAGTTTGTTTTTAGGTATGTTTATATCCACATTTTTGAGGTTGTGTTCCCTTGCGCCTTTAATTTCGATAAAATCACTTGCCATAAAATTTCTCCTTATGCGAAGTATAATATATGATTATAAAATATGAATAGCAATAAAAAAACCGCAAAACAATTTGACGTTTTGCGGAAAAAAATCTTTTTTTATTTAGTTAGCAGAGTTTACTTTGCCGTCAATAAATTGTCCGTAGTGTGTTGTTTCATCCGTGATGATGCGGTAAATAACGGCATCGGGTGTTTCAATTACCTGAACGGAACAATCGTTACCGACAAAACCCGTTGTCCCGTCAACAATGCTGACACGAACAGGTTTGCCGGGGGCAAAAGTGAGTTCTTTACCGGTAGGCATAATCAGTACGGCCGGTTTTTCGTCGTAAATGAATTGTATCCTATCATTCTTTTTTTCAATTTTTGTTCCGGCAATCATACTGATAAAAGTAGGATATTGCGGGGTCATAAAGAAAGGAAGGATACATTCTTCACCATCTTCGGTGATTAGCAACCATTCTGTTGATGAAATGTATTCATTTCCGTTAAAACCGATGTTTATAATCACTTCGGCGCTTTTGATTGTTTGACCAATCATAGATTCTGCGCAACTCATTACTTGTTTAACCTCATTGTAGTAAGGTAAAAAGTATTTTGTTTTTTTCTTCATATAATTTGTTTTTTATAGTTATATCTTGGCGATTATCGTTTTTGCGAAAAATTTTGTCAACATAAAAATGATGTAATGTATAAAAAACTTGCAAAGTTATAAAAAAATAATATTATGCGTGCAGTTTTTTAATAAAATATTGATGCTTATGTTTAATCGCTTTTTTAAAATATTTGTTTTTTTGTTGGTAATGCGGGTGATGGTTGTTGAAGCGGCAAATGTTGCTGTGATTGCGCCTAAAGAAGGTCCGATGGCAAAATATGGATTGGAGTTGATTTCCGGTGTGCAGACAGCTGTTGATATGGTAAATGAAGAAGGCGGTATTAATGGTGAAAAAATAAATCTTATTGCAATTGATGATCGATGTGAAGATACGTTTGCTGTTTCTGCCGCACAAATGATGTCTCTTAATTCGTCAGCCAATGATAAGATAAATATGGTTATAGGTCCGTATTGTAATAATATGTTTTATGATATTGCGGATATTTATTCTAAGGGAAAAATTATACGTTTTGTACCGATGCCTCTGAATGCTAAACAATATAATTTTTATGCTAGAGGAATGATTAAGCTTATGGGGCGTTTCAGCGATGAAGCTGAGACATTTTTTGATTTTTATAAAAACAAAATGATAACAAATAAGCTTGCGATGGTTTATGATTCTACAATGCCGGAAACTACAGAAACGGCGTTTGAACTTCAACAATTGTTCAGAGAAAATAATATTTCTAATTTGACGCTGTTTAACTTGGCAGATTATAACAAAAATTTTTCACAAATGGCGCAAGAAATTTTGCTTAATAATCAAATCGTTTATATATTGGGAGATTATGAAAAAACAGCAAGATTGGTTCAGCGTTTGCAAGAAGAAAAAGAAGATGTTGTTGTTTTTGTTGATGAATATTTAGCAACAGAACATTTATTTAATGAATTGGGAAATTTTGCAGAAGGTATTTATGTTATTACTTTGAAAGATCTTAAAAATAATCCTGAATTTACCGAAGAATTAGTTACTTTGAGATTAAAAGGAAAAGAACCTAAAGGACTTGGGGTATATGGTTATGTTATGTTCAGATTGTGGGAAGATATGGCAAAACAGGCAAAAAGTGTTGAATTTGATAAGATTATAAATATTCAAAAGAAAAAAACTTTTAATCTTCCCTGGGGAAATATTGATTGGCAGAGAAATATTGTCGAAAGTAATAACGGATATAATATTTATCAGATAAAAAACGGCGAATATATGCAAGTAAATTGATTTTTTATTTTGCTATTTGTTAAAATATAAATTATAGTCATTTCAGTTTTAATTTTTAATATTGTAAGGTAAGTAATATGGTAGGAAGTATCAATAAAGTTATTTTAGTAGGTAATTTGGGCGCAGATCCGAAAGTCAGCAATACGACGAACGGAGCAAAAATTGTAAATTTGAATGTTGCTACATCAGAATCGTGGAAAGATAAAGCCAGCGGTGAGCGTAAAGAAAGAACAGAATGGCACAGAGTGGTTATTTTTAATCCGGCTTTAGCTGATGTTGCTGAAAGATATTTGCGTAAAGGATCTAAGGTATATCTTGAAGGACAGTTACAAACTCGCAGATGGGAAGATAACAACGGTCAGGAGAGATATACAACAGAAGTTGTTTTGCAGAACTTTAACGGAAATATGGTGTTGCTTGATGGTCGTGGAGATGGCGCTCCGGCAGGAGGTAATGATGTTTTTGCGGCATCAGATTCCGGTTGGGATTCTACACCGGCGGCACCGGTTGCTAATTTGGATGATGATATTCCTTTTTAGTTTTAATAATCATATATCGAAAAACAGCCTTCTAAAAAAAGAAGGCTGTTTTTTTATGTGGTTATAAAAATTGGCACGGGTTTTGCATATATATTGACAACGAATTAAATTATCCAAAACTATTGGGGAATAGTTTTTATTTAGGGGAGATTTTATGGATAATACATCATATATAGCATTGTCGCGTCAGATGGCTCTTTGGAAACAAATGAATATTGTTTCTAATAATATGGCTAATATGAATACATCTGGATATAAACAGGATAATGCTCTTTTTACTACATATATAAATCAAACGAAAGATGCTGTTGGTATTGCTTCCGAACCGTTGTTTTTTACTCAAGATTTTGCGGATTTTCAAAATTTTAATGAAGGTGCTTTTAAAGAAACCGGAAATACATTTGATTTGGCAATTAAAGGAAACGGTTTCTTTTGTATTGAGACTGCAGATGGTGAAAAATATACTCGTAAAGGACAATTTACTCTCAATGAAGATGGTGCATTAGCTACTACAGCCGGTGAATTGGTTTTGAGTGAAAATAATACTCCATTATTTTTTGCTCCGGGTGAAACAGAAATTACAATTTCAGAAAGCGGTGATGTTATTACCGAGAATGGGTTTATCGGCAGATTAAAGATTGCAAAATTTGCCGATAATCAAAAATTATTAAAATTAAACGGCGTTTTGTTTGAAAATGTTGAAGGAAATGCAATCAGTTATGGTTCAGATAATGTCAGAATAGCACAAGGAATGATTGAATCATCTAATGTTAATGCCATTACTGAAATGACAAATTTGGTTCAGATACAACGCAGTTATGAATATGTTCAACAGATGATTGATGAGGAACATGATCGTTTATCAAATACAATTTCTGTTTATGCAGAATTAGCTTAAGATTAATGGGAGAATAAAGTTATGAGATCTTTACAAATCGGTGCAACAGGTATGCTTGCTCAACAAACAAATGTTGATACAATTTCTAACAATATAGCAAATATGAATACGACAGCATATACCAAAAGAAGAGCTGAATTTAGTGATTTATTGTATCAGAATATAGTCAGACCGGGGTCGGCATCAACAGCTGATAATACAATTGTTCCGGCAGGTATTCAAATGGGACTTGGTGTCAGAACATCTGCTATTTATCGTATTACTGAAGGCGGTTCTTTAACCTCTACCGGAAATGATTTGGACTTAGCGATCAGAGGCAGAGGCTATTTTACGATTGAATTGCCTGAAGGAAAGGGAACAGCATATACAAGAGATGGTGCATTTCAAAGAAATGGTGATGGTACAATAGTTACTCATGACGGTTATGTTGTTCAACCGGAAATAACGATTCCTGAAGATGCAACGGAAGTGTATGTAAACAGCTCTGGTGAGGTTTGGATTAAACAAGACGGCGAAACAGATGAGATTAATGTCGGACAGCTTGAATTGGCAACTTTTGTAAATGAAGCCGGATTGGAAGCTATCGGAGATAATTTGTTTTTAGAAACGGCTGCATCAGGTGCCCCGGTTGTTGATAATCCGGATAGTGAGGGTTTTGGTTCTATTTTGCAGGGGTATTTAAATACTTCAAATGTTAATCCTGTAAGTGAAATCACAGAATTAATTTCAGCTCAGCGTGCATATGAAATGAATTCTAAAGTTATTACTACGTCAGATCAGATGCTTAGTACAATTAATCAAATGAAGTAAGGTTGGTAATAAGATGCGTTATTTGTCATTGGTGCTTTTGGTTTTATTGCAGATGTTGGGTGGAGTTTCATATTCCGAAGCTGCTACGGTTGATGCGGATGATTTGTCAAAAGCTATCAAAAGAGAGTTTTCTGAAAAAGGTTTGGGAGATGATGTTGATCTGGAATTTTTTGGCGGGGAGACAAATTTTGAGGCAGATAATGCAAAAATTATGAAAATATTGGTAACTAATTTGTTTACGGAAGAAAAAATAAATAAATTTACGGCCGGAGTGGAAATTTTTGCTGATGGTGTTTTGCTTAAACAAACTGAAATTATAGGGAAATATTTTATTTTGCACAAGGTTTGGGTTCCTGAGACAGATATTGAAAAGGATCAGATTATAAAAGAAAGTGATTTGATATCTCAGATGGTCAGAGAGGGGCGTTTAAGAGATGATGTTGTTACGGATAAAGATGAATTAGTCGGTAAGCAGGTTGTTCGTTTGTTAAAGGCTGATAAGCTTGTATCGTTACGTGATATAAGAGACGAGGTTTTGGTAAAAAAAGGACAGATGGCAACAGTTGTATATCAAAATAAAGGATTGCAGATTACTTCTAAAATGGAAGCTTTGGAAGATGGATCTAAAGAACAAATCATAACTCTTGTTAATAATAAAAGCGGAAAAGAAGTTGTAGGTAAAGTAGTTGATAAAAATATGGTTTTGATAGTGGTGGAATAGGGGTAGTTAAAATGGTAGCAGTAAATAAAAGTGTTGTGAAAACAGTGGCTCTTTTAATGGTTGCGACATCTTTGTCAGGGTGTGGAATGTTGCGAAGATTAAGTCAAGTAGGGCAAGAACCACCATTGTCTCCGATTACTAATCCGGTTGAAGTAAAGGGATATGAGCCGGTATCAATGCCTATGCCGGTAGTTCAAGAGCAAAAACATGCAGCTAATTCTTTGTGGAGTCCGGGAGCTGTAGGTTTCTTTAAAGATCAACGAGCCGGAAAAGTAGGTGATATTATTACGGTTAAGGTGTCTGCGAAGGATACGGCGTTGATGGAAAATGAAATGGAACAAAATCGTGATGATAATAAAGATTCTTTGGGTATATCGTCAGTATTCGGGTATGAAAAATATTTAGGAAAAATTTTGCCGGAGGGGTATGACTCTAATAACTTGGTTGATATTTCGTCAAACAGAGAAATAGCAGGTGATGGTAAGATTGATAGAAAAGAGAGTATAGATCTTACTTTTGCGGCGGTGGTTACACAGGTTTTGCCTAATGGTAATTTAGTTATTGAAGGAACGCAAGAAATAAGAGTCAGTTATGAGGTTCGTCAACTTTATATGCGAGGAATTATCAGAAGAGCTGATATTTCATCTGATAATAGCATTGAGTCCAGTAAAATAGCAGAATTACGAGTTTCGTATGGTGGACAAGGGGTTATTTCAGATGTTCAGCAACCTCGCTACGGAAGACAGGTTTTGGATATAGTTGCTCCGTTTTAGATGATATGTTTTTTCATAGAGTGACTATATTATAATGAGTTCCCCTATTATTATGTGATGAACTTTTTTCTTGGAAAAATCTCCCCAATTTTTTCTTGAAAAAAAGTAACTACAATCGAAAGAAACCGATTGTGTTAAACTTAACAGGAAAAGGGCTGGTAAGTTGAATTTGACACTTATTCCCCAATAGTCAGAGATGTAATTTTCAGTCCTTTTTCTTTATTTAGTTTGCAAAAAGAGTTTAGGAAGTTTTTTTGATTATAACCTATTATAAATATGGATAAAAATATGTTAGATGAAATAAGAGATCAAATTGACGGAGCCAGTAAAGAGGCTGAACTTTTACAAAATTATGCTAATTATCTTGAGACTGCTAAGTCTAAAGATGACGGATATAAATTGTTGGTTTTGGATGAAAATATGAAAATGTGGGTTACTATTGAAGCATCAGTTAAAAAATCAAATAATTTTTTGCCGCAAAATATTAAAGATAATTTGACTAAGTTGTCTAAGTACGTTGAACATGTTACTATTGCAAACGGTGTTAATATGAGTGATGCATGTTTTCAGTCATTAGCTAATATTAACAGACAAATTTCAGAAGGATTGATGGAATCAGTAAATGCTAATTTGGCGCAGCAAGAAGCATATTACTTAGCTAAAAGCGGACTTGATTTGTCAGAAGCTTCAAAATCAAAGGATAAAAATAAGTTGGTTGAAGCTTTGGATAATAATCAACGTTTGTGGGTAATGATTAGGACTTTGATGTCCAAGAACAGAAGCAGTTTGCCGGATGATACTAAGAATAATTTGCTCAAATTAGCGGATTATATTGCAAAAAATACGATAAAAATCGGACAAGATTTAGATAATGTTGATTATAAAATGTTAGATAGCTTTATAAATATAAATCGACATATTTCAGAAGGACTTTTAGGTCACAGATAATATATTATCAAATAAAAAATGAATAGCTCTGCAAATAAGCGGAGCTTTTTCTTTGTATAAGTTAATGTATTGGATTGTAAAATCAACTTTGAGATAATATAAATTGAGGTAGTATTTGGATTTGAGGTTGATATTGGTATGATTTTTTCAAAATTTGAAAGATTAACGGCTGGACGTTATTTGCGGGCAAAGAGGAAAGAGGGATTTATTTCCGTTATTACCGGATTTGCATTTACAGGTATAGCATTAGGAGTTGCAACACTTATTATTGTTATGAGTGTAATGAATGGATTTCGTCATGAGTTGTTAGGACGTATTTTAGGAATAAACGGACATATCGGGTTGATGGCACCAAGCGGATATCCTTTTAATAATTATAATTCGGCTGTTAAGGAAATTGCAGAAATTGAACATATTAATTTGGTCGTACCGATGATTGAAAATCAGTTGTTGATTACAGCCGGAAAATCTGCTGAAGGAGCTATGGTTAGGGGAATAAGTAAAGATGATTTGTTGAAGAAACCTGCTATGGCTAAAGCTGTTGAAAAAGTTGATATGGATTATTTTTCAGGTGATAATGTAATTATAGGTATCAGATTAGCAAGAAAAATGGGGGTTGTTGAAGGTGATAAGATTACTTTGTTGTCGCCAAACGGGAAAGTAACAGCTTTTGGGACTGTTCCCAGAATGAAATCATATCAGATAATCGGATTATTTGATTCCGGAATGTATGAATATGATGCAAATTTTGTTTTTATGCCTATTGATGCGGCTCAGATTTATTTCGGATTAAAAAATGCGGTTACAAATATTGATATAACGTTAGATGATGATAAATCTTTGCTTCCTGTTCGAGCTGCATTGGAAGAAAGTTTGGGCGGAAGCGCTTATATATATGATTGGAAGCAAAGTAATGCAGCTTTTTTTAATGCAATAGAGGTTGAACGCAATGTAATGTTTATTATTTTGACATTAATTATTGTTGTGGCTGCTTTTAATATTATAACCGGTTTGATTATGTTGGTGAAAGATAAAAGTCGAGATATTGCCGTATTACGAACAATGGGAGCATCTAAAGGAATGATTGTCAGAATTTTCTTTATTGACGGAGCTTTTATCGGAGTTGTCGGTACGATTATCGGTTTGGTTTTGGGCTTGTTGTTTTGTGACAATATTGAGGCCATTCGTCAAGGATTGCAAAATATTTTGGGAAGAGATTTATTTTCGGCGGAAATATATTTCTTGTCAAAACTTCCGGCAAAAGTGGATATGAAAGAAGTTTTGACTGTTGTATCAATATCTTTGATGTTGTCATTTGCCGCAACACTATATCCTTCGTGGAGAGCTGCAAAAATGGATCCGGTGGAGGCTTTGCGTTATGAATAAAAGAGCGCCTGTTTTAGAATTAAAAAATGTATATCGTTCGTTTAAACAAGGAGGACAAGTCTTACAGGTTTTGCGAGGGATTAATCTGGAAATAGAAAAGGGAGAAGTGGTTGCCTTAATAGGTCCTTCCGGCTCCGGAAAGTCAACGATGTTACAATTGGCCGGTTTATTGGAAAAACCGACCAAAGGTGATATATATTTGGAAGGACAAAAATGTTCGACACTCGGAGATGCCATGAGAACATCATTACGTCGAGATTATTTAGGTTTTGTATATCAATATCACAATTTATTGGCTGATTTTGATGCTGTAGAAAATGTAATGTTACCTCAGTTGATTGCCGGTGTTAAAGAAAAAGAAGCCCAAGAGAAAGCTAAGTGGCTTTTGACAAAGATGGGATTGGAAAAAAGATTTAAGCATCGTCCGGCTGAAATGTCCGGAGGTGAGCAACAACGGGTTGCTATAGCAAGATCTTTGGCAAATACGCCAAAATTATTGTTAGCAGATGAGCCGACAGGTAATTTAGATCCTAAAACGGCAGAGATAGTTTTTGGTGAATTATTGGGAATTGTTAAAGAAACTGGTTTGAGTGCATTGATTGCAACCCATAATTTTGACTTAGCAGACAGGATGGACAGAAAAGTTAAGTTAGATGGTGGAAGATTGATTGATACACGTGCTGAAAAATTTGTCAGCAATGAAAATTTTTATTAGAGGTAAGGAGTTAGAAGATGAGTACATTTTGGAAACAGAGTTTGTGGGTAGGTGGAATTTATTGGATTATTTCTCAAGTATTTACTTTGATGAATACTTTTGAAGCAGATATGATCGATTTTGCATTTTCGGTGCTTCTTACCTTGTTTTTGGTGCCAATGTATTTCTTGGTTCCGGTAAAGGCGATAGATAAGATGATAAAAAAAATGCCTGTTGCGGCTACTTTTTTGGTGTCGGTAGGTTGGGTCCCGTATTTTATTGCAATGGTGTTTGTTATTTCAGTTGTTTTGACGATGGTTATATTGATGACCGGAATTTTAACTGAAGATTATATGATGTATTATTTAATTAATATTTTACCGATTGTAGTTGTAGTTCGTCAGGCGATGACAATATTGATGGTGCTTGTTGCCGCGTTTGCTGTTTTGCTTCATCATAAATCAATTGCCGGTTGTTTGGATAAGCGTTACAAATTGATTGCTGATGACAGTTGTAATGTTCCTGATGTTGAACCGGCAGTTGTCGAAGCAACGAAAAAAGCGCAAAAGTGCAAAGCTGAAAAGGCTAGAGAAAAAAAGAAGACAACAGCAAGTAGAACTGTAACAAAGACAAAGAAGGTTGTTGCTAAGAAAGAAAATAAGGTAACAGTAAAAAAAGAAACAACTAAGAAAAAAACTGTTAAAAAGACAGCTAAAGTTAAAGAATAATATTTTATTCTGATTTTTAAAAGAACTCCTTTTAATATTTCGTTTAAGACGAATTTTGAAGGGAGTTTTTTTTATAATTGTTTTGTCTTTTTTTGTGTAAAAAGTTCTTGATTTTAAAAGTAAAGAGCTGTATAAGATGCTCTGAACCGAGTGAACGGGCTGTTTGGTATGCCTGTTTACTTATAATAAATCCAAGATTAAGAAAGGGATTAAAATGCCAAAAATGAAAACTAAGAGTGCGGTTAAAAAACGCTTTAGCGTTACCGGAACCGGCAAATTGAAAAGAAATTTTGCTTATAAGAGACACTGCCTCTTCTGCAAAACTCAAAAAATGAAAAGACAAGCTCGCGGCACAACATTGGTTTCTGATGTTGATGTTAAGATTGTTAAACAGTTTTTACCTTATTTGTAGGAGTGAAGAAGAATGTCTCGTGTTAAAAGAGGTATGACGGCTCATGCTCGTCACAAAAAAGTGTTATCGATGGCTAAGGGCTATCGTGGCCGTAATAAGAACGTTTTCCGCGTAGCAGTTGAAAAAGTTGAGAAGGCTTTGCAATATGCTTATCGTGACAGACGTACCAAAAAAAGAAATTTCCGCAGCTTGTGGATTCAGCGTATTAATGCTGCTACTCGTTTGCATGATATGACCTATTCTCGATTTATGAACGGGCTCACCAAAGCAGGTATTGAGCTTGATCGTAAAGTATTGGCCGATATCGCTGTTAAAGAGCCCGAAACTTTCGCAAAACTTGTTGATCAAGTTAAGGCTTCTTTGAGCAAATAGTTTTTAGATAGAAAATGTTGAAAAGAGTCCTGCTTGTGAAAACAAGTAAGACTCTTTTTGATTTTAAATGCATAAAATGGTGGAACAATGGAAAATATTGAAAACTTAAAAACAAAAACGTTAGAACAAATAGCTGTTGTTTGTGATATGAAAGCTTTGGATGATGTCAGAGTTTCCGTTTTGGGAAAAAAGGGGGCTTTGACGGAGCTTATGCGAGGATTAGCAACATTATCCGTTGAAGAAAAAAAACAAATGGGGCAACAGTTAAATGTGGTGAAATCAGAAATTGAACAAGCATTGGATAGCAAAAGAGAAGAATTGGCTGCAAAAGAGTTAAACGAAAAATTATTGAAAGAAACGATAGATGTTACGTTGCCGGTAAGAAATGAAAATATCGGTCGTATTCATCCTGTTTCAAAAATTTATGAGGAAGTTGTGGCTATTTTTGGTGAAATGGGATTTGAGGTTGCCGACGGTCCGGATATTGAAGACCAGTTTCATAATTTTAATGCATTAAATACACCGGCTAATCATCCGGCAAGACAGATGCAAGATACATTTTATATTCCGAATCCCGAAAGTGATAATTTTGATGATAGTTATGTTGTCAGAACTCAGACTTCGGCTGTTCAGATCAGAACAATGGAAAAGAAACAGCCTCCGATAAGAATTATTGCTCCGGGGCGTACTTATCGTTCGGATTATGATGCAACGCACACACCTATGTTCCACCAAGTTGAAGGGTTGGTCATTGATAAGAAGACTACTTTTGCCAATTTAAAAGGATGTTTGTATGATTTTATTAAGGCGTTTTTTGAGTTGAATGAAATTCCGGTGAGATATCGTCCGTCATATTTTCCGTTTACAGAACCTTCAGCTGAAATGGATATCGGATGCAAAAAGAGCAAGACAGAATTAAAAATCGGAGCCGGTGATGATTGGCTTGAAATTTTGGGGTGTGGAATGGTTCATCCGAATGTTTTAAAAGCATGCGGAATTGATCCGGAAGAATATCAAGGTTTTGCTTTTGGTTTAGGATTAGACAGATTAGCGATGCTTAAGTATGGTATTCCTGATTTGCGTACATTTTTTGAATCTGATGTAAGGTGGTTGAAACATTACGGATTTATGCCTTTGGACGAATCGTCGATGACCGGCGGTTTGAGTAACAATGGTGGTTCGGCAAGATAGGAAAGAGAGGAAGCAAAAATGAAATTTACTTTATCATGGTTAAAAGAACATCTGGATACAGAAGCAAGTGTTGATAAGATTGCCGAAACATTGACACAAATCGGTTTGGAAGTTGAAGAAGTTGTAAATCCTTTTGAAAATATGGATGGTTTTGTGACAGCCAGAATAGAAGACGTTGAAGATCATCCTGATTCTGATCATTTACATGTTTTGAAAGTTAATGACGGACAGCAGATATTACAAATTGTTTGCGGTGCTCCTAATGTAAAAAAAGGAATGATGGGAATTTTGGCTCATGTTGGTGCGTATATTCCGTTGTTTAATGAAAAGATTAAAGTCGGAAAGGTCAGAGGAGTTGAAAGTTTTGGTATGATGTGTGCCGAAGATGAAATCGGTGTAGGTACGGATCATGATGGAATTATTGAGCTTCCGGCAACATCACCGATTGGTTTGACTTTGGCAGAAGTTTATAAAGCTGATCCGGTTTTTGATATTTCAATTACACCTAACAGAGCAGAATGTTTGGGTGTAAGAGGTGTTGCCAGAGATTTGGCCGCTGCCGGTTTAGGAAAATTAAAAGAATTAAAAATCAAGAGTCAAAACAGCGGGATAAAATCACCAATTAAAGTTAAGGTTGAAGATTTTACAGCCTGTCCGGTATATACGGGGCGCTATATAAAAGGCGTTAACAACAAAGCTGAAACACCGAAGTGGATGAAAGACAGATTAACAGCTATCGGTTTGCGTTCAATTTCTCCATTGGTAGATATTACCAATTATATAAATTATGATTTGGCTCGTCCGTTGCATGTTTTTGATGCAGATAAGTTGTGCGGAGATATTTGTGTGCGAATGGCTAAAGATGGCGAAGGATTTGTTTCTTTGGAAGAAAAGGTTTATAATCTGGATAGCCAATCTTTGGGTATTTGTGATGGCGAGGGTGTTCAATGTTTGGGCGGAATTATGGGCGGTAATGCTAAAGGATGTACAAAAGATACGGTTAATGTATTTTTGGAAAGCGCATTGTTTAATCCGGTATGTATTGCCAGAACAGGTCGCAAGTTTCAAATTGATTCGGATTCTCGCTATCGTTATGAGCGTTGGGTTGATCCTAATTCAAATATTTTGGGTTCTGATTATGCAACGCAACTTATTTTAGAAATATGTGGCGGAGAGGCATCGGATATAGAGGTTGCCGGTGAAGAAAATTATAAACCGGTTACGACGTTTATCAGACCGTCAAGATTGAAAGATTTTATCGGTATTGAAGTTTCTTCAGCAAAAATCATTGATATTTTGAATCGATTAGGTTTTGAAACCAAAGAAGATGGCGATAAAATTTGGGCTACTGCTCCGACATGGCGCGGAGATATTGAAGGCGAACATGATTTGGTTGAAGAAATTGTTCGTATGGTCGGCTTGGATAATATTCCGGCAGAATCGATGCCAAAAGCATATTTTCCGGCTCAAACATTATCACCGGCACAACGTCGTAATATTACGGTCAAACATGAACTTGCTTCTCGCGGATTGTTGGAAACAGTTACATGGAGTTTTACCGATTCTAAATTGGCCAAAGATTTTCGCAAAGGAAACGAGCCGGTTTTATTGTGTAATCCGATTACGGCAGAGTTGGATGAAATGAGACCGTCAGTTTTGGTAAATTTATTGTTGGGATTAAAGAACAATATTGCCAGAGGTTACGGAAATGTCAGCTTGTTTGAAGTAGGGCCTGAGTTTTATGGTCGCAAACCGGGTGAACAAAAGTTGATTGCCGGCGGTATTCGTTGCGGACAGACCGGTAAAAAACATTGGGCTGGAAATGAGCGTGCTTTTGATGTTTTTGATGTTAAGGCAGATGCTTTGGCAGTTATTGCCGCTGCAAACGGACCGTTTGACAGTGCGCGTATTTCAACAGATGCTCCGGCTTATTATCATCCGGGACGTAGCGGAGCATTTCGTTTGGGTGCAAACGTTATTGCTTATTTTGGTGAGTTGCATCCATTAGTGTTAAAGCGCTTTGGTATTAAACAACGCGTTGTCGCTTTTGAGGTTGTGCTTGATAATATTCCTTTGCCGCGTGGTGGGCAAGGAAAAGCCAAAAAGAAATTGGAACTATCTCAATTTCAACCGGTTGATAAAGATATGGCCTTTATTGTTGATAAAACAGTTAGGGCAGATGATGTGATTGCTGCAGCCAGAAACGCCGACAGACGATATATCAGTGATGTCAGAGTATTTGATGTTTATGAGGGAGAAAACCTCTCTGAGGGCAAAAAATCGATTGCTTTGGCAATGACATTCCAACCTGTTGAAACAACATTCAGCGATCAGGATATTGAGACGTTGATGAATAAGGTTGAGGTTGAAGTTAAGAAGAAAATAACATCGGCACAATTGCGTGATGCATAAAAAAGAAGAGGGCGGAATTTATTTCCGCCCTTTTTTGTATTAAGCTTCCCAACTAGATCGGGGGTATCTTTTTGTTTTCTGTTATTTAGATATTTACCCCATATTTTCGATACTTTTAAAATATTCTTGGGTTGAAGATGACAACTTTTTAGCGGCAGAATTGTCACAAGCAATAATTCCATAGCGATGTGTTTGCAATATTGATGCCGGACACATATGATTGATCGAGCCTTCAATGGTTTGTCTGATAGCTTCGGCTTTGTTTTCGCCGGTAGCCATGATAATCACTTCTTTGGCATCCATAATTGTTCCGATACCAATTGTCAAAGCTTGAGTAGGTACTTTTTTGATATCATTATCAAAGAAACGTGAATTATCTTTTATAGTTGATGGTGCAAGGGTTTTAATGCGAGTACGCGAGTTAAAAGAAGAAAACGGCTCATTAAATGCAATATGTCCGTCTGTGCCGATTCCTCCAAGCATCAAATCGATTCCGCCATATGCTTTGATAGCATTTTCGTAGTCTTCGCATTCCTTAGCATAGTCTTTGGTTAGTCCGTCAAGAATATGGATGTTTTTGGGTTTGATATTGATGTAGTTAAAAAAGTTTTCGTACATAAAATGATGATAGCTGTTTTGGTCTTCGGGACTTAGGCCTATGTATTCATCCATATTGAATGTAACAACGTGTTCAAAAGAAATCTTTTTATTTTGATATAGCTTAATCAGCTCTTTATAAACCCCCAACGGAGTAGAACCGGTCGGCAAACCTAATACAAACGGTTTTTTGGCCGATGGACGAGCTTTTTTGATTGAATATGCAATGTAGCCGGCCACCCATGTGGAACAGTCTGTCGGGTTATCTTTTATTATTACGCGCATTATTGTATTCCTTCTATAAATTGTCCGTTAATTATTGTGTGCATCAAGTTAAGGTCTTTGTCCAGAACAATGACATCAGCATCATATCCGGGGATTAGCAAACCTTTGTTTTTTTGTTTCATTATTTGTGCCGGATTGGTCGAAGCCATACGAACAGCTTTTTCAATCGGAACACCCCAAGAAATCAGATTACGGAAACCATCAAGCATCGAAATGGCCGATCCGTTTATGACGTTGTCTTCTTTGCGATAAAAACATTTGTTTAAATATAATTCCGGAGATTGTGATAAATCGGTTTTGGCCGGATATAGGGCATCGGTTATAAGAACAATTTGGCTTAACGGTTTGCTTTTCATCAATAAGTCTATCAGATGAGGGTTTATGTGGACACCATCACCGATAATTTCACAAGAAACTTCGGGATGTATTAGTACAGATCCGACGACACCAGGCTCTCTGTGATGCATTGGTCGCATGGCATTGAAAAGGTGGGTTACATGCATAATGTTTGCTTGCATTCCTTCAAGCATTTGTTCATATGTGGCATTAGTATGACCAGCTTGAAGGATTATGCCTTTTTCATTGCAATATAATGCAAGCTCGCGCATTCCTTTTAGTTCCGGTGCAACCGTCATATTAATCAGCTTATTTTTGCTGGCTTTGTATAAGCGGTGCATAAGCGGGAGGCTGACCGGTGAAATTCCATCGGCAGATTGTGCGCCGATACGTTCGGGTGAGAGAAAAGGTCCTTCAAGATGAATGCCTAAAATATTGGCGCCTTTTTCTTTGCCGCATGCTTTGACAATAGCCGTAATTTTTTTGATTAGTTCGGCTTCTTTTGCGGTGCAGCAAGTAGGAATAAACGAAGTAACACCGTATTGCGGCAAAACTTTTGACATATGGAGAATCGATTTATAGTCAGCATCATCAGCTCCTTTGCCGCCGATACCATGAATATGAGTATCTATAAAACCGGGCATAACATAAGCACCTTTGACGTCAATTATTTTGACTTTGGGCGCAAATACTTTTTGATTGAAACGTTCTTCGTTGTAAACATCGGCAATTTGATTGTTTTTGATATAGACAGCACAATTATGCATTATGGAAAATCCGGTTAGTACTGTTGCATTGTGCAAGCAAATTGCCGTTTTCATTTGTATGTCCTTGTTGATATATTAAAATTCAATTCTTACGATAACTCTGCGATTTTTGATTCTATTTTCGGGAATTGGCTCGCCATAAGGATTTTTGTTGGGGTAGGCCGGTGAAATTTCAGCTAGTCCTACAGCTTTGAAACGATTCGTTTCCATAGAATTTGATATCATTTCGCGAGTAACGGCTCCGGCTCTGGCACCCGATAACTCCCAGTTTGAAGGAAGAGTTTCCGATTCATTGGTGTCATCGGTATGGCCTTCGACAACAATACGATATTTTTTGTATTTGTTTGAATTAAGAAGCAATGAAATCTTTTTGATTACGGGAATCGCTTCCGGTTTTAAGATCACAGATCCTTTGTCAAACAAATTGATTGAAGTCATTTCTAATGTAGCGCCGTTGGCGTCAGAGGATATTGTAACACCATCATCCTCAAGTTTTAGGTCTTTGGCATCATTTATAAAATTAATTATCGTACCTTCGTTTTCTTCGGTTACACCTCCACCAAATGCTGCGGCCAAAGCATATTGAATCTGGGCTGCTTTATTTTTATCAATACTTGAAGATGCAAACAAAACAATAAACAAAGCGAGCAACAATGTCAGCAAGTCTGAATATGGTACAAGCCATGTCTCGTCGGCGTGTTCTTCATGAGGCGGATGTGAAGGTTTTTTCTTTACCATTGTTTGTTCCTTTTAATTATTGTTTATTGATCGCGTAAAGATTTGCGTTCAGAGAGCGGAATGAATGCTTGGAGACGAGATTCCATAGCGATTGTTGAAGCGCCTTCTTGAAGAGCTAAAGTTCCTTCTAATACCATACGTTTAACTTCGACTTCTTCGGCACTGATTTGTTTTAATTTGTTAGAAAAAGGGTGCCAACAAACATAACCTGTGAAAATACCAAGCAAAGTTGCAACAAACGCTGCTGCAATAGAGTGTCCGAGTTGGTCAATATCACTTAAGTTACCCAAAGCGGCAATCAAACCGATAACCGCACCCAAAACTCCAAGGGTAGGTGCATACATACCGCATTGAGCAAATACTAATGCTCCGGCACGATGACGTTCTTCCATTTGTTTGATTTCGGCATCAAGAACGTTGTAAATAAATTCGCCGTTAAAACCGTCGGCAACCATTGTCATTGCAGAACGAATAAACGGATCTTCAACTTCGTTGGCCTTTTTTTCGATAGCCATAACACCTTCTTGTTTAGAGGCTTTTGCCGCTGCAACAAAAAGCTCTAATACTTCTTGTTTGGGAGTAAAGTGTTTGCCGGTAAACAATAGTTTGAATAGTTTAGGAATGCGTTTAATATCTTTCATCGGAAAGGCGTTGAAAATTGCGGCAGCGGTACCTGCAAAAATAATTAAAAATGCGGCCGGATTGATAAGTGCATGAGGGTCGGCACCTTTTAAGGCCATACCGACAGCAACCGAACCAATACCACCAACCATACCAATTACTGTAGACTTTTCCATTTTTTTGTTATCCTGTAAAATTAGTTTAAGTTAGTATATATGATAATATTGAGAATTTAATTTTAAGTTAAAATATGTGAGGATTGCTTATGGTTTGTGAAAGAATTATGTTTTTTTATAAACTTGTCTTGACTTTGAGAAAAAAATATGTTTTTTTACACTTCGTCAGTTGGTCTCGTAGCTCAGCTGGATAGAGCAACAGCCTTCTAAGCTGTGGGTCAGAGGTTCGAATCCTCTCGAGATCGCCAATTCAAAAAAAGGCTTCGCTTATGCGGAGCTTTTTTTTGTGGCATCTCTTGAGGTCGAACCTAAAACGGTTCGTTCTTAGGTATCTAGTTTCGCTGTTGCTCAAATAATTTCGCCAGCTCAACAAGATATTACAAAGAGCTTACAGATAAAAACAACCGGAGTATCGGTTGTTTTTACTTAGCGCTTCTCTCGAGATCGCCAATTCAAAAAAGGCTTCGCTTATGCGGAGCTTTTTTTTGTTTAAGGTGTATTTTGAGGTGGAACTGATGATTAATATTTTATAATTTTTTACTCTTGCCCCATACTTTGACGATGCCCCTGAACCTGACGATGAACCGTCAAACCCACTTCTCGTGGGTTCAGATCCCAACCCTTACAGATAAATCAAAAGCTCCTTAAAAAGGAGCTTTCGTTTTATGGTAGCGGGTGAGGGATTACTTCGCTTACGCTACGTTCACTGCGGCAATCAACTTCGTTGACCGGCATACTTCCGTCTGCCTTTGCCTTGTAGTCAAACCCACTTCTCGTGGGTTCAGATCCCAACCCTTACAGATAAATCAAAAGCTCCTTAAAAAAGGAGCTTTCGTTTTATGGTAGCGGGTGAGGGATTCGAACCCACGACACAAGGATTATGATTCCTCCGCTCTACCGACTGAGCTAACCCGCCATCAAATTCGTTGTCTTTAATAATATTTATATTTGTCTTTGTCAATAAATATTTTTGAAGAGATTGAAAAAAATAAAGTTTATTCACAAAAAATATTTTTCTTGTTTTGATAAAGCAAATAACGAAGTAAATTTGGCTCATAATCTTACGGGAATTGAGTAGTAAAAAAGCCTACTTTTTAATGAGTAGGCTTTAATTTTTATCCAACTATTTTTAAGTATGAACTCATCAGTTTTTTGATACCGCCGGTATCAAAACATACTTGGACGGTATTACCATCTTGGGCTACAATTTTGCCATAACCGAATGTTTGGTGATATACTCGTTTGCCAAGATTATTGTGTATTTTTTCTTTTACATAACTGTATCTTTTGTCATCGTCATATGTGGTTTCTTCATAAGAATTATAGTTGTTTGATTTGTTATAATCAGGACGATAATAAGATTTGTTGGAGCTAAAATAAGAACATTTGTTTATCAACTCAATGTTTGCTCTGGGGAGTTCATTTATAAAACGAGATGGAAGATTGTTTTGCCATTGTCCGTAGACACGTCGATTATGCGCCATTGAAATACATAAACGGTGCTTGGCACGAGTTATGGCGACATAAGCTAAACGGCGTTCTTCTTCCAGTGCGTTTTCACCTTCATCAAGGGCGCGTTGATGCGGAAAAAGGTTTTCTTCCCAGCCGGGGAGAAAAACGACATCGAATTCCAGTCCTTTGGCAGAGTGAAGAGTAATTAAACGAACTTTGTTTTCATTATTATCGTTATCATTATCCATAACTAAACTGACATGTTCCATAAAAGCAGACAAATCAGGATAGTTTTCCGTATCGCTCATAACATTAATAAGTTCTTTTAGGTTTTCGATACGTCCGGGGGCTTCTGCTGATGAATCGTTTTTTAACATATCATAATAACCGCTGTCTTCAAGAACAGATGTTGCTATGTCGTCAGGAGACAATGCTTGAGAAGCTTGACGCCATTCTTTAAAATTTTGCATTAATTGAGAAAGTGAACTCTTTGATTTTCCGGTGATTGCCCCTTCAGCTAACATTTTTTCTACAGCCATATAAAGGGATATGTGGTTTTGGCGGGCTTCATTTTGAAATTTTTCAATTGACTTTGCGCCAATGCCACGGGCCGGTTTGTTGATTATTCGTTCAAATGCTAAATCATCATTGGGTTGAAGTATGACTCTAAAATAAGCTAAAGCATCGCGAATTTCTGCTCGTTCGTAAAACTTGAGACCTCCGATTACTTGATAGGGGATTGCTTCGGAAATAAATTTTTCTTCAAATGCGCGAGTTTGAGCGGCAGTACGTACTAAAATGGCTATATCAGAATATGAATATCCGTCGCGATGTGCATTTTCAACTTCTTCGGTAATATAACCGGCCTCATCGTCGCCGGAATATGTGCTTACTACTTTGATTTTAGAATTATTTACTTTATTAGCAGGTGAATTTTCGGCAACTTTTAATGTTTTGCCCAGTCTTCCGGAATTGTTGGTAATCAAAGACGAAGCAGCTGCCAAAATATGGGCGGTTGAACGATAATTTCTTTCAAGTCTAATGGTAATAGCATCTTTGAAGTCTTTGTTAAATCGTAAAATGTTTTCAATTTCGGCACCGCGCCAAGAATATATTGATTGGTCATCATCACCAACACAACAAAGGTTGCGATGTTTTTGGCTTAATAATCTTATGAGCATATATTGGCTTATGTTGGTGTCTTGATATTCGTCAACCATTATGTATTTGAAACGGTTTTGATATTTTTCTAAAATATCTGTGTTATTCATCAAGATTTCTAGTGTATAAAGAATAATATCGCCAAAATCAACGCAATTTAGTTCTTTGAGCCTTTTTTGATATAGTTGATAAAGCTTGGTTAAGGTGTTTTGTTTGAAATCTGAATTTATTTTATCAACATTAATTCCTTTGTCTTTCCAAAGGCTTATTTTTTCGAGGACCGATTGAGGAGGGTATTTTTTGTCATCAATACCGTTAATTTCGCAAATTTGTTTGATAAGGCGTTTTTGATCATCTTCGCCAAGAATTGTAAAATTGTTGTGAAGTCCGACAAGTTCTGCATGATTACGTAATATTTTTACGCAAATGCTATGAAAAGTTCCGAGCCATACTGACGAAGATGTTTCGCCGATAATATTATATACTCGTTCTTTCATTTCTTTGGCAGCACGATTGGTGAATGTTACAACCAAACATTCCCACGGATTAGCTAAGTGACGTGAGAGAATATATGCAAGACGCGTGGTAAGTACTTTGGTTTTGCCTGTTCCGGCACCGGAAAGTACAAGAATCGGACCATTGGTTGTTTCTACAGCTTGACGCTGTTCCGGATTAAGACCATCCAACCACTCAAAAGAAGGCATCAATTGAGAAATGTTGTCTTTTAGAGAATCATTGTCATCACTTAAATTAAAAATATCATCCATTGCTAATCTTCTTGTTTTTTTAACCTTTAAGCAATATATATAATATATTCTCATATGAAAAGAACAAAATCGGACTTTTTAGCATAAAAAAAGGATTATAAAAATGTCAGAAATACGCTCTAAAATTATTGGTTTGCAAAAATTTATGAATTCAAAAATATTAGGTCAACAAGATTTAATAAATAAGCTTTTGATTACGCTGTTGGCTGATGGAAATGCGCTTGTTGAAGGAGCGCCGGGGTTGGCTAAAACTAAAGCAATAAAAACATTGGCATCAATGATAAAAGCTGATTATAACAGGATACAATTTACTCCTGATTTGTTGCCGTCAGATATAACGGGAAGCGATATTTATGTTGCTTCAAAGGGAGAATTTGAATTTAGAAAAGGCCCCATTTTTGCTAATTTGGTATTAGCTGATGAAATTAATCGTGCGCCGGCTAAAGTGCAATCAGCATTGTTAGAAGCAATGGCAGAACGACAGGTAAGTGTCGGTGGTAAAAGATATCAATTACCAAAACTTTTTATGGTTATGGCCACTCAGAATCCTATTGAACATGAAGGAACATACAATCTGCCGGAAGCTCAGTTGGATAGGTTTTTGATGTATATTAAGATTAATCATCCCGATACGGAAACGGAAAGAAAAATTTTGCATTTGGTCAGAGAAGAAATTGACGGAGAAATTTCAAAGCTGCCTGAAGAAATTACTACAGATGATATTTTGTCAGCCAGAAAAGACGCATTAAAAGTACATATGAGTGATGCTTTAGAAGAATATTTGGTTCAGTTGATTATGGCAACGAGAACTCCGGAAAAATATAACAGTTCGTTGAAAGGATATGTGACCTATGGAGCCAGTCCGAGAGCAACGTTAGCTTTAGATCGTTGTGCAAAAATTAATGCATGGCTTAAGGGAAAAGATTTTGTTGCTCCGGAAGATATTCATGCCGTTGTTTATGATGTGTTGCGTCATCGTATTATCTTGAGTTTTGAAGCTCAGGCCGAAGGAATAACAACAGATGATGTTATTGCATCGATTTTAAAGTTGGTGCCGCTTCCTTAATTGCAGAAAGTTTTTGCGATGAGTAAGTTGAAAAAAATAACATCCAAGATTTTTAAATCAAATACGAACAGATATCAGGAAGGGAACGGTTTGTATGTTTCTCTTGATGAGTTGATGAATATGCGTAAATATGCTTCGTATATTCAAAATCAGGATAAATCCAAAACTTATGCTTATCAGTCAGGAGATGTTAAATCTGTGTTTAAGGGACGAGGCATGGAAATGGATGAAATTAGAGAATATCAATATGCTGATGATGTTCGCGATATTGATTGGCGGGTTACGGCTCGAAAAGAAAAACCTTATACAAAAATATATACGGAAGAAAGAGATCGAGAAGTTTATGTGTGGCTTGATTTATCGTCGATAATGATGTTTGGTTCGGTTAAAGAATTGAAATCTGTTACGGCATCGAAAATAGCAGCATTACTTGGTTGGGTCGCTTTGAATAATAAAGATAGGTTTGGTTGTGTAATATTTGACGGAGAACGTTCGTGGATATTCAAACCAAGAAATGACAGAGCCTACTTGTCTGCGATTTTAAAAAAAATTGCAGAAGTCAGCAAATATTCATTGAATAAACATGTCATATCACAAACGGAAAAAATGAAGTCCTTAAAATTGCTGCAAACAAGTGTAAAAAATAAAGCAGGGCTTTTTATTGTCAGTTCTTTTGGCTGTTGGGATGGTGAGGTTGATGCAGAATTGGCAATGCTTGCTAAAAAAACAAAAATGATTGTTGTTAATGTTTTTGATAAATTAGAAGAAAAAGCCCCGATTTCAGGGCAATATATGGCTGAATATAATGGTGAAAAAGTATTGATTGATACGACGTCAAAAGTGTATCGAAAAAAATATGTTGAATATTTTGAACAAAAAAGAAAATTGCGAAAAGATTTTTGCAAAAAGTTTGGTTGTCAAATGATTGATTTTAGTGCGGATAAAAGTTTTATTTCTTTATTTAAAATTATATAGCTCGAATCTTGACAAAATCTTATGTTTGTGGTACGTTTGACAACGTAATTATTTTGAACTTTATAATTGAAAAGAGAGAAAAATGGTCAAATCGAACGATAATACGTCATATAAGAGAGGTCAAGAGCTTCTTGACCAAGGAATGTATAGAGAGGCAATCGCACAGTTTGATGCGGCGATTGTAGAACAGCCGGATTCTTGGAAATCGTTGAATTCGAAAGGTTTTGCTTATCAAAAACTCAGCAAATATACCGAAGCTGTTGAATGTTTTGATAAAGCTTTGGAAATTAATCCTAATTCGGTTGAAGTATTGAATAATAAAGGCGTGACACTCAGTATGCGCGGTCTTTATAAAGATGCTATTCAGTGTTTTAATGAAGCTGTTGCTTTAGATAAAACATCGTTAGAGGCTTTGAACGGTAAAGCTATAGCTTTGCAACATATGTTTGCCTATAAAGAAGCGTTGGATGTTTTGGAAGAGGCAATGAAGATTGATAATAAACATGCACAAACATTGTTGAGTGTTGCCGTTACATTACAAAAATTAAAGCAATATGACAGAGCTATCTCTTTTTTCAAAAAAGTTCTTGCAGCAGATAAAAATAATATTAAAGCTTGGAACGGTGTCGGTGTTACCTATCAATTGATGGGAGATAATAATTCGGCGATTAAATGTTTTACAAAGATTTTGAATATAGACAGCAGAGAAATTCAAGCTTGGATTTCGATCGGTTTTGTGTATCAAAAAATGATGAAATTTAATGATGCGTTGAAGTGTTATAAAAAAGCTCAGATGATTGTTGGTAACAGGTACCATCATAAGCTGTATGACGGATTAGCTTCATGTTTAACAAAATTATCAGAGTTTGACCAAGCTTCTGAGGTTTATCAGCAAATTTTCCAACGCGAAGAAGGAAAAAAGAAGTGGGATGCTCAACGTTCATTAAAATTTGTTAATAAGTTGAAGCGTAAAAAAGCTGTCGGCACATTGCAAGCATTGGTTCCTCAGGATGATAATGCGCCGAGAGTACAGATAGATTTGCCAAAGCCGGATGATTTAGAATAGATATTGGTTAATGTATAAAAAAACCGCTCATTGAGCGGTTTTTTTATTGGTTTTAGAGCGTTAAATCTTGCAATGTTTTCCTATTGTTTTAATTTTGGGAAAGGAATTTGTAATGATATATGCTTATGTCAGAGTTTCAACGGTACATCAGTTGCGAGAAAATCAAAAATTTGAAATTAATATGTATGCCGAAAAAAATAACATTGTGATTGATAAGTGGGTTGAGGAAACAATTTCTGCAACCAAAGAGTTGGATTCAAGAAAATTGAGTCGTTTATTAAAAAAACTAAAAAAAGGAGATGTTTTAATAGCAAGCGAATTGTCGCGTTTGGGACGTAATTTGTTGCAGGTAATGAGCATTTTGCATAATTGTATGAATAAAGGATGCCAGGTGTGGACTATTAAAGAAAATTATAAACTCGGGTGTGATATACAATCAAAAGTCTTAGCTTTTGCTTTCGGTTTGTCTGCTGAAATAGAAAGACAACTTATATCTCAGAGAACAAAAGAAAGCTTGGCAAGAGTGAAAGCTGAGGGGCGAAAGTTAGGACGTCCGTCAGGATTTAAATATTCACATCTTAATGGAGAAGAAAATAAATTAAACCATTTGATGGAAAGCGGAGTTACCAAGGCTGAAATGGCACGTATATATAATGTTCATTGGTCGACAATAAATCGTTTTATTAAATTAAAAATGAATAAGATTTATTGTAGCAGGCAGGTTTAAAATATGAAAAATTGTCATATATAAATTTTGTAATTAATTTTCTTAGGGAGTAGCATAATGGGTACATTTTTGAAATATTTGGTCTATTTATTGATTATAATTGCATTGTTTTTTATCGGAAAAGGAATTTATGACGGAAGTATTAATAGTCAAACAACAGTAGGCGATGTGGCAACGCAAGTGTCTAATGATACTAAAGGATTGGCTCAAGATGCTGTAAATGCTATGAAATAATGGATCAATCGCTTTTTATACGAGTTCATCAATATCTATAAAATGTTCATTTTTTTCATAAAAATGTTTGAGGTAGCTACGTCCGGTGCGTTCTATTTCTTCATCTTTTATTATTGATTGATTGTTGCTGTAAATATCGATTTTGCGATTATCTGTAGGGGAAGTTTCTTCCTCATTGATAATATTGTTTACAGCAAAAGCTTCAAGCCCACCGGAGATGTTTGCTGTTCCGGTATTAAAGTTTGTTTGTTGCCGTTCTTTTTGGGGATGTTGATTATTGTTGTGGCTTTGGTCGTTATTATCATCACGAACCAAAACATTGTTATTCGTATCAATATTTTCAACAAATTGAGAGCGATTGTTCGAAGCATAGGAACGTCCGTCTACTTTGGAGCTGGTAGGCGTCGTTGAACTTATTTTACGTGTCGATCCGATGCTCATATGGATTCTCCCATAAACAAAATACCTATTTACTTTAGGTTTATAACTTATAATAACACAAAACCTACTAAAAATCTACATATTTTTAGTAGGTTAGGGTAAAAAGAGATTTCTTTATTAATTATTTGTGTCTGTTTCGTTGTTTTCTGATGTTTTTTTATCTTCGTTTGCTTTAAGTTCAGCCACTTTGGATTCGCTCCAGTTTTTTGCCTTTTTAGTGTATTCTCGTAGTTGGGGTTCTATTTTGGAAAAGATTGATTTGAGTTGTTCAATTTTTATTACTCCAAAGATGAGTGCTATAGCAAATGCAATTAAAATCCATGTTAACATTGTGTTTCCTTTTTCTGCAATTTATGTAATACTTCCGTAGCATCGTATGTTTCTTTATATGGTATAATTTTTTGCATAATTGAAGCATACTGAGCTGACTTTGTTTTTATATCCGATATTTCTTTTTTATTATGTAATATTGTTAGCGCTTTGTCCAGATGTTCTGTTGTAGCGTCTGATAATTTTGGGCAATGTTCGGCAAGAAGGCTTAGTTCATCAATATTGGCCATGCAATAACAAATGCAATCGCAACCGGCATCTAAAGAGGCAAGAGCTTTTTCGATAACATTACCTTTTAATGCCTTCATGTCTATGGCGTCAGAGATTAACAATCCATCAAACCCTATATCTTCACGAATTAATTTTTGGATTCCTTTTTTACTTTGGGTTATAGGATTATGTGGGTCTATTACCGGTAATAAAATGTGAGCAGTCATTCCTAACGGAGAATTTTTACAATATTTAAATGGTTGTAATTCTGTTTTTAAGCGTTCGTAGGTAATGTCAATAACAGGAAGTCCAAGATGAGGATCTGTTGTTGCTAATCCATGTCCCGGCATATGTTTTATACAAGGAATTATACCATTATCGGTATATGTCTGTATCATTGTATTTCCGAGAGTTGATATTGTCGATAAATCATTTGAAAAACAACGACTGCGAAGAGCTTCGCTTGTTTGTGAATAAGCAATATCTAATACCGGCGCAAAATTGACATTTATTCCAATCTCTTGAAGGTCTTGAGCTATTAATTCCGCATGTAGTTTTGCGGCTATTATTGCTTCATTGAGAGGTAACTTACCGATATCTGCCTGTGCAGAATAGGGGCGAAATTCCGGTTCGTGTAAACGGCGAACTCTTCCGCCTTCTTGGTCTACACAAATTAATATATTATCTCGACCGATTGTTTCTTTAATTTCTTTTATTAAATTGATGGTTTGTTGTTTGTTTGATATATTGCGGGCAAATAAAGTTATTCCTAATGGATTAGCTTTAGATAAAATATATTTTTCATCATCTGAAAGAGAAGTGCTTTTGCATGACAAAAGTGCGGCAGAGATAGGATTATTCATAAAAACTCCTTAAATTAATAAGTCAGCAATAAAAATTGTTGTGTTCCTTATTATATACGCCAAAGGGTTAAAGTTTAAACCAAATGTTTGCAATAGGGTTGGCAAAATAAACAATATAGTAATTATTGCAATTATTCCGTTTTTTTCAGAAGCAAGAAACTTTTTTATTTTGGGGTTATCAGACCATCCTAACAATATCTTAGATCCATCCAGAGGGGGGATAGGTAAGATGTTGAATACAGCAAAAAGAATATTAAAAAATATCATATTTAACCAAAACATAGCCATTATTCCGCTAAAGGTGTTGTGGGCTATGAATAGTGATGTTTTTAAGAAAATTACAGAAACGCAAGCCAATATTATATTAGCAATAATGCCGGCTGAGGCAACAAGAATAATATCTCTCTTTTTGTGTTTAAAAGCATTATAATCTACAGGAACAGGCTTTGCCCAACCAAAAATGAAACCGGATTTTGATAAAAACAAAATAGCAGGTAAAATTATTGTGCCAAAGATATCGATATGTTTTAGAGGATTAAATGATAATCGTCCTGATGTTTTTGCGGTATTATCACCAAGTCGCCAAGCAACATATCCATGAGCTATTTCATGGAAAATAATGGCAATAAATATTGCTATTGCAGATGTGATAATTTGGATTATCATTGTTTTTTCTTTACTAAACAAGAACCTCCGGCTGACTTGATAGAATTACATAATTTATCGGCTTCACCACGAGTTTTAAATGCTCCGGCTTTTAGACGATAAAATGTACCTTTTGAGCCTAAATCAGCAGATTCAACTTCATGAGAAAGATCTTTGAGTGCAGAATATTTTTTTGTCATATCAATCCAAGCTTTTTCCATTGCTGCTTTGTTGGGAGATGATATAAGCTGAATTTGCCAACTTCCTGAAGGAGCATCAATTGGTTTATCTTCGGGCTGAGCGATTGTTTGAACGATCTGTATAGGTTGTTCTTTTTTTGGTGTTTCTTTTACAACAACCTTAATTTCTTCTTTGACCGTTGGTTGAATTTCTGTTTCTTTTGGAGATTGGACATTTTTAGTCGGTAAAGATTTATCTTCTTCAGATGCAATTATCTTTTCGGCATTTTTGATGATATTTTCAGTTTCCGAAACAGCCTGTTCAGCAGTCAAATTTTTATTTTCTATGGCAATGATCTTAGGTTCTTCGGGAGGAGGTAACAAATTTTCAACTTTGATATCCAGAGTGTCTTTTTTCTCAACAATATCATATACGGTTTTATCTTGATTTAATATCTCCATTCCTCCCGGTTCGGCCGGTTGAACTTTAATTGCTGCTTGAGGACGACGAATTACGGGAATTTCGGCATCGGGAGCATTTTCATAGTTAGGCGATAACATAAACCAACTTACAACTCCGGCTAATCCGACACCAAGTATTGTTCCTAAAAAAACGTGTTGAGAACGGTTTATTTCATTTTTACGATCTTCAAAATTTTCAATAGGTTGCGAATTTAAACGCTGACGAAATTCATCTAAGAAATCGCCGTTTTTGTTTTCGTCATTTTCATTCTGAAAGTCATCTAGCATAACCGTACTCCTCCATAATATAGTTACTGTTATGTTTTTTATCACAAAAAACTTTATAATACATTAACAAAAATCGGTTAAAATCGGTAAGATACATTAAATAATTTTTGGTGTTCTTCCGTGGCAGATGCATCTGTCATATTTGCTATATAAGTACAAATGCATGATGCTTTATCCGTATCTGAAGATAAATTGTCTATTGTCGGTCTTAGTTCCATAGGAAGAAGTTTATAGTTGTTCATAAAGGCATTAAATAAATCTTCTATTATTTTTTGTGATTTCATATCCATACGAGCAATATTGCTGTGAGTGTAAAAATGTTTAGTTAAAAAACGATGTAAATCAAAAATTTGTTGATGCATTTCTTTGGAAAAATTTGCAACAAAATTTTTATTTTTTCGTATATCATCAGCAGTCTTGATATTATAATCAATTATATTTTGAGATGTTGTTTTTAACAGATCAAAAACCATAGCACTGATTAAGGATCTGGTTATGGCATAAATGCGTAAGTCATCACTTAAACCGGGGTTTTCGTGGTCGAACTGTGATACAATTTTATTGATAAAATCCAGTTCACATAAATCATTTATGGTGAAAAAGCCAGCACGAAAACCATCATCAATATCATGATTGTTGTAAGCAATATCATCAGCAAATGATGCTACTTGAGCTTCAAGTGACGGATAATTTTTTAAATCTAATGAAAATTTTTTGTTAAATTGTTTGAGCCATTTATTTGTTATATTTTTCATCGGGCCGTTGTGTTTTACAGTTCCTTCCAGGGTTTCCCATGTTAAATTCAAACCTTTGAAAGCGGGGTAGTGAGTTTCTATTTCGGTCATTATTTTTAATGAATTTATATTGTGATCAAAACCGCCGAACATTTTCATGCAATTGTTTAAGCCTCGTTCACCGGCATGTCCGAAAGGTGCGTGTCCCAAATCATGTGCCAGAGCAATAGCTTCGCCAAGCTCTTCATTTAATTGTAAGTTTTTGCAAAGTGTTCTGGTTATTTGCGCCACTTCAATACTGTGAGTTAGTCTGGTTCGATAATTACGTCCTTCGTGATAAGCAAAAACTTGAGTTTTTCCCTCTAGTCTGCGAAATGCAGCCGAATGTATCAGTCTGTCGCGATCGCGTTGAAAATCTGATCGAATTATGTTGGAATAATCGGGATATAGACGGCCGCGAGAATTTTCATTTGATGTAGCATAACTTGCAAGTTTCATTTTTTTTGCTTTCATTGTTGATAAAAATGTTATAGTTTAACTTTAGAATAACTAGTTAAATAAAGAGTTAATGTATGAAAATCGCTACGTATAATGTTAATTCCATAAATGCTCGAATCGAAAATTTGGCAGCTTGGCTTCAAAGGGAACAGCCGGATATTGTTTTGTTGCAAGAAATTAAATCGGAATTTAATTCTTTTCCGTTTTTTGATTTGCAGGTATTGGGGTATGAAGCAAAAATTTTGGGACAAAAAAGTTATAACGGTGTGGCGGTTTTGAGTAAACATAAAATTAAGGTGGTTGAGGAAGGATTGCCAAATTTTTCGGATGAAAATTCTCGTTATATAGAAGTTGAAATTGAAGTTGAGGGTGTTGAATACAGAGTTGCATCGGTTTATTTGCCTAACGGAAATCCTCCGTATAATAATCCGGAAGATGAATCTAAGTGGCTTTATAAACTTAAATGGATGGAAGCTTTTTATAATCATGCCAAAAAGTTGTCAGATATCAGAAAACCTATTATTTTAGGAGGGGATTTTAATGTGATACTGACAGATGATGATGTATATAATCCTGAGGAGTTTAGAAATAATGCTTTGTTTCGGCCGGAGGTTGTTCAACGTTTGAAGGCATTTCAATTTTTGGGATATTATGATGCTTTCAGAGAGTATCATCCAGATGAAAACGGATATACTTTTTGGGATTATGCAGGTGCTTCGTTGCAAAATGATATGGGAATGAGAATAGATTATTTGTGGCTTAATTCTTATGCAATGGATAAATTGAACAAAATTTTGGTTGATAAAACTCCGAGGCAGGATGTTAAGCCTTCGGATCATACGGTTTTAATGGCGGTGTTTGATTAGATGAAAATTTTTTTGTTCGTTTTTTTGTTGTTAATACCTTCTGTAATTTTTGCAAAGGATGAAATATGGGGTAATTTTTATAAAAAAATTATTGATGCGTATGTTTATGAGGTTTCAGCAGAAGATTTGGTTGTTGCGACATTAAAGGGTTTGAATAAAGTCGATAATAAATTACGTGTAGGAAATGATTCATCCAGAATAACTTTATATTATAGCGGAAAGGTAGTTAAAACTATTCGCAAGCCTCAAGACGCCAATGATGTAGCAGAATGGGGAAATTTGACATATCAAATTATTGATGCGGCTGTAAATAGTTCATCTGAAGCATCGCGCAGAGATTTTGAGGTAATGGATATTTTGGCTGCAGAAATGGTAAAAATACTAGATAAAGATTCTAAGATTTATGCAAATTTTGATGAAGTTAAAGGAATAAGCGGGAGAAATCAGAGAACGTTTGCTGCAAGATTAGAAAACAATATTCTTTATGTTAAAATAGCGGCATTTAATAAACAAACGCTACAAGAGTTGATAAATGCATTAGGAAATTATGAAAAAGCGAATGCGTTGGTCTTAGATTTAAGAGGGTGTCCGGGAGGAATGCCAGGAGAGGCGATTATGGCTGTAGATTTGTTTTTAGATACTGGAATTATAATATCAAGCAAAGGGAAAGATATTACCGAAGAAACATATTATAATGCTGATGCAGAATTGATGTGGCAAGGAAAAAAGATATTTGTTTTAGTGGATGAAGAGACGGCATCATCAGCAGAGATATTGGCAGTTTCGTTGCAGGAGCAGGGAAGAGCTAAAATAATAGGGACATCAACAAAAGGGAAGGGAAGTATGCAAAAACTTATTGAACTTCCGACCGGAAGTGTTGTTGCTGTTACCAATGGTTTCTTTATTACTCCGTCAGGGAATGAACTAAACGGTAAGGGAGTAATACCGGATATATGTACTTTTGAAATGCCTGATGATAAAAATATAGATAATTTGCTAAAACAGCAAGATGGTCAATGTTATGCCGAAAGCAGAAGTGATACCGAACTTGAAATGAATATTGTAAAAACTTTGATGTGAAAAAAATATCCCCAAATAACCGATTGAAGGTTGTTTGGGGATAAGATTACTTTTTTTTCAAAATATCGATGATATCTTTGATTATCATGGATACTCCAATGAACATGTAGGATAGAATTGTTAGCACCGTAGTTGCAACCCAGCCCAATATCAGCCAGATGATGAATCCTAGACCTAAAAATCCTGTACTGAAATCACCAAGCCACCAAGCACTTAGTGCAAATCCGGCGGAAAGTAAGATGATGAAAAGACAGACGGAAAGATATTTGTCTTGATCTTCGTCCCCCCAAAACTCTTGGAAGATTCTTACAAGCTTTTTGCCATAAACAAATAAAATTGCTAAGGCTGCAAGCCACACTATCGCAGTTATTAATTGGGATTGAGGCAGATACCAACCCAAAGGCAGAGATATAAAAGCTATTCCTACCATTAAAGGATAAACGTATTTCTTCATAATATGTATTTTATAGTTTTGATGGATGAATTTTAGAAAATTTTATTAAAAAATCAAGGAAAATATGTAAAAAAGTGTTTGTTCGGTACTAAATATAAAAAAATATGGTTGACAGAAACCAAAAAAAATGTATATTACGCTCAAATGTTTTGAATTGTAACCTTTAATTAAGAGTGTAAGAAAATGGCTAAAGCAGTAAAAGTTAAAGTAAAATTGGAAAGTACAGCCGGTACAGGTACATTTTATCTTGCTGAAAAAAATCCCAGAACTCATCCTGAAAAGTTGACTTTGAAGAAATATGATAAAAAGTCAAAAAAACATGAAGAGTTCGTTGAGAAAAAATTGAAGTAAGTTAAGAGGCCGGTTGATAGACCGGCTTTTTTATTGTTTTTTAATTTGATAGCAAATTAGCTTTGTTATATTCTTTTTTAAGGTGTTCAATCTCTACATCCGTGTAACGTTGGGTTGTCGAGAGGGACGCATGACCCAAAAGTTCTTGTATTGAACGCAAGTTTGTTCCCTCTGCCAAAAGGTGAGTAGCAAAAGAATGACGTAGAGCATGGGGCGTCAAATTATCAGGTAGGCCCAACGATAGTCGTATCTTTTCTAAAGTCCTTTGCACAATACGTGGACTTATACGCTCACCTCTTGCTCCCAAAAATAATGCATCGCCATTTTTTTGATTATAAGGGCAAGCATTAAGATAGGCATTGATTTTGTCTTTAACGATGGGGAGTATTGGAACAAGTCGATCTTTGTTTCCTTTGCCTCGTATTTTTAGGAAATCGTTATGATTAATATCACCAATATTAAGAGCAAGGGCTTCAGAAATTCGCAAACCGCATCCGTAAAGTATTGTTAAAATGGCGACATCTCTAAGTCCTTGCCATGGTTCTTTGGCATAATCAGCAGCAACTTCCAACAAATTTAGTGTCTGATCAACATCCAATGATTTGGGTAATATTTTATCTTTTTTGGGGGATGATATTGCGCTTAATGCGCTGTTTTCGATAATTTTATTGCGATTTAACCAATTAAAAAAACTTTTTAGAGCAGAAAGCTTGCGAGCAAGCGATGTTTTACTTATGCCGGAAGCTTTTTGTTTGCTTAAAAAAGTTCTGAAGGTACGAACATCTGTTTCTTCAAGATCTTTTATTTGAGGAGGGATGCAAATGTATTTTTCTAAAAAAGAAAAAAAGGATGAAAGATCACGAGCATATGCATCAACGGTATGTTGAGAATATAGTTTTTCTGAAGATAGCCAAATAATCCAGTTTTTAATGACGGATTGAGTTTCGGGCGATGCTTTATATTTTATTTCCTGTTTCATAATAATAACAAATATCAGGAAAAGTTTAATTTTTAGTTGAGGAAATAATAGAAAATGTTTCAAAAACAGCGTGGTTTGCTATGGCATAAAATTAAGGAATATTGTTGACAAAATTTGTCTGAATGTATATGTCTTGTGTATTCGAGATATTATGAACATTTATGAACATTTATTAAAATTTGCGTATGAAAAAAGTATCGACTTTTTTTGCTGTTGCAATAATTGCGGCCGCATTATCTTTAGGGTTGCCCTCAGTAAACTTTTGGGGCATGGTTATAATCTTTTTGTTAACGGTTTTGTTTGCACTTATACCGGTTATCTTTACTGATAAAAGCATGAATGATTTTGGAGGTAAAGAATTTGGCTTGACTGTGTGTTCAGCAATTTTTGGGGTATGTGCATTAAATGGATTAATAAACGGTTATGACTTTCCGTTCTGGATAACGATTATTATGATAACAGTTGTTATGTGGATTAAGCCGGATAGGTATATGTTGCTTTTTGCAGCATGGATGACCGGTTGCAGTGCAACATTTTTTGTGCAATCTTGTCTGCATAACGGTTTTATTTTGGAAGTCTGTGTAACTGAGATTTGTATTGTAGCTTTTGTTGTTGCTACGATATTGTCGTTTTTTGTAAAGAACGATGTTAAGCAAAACGAACGTTGAGTATTTTTATTGTTTGATTAGAAAGCTTCTCTTTATTTTTTGAAGAGAAGCTTTCTTGTTATTTGTATAAAACATTATAGATTGTGAATTTCATATTTTTTCTTGATGTTAATAATTGGTTGATTTGCATTTTATTTTGTTAATACGGGATGTATTATGGCAACAAGGAGATAGATATGATTGTTGGTGTTTTGTTGCCGTTGCCGTTTAACGAGCCGTTTGACTATAAAACAGATGGACAAGTTGAGTTAGGTAATATAGTCAGAGTTCCGTTTGGGAAAGATATTTTGGTCGGTGTGGTTTGGAAAATTGGAAAAACCAGCAATATTGATGATAAAAAAATAAAAAAAATTATAGAAATTTTATCATATTATCCATTAAAAGACAGTTTAAGAAAATTTGTTGAGTTTGTTGCCGGTTATAATATGGCTTTTAGCGGTTTGGTTCTTAAAATGGTTTTAAGTGTCAAACAAGTTTTTGAAGATCCAAAAATGCACAGACTATACAAGTTTTCTGGAAAAACGCTTGCTGAAGCAAAATTAAAAAATTCGGATGCCAGGTGGCGAGTAATTGAGTTTTTAAAATTTGCTCCGTTTACTCGGCAAGAAATTATTTCCGGTGCCGGTGTTTCTCAGTCTGTTGTTAAAACGATGATTGATGCCGGAGTATTGGAAGAAGTATTGATTGAAAAGAAAAAAGAATATTTAAAACCTGTTTGCGGTTTTCAAAAAGTTAAACTTACAGATGAACAGAAAACAGCATCAGTTGATTTGTGCAGTAAAATCGGAAAAGGGTTTAATGTTACATTGCTTAACGGGGTAACCGGTTCTGGTAAAACGGAAGTTTATTTTGAGGCAGTGGAAAAGGCTTTTGCAGATGGTAAACAAGTATTGATTATGGTTCCGGAAATAGGCTTGACTACGCAGTGGTTGAAACGTTTTGAGAAACGATTTGGTGTTGTTCCGGCAGAATGGCATTCTGCTTTAAGTCAAAAAGAGAGAATCGATACATGGCGTGCAATAATCAGCGATGAGGCAAAAATTATAATAGGGGCCAGATCTGCACTGTTTTTGCCGTATGCAAATTTGGGGTTAATTGTTGTCGATGAAAGTCATGATGCATCGTTTAAACAGGAAGATGTTGTAAATTATCAGGGTAGAGATATGGCTGTTGTTCGAGCAAAATATGAACAAATACCATTAATACTATCTACTGCTACGCCTGATTTGGAGACTATATGTAATGTAGATGAGGAAAAATATAGCGAGGTAAAACTGACTTCCAGATTTGCACAAGCTGAGTTGCCCGAAATAAAGATTATTGATTTGAAAAAAGATAAGCCGATAAAAGGAAGTTGGGGTGTTTCTTGGTTGTCCCCGGTGCTTTGTGAAAAAATTAAAGAAAATTATGAAAAAGGTGAGCAGAGTGTATTGTTTTTAAACAGAAGAGGGTATGCTCCGTTGATAATTTGCAGGGATTGCGGGCATAGAATCCAATGTCCGAATTGTACTGCATGGTTGACCGAACATATGAAAATGGGGAAATTGGTGTGTCATCATTGCGGTTATACGCGTGATATTCCCAAAGAATGTCCGGAGTGTCATTCTGAAAATGGGTTAACCGCTTGTGGTCCGGGGGTTGAAAGAATTGCCGAAGAGGTAAAATATAGGTTTCCGTTGGCCAAAACTAAAGTATTGTCTTCGGATTTTGTAGCTAATTTCAAAGAGATACAGCAGATAGTTAAAGAAATGGAAAATGGTGAAATAGACATCTTAATAGGCACACAAATTTTGGCAAAAGGACATAATTTTCCGGAACTTACATTGGTTGGAATAGTTGATGCTGATTTAGGGTTAATGGGAAGTGATTTGAGAGCGGCAGAGCGTACATATCAATTATTATCGCAGGTTTCCGGCAGAGCAGGGCGAGGCAGTAAAAAAGGAATGGTCTATTTGCAGACGTTGCATCCCGAAAATATGGTTTTGAATGCTTTGGTTCAGGGAAAGGCTGATGAGTTTTATAATGTTGAAAAGCAGACGCGAAAAATATTGAAAATGCCTCCATATGGAAAAATGGCTGCAATTATTGTGTCAGGAAGCAAAAAAGATGAGGTGGAAAAAACAGCTTTGCTTTTGGGACAAAATTCTTTCAATGATGATAAGATATCCACATTGGGTCCGGCTCCGGCTCCGATATTTGTATTGAGAAACAAATACAGATACAGATTGTTGTTGAAAACTGCTAAAAATATAAAAATTCAGGATGTTATAAGGAAGTGGTTAAGTAGGGTGAAAGTATCAAATTCCGTCAGAGTGGAAGTTGATATTGATCCTTATTCTTTTTATTAGTGTTGTTAATAAAAAAGAAACTAATTAAAATATATAGTGTTTGATGTCGGTAAGGTTAGTTGTGGGGTTTGAAAATTGAAAAAGAAATCAAAGACTAGGATAGCAAGAGTGTATTCTACGGCGCTTTATGAGGCGGCAGTATCCGAAAACTCGGTTGAAGCTATTTGGAATGATGTGAAAAAACTAAAAAAGCTTTTAGTTGAGAATGCTGATTTTACTTCATATATGATTAATCCTCTTTGGACGGAAAAAGATAAAACTGATGTTTTGAATGATACTGCAAAAATATTAGGCTTGAATAAAGATACAACAAATTGTTTGCAGTCGATGATTGAGAATCGAAGAATGGCTGAATTGTCTTCGGTTTTGAATGATTTTGAAGATATGTATTACAAAAAGAGTAGTATTGCTAAAGTTAAGGTTGAGACTGTAAAATCGTTGACGGCAATGCAAGAAAGTAAATTATCAAAAGTTTTGGAAAGTGTTTTGAAACAGAATGTTGTTATCGATTATGAAATTAATCCGTCTATTTTGGGCGGTTTGCGTATACAATGCGGGTCAAAAATGTTTGATGATTGTTTGGCCAGTAAATTAAATTATTTAGAAAACACAATGAAAGGTAAGTAGAAATGTCTGTATCTGCTAGTGAGATATCTTCGATTATCAAAGATAAAATCGTGAAGTCTGATGCCAAGATTGATGTGGCTCAGGTCGGTAAGGTTTTGTCTGTCGGTGACGGAGTTGCGCGTGTATATGGTTTGGATGACGTTCAAGCCGGCGAGCTGGTTGAGTTTTCCAGTGGCGTTAAAGGGATGGCTCTTAACTTAGAAGAAGATAACGTAGGTGTGGTTATTTTTGGTTCGGATGATGATATCAAAGAAGGTGATGTTGTTAAACGTACAGAGTCTATTGTTAGTGTGCCGGTGGGAAAAGAGCTTTTAGGGCGTGTTGTTGATGCATTGGGAGAGCCTATTGATGGTTTGGGTGCTATAAAAGCTAAGGAATTTAGCCGTTCTGATATTAAGGCTCCGGGTATCATCGCTCGTAAATCGGTTCATGAACCTATGCAGACAGGGGTTAAGATTATTGATTCTCTTATTCCTATCGGAAGAGGACAGCGTGAGCTTATAATCGGTGACAGACAGACCGGTAAGACAGCAATTATATTGGATACGATAATAAATCAAAAGAAGATTAATGATGCTGCTAAATCGGAAAAAGATAAGCTTTATTGTGTATATGTTGCTGTGGGACAGAAGCGTTCTACCGTTGCGCAGGTTGTTAAAACATTAAAGGATTATGGAGCAATGGATTATACAATTGTTGTGGCCGCTACTGCATCAGATGCAGCACCGATGCAATATATTGCACCATATTCCGGTTGTGCAATGGGTGAGTTTTTCCGAGATAACGGAATGCATGCAGTCATTTTTTATGATGACTTATCAAAACAAGCAACGGCATATCGTCAGATGTCTTTGTTGCTTCGTCGTCCGCCAGGACGTGAGGCTTATCCGGGTGATGTGTTCTATCTTCATTCTCGTTTGTTGGAGCGTGCAGCTAAGATGAGTGACGAAGAAGGTGCGGGTTCGTTAACAGCACTTCCGGTGATTGAAACTCAAGCCGGTGACGTGTCGGCATATATTCCGACTAATGTTATTTCGATTACAGATGGGCAAATATTCTTGGAAACATCATTGTTTTATCAAGGTGTGCGTCCGGCGGTTAATGTGGGTATATCAGTTTCGCGTGTTGGTTCGGCCGCTCAAATTAAGGCAATGAAACAAGTTGCCGGAACAATGAAACTTGATTTGGCTCAATACCGTGAAATGGCTGCTTTTGCACAATTTGCGTCTGATTTGGATCAATCTACCAAGAATTTGTTAGCTCGAGGTGCTCGTTTGACGGAAATGTTAAAACAACCTCAGTATCAACCGATGGGAGTTGAAGAAGAGGTATTTGCAATTTTCGCCGGTGTTAAGGGATTTTTGGATAAAATTCCGGTTGAAAAAGTCAAAGATTTTGAGACAAGAGCTTTGGCATCTGCAAAAGCAAATCATCCTGAATTTTTTGCCGATATATTAAAAGAGCAAAAAATTACTGATGAGTTGGAAGCAAAGATGTTGAAGTTTTATGAAACATTTACCTCTGAATTTTTGTCAACAAGTAAAAAGGCGGCTTAATCGATGGCAGGTTTAAAAGAGCTTAGAGTTCGTATTTCATCTATTGCGTCGACGAAGAAAATTACTTCTGCGATGAAGATGGTGGCTGCAGCTCGCTTAAGAAAAGCACAAGACTCTCTTGCCAAATCTGTAGAATATCATCAAGGGATACAAACAATTGCCGGCAGACTTTATAATCAGGTCCGAAAAGAAGAAAAAGATGGCGGTAAGACAGTTGTGTATCCTTTGATTATGCAGAAAAGACCTGCACCGGAAAATTATCTTCTGGTAGTTTTTGCTTCTGATAGAGGATTGTGCGGAAGTTATAACAGTTATGTTTTGCGCGAAACAATGTCTCGTATTAATGAGTTGCAGAAACAAGGTAAGAATGTAAAAGTTCTGTGTTTGGGTAAAAAAATAGGTGATGCATTAAAGGTGCGTAAACCTGATTTGGTATGGGATATTGTTATCGGAGTTGGTGGCAAAGGTGCAAAATATAAAGATGCTGAGCAACTGGTTGATCCTTTGGTAAAAGAATATTTATCCGGTGGCTTTGATGTATGTGAGATGATTTACACTCATTTTAATTCAGCAATTAATCGTGATGTCAAAAGGCGACAGGTTATGCCGTATGAATTTAATCTTGATTTAGATGATATTAAATACGACAATAAATTTAATGATGCCTTTTATGAATATGACGCAGCTGAGGAAAAAGTACTTAACGATGTGGTTTATATGTTGTTTATTTCAGAGGTATTTCAGATGTTATTAAATTCTCAGGCCAGTGAACAAGGAGCCAGAATGACATCTATGGATAATGCAACACGTAATGCCAGTGATATGATTGCAAAATTGACACTAAAATATAACCGTTTGCGTCAGAGTGCAATTACAACCGAATTGGTTGAAATTATATCCGGTGCTGAGGCTTTGTAAGATATTATAAAATATTAGGAGAGTTGGATAATGGTAAAAGAAACCGTAAAGAAGACCGTTAAAAAAACAGAGGGAGTTGCCACAAAGAGTAAAGTGGTTAAGAAAACTGTTGCTAAAAAGGTTGCTGTTAAAGAAAATTCAAGTGTGAAAACAAAAAATCTTGGTGGTTTGGGGCGTATATTTCAGGTAACCGGTGCCGTCGTTGACGTTAAATTTGAAAATGTCAGCGAATTGCCGGCTATTTTGACTGCTCTGACTTGTGATAATAATGGTAATAAATTGGTTTTAGAAGTTGCACAACATTTGGGTGAAAATGTGGTGCGTTGTATCGCTATGGATGCTACGGATGGTTTGGTAAGAGGGCAGGAAGTGGTAAATACCAATAAGCCTATTGAGGTTCCTGTCGGTCCGGAAATGTTGGGACGAATCATTAATGTTATCGGAAATCCTGTTGATGGACGAGGAGATGTTAAATCAAAAACATATTATCCTATTCATCGTGATGCTCCGGCTTTTGTTGATCAGTCTACTGAAACGGAAATTCTTGCAACCGGAATTAAGGTTATTGACTTGTTAGAGCCTTATGCAAAGGGTGGTAAGATCGGTTTGTTTGGTGGTGCCGGTGTCGGAAAAACAGTGTTGATTATGGAATTGATTAATAATATTGCTAAAGGTCATGGCGGTTATTCCGTATTTGCCGGTGTCGGTGAACGTACACGTGAAGGTAATGATCTTTATAACGAAATGATTGAATCCGGAGTTATTGATCTTAAAGGTGATAAGTCTAAGACAGTATTGGTATACGGACAAATGAATGAACCCCCAGGAGCTCGTGCAAGAGTTGCTTTGACAGGTTTGTCTCAAGCTGAATATTTCAGGGATGAAGAGCATCAAGATGTGTTGTTCTTTGTTGATAATATTTTCCGTTTTACACAAGCCGGTTCAGAAGTTTCTGCGTTGTTAGGACGTATTCCTTCTGCTGTGGGATATCAACCTACATTGGGCACTGATATGGGTGCAATGCAAGAGAGAATTACATCGACCAAAAATGGTTCAATTACTTCTGTGCAAGCTGTTTATGTGCCTGCGGATGACTTGACGGATCCGGCGCCGGCAACCACGTTTGCACACTTAGATGCAACAACTGTTTTGTCTCGTTCTATTGCCGAGTTGGGTATTTATCCGGCAGTTGATCCGCTTGATTCAACATCACGTATTTTGGATCCTGCAATTGTGGGAGATGAGCATTATCAAGTTGCACGCGGAGTACAAGAAATCTTACAAAAATATAAGTCATTGCAAGATATTATTGCTATTTTGGGTATGGATGAATTGTCTGATGATGACAGATTGGTTGTTTCCAGAGCGCGTAAAATACAACGCTTTTTATCTCAACCGTTCCATGTTGCTGAGGTATTTACAGGTACTCCCGGAGTGTTTGTTAAATTGGAAGATACAATTAAAGGCTTTAAGGGAATATTGGATGGTCTTTATGATGATGTTCCGGAACAAGCTTTTTATATGGTAGGGACAATCGAAGACGTTTTGAAAAAAGCTGAAACGATGAAAAACAGTGCGGCATAACTATTTAAAGTATGAGGGATGAGCTAAATGGGAAAAGAAATAGATTTGTCAATTATCTTGCCGGCTAGGACGTATTTGCAAGAAAAAGTTGCAAGTGTAATAATTCCGGCTATAAGAGCTGATATTGATATTTTACCGGATAGGGCTCCCAGTGTTTTTGCACTTGATTTCGGAATGTTACAGATTCTAAATGCAAATGGTTCGGTAAAAGATAGTTATTTTATCCATTCAGGAATGGCTCAGGTCGTTGCAAACGAATGTAAAGTTATGGTACAGGGTGTTGCTCCGGCTTCAGAAATGACACCTCATGTTGTAAAGAAAAAGTTGGAAGAAGCTCAAACAGAACAAATGAAGCTTTTTTATCAGATGATTTTGGATCATCAGCGAGGTGTGCGTCGTCGTTATTTGCGTACATTACAGTTGTATTCAAAGAAACTGAAACAGAGAAAAGGTTTCAAAAAGTTTATATTTGGGGGATTTTCCAAGAAAGATACAACAGATGTAAATACTGAAAATAAGGAGAAATAAATGTTCTTGGAAGCAGGACTTTTAACCAGGCGGTCTGTCCGTAAATTTGTAAAAGGACGAAAGATTCCAAAGGATGATATTAAAGATTTGCTTAAGATTGCGATGTATGCGCCATCCGGTTATAATCGTCAGCCGTGGCATTTTATAGTGGTTGAGGATGAGGAGACCAAAAATAAGATTACACAAATACATTCGCATGCATCTTTTTTGAATGATGCTTCGGCGGCAATAATTGTTTGCGGAGATACGGATAAGCAATTAGATAAAAACTTTTGGGTCGTTGATACATCGGCTGCAATCGAGAATTTGCTGTTGGCGATTCACGGTAAAGGATTGGGAGGTTGTTGGTGTGCTATATATCCTTATGAAGATAGGATGAAAGAATTTCAAAAACTTCTTGGTTTACCGGAAAATATTAAGCCTAATGCCTTGATTGTTGTGGGATATCCTGAAAATATTCCTCCGCAGCCTCAAGATAGGTATGATGAAAATAAAATCCATTTTGAAAAATGGTAAATGAGAAAAATATCCTTGGAATGATGCTAAGGATATTTTTTTGTTGAATTTTGTCCAGATAAATGATATATGAAAACTTATGAAAAAAATATTTATTAATTAATATATATATGAAATGAAAAGAAAAGCAATGAAATCAGCAAAAGAGGTTATAAACTACTTTGCTGAAGAGATTTACAGGAAAGGTGTCAGTTATACACCTAAGAAAAGGTATGACCGTTTGGTTTGTGTTGATGATGATGTTTTTTCGGCATTTGTGGCGGCATGGTATTATCATCAAATTTTTAAAACGCATGGATATTATCCAAAGATTGATTGTATCGGCGGATACGGTCTTATGTCGACAACTATTAATCCTAAAATTGAGGGAAATTTGATTTCCGAAGCTGAAATGTTGAAATATACATTGTGGCGTTTAGGGGTTAAGGAAGAAGATATTGAGATTGTATGTTCCGAGGGAACCAATACCGGTCAAAATCTTTCTGCTTATGCAGAGGAATTGTACAATTTTTCGTTTGACAAACAAGAACTTTTGTTTTGTTTGACAAAGCGTTTGGTTGGAAGGTTTTATTTGACACAGATTAAGCAGCAACCGCAAATGCATGCTGATTATGTGTGGAAAAAACAGGAAAGAGAACGAGAATTGTATAATGGCAAAAAGTTTGCCAATAATCTTCCTTATTTGTCTGAAGCGGCAAGTATCTATGACAGGTATGTTCGTTATACGACAGGAAAGCAAGATTTTATGGAAAAGCTTTGTAAACCTTTGCCCGAAGAAATTGAAGATGCCGGTAAATATTTGTGTCGCAAATACAAATTAAAAATGCCGGAATTTTCACTGAAAAAGATTTGGCAATTTGCGCTGACTTACAGCTATTATTTTACCCATAAAAGTAAAATCTACAGCAATTTGGAAGACAATATTATGTCTTGGGAATACAAGTTGATTGAAGATTTTGCTTTAGCAAATAGTCTGAAAAAGGATTATTTGTTTGGTGGCGAATCTTTGATTATAGATTAGTCGTTATTAAACAGTGAAGGTGTTACTTAAAGTTTTAAGTAACACCTTCTTGTTTTTTAAATGGTTATCAAACCGCGTGCCATGGCGTATATCGCAAATATGGCTATAATTATTAAGATTGTTGCAAACAAACATTCACGATAAGAAAAAACACGTTCATCAGGCTGATTTTGTTTGCGGGCCCAAATATAGAAAGGAATTCCCAGCGCAATAATTATTGCGGCTAACATTAAATATTGCAGACCGGCAGCATAGATTAACCATAATGCATATAATGCACCAAGAATTGAGGTTATTAATGCTCCTGAGCGACGATATATTATGTTGGTCGGGTATTCGCCGTCTTCACAAAGTTTCCACAAATAAGCACAAGATGCAAAGTATGCCGGTAAGACCATAACACTTGTTATTGACAGCATTGTATTCCATGCATTATTTGAAAAATAGACCAGAAGCAAAAATAATTGCATGGCAATAGATGTCACAATCAGAGAAACTGATGGTGCATCGTTTTTGTTTTCTTTAGCAAATGCACGTGGAAAAGTTCCGTTTTGAGCGGCTGCTTGCGGAATTTGAGCTGTTACCATAGTCCAAGCCAACCAACTGGTAAGTACGGATATAACTAAGCCGATATTCATTATCCAAGCTCCCCAAGTGCCGACAGCTTTTTCCAGTATTCCGGCGGTAGAGGGATTGGCAATGTTGGCCAGCTCGGCTTGTGACATATAACCGAACGGCAATAATGATAATAGTATATATATACCAAGACAGCTTACAAACCCCAGAATTGTTGCAGGGCCGATAATTGATGGTGATTTTGCTCTGTTAGACATTACAACGGCACCTTCAATACCAATGAATGCCCATAATGTAACTAACATAGTGCTTTTTATTTGAGTTGATAAACCGCCGATTTTGCTTTTGGTTGCAATGGCTTCGCCCCAAAAATTGGAATCAAATTTGTCAAATTGAAACAAAAATATCATTGTTAAAATAAATAATAATAATGGTAAAATCTTAATAACTGTACCGATGGTATTTACAATACTGGCTTGTTTAACGCCTTTTAAGACCAAAAAATTGAAAAACCATATAATAACAGATCCGCCAATGATTGATGCCAGATTGTTACCTCCTTCAAAATAACCGGGAAAAAAGTAATTAAGAGCATCCATTGTGATTACGGCATATCCGACATTGCCGCATACCTGACATAACCAATATGACCAACCTATAGTAAAACCTATATATGGTCCAAATCCTGCACGACTATATGAATAAATACCTGTAGTTAATTCAGGTTTCGCCATTGAAAGTATTGAGAATGTTCTTGCGATAAAATAAATTCCTATACCGGTAATAAGCCAGGCTAACAATACAGCACCGGCAGAAGCACCGGCAGCCATATTTTGCGGAAGAGAATAAATTCCTCCGCCGATCATTGAGCTGACAACAATTGCAGCTAAAGCAAAAATGCCCAAACCACCAGTATTGTTTTTTGGTGAAGAGGATGTTTTTGTATCTTTCATATTTTGCTCCTCGTGTTTAGGATATAGGGGCTTATTTTTTTTGTTAAGTTGCAAGCCCCTATATCATATGACAACATTAAATTTTAACGATAGGTGCGTGTTCAAAGTTTAGGAAACCCATAGCTGTTAAACAATAACCAAATTGCTGAGTGATGTTTACATAGTTGTGCCACATTTGAAATTCTGAATGTTGTTCAACACCTCTGAGTTCAAGTTCATGACGCAATGATTTGTTTAACCACATTTTTGCGTGTCCGGCAGCAATTTCATCATCGATGAATGTGTCAAAGTATTCAACATATTCAGCAGCCCAACCACCAATTAATTCACCATTTTTGTCTTTGCCCCAGCATACGCCGAGACCTGTGGCAATTGCTTTGTGTTCATCTCGATTAGCGCCATTGGCGGACATAATAACTTCTAATACGGCGCCGTGTTTGAATTGGCTGATAATTTTTTCATCTAACGGATGGATGTTGTTGTGCAGTTCTTTAGGCAAAACAGAAGTGTAGGGAACGATATTAAAATTTTCGATTTGTGCTTCTTTTAGAGCAGAATCATAGCAAAATGTTTCAAAAGGTTGGGGTGGAATACCATCATCAGCTTGACCGGCACCACCGGTTATAAATGCAAAAGTAGGATAACGAACGCCTTCAGTCATGATATAAAACTCCTTTGTTAAAATTAAAAAATGTTATTTGTTTAGCTAAAGCTGTATTTATAAGTAATATCAGAAGGCTTTTTTTCAATAAGCAAAAGACCCTATCCGAAAGAATAGGGTCTTTTATAAAAGAGGATATATATTTTTTTTTAGATTTCGCCGATATACATACCGAGATCTTTGGCTGCTTTTACATATTTTCCTTTAGGATCAACCAAAGTTGTTCCGGCTTTTACCACATCACTCAGAGCAACAGAAGATACTTCGCCATCTTTCCATACAACCATACGATTGTCTTCGCCGTTGGCTAACATCTCAACAGCTTTAGCACCAAATGTTGCAGCAAGCAAGCGGTCGAAAGCTACAGGAACACCGGAACGTTGCAAATGACCTAATGTTGTTACACGGAATTGAAAGTCGTTATAACGTTTGCTGATTTCACCGCAAAGATATTGACCAATTCCGCCATAAACAGCTTCTCCAACCATGTTTTTGTTGCTTGAAACCATGTTGCCGTTTTCGGTTTTGATACCTTCAGAAACAACAATAACAGCGTGATTACGACCACGGGCTTTGATTTCTTTTAATTTTTTGATGATACCGTCAATAGTATATGGAATTTCCGGAATTAAACAAACGTCGGCATTACCGGCCAAAGCTGAATGTAAAGCCAAGTGACCGGCATCGCGTCCCATAACTTCGGTAATCATGGCACGATTATGAGAGCGAGCTGTTAATTCAAGGCTGTCGATAGAGGTAGTGCAGTATTGAACAGCAGTCTGAAAACCGACCGAGAATTCGGTAATCGGAGTATCATTATCAATTGTCTTAGGAATTCCGACAATTCTTACTAAAGAACCCTTGCTCATATTAGAAACAATGTTCATACTGCCATCGCCACCGATAACAACAATAGCATCAAGTCCCAATTCTTTTACACCAATAGAAAAGCGTTTAGATACTTCTTCCAATGATTCGATACGAAGTCCTTTGTTTAATGAACCTAAATATGATCCGCTGAGGCGAGGCCATGGAGAATCGCTAAAATTTTTTACGGTAAGTACTTCATAGCGATGGGGTTTTTCGGTAATACCTTCTGTTCCGTCATTAATTCCATACACTTCCCATCCTTTTTTTTCTGCAGACTCAACAACAGCGCTAATAATAGCGTTTAGTCCGGCACAGTCACCTCCAGAGGTAAGAACACCAATTCTTTTAATTTGATTCATTTTTGAAAAGACTCCTCTTTTATAGTTGCAATATTCATCATTTTGTTGTATACTAATACAGGTTTAAGAAATATTTTCCAGTAAAAAATGTATTTTAATAAGATTTTTTGTTGAAAGGACTATTTTGGATGTTTAATCAAAATTCAAACACCCGTTTACAACATCAATTATGTGAGTTAAAATTGGAAGAGCGCCGTGTTTGTTCGGATATTAGGCATTTAGTTAAAAATAATCGCACGATTGATTTTTTTAAGGCAAAACAGCTTAGCAATATGCGTACAGGTGTTAAGCAGAAAATTAAAACTGTTGAAGCCAGAATTATGCCCAACATTATTGCTTAGCGTATTAAGTTTGGTATTAAAAAATCCCCTCGTTTTTGGTAAGCGAGGGGATTTTTTAGATTATTAGTCTTCAAGTCCTAACAATCTGTATTTGACACGTACATCCATATTTTTGGAGTAGGCATCAATAAGTTCTGCGGCTAATTCCTGTTCAAGATTTTTTTGCATTTTTGCATTTACGGAATCAAGTTGTTTAATATTTGTCGATTGTTTAGGATTTATTACTTTTATCGGAGTGACAATAGTGGTGTCAGCTGACGATGAAAGCAAACGATATTCACCAACAGGAGCTTGGTAGGCATCAGCCAATTGCATTTGATTAAGGTTAGCGAATGCTTCGCCACGTTTTAAAGCCGGTGTGGTTCTGAGTTGGAGTTTGAAACGAGTGGCGATATCTTTTAAGCTGTCACCATTATCCAAATCAGCGACAACATCATTTATGATTTCTTGAGCGATAGCTGATTTTTCGTTTTCGGTCCATATTTTTATAATTTCAGATTTTACGGCATCCAATTCTTTGATGTGTGCGTCTTTTATTTCTGAAACACTTGCAATAACAAAACCGTCTTCAGTTTCGATTGTTTGACTGACTTCACCGACATTGTATGAAAAGGCCGTTTCAATAAAATCTGAAGTTGTTACCAAATCTTTGTACTTTTTATCGGTTAAGGTCTTATAAGAAGCATCTTCCTTCAAGTCAGTTATTTTTATTGTTTTGACATTATATTCATCAGCAATATCGTCCAGAGATGCACCGGCACCTATTTTATCTTCAATATCGTTGATGATATTGAGTGCTGTATCATAAGCTTGTTCATTACGTAAGGTTTCAATAATTTTTCCCTTAACCGAAGCTAGCGGTGTTTCTTTTTTAGGAGTAATTTTAGTTGTTTTTAATATATGCCAACCGAATTCTGATTTTATGGGGCCAACGATTTGATTTACTTTGGCATCAAAAACATCGTCGCTGAGTTCCGGAAGCAACGAATCGGATGTTACATCACCAAGTTTGGTCGTTTCGTTATCCTGATTGGCCAAATCTGTTGCAACAGAGTAAAAATCTTTGCCGTTTTGAAGTTCTTTCAAAGCTTTATCGGCAATTTCCTTACTGTCAATGACCATTTGTAAAACATAGCGTTTTTCGGGAATGATATAGTCAGATGAATTATCATTGTAATAGCCTTTGATATCATCTTCCGAAGGGGTTATATTCTTAGCCAAATCTTTTACTTTCAGCTCAATGAAAGAAACATTGCGTTTTTCGGCTTCTTCAAATTGAGGTGCAAAGTCTTGATAATATTGCTCGATTTCTTCATCCGTAATGTCTCGGTCTACTTTTAATTCACCGGGATTAATTTTGATAAAATTGAAAACCTTTTGTTGATTTTCGATTTTTGCCACATATTGATCCATAAAACGAGGAAAAGCAATTTTTTCAACGGGAGAATATACCAAATGACGACTTAAAATATTCTTCTTCAGATCGGCAATGTATTCTTGTTCAGTCATGTCGAAGTATGAGAGCTGACGGCGCAAGGCATCAGGATTGAAGCGTCCCGATGCATCCATAAACTCGGGTTGTGAAGATATTATTTTTTTGATAAGCTCGTCGGAAATACTGACATTTTGTTTAGCAGCTTGTCTGGCTATAATCATATTGGTAAGATCTTCTTTAACAATGTTTGATAAGATGTTTTTACGTGTGTTTTCATCAATTTCAATTGTGTCGCCAAACATATTTTGAGCTTTGCGTATGCTGTTGTTTAGTTTTGCATTCATTTCGTCTTGCAAAATTTCCAAATTGTCAACTTTGATGACAGCTCGATTTTTGTTGGCTGAATTTACATAGCCGGATATTCCAAAAAGAGACATAAAACTTAGTGCTGTTAAAGCCAGAATAGCTTTGGTTAACCATGAATCCTGATATTTTCGTATTTTGCTTATCATTTTAGTATACCTTCGTTTCTTAGAAAAACACTTATAATCGTTGCTGATTATAATCATTTTATTATTTTATACAACACCTCAAATATTGGTGTTGAAAAGTTTTTTTGACTATGGTAGAAAAAGGATAATTTGGTAATTTTGAATATAAAGGAGTGTTGAGTATGGCTCGTAAGATGCTGATTGCCGGTAACTGGAAAATGAATGGTTTAACGGCAGACGGAGTGGCTTTGGCAACAGAAATAAAAGCTGCGGTTAAATCTAAGAAAAGAACTTGTGAGTTTTTGGTTTGTCCTCCGTTTACTTTATTGACTTCGGTAAAAAAAGCATTGAAAGGGACAAGAGTGGCTTTAGGGGCGCAAGATTGTCACTTCAATGAAAAAGGAGCTCATACAGGTGATGTAAGTCCTTTGATGTTGGTTGATGCCGGTTGCAGTTATGTAATATTGGGACACTCTGAACGCAGAGCTGATCACGGCGAATCTAATGAATTGGTATGTAAAAAGGCTGTCGCCGCCAATAAAGCAGGTTTGAAGACAGTTATCTGCATAGGAGAAACATTAGAACAACGTGATAACGGACAAACAATCAATGTTTGTTCTGATCAAGTTTTGGGTTCCGTTCCGGATACGGCAACAGCAAATGATACGGTTATTGCGTATGAGCCTGTTTGGGCTATTGGTACCGGTAAAACTCCGACCGCTGATGATGTTGAGGAAGTTCATGCTGCTGTGCGTAAAGTATTGGCTAAGAAATTAGGTAAAGCTCAGGCAAACAAAATGCGTATTTTGTATGGCGGTTCGGTTAAACCGTCAAATGCTAAAGAATTTTTATCTTTGCCTGATGTTGATGGTGCTTTGATTGGCGGAGCAAGTTTGAAGTCGGTTGATTTTATGGCTATTGCTGATAATGCCGGTTGTTAGTTGATTAAATTAAGGAATAAAAAAATGGGTACAGTTTTATTAGTTGTTCATTTGATGGTTTGTATTTTTTTGGTTGCTTGTATTTTGATGCAACGTTCGACAGGCGGTGCGTTGGACGGATTGGGTGGAGGATCCGGTGCATCCAGCTTTTTAAGTGCCAGAGGAACCGGTAATTTATTGACAAGAACAACGGCAGTTTTGGCTACGTTGTTGTTTGTTACTAGTATTTCACTTGCTCTTTACTACAGAGGACAAGCAAAACCGAGAGAATCGATAGTTGATAAGGCTGCTGCAGAGCAAACAGTTCCCGTTGCTTCGGAAGCACCGGTCGTTCCAACTGCTGAAAAGTAAAACAAATGGTTGATTGAGTAAAATAAAGGCATCTTCTAAAAAAAGGGAAGGTGCCTTTATCACTTTAAGAATAAACAAAAAAGGATAGGATAGATGTCTGAAAATACTAAATTTATATTTATAACCGGTGGTGTGGTTTCTTCTCTCGGGAAAGGGCTTGCTTCGGCGTCTTTGGCGTCTCTTTTACAAGCCAGAGGATTTAAGGTTAGAATGCGCAAGCTTGATCCGTATTTGAATGTTGATCCGGGAACAATGAGTCCATATCAGCATGGAGAAGTTTTTGTTACAGATGATGGAGCAGAAACAGATTTGGATTTAGGACATTATGAGAGATTTTCGGGGGTAGCTTGTCGAAAGACTGATAGTATTACTACAGGAAAAATTTATCAGCGAGTTATAGATAAAGAACGTCATGGTGATTATTTGGGAGCGACTATTCAAGTTATTCCGCATGTTACCAATGAAATAAAAAGTTTTATTTTATCGGATATAACGGACGAAGATTTCGTTTTGTGTGAAATCGGCGGAACAGTGGGCGATATTGAAGGACAGCCGTATTTAGAAGCAATCAGACAAGTTGCTTATGAGTTGGGCAGGGAACGTTCTATGTTTATTCATGTTACATTGTTACCATATATTCCGACAGCCGGTGAACTAAAAACAAAGCCGACACAACATTCAGTGAAAAAATTGCAAGAATATGGTATTCAGCCGGATATGTTGTTGTGTCGTTCACAAATGGAAATTCCGCAAAACGAAAAACGTAAGATTGCTCTTTTTTGCAATATCAAAGAAGAAAATGTTATTGCGGCTTTAGATGCAAGCAGTATTTATCAGGTTCCTATTGCATATGCTAAAGAAGGTATGGGAAGACAGGTTTGTAAACACTTTGGAATTCAAACGACAGATGAACTTGATTTGAGTAAATGGGAAAATATTTTAGCAAATATACGCCATCCGGAAGGTGAAGTCAGAATAGCCGTGGTAGGAAAATATACACAGTTGTTGGAAGCATATAAATCTTTGAATGAAGCTTTGACACATGGGGGTATTGCTAACAAATATAAAGTTAAGATTAAATGGGTCGATTCCGAATTGTTAGAGAAAGAGAATCCGGAAGAACACTTAAAAGATGTTAGTGCTATTTTGGTACCGGGTGGTTTTGGTCAAAGAGGAACAGAAGGAAAAATTGCCGCTATTAAATTTGCGCGTGAACATAAGATACCGTTTTTGGGTATTTGTTTGGGATTGCAGATGGCTGTTATTGAAACAATGCGTAATGTGGCAGGGATTAAAAATGCAGGAACTACCGAATTTGATCCTAACTGCGAGCCTGTTGTCGGATTGATGACTGAATGGGATAAAGAAGGAGCTAAAGAGATTCGTCATAAAGACGGTGATTTAGGCGGTACAATGCGTTTGGGTGCTTATGATTGTGTATTAGAACCGAATTCTTTGGCTATGAAAGTTTATGGAAAAGAAAAAATTTCAGAACGTCATCGTCACAGATATGAAGTTAATATGAAATATGCAGATACATTACGTCGTTCAGGTATGGATATTTCAGGAAAATCACCGGACGGAAAATTACCTGAGATTGTTGAAATCAAAGATCATCCATGGTTTATGGCTGTTCAGTTCCATCCGGAATTGAAATCAAAACCATTTGATCCTGCTCCGATATTTGTGTCTTTTGTACGAGCTGCTATTGACAAGAGCAGATTGATTTAATACATAAGGTATAGATTAGGTAAGAATAATAAAGAAAAACCGTATGAAAAAAATATTTTTGTTATTTATTGCGAGTTGTATTTTTTGTGTGTCGGCTAAAGCGGCTTCTTTTGAAGAATGGAAAGAACATTATTTGGGAGAAATAGGAGCTATTTGGCGATCTGATCATTATGATATGTATGCTCCGCTTTATGCTTGGCATAACAGATTGGCATATGATGATGAACATATTGCAAAATATAACGAAAATGCTTTCGGTTTCGGTTTGGGCAAGTCCATATATGATGAAAAAGGTAATTGGCATGGTTTATATGCTATGGCTTTTAAGGATTCTAATTATCATATGGAAACAATGTTCGGTTATGCTTATCAAAAAAACTGGAGTATCTGTTGTAATGATGATTGGAAAGTAGGAATTGGGTATACTTTGGGTTTTACACAACGTCATGAATATGCATATATTCCGGTTCCGTTGCCGTTGCCGATTGTAGGAATAGAATATAAGCGCTTGGCCTTGCAAATGGCATATGTACCCGGTTGGACCAATATGGGAAATGTGGCGTTTTTTTGGTTGAGATTTAATTTGGATTAGGATGTAAAAAAGGTCTGCTTGTTAAGAGCAGACCTTTTTTTGATGACTGTGGATGATAAATTAAAATTTCTCAAACCAGTCATCAATTTTTTTGGCTTTCGCCCAGACCTCGTTGCACCAGGCTTGAAGCTCGGGGCTTTTGTTGTTTTGTTGCCAGGTTGTGCGACGAACCTCTTCTAAGAGGTTGTTTGGCACTTCGGCAATCATTTCGGTTACAGGGCCAATATTGCCCTTGAATCCGTTATAAAATTTGCCGTAAACACGAACTTTTCCGTGATGGAAAAACTCGATGAACGCCGCTGCGATAAGTTCTCCATTATTGTAGAGATTGCGGCGATCTATTAATCTTGATCTTGTCTCGTTTGTTGCCATATTTTTTTTAGTTTTAATGGCTTTGGGATTTAAAAGGGCTACAATAAATTGTGCCGGAACTAACTCACCCAACTAATAGTTTTCCAATAATTTTTTTTGATACAACAGATATATCATATTTTTCGAGTGCGTGCAAGTGTTTTTTTGTCAAAATTGTCAAAAAATATAGAAAGAAATAAAAAAAATATAATAAAGATAAAAAAAGCTTGATTATTTTTTATTTGTGCTATATCTGTTAGCACAGCTTTATTGGTTTGTGAGCGGCCATGGCGGAATTGGTAGACGCGTAACGTTGAGGTCGTTATGGGAGGTATCCCGTGAAGGTTCAAGTCCTTTTGGCCGCACCATATAAGGCTTTTTTTATGTTTAAAGCGGAGTTGTCCATCGATTTGTTTTAAAAATTTTTCAATAGTTTATTAGAGGAGGTTAAAGCTTATGTTTAAGATTTGCAGAACAGATGCCAATAAGAAACTCGTTAAACTTAAGAAGAATCGTTTGTACCCCGGATCGTGGATAAATGTAATAAATCCCAGTAATGAAGAAATTGAAAAAATTGCAACATGGATAGATTGGGATGTTGATATAATAAAAACTTCGTTAGATATTGATGAACGTTCACGTATCGAGTTGGACGGTAGAAATTTTATGGTAATTGTTAATTTGCCGTTATTGGATGATGAAGGGCAGTTTGATACATTACCGTGTTCAATGGTTTTTACTCCAAAAAATTTTGTTACTCTTTGTAGCAGAGAAAACAGAATTATAGGTTCTTTTACGAAATCTACGGCTAATACGTTTGATACCAAAAATAAAACTAAGATGATGCTTAATATTTTGTATAAAGCGACACAGTTTTATTTGAGATATTTGAAAATTATTAACAGAAAAACCGAATCGATAGAATATAATTTGCGTAATACAACTAATAATAAAGAGCTTTTTCAGTTGATGGAAATTCAAAAATCATTGGTTTATTTTACTACTGCGTTGCGTGATAATCAGTTAATTTTACAAAAATTGTTGCGAATGGTTAGAGCTAAAACAATAAACCATGTTTTGAATTTTTCCGAAGATGATATTGATTTGCTTGAAGATATTATGATTGAAAATAAACAGGCCATAGAAATGGTTGATATGCATCGTACAATTTTAGAGAGTATGATGGATGGTTTTGCATCTGTGATAAATAACAATGTTAACCAAGTTATGAAATTTTTGGCGGCTATTACAATTATACTTTCGATACCGACGATGTTGGCAAGTTTTTGGGGAATGAATGTCGACGTTCCCTTGAGTGATGGCAGATATGGTTTTTGGTACGTTGTTACAGCATCAACAATCTTGACAATATTGGTTATATTGTTTTTTAGAAAAAAGAAGATGTTTTAATAAAAAATCCTTTTTTGTGTGTATCTTATATGGGGCGCTTGAGATGTATTGATTTTTGGCGTAGTCTTTGTCATATTTTATATGTTTTAAGGGGTGTTAAAAATTGTTGTTAGGTCTAGTAATTGCTGTTTTGGTTGTGTTGGCAGATTTGGTGTCCAAATATTTTGTTTTACATCATTTTTTGGGTGTGAATCCCTATATTTATATAAACGATTATTTTAATGTGGTTAAGGCTTGGAATACCGGTGTCAGTTTTTCCATGTTAAATGATTATGGTAATCTTGGGGTTTGGTTGTTGTCAGGATTGGCTGTTGCGATCGTTATTGCATTGTTTTTTTGGTTAAAAAGTGAAAACAATAAGTTGATACAAGCTTCTTTGGGAATGATTATGGGGGGAGCTATCGGAAATGTTATTGACAGATTAAGATTTGGTGCTGTTTTTGATTTTTTGGATGTTCATATTGCAGATTCTCATTGGCCGGCTTTTAATGTGGCTGACAGTTTTATTTGTATCGGTGCAGGATTAATTATTATTCAAGCATTGTTCGGGTATTTTGAAAAAAAAGGAGAATAATATGCGAATTGTATTGATTTTATCTTTGTTAATTGCTGTTGCTGCTTGTTCAGGGGTAACTAAAGAAGACTTGGGATTATCCAGAAAATCACCTGATGAGAAAGTGGTGGAACAGCGAGAGCCGTTATCGTTGCCTCCGGAATTTGGTGTACGTCCCAGTGTAAAATAATCAGGAAATAATTATGATATTGAAAAAACTCGGTGTTTTGTTGTTTTTGATGTTGTTTGGTTGTTATTTTACTGCCGAAGCAAAGCAATTTGATGCCGAAGAATTTTTTTTAGATAACGGATTACATGTTGTTGTTATTAAAAATCACAAAGCTCCGATAGTTAAACAGATGCTTTTTTATAAAGTTGGGGCTACTGATGAATTGCCGGGAAAAGGCGGTATAGCTCATTTGTTGGAACATTTGATGTTTCGAGGTACAAAAAGGGTAAAAGGGCAAGAATTTAATCGAATTGCTGAACAAAACGGAATGGAAAGCAATGCTTTTACATCGCAAGATGTTACTGCCTATCACCAGTTTGTGGATGTATCAAGACTTGAATTGGCAATGTTTTTAGAAGCAGACAGAATGCAAAACTTAGCTATAAATGAAAATGATTTTATAACAGAAAGGGATATTGTTTTTCAGGAAAGAAAACAAAGAGTGGATAATAGTCCGGTAGCAAAATTTTTTGAAACGGTTAATAAAACTTTGTGGCAAGAACACCCATATGCAAATCCAGTTACGGGATATGATACGGAAATTTTGAATTTAACCCCAAAAGATGCAATTGATTTTTATAAGCGTTATTATGTGCCGAATAATGCGGTGTTGGTTTTGTCCGGCGATATTGACGTTGAGACAGCAAAAAAAATGGCTGATAAATATTATGGTAAATTAAAGCCAATGGAGAAAATACAAACAAAGTTTGAGTTAAAAAAAGGAATGTACAAAGCAAAAGCGGAGATGAGTACATCGGATGTGAAAATGGAACGTTTTGTGAAAATGTTTGTGGCTCCTTCTTTTGTTCAAAATAAAAAGCAAGCGTATGCTTTAGAAATATTAGCTGAATATATGGGGGGAAATGAAAATTCGCCATTATACCAAAAAATGGTTGTGAGAGATAAAACAGCTTTGAATATAAGTGTTTATTATGACGGAATCGCGAGAAGTTATGGTAAATTTGTCATCAGTGCGATTCCGGTATCTGATAATACAGATGTTTTTGAAAAAAAGATTGATAGAGCTTGGAATGATGCGCTAAAAAATTTTGATGAAAATGATTTGAAAGAGATTAAACAAAGGCTTAAGATTAATTTGATTTATTTGAAAGATAATCCTGAGAGTTTGGCTCAAACAGTAGGGTGGATGTTAGCTGTCGGTATGAATTTGGATGATTTACAACAATATGTTGAAGAAGTAGACAAAATAACTTTATCTGATGTTTTTGGGGTTGCCGATTATTTGTGGAATGAAGCACATCAGGCAATTGGTGTTTTGCATCCTGAGGAGATAAAGCAATGAGCAAAAGACCTATATATATGAGAAATAAAAATCGAACAGGATTATTGTTTTTGGTATTGCTTTTGTTTTTGGGAGGAATTGTTTATAATTATAACAGAACTTTTTCGTATGATTATTTTGTTGAAAATTCGGAGTTAAAAGGGCGAACTTTTAAGGGAAATGTTGCGGAAGTTATTGATAAAAAAACAAATTTAAAAGCGTATTTTATTGCTGAAAAAGATGCTCCGTTGGTTGCATTGAGTTTTATTTTTGCAAAATCAGGGTTTGCTTATGAAGATAGCAGTCTGCAGGGTATATCTAATTTAGTTGCGGCAACTTTGGATGCCGGAGCCGGAAAACGTAATGCAGAAGCTTTGAAAAAAGATATGGATATTAACGGTATTAAAATTTCATTTAATACCGATAAAGATGCTTTTAACGGAATTATTACTTTTCCAAAGGATAGCTTGAGTAAGGCTGTTGATATTTTACGATCTGTTTTGATGACACCAAAATTTGAAAATAAGTATGTAGAAACAGCTAAGGCGCAAATATTGAAAAGCTTGGAAGCTGAAAAAGAAAATCCGGCTAATCAGCTGAAATTGGCAGTTAATGAATTTGTTTATGATAATCATAATTATAGTCGTAATATGTTGGGAACTATTGATACCGTGAACAAAATTAAAGGTAGTGATTTAAAGAATTTTGTTAAAACAAATTTAGTTAAAAATGGGTTGTATATAGGAGTTGCCGGAGATTTAACCGACGATGAAGTGAAGAAAACGATTAATGGTATTTTTGGAGATTTACCACAACATTCAAACAGTAAAAATTTAGAAGATGCTGTGATTGATTGGGATAAAAATAATTTACAAATCGATCGTGTAACCGGACAAAATATTGCAACATATATTATGACCGGAACTTGTCGAAAATGTGAAGATTTTTATCCGTTGTATATTGCTAATTATCTATTTGGCGGAGCAGGGCTTAATTCAAGATTAAACCAGCAAATCAGAGAAAAAGAGGGGTTAACCTATGGGGCATACTCATCGATGATTTTATCAGATAAGTCTAATTTGATTATGGCTGGTTTTTCAGCAACGAAAGATAATTTTGCTAAGGCTGAAAAAATGTTTTTTGAAGAATTTAATAAGGTTGCTCAAAAAGGATTTTTATCGGAAGAACTTAAAAATGCTGAAGATTATTTGACAGCATCGTATAATTTGCGTTTTGCATCAACAATAGGTATAGCTGAAATGTTGGCTTATATGCAAAAATATGATTTGGGAAAAGATTTTTTACAAAAGCGAAATGAATATGTTATGAATGTTACATTAGAACAACTTAATGCAGTAGCCGAGAAATATTTCGGTAAAAAGGTATTAAAAGCGAGTATAGGAAGTTTTTAATAAGGAGGAACTATGTTTAATTTGAATAAGACCATTAATAAAACCAGAGTTTGGAAAAAACTTGAGGCTCACGCCAAAAAAATGCGTAATGTTGAAATGCGTGATATGTTTGATGAAGATAACAAAAGGGCAGAAAAATATAGTGTATCCTTAGAAAATATGTGGCTTGATTATTCTAAAAACAGAATTGATGAAAAAGCTGTTAAATATTTATTGACATTGGCCAGAGAAGCAAAAGTGCAAAAAAAGATAGAGCAGATGTTTGCCGGTGATAAAATTAATATTACCGAAAACAGAGCTGTTTTGCATGTGGCATTACGTAACAGAGACAATACACCTATTTATGTTGATGGAAAAGACGTTATGCCGGAAATAAATCGGGTTTTGGCAAAGATTAAAGATTTTTCTGAGGCTGTGCGTTTGGGCAAGTTTAAAGGATATACCGGAAAAAAACTTACAAATATCGTTAATATAGGTATAGGCGGTTCTGATTTAGGTCCTAAGATGGCTGTTGAGGCTTTGAAAAAATATATGCCCAAAGATATGAATTGTTATTTTATTTCTAATATTGATGGGACGGCATGTGCCGAAGTTTTGAACAAGTTGGATCCAGAAACCACGTTATTTATTGTTTGTTCTAAGACATTTACAACAATTGAAACATTAACCAATGCTAAGACTTGTCGTAAATGGTTAATTGATGCATTGGGTGAACATGCAACATCAAAACATTTTGTAGCCGTATCAACAAATGCTGCAGAAGTGTCAAAATTTGGAATTGATGTTGAAAATATGTTTGAATTTTGGGATTTTGTCGGTGGTCGATACTCAATGTGGTCGGCAATAGGTTTGATTATTGCTATTGCGGTGGGATATGACAATTTTGAAAAAATGCTGTCAGGAGCGTATGCAATGGATAAGCATTTTAAAACAGCTGATTTAGATAAAAATATTCCGGTAATTTTAGCTCTTTTAAGTGTTTGGTATAATAATTTCTTTGGTATTCGCAATCATGTGGTCGTACCATATGATCAATATTTGACATATTTACCGGCTTATTTGCAACAATTAATAATGGAAAGTAACGGTAAGTTTGTAGATTTGAATAATGATTTTATTAAATATCAGACATCTCCGGTTATTTTTGGCGGTGCCGGTACTGATGTTCAACATTCGTTTTTTCAGATGTTACATCAAGGAACATCTTTTGTTCCATGTGATTTTATTATTCCGGCAATTTCACACAATGAAATAGGTGAACATCATGAGATATTGTTAGCTAATATTTTAGCTCAAAGTGAAGCTTTGATGAAAGGAAAAACGGTTAAAGAGGCTGCAGCAGAGTTAAAAGCATCCGGTAAATCAAAAGAAGAAGTTGAGCGATTAAAAAAATATAAAAGCTTTACCGGAAACAGGCCTTCTAATACAATAATATTCAAGAAAATTGATCCGTTTGCTTTGGGAATGTTGGTTGCTATGTATGAACACAAAACATTTGTTGAGGGAATAATTTGGAACATTGATTCATTTGATCAAATGGGAGTTGAATTAGGAAAACAAATGGCGCTGAAAATTATGCCTGAATTGCAAGGAAATAAGGAAAATGCAGGGCACGATTCATCAACAAACAATTTAATTGCATTGATTAGAAGATTGAGAAAATAATGACAATCAGAATTCTTCCTTCAAATCTGGTTAACCAAATTGCAGCCGGAGAGGTTGTTGAAAGACCTGCGTCGGTTGTTAAGGAATTGGTTGAAAATGCGCTTGATGCGGAAGCAACTTCAATTGAAGTGCATTTAACAGATGGCGGAAAATCATTAATAACAATTATTGACAATGGTAAAGGAATGTCGCCGGAAGAATTGAGTTTGGCAGTTGAGAGACATGCGACTTCTAAATTGCCGGATGATGATTTGTTTAATATTTGTTTTTTTGGATTCAGAGGAGAAGCTTTGCCTTCTATTTCTTCGGTATCAAGAATGACAATTTCGACACGTCGCAAAAATGATGATAATGGATGGAAAATGGAAGTTTATGGTGGAGAAAAAACAGATGTTGTTCCGTCTGCTTGTGTACAAGGTACAAGAATTGAGGTGAGAGATTTATTTTATTCAGCTCCGGCAAGATTGAAATTTTTGAAAGCTTCATCTTCAGAGACAGCCGGTTGTGCCGATGTTATTCAAAGAATTGCGTTGGCAAATCCTCAGGTCGCTTTTTCGTTGTATTCGGATGGGAAGAAAAAATTGTATTATCCGGCGGCAACAGGAGATTTGTTTGATGCAAGAATGGAACGTTTGTCAGCTGTGATGGGAAAAGAATTTAGAGAAAATTCAATTTTAATTGATGCTGAGCGTGAAGGAGTTAGGATCAGCGGATATGTCTCTTTGCCAACATTAAATAAAGCAAATTCGTTGTCACAATTTTTGTTTGTAAATAACAGGCCGGTTAGAGATAAGTTATTGTTGGGAGCGATAAGAGGGGCTTATCAAGATGTTTTAGCATCGGGAAGATATCCGATGTGTGCTTTATTTTTTGATGTTAATCCGCAAGATGTTGATGTAAATGTGCATCCGACAAAAGCAGAGGTTAGATTTTATGATAATAATTTAGTACGAGGATTGTTGGTTTCGGCAATAAGAAATGCTTTAACCAGATCTTCAGGAAAAACTTCAAATACATTGGATTTGTGTGATATTGTGTTGCCTCAAACAGAAACATTTTTGAGCTTGAATGAACCGGAGCGTGTTTTATCCGATGGTGTCAAAACAGGAAATTATCAAAGTATTAGTTGGGAAAAACACAAAAGACAGATTGAATTACCCGATTTAGAATATAAATTTTCGGTCAAGACGGAAGAAGTTGATTATGAAAATGTAAAAGATAATAATTTTGGTCCGTTGGGTATGGCAAAAGCCCAATTTAATGATACTTATATTATATCTCAGACAGAAGACAGCATAATTATTGTTGATCAGCATGCGGCACATGAACGAATTGTAATGGAAAAGCTAAAGTCCGGACTTGCTGAGAAAAATCCGGTGTCTCAGATTTTGTTGTTGCCGGAAATTGTTGATTTGTCATTAGTTGAAAAAGAAAAAATTTTGGAAGCTTCCGGAGAATTGGTAAAATTAGGTTTGGATATAGAAGAATTTGGAACAACGGCAGTGATTGTCAGATCAACACCGGCGCTTTTAGGTGAAGTTGATGTTCAAGAATTGATTAGAGATTTGGCTGCTCAAGTAACAGAGTGGGGCGGAGTGTTTGATTTGAAAGAAAAGTTGCATTTGGTTTGTGCTACGATGGCTTGTCATGGTTCTATAAGAGCGGGGCGCAGATTAAAAATAGATGAAATGAATAAATTGTTACGAGATATGGAAAACACACCACATTCAGGGCAGTGTAATCATGGGCGTCCGACCTATGTAGAGTTGAAAATAAAAGATATTGCTAAGTTGTTTGATAGGTGATAAAGCTTGTAAGGCGATAAATCAGTATAAAATTGTCAAAATGATAAGGAATAATTTATGTTAACAGCTACTTTTGCAGATGGATTCATTGCTTCTTTGATAGCCGGTTTAATTACCGGAATCGGAGGTCTTTGTATCTTTTTGAAAAAAAGATATTTAAAAAATGAAATAAATCAGCTGCTTAATTTGGCTGCCGGGATAATGTTGTCGGCGTCGTTATTTTCTTTGTTGGTTCCGGCAATGGAAGATATTGTAAAAAATGGCAATAGTTTATATGAAGATGCTTTTAGTTATGTCAGTGCAGTTTTTGCCGGTGTTTTGTTGGTTTGGTTGCTTAATTTTGTTCTTCCGCATGAGCATAATTCAATGGGACATCACGGACCTAGTTTGAGGGTAAAAAAAGCGTGGTTGTTTATTATTGCCATAACATTGCATAAATTGCCCGAAGGTTTGGCTGTGGGTGTTGCTTATGGTGCAGATGAATTGATTAATCCTTTATCGTTAGTTTTAGGTATTGCCGTTCATAATATTCCGGAAGGTTTAACTATTGCGATTTCTTTGGTTGGAGCCGGTTATTCTAAAATAAAATCAGCAATGATATCGTTTGTAATAGGTTTGATGCAACCATTAGGAGCTATTATAGGGTTATTATTAATGGATATCAGCTTTAGAATTGTACCATATGGAATGGCTTTAGCCGGCGGAACATTGTTGTTTGTTGTTATAAATGAAATTTTACCGGAGACGTACGGGCAGAAGGATACTAATAAATCAGCTGCGGCAGTTTTTCTTGGTTTTATTATGATGACATATGTAACGATGATTTTTCATTAATAACAACAAAAAAGTGTTGACGAGTATAAAAAGTTACGTTAAATATGTGTCCGTACCACACGAATGGAGCGTTGGCAGAGTGGTAATGCAGCGGATTGCTAATCCGTCATCGTGAATAGCGATGCATAGGTTCGAGTCCTATACGCTCCGCCAGTTAAAAAGCCTTTCTTTTTTAGAAAGGTTTTTTGTTTTTGAACAAATATTTTATTTTTATAAAAAAAAGTTGACAATGTTTTTTTGTTTGTACTATTCTTAAAAAGTTGACGAATTAAAAAGGAAATTAATGTTTAACGTTGCCGGAAATATTTTGAATATATCAAACGATGCTATAAAAAGCAGCGGCGTTTTGTTTACTCTTATTTCCTTTATTCTTATTTCTATTTTGCTCTTGATTAGCCTCTGAGTATTTTCGCCTCAAACTTAAAAGTGTGGGTACTCAGAGGGAAAGATAACACACTTTAAGATTTAGGTTTAATATTTTAATATCAAGAGTAAGAAATGACTAATAATATAGAAAATACGGTTGAAGAAGTTAGATCTGCATTTGCGGACTATTTTGCGATGGTTAAAGGTAAAAAGTTTAAACAATTTTATTATGATTGGCATGTTGATAATATGTTGGCTCCTTTTGCCGGAGTAGTGGAATATTTTCATAAAAATTATGGAATGGATGCTAAGAAAAATTTTCATCGTTTTGTTGAAGATGTTGTGCAAAGTGTCGATACTTACAATGAGGATAAACCTCAGCTGAGTGTTTTGTATTCTCAAGAATATATAAAAACAGGAGACGGAAGGTTAGCTTCGTTAGTAGACGGAATAGAAACTTTTGGTTTTGAATTAAGACAATTTATGTATAGTTTTGCATCCAAAAAAGATCATAGCGATGAATTCGGAAATTGGCCGATAAAAACTAATATGCCATATTCGGGAAAACATGGTTTGATGGTTGGAGCTGATATTTTGCATTATTTAGACAATCATTTTGATGAGATAACGAATGAAGGTGAAGTTTATCAAAGAGCCTTGTTTGCATCAGATAATTATTTGCGTAAAAATATGATGAAAGAATATCAGTATGAAGAAGGTTATACTTTTGCAGATAGAAAAAGAGAAATAGGGCGGTTGCATGAATTAAGAAATCGTATCAGTAAAGAATATCGAGAAATGTCAACAGATAATCCTAAAATGAATGATTTATTTCAGGTCGAGGCAAAAGGAAATACATTTTCAGATGAATATTGGCCAAGCGGTTTTGAGTTGGAGTTTTATGTGCCTGAAGAATTTAAGGATTATGATTTGTTGATTGATTATCTTAAGGATAAAAATGGCTGGGAAAAATTGTATTCAACTAATAAAGATGCCAGTGTTTATTTGGATAAAAATTCTGCGGGCGTGATAATGCGAGATGAAAGTCTTGCCAGACATAATAATTTAGCAGCGGTTGAATATGCCAGCAGAATTATGCGAGACAAAGATGATGAAGATAGTTGTTTGAAAATTTTGGATGCGTTTGATGAAGGGCATGTTAATGTACATTGTTCATTGCATCAACATTTATCAGCCGAAGGATTTGATATGGTGATATATAAGCGTCTGGTTAAAAGAATGATGTTGCATGAAAAAGATATTGTTGGGGCATTTGCAGCTCCCGAAAGACGAGATAATAATCTTTTGTATGCGACATATATAAGCAGAAACTTGAGCCAAAACGGAGAAAGAGACTATCCTTTTTTGGCAATTATGGTGGATTTGTGTGATAATAAAAAAGAATTAGAAGAAATGTCGGCATACGGTAATAAATATAAAACACTGAATGTAATACCGAAACATACAGTAGAAATGCGTTTTATGAATGCTAATTTCAATAAAAAATTTGTTGAGGCATTTTTACAATTTAATCGAGAGTTTGTAAGGTCTGCCGTGAATAATAATCCTAATCATATGAACAGATTTTTGCTTAATAAATATACTTGGTATAATAATCAGATGACCGATGATAAAACAGTTATGCATGATTTGTCTTACTATTATCAAGTTCCATATGATTCATATCGTCCGATGAAAAGGTCCGTTTCGAAATCAGCAATTGAAGGTGAGCAAAAATATTCTCGTTTGGTTATGCAGGCTTTAAATGAAACCGGAAAGCTTCCTTATGTAAATCCGGGCTATGCTAAAAAAATGCGTGAGGTAAAAGCTAATGCAAGATAATGTTTTTGAAGTTATAAATAAAGATTCAGATTGTGAATTGATTTTAACATGTGAACATGCCGGAAATGAAATTCCGAATGAATATGATAATTTAGGATTATCAGGACAAGACCTGAATCGACATATTGCGCGGGATAAGGGCGGAAAAGAAATTACAGAATTGTTGGCAAAAAAACTTGGCTGTTTTGCAATTATGGGAAAATATTCCAGATTGTTGATTGATCTTAATCGAAGAGAAAATGAAGATGAATTGATAGTTGAAGTGAGTGATGGAACAATAATTCATAAAAATATGAATTTGTCTGCAAATGAAATAAAATATCGTGTGAATAGATTTTATCGTCCTTATTATGAAGCTATTGAAGAGCAAATTTCTCGATTGCAAGCAAAAGGGAAAAAGCCGATTATATTTTCAATACACAGTTACACGCCACAATTAAAAGGAGGCGATTATAGACCATGGCAAGCGGGTGTTTTGTGGCATAAACCGACAAAAATGGCTAGTTTTATGTATAATGAATTAGTTAAAACAGATAAAGTTATAGGTGAAAATGTTCCTTATGATTTGCGCAAATATAATACCGGAGCGGTTGTTGTTTGCGGCGAGGAAAAAGGACTGGATTATGCTTTGATAGAAATCAGAGATGATGAGTTTGATGATTTGGATAAAGGTGTAAATGAGTGGGCTGATATGTTGGCAGATATATTAAAAAAATATATTAGCAATTAATATTTTTAGAAAATTTATTAAAAAGGTCTTGCAAAATAAAAAAAGTAAGTTTATAGTCCGGTTCATCATTGATATGGGTGCGTAGCTCAGTTGGTAGAGCAACTGACTCTTAATCAGTGGGTCTGGGGTTCGAACCCCCACGCGCCTACCAGTTTATAAGGGTTTCAGAGTTTTCTGAAATCCTTATTTTTTTGGTGCTACACAGGTGCTACATTTTTACACCCTCTTTTTTATGAAAAATCATAGAATCTTTCAAAATAATTACAAACTTTAATCACTTTTAGATAAATAGATTCAACAAGCATTTTAATTTTGCTTTTTGACGGTCAAGCATAGTAAAATGCTTTTGTGGTTGATAATGACAAGGGAAGTCCATTATCAACCGACTTCCCTAATAAATTAAACTTAATGCGGTGGTGCAGTTATTCTCCCACCGCTCAAAGCAAATTTAATAAAAGCCGACACATTATCGGCTATTATAAACTATTATCTAAAAGGATTTACGATGAAATTATTTATGACATTCAATCCTCACATTGAAAATCTTTCACAAAGCAACTTGCTAAACAACTTTAAGACGATTTTGAAAAAGTATTACAGAAAAGAGTTTGGTTCAAGGTATTACAAACACAAAGACAAACAATACCAAATCGGAATCTTTCAAGAAATTGGCTCAAAGAACTTCAAACAACCTCATTTGCATATTATTGTTGATGTTCCTATTACTGTTATG
>JAZODJ010000011.1:0-58632 GCA_045597005.1 Alphaproteobacteria bacterium | reverse complement strand
TTTGAGATAATTCTTTTGAACGTGTTTCTTCAATCTTTGAATATGGTTTTATTTCCAATAATTTCTCATCTAAATTACTTTTATTAGCATTTTGATTTGAATTTGATTTAATATCACTCATAATATTATCTCCTCTTAATAGGTTAATAGGAACACTTAAATTAGAGTTCAATCAATTAGATAAGTCAAATAATAAAAATCTAATTGTTGATTATTTGTTTTGATAACCATTTGATTTAACTTTAATTTCATTTTGATTTACAAAAATCGCTGAAAGTGGCAGATTTCCTAGTAATTATAAGGCACACTTCAATATTACCATAAAAAACGAATCAAAATGGTAATATTAAGGTAATATTTTGCTTGACTTTTGAATAGTAATGTATATATTAAGACTATAATGTTACTTTTTAGAGGGTTAAAACAATGAGATTTTTATATGCACGAGTTAGTTCTAATGACGGTTCACAAAAAATAGATAGACAAACAACGGATATTTCTAAATATGATGAAGTATTTGAAGATTATGCAAGCGGTGGTTCAACAAATCGTCCTAAATTACAAGAGATGTTAAAATGGGTTAGAAAGGGAGATGTTGTTGAAGTTCATTCTATTGATAGATTGGCTCGTAATATTAACGACCTTTTGCAGATTGTAAAAACTATTACCGAAGAAAGACACGCAGAAATATATTTTATTAAAGAGAATTTGCGTTTTACCGATGATACAAATAATCCATTTAACAAATTAACACTTCAAATCATTGGTTCTATTGCTGAATTTGAAAGAAATATGATTAAAATGCGACAAGCCGAGGGAATTGCTATTGCTAAAAAGAAAGGTGTTTATAGTAAAGAGAGAAGTAAAAAAATATCTCTATCACAACAAGAAGAATTAAAAGCCGATATAAAAAATAAGGTGCGTGTATGTGAAATTCTTAAAAAGTATGGAATCACTAAACCGACTTATTACAGATATAAAGAGAATTTTGGATTGTAATTATAAAGGGCGGATTATTCCGCTCTGTTTTTATTAAATTTAACGGCTCATTATTATCTCTTTTGTTTCTCCTTTTTTTAGAATAACTTTTTGCATCAAGGTTCCACCATTAGGCACCATAGTGTAATATGTTGTAGAAGGAACTTGCCAAATTACATTGGTTATTATAAAAAATTCTCCTTCACTAACATTATTAAATTTAAAATGCCCTGAACTATCACATACAGTTTCTTTAGTTAATTTAATATAATTATCAGGAGATGGTGTAAAATTATATTCCATTGCAGGACCAAACTGACCACAACCCTTAAATATTATAGGATTGTATCCGCTTTCTGTTCCCGAATATAAATATTTTAATCGCTCTTCTGCATAACTTGTTGCAGGAACTAAGGAAACTCTACTTCCAGCACAAGTAACTACGCCTCCTCCATTTTGCCTTATAAAAGCATTTCCGATAATAGTATTATTGCCCTTTTTCATTAACTGTTGAGCCTGCTTAACATTAAATTCATTTTTCATAACATGTGTTAAAATTGGTGCTTGTTTACAAACACAAGAACTTAATATAAAAATAGTAAGAATCAAAAAACGGTTTTTCATGCAGTCATCCTTTCTTTTTATGTATCAATATTATCTGCTTAATATAAATGTAAATTTTTATACTTATAAATTGATTTTCAATCTAACTTTCATCTAATTTTTTACCACATTTTTTACAAAAATGAGCTGCTAAATCATTTTTTTCATTACAATGCTTACATTTCTTTTCTACTTGGAAGCCACAATGCGGACAAAACAAACTATCTTTTTCTATAATTGCCTGACATTTAGGACAATGATATGTAGGTTCTGCAGAACCGATTTTTACATGTTTTCCACATTCTGTGCAATAATAATCATCCCATGTTATTGCACATAAAAGCCAAACAATAAGCCAAAGTCCGCCAGTTATAAGGCTTAAAATAGCATGTAGCCCATGATTACATCCTTTTTTCTTTGCCATTACTTGTTTTTTACAATGTTCACAGTATGCAGTTCCAATCATTTAATCTCTCTTCACATTAAGTTAACATTAAAATATAAATAGGTTAAAAGAAAAAACATAAAAAAGCAATAGATTAAAACATTTAAACCTCAACTACCGAATAACTACCATTATAAAACTTAACAATAGCAAAGTTTCTTTTATTAAGGGCTTGGAATACTACAATCCAAGCCCAATGATTATTAAATACAACTTGTCCGTCTTTCATCATGTAGGTGTATTTCTTATTATATGTCATTAATTGATGATATGCCCTTGTTAATTCCATTTATTAACCTTTACAAATATGACAATATTCTTTTGGTAATAATGCGTTGCCCTTTATCAATCAAAGTATATAAATTGCGGTTTATCGCTTGTTTATTGTCAAATTCCTCATAAAGTGAATATAATTCATTTAGATTTTGTAATAAGTTATGAATTGCATTGATTGCCGGTTTTCGTGATTCACAGATTATCATGCCCATATAATCTTGTGATTTATTCAAAAATTCACGGCTAAATTGATGTTGTGATTTTATGATGCCTAATTTTTTAAGATACAAATAGCACTTCTTCATATATTCGGTGCTTTCAGTTATTTGTTCATATTCGTATTTTTCGGTGCGTTGTTTTCTAATTTGATTAAGGTTATCTTCTTTTTCATCTGTTAAAGCCGCTTTTTTTGACTCTGTGGAGTCTTTTTCTAATTCTGTGTCTATTTGCTTGTTTCTATCCCTTAATGCCTTTATTCGCTCTTTAAATCCATTTATTATCATATTCATTGTTTTACCTTTTGTTTCATAGATATTTATCGCTTAATTTTTGTAATTATCTGTTGTGTAAGTATTGATAACAATGATTTAGAGGCTGAACTCGTTTCTCTCGTTCAACCTAAACTTCGCAATCACAGATTGCTTGTTTTTCTTTTTTTATTAAACTTTTTGATTATTCAATATTTTTCAGTATTTCCGTTTAGACCTGCTCTTTTTACCCTCACAAACCAAGGGTAAAAGATTTAGAGCAATAGCATTTCCGCCTGAGCCTGCTTTCTTGTTTCGGTTATAGTAGATTTTTCTACAACTCGCACACCGCCGATACGAGCCTTCCACCTGCTTTACGGTTGGCACATTGTAAAATCCAAACAAGAACTAAACTTTACAATGCCGAGGTTGTCAATGAGCACAGACAGAGCCTCTTATTTCTAACTGACATCATCAGCCGCGTCCTATTTATATTCCGCCGACCGCCTTTGGAGGGGTTTCTTTGCGGTGCTTACTCCAATGGATAAGACTTCGTAGGTTTTCAGTTCGTGCTCTGCGTGAGAGTGCTTATAGAAAAGCCTGTTTCCCCGTTTTCATGACATAGATTAAATATCTACGATTGGAATGTCATAGGTATTTATCTGCGAGTGATTAAAAAATGTAATTAAAAAATCCTTGGCATAAAAATTTTTTTATGGTAGGAACGAAATAGTGATACAGCAATATATTACAGCAAAGAGATAACTTAAATTTTTTTGAAGACATAAAAAAAATATTTCAGCAGCATAGCGGATTTTTGTTCTCATTTCCCTGTCTATCCGCCAATAAAAAAACAACACCCGAAGTGGTGTTGTTTTTTTGTTGCCCGAGAGAGGCATCGTCAAATTTGATAATGAACCCCTAATGAACCCGATGAACCAGAAGACCATCTCTGCATAAAAAAACTCTCCATAAAAGGAGAGTTAGAATTGGAGCGAGCTTCAAACCACAAATTAACCGTTGCTCCGGTTAATTTTGGTGCAGAAGGTGTAGTTTTGTTAAAGTTTTGAGCCGCTATAAAACGGCGATAAAACTTCTATACAAAACAAGTGACCGAAGCGAAGTTGTTGAGCATTTTTACAATGCGAAACCTACGGAGCAAGAAAGGGATTCGAAGAAGCCCATCACCCGCAAAACAAAAAAAAGACTTCTTAAAAAAGAAGTCTTTATCAAATTGGAGCGGGCTTCAAACCACAAATTAACCGTTGCTCCGGTTAATTTTGGTGCAGAAGGCATAGTTTTGTTAAAGTTTTGAGCCGGTATAAAACGGCGATAAAACTTCTATACAAAACAAGTGACCGAAGCGAAGTTGTTGAGCATTTTTACAATGCGAAACCTACGGAGCAAGAATGGGATTCGAAGAAGACCATCACCCGCAAAACAAAAAAAGACTTCTTAAAAAAGAAGTCTTTATCAAATTGGAGCGGGTGATGGGATTCGAACCCACGACATCAACCTTGGCAAGGTTGCGCTCTACCCCTGAGCTACGCCCGCATCGGTGACAAGATAATTAACACATATTTTTTATTTTGCAAGCACTTTTTTTCAAAAATATCATATTTGTTACATATCTTCAAAATTATGTTCTTCAACAACTCCATACATTTCATTCATCATTTGCAAAATAGCATCAATATTTGCTGTTTTTACAGACATTAAACTCCAAACCAAAACAAACACGGAACCTAATCGCAAAAGCCATATAAGTTTTCTTTTTCCCTTAAATACCAGCCCCTTCGCATCTCTATTTACAAACAACAATTCCATTTCTGCCCACAATGCTGTAAACAACAACGGAATATATAATGCAAATTGAGCAATCATTGTCAAAAATAATTGCACCAAACCTCTTTTCCAATATCTGGCATAAAAGTTATGAATCCCTAATGTTCCGATAAAAAAAGCCAAAACAATATACACAACACCATTCACCGATGATTTCACATCTTCTTTATTCAAAGCTTTAGCTGCCAAACGATATTTATGCTGAACCAAATCTTCTTCCGAGATTATATTTTTATCTTTCATCTCTTGCAGTTTTTCAGCATCAAGCATTCAATTTCTCCTTAAATTTTTTTAAGAATAAACATATATCAAAAACTAAAAATCCTTCAGACGAATTTTTCTATCCAATTCTCTATTCTTAATAGCATCTCTTTTATCATAAAGCTTTTTACCTTTACCGAGTCCCACCTCAAGTTTGGCTTTTCCTCTATTATCAAAAAACAACCTTATGGCAACCAGTGTAGCTCCTTTTCTTGCCAACGCATTTATTATATCAATAATTTCTTTTTTACGTAAAAGAAGTTTTCTTTCCCTTTTTTCCGCATGTGATGAATAACCTTTATTAGCATATTCGGCAATAAACATATTAGAGATAAATATTTCACCATTTTTTTCAATACCAAATGCATCATTAATATTGGCATGCCCCAAACGCAAAGATTTAACCTCTGTCCCTAATAGTTCTAAACCGGCAACAAATTTTTCTTCAATCAAATAATCGAAACCGGCTCTTCTGTTTTGAGCCACCAAACCGGTTGTAATAAATTCTGACTTTTTCTTAGATTTAGCCATTTTTACCTTCCATAATAAGCCACAAAGCTCGTCTTACCTTATATGGCAACCCAGCATTTTTATAACAAACAAATTTCTCAACAAAAGCATCCCAATCTTTTTTACTCATCAATCGATTATCTTTATCTTGCGGCACAATCCATAATCTTTTTGCAGCTATAAATAATTCACAATTCCCCAAGGTACATCCTTTAAAATTTCCTTTTGTCATCAAAATTCTTAAAATTTCGTCCGCCTCGGGTATATAAATTGATTTACCGATCTTTTGCAATAATTGTCCCAAAACAGGCATAGCTACTTCAATATCAAGCTCTTTCAATTTAATCCAACTCAAGCTTACAACAATTCCATCCCACCAACGAACATTATTGCTGACAAACTTATCAACCTCTTTTTGCAAAAAAGCTCTGGTATTAGATATGGTCTGTGCCGTAAGAGCAATCTTTTTTTCATCCAACCCTATTTCAGCCAATTTCGGCAAAAATTTTCTTATTTTAACACGCGCAAAATCTTCATCTTGATTCATTGGATCCTCAATCCAATTTATTCCTTTTTTCTGCAAATATTCACGCAAATACTCCGGAGATACTGCAAGCTGCGGTCTTATAATAACGACACCATCTCTTTCACTAACCGGCAATATTCCGCTTAGACCAAAAACCCCACTGCCTCTTTGTAACCTCAACAAAAATGTTTCTGCCTGATCTCGCATATGGTGTCCCGTAGCTAATACGCTAATTCCTCTTTTATGGCAAAACTCAAACATCAAACCATATCTGGCCTGTCGAGCTGCCTCTTCAACACCCACCTCTGGTTTATTCCCTTCCCAAACCAAAATATGATGTTCAATCCCATTAGTGCGCATAACTTCTGCTACAAATTCTGCTTCTTTTCCGGATTCTGATCTCAATCCATGATCCACCGTCAATGCTATTGGCTTTTTTCCCGCTTCTTTTATACGCAAAACCAATGCCAAAGAATCTGCTCCACCGGAAACCCCAACAGCAATTACCTCATCTTTTATCTGATATTTCTCAAAAAAATCTTTCATCTGCTATTTTTTACAAGTCAATTCCTTCGCAGCTTGTTCCGCTCTGTTTTTTAAATTATCCGGAGCCTTAGGAAATTCTTTTGCTAAATTAACAAATGCGGTACAAGCCTCATCTTTCTTACCCAACATCTGCATAGACAAACCCAATTTCAAAATATTATCTGCGCCCTTATTTCCATCTTTATATTTCTCATACCCCTTTGCAAACGCAACGGCGGCTTTTGCATAGTCCTTTTTACCATAATAAGCCTCGCCTAACCAATATTGCGCATTCGAAGCCAACTTATGATCCGGAAATTTTGTTAAAACAGCCGTAAATCTATCTGCCGCATTATCATAGTTATTAGCATTAATTGCGTCCAATCCTTCTTGATAAATCTGCTCGGCCGTTTTGGTTTTAACATCAGGTAAATCATTTCCCTTTGCAATAGCGCCCCCCACCAAAGATTTCGGTGCGCCCGATGCAACCGGAGCATCAAATTTTTTAGCCGACTGCTGATTACTCATTCCTCCACCGGCTATAGGCTTTCCTTCAATCAAATTCAAACGAACATCAACATCCTTGTTAATCATATTAATTTTATCTTCCAATGTTTTTATTTGATGTTCAATCATATCCATCCGACCGATTGCTTGACGTAATGTTTCATCCATCTGACTAACCTGCACAACAACATCTTGTCCGGCTCCGCTTCCGCCTCTTGCTATGTTACGCTGAATGACTTGCAAGTCTTCTTTTATACCATCAATTTGACGTTGCAATGCATTATTTGACACTGCATACGCGTTCATCGTCCATAACACACACACACTTGACAACAACCAAACAGATTTTTTCATATTTCCTCGCAAATATATATTTATCATAAAGTTAATCTTAATCTAATACAAAAGCACTTAAAGTACAAGTACCAAAAAATCTGCCCCCAAACAAAAATTAGGAGCAGATTTTCAAGTAATGTGAAACTTTATACTAATAAAGCCAGAATTAGTTACCGGCTACAACTGTAACTGCGCGACGGTTCTGAGCCCAAGCTGCTTCGTTATTACCCAAAACAGCAGGTCTTTCTTTACCGTAAGAAATAACTGAAATTCTGTTAGCTGCAACACCCTTAGAAATCAAGTATTGTTTAACAGCATTAGCACGTCTTTCGCCCAAAGCCAAGTTGTATTCTCTGGTACCTCTTTCATCGCAGTAACCTTGAACAACAACATTAACATTTTCATGTTTCTTCAACCATTTAACTTGAGTATCCAAAACTTCGGCAGCATCAGCAGAAATAGCAGAGCTATCATAAGCAAAGAAAACTCTGTCTTCAGCATTAGCCATAAAATCACGAGCCATTTTAGATTCGCATTCACTACCGCCAAACAAAGAACTTTCGCTCAATGTAGAACAAGCAGACAAAGCGATAACAGCACAGAATACACTCAAAAGCTTTTTCATTTTAATATTCTCCATATGGTTTTAATTTTATTTATAGTTGCAAAACAACTAATACAGTTTTAACTTAAGCAATAAAAACTTAATTTTCAATAACAAAAACAGTTTTAACTCAAAAAAGTTAATAATTCGATTATAAAACTATTTTTTACATATGAAACAACCAAGTTTCTACTTTTCAAATAATGTTTTTTTAAGCGCATTCATCCTAAACTTTAGTCATAAAAAAAGAACGCCGAAAGTCTCTACAACTTTCAACGTCCTTTTTTATAAGTCCCAATCTACAATTTAACATAACCTCTGGTTTCTTTGCGGAACCTAATATATCCGCAATGAAATTCTTTAGAAACATCTATTGGCTCCAACTCCTGAGTTGACGGTACAATGTTTATAACACCGTTTGTCAAGTTCAGAAGCACCAATTTGTCTTCCACCTCATAAACTCGACATGGTCTCTGGTGAACACCGCAGGGTACATTGTAAATGCCTTTATTAATCACCCCGTGCCAACCATTCTTATCTAACAAAAACATTACCACCTTTTCAGCAGCTTTGTCTTCCAACACCGTCTCTGGTGTAAGCAATAGCGTAATTTTGCCCTTCTCAAGCCAATACGTGCGACTTTCAAAAGCGTAAGGCATCTTCAACACCTTATTCATATCCTTCACACTGTATGAAGCATGAGATTTAAGTTGTGGACTAATTTCGATGTCATTGTTGTATGGCAACAATCCGCACTGCCACACAACAATTCCTTTTGCATCAGCCGCCAGCTTTTCACCGGTTTCCTCCTGATAAGCCTTTGGAAAATTTCTTTCCAAATTTTCCAAAACCTCTTTTCTCGAGAGGAATTTCTCTTTTTCAAAGCCCTTAGCTTTAGAGGTTGACCCTCTTTGATAATAATCTTCTGATATTTTTGGAAGAACTCCGTATCTTCCTCCAATTTCTTTTGCCATATTTTTATTTTTTTTAATTTATTGGGATAAAAAGAGCCTCTCAAACGTACTTGAAAATCACCCAATAATATTTTCATAATCTTTAATTATGGGCGCATAGTACCACGTATAGACAAAACTTTCAAGTTTTTTGTACAAAAAAATATTATTTTATTTTCGGAAACAAATCACATTGCCTTAAAGCTTCACCAATCACCATTGTTGCCGAAACTGCAACATTAATAGACCGAGCCTTTTCATTCATCGGAATTATCACTCGCGCATCAACAATTCTATGAACTTCTTCCGGAACTCCAGCCGATTCGCGCCCCATCAAAATCACATCATTTTTCTCAAACTCAAAATCCGTATAAGGCTGACTTGCTTTTGTTGTCATCAATACGATTCGTCCATATTCTTGCGAATGTTCTTCTCTATATCTCAAAAAATCATTCCAAGAATTATGTCTGCGATAATCAACCATATCCAAATAATCCATACCGGCACGACGCATCGCTTTATCATTAAAAATAAACCCGCAAGGCTCGATAATATCGATTCCCAAATCAACACAAGCACAAAGTCTCATCATTGTCCCTGTATTTTGCGCAATATCGGGTTGAAACAGAACTAATCGCATTTTTATATCCTTAATTTTTTCAAAAAAGTTGGATAAAAGAATTTATAGAGTTATTTTCAAAGCGAGAAAAATTTTAGTGTACACAAATAGTACATGAATTTTTCGAGCCTGCAGAAAATGGCTCTATAAAACTTTTAGACAATTTTTTTTACACATTGAAGAGGAAGTTGAGCAAGTCCCCATCCTTCACAACATAATCTTTTCCTTCGGATCGCATTTTTCCGGCTTCTTTGGCTCCTTGTTCACCGCCAAATTTTACAAAATCATCATACGAAATTGTTTCAGCTCGAATAAACCCTCGCTCAAAATCCGAGTGAATTATACCGGCACAAACAGGCGCTTTTGACCCTTTGACAAAAGTCCATGCACGAACTTCTTTCGGTCCCGCCGTAAAATAAGTTTGCAAACCTAAAAGCTCGTATCCTTCACGAATAATTTTTGCCAAACCGGTTTCTTCCAAACCGAGTGTTGCCAAAAACTCTTGCTTTTCTTCTTCATTATCAAGTTGCGCAACTTCCGATTCTATAGCTGCTGAAATAATCACTGCACGAGCGTTTTCGGCTTTTGCCTTTTCAAAAACTTTTTTAGAAAATTCATTACCTTCAGCGGCTGAATTCTCATCAACATTACAAACATACAAAACCGGCTTAGATGTCAAAAGTTGCAACATTTTATAAGTTTTATAAGCATCTTTATTTGCCATATCCGGCGCAGCCGTTCTTGCCGGTTTTCCTGTTTTCAAAGCTTCAATAATCGGCCCCATAACACTAACATTTATTATCGCTTCCTTATCTCCGCCTTTGGCTTTTTTTTGTGCTTGATCAAATCGTTTTTCCAACGATTCGAGGTCTGCAATCATCAACTCTGTTTCCACAATTTCTGCATCTCTTATCGGATCAACCGAACCTTCAACATGGGTAATATTTTCATCCTCAAAACAACGCAACACATGAACTATTGCATCAACTTCCCTGATATTTGCCAAAAACTGATTACCCAAACCCTCACCTTTTGAAGCACCTTTTACAAGGCCGGCAATATCAACAAATTCAAGTTGTGTCGGCACAACCGATTTTGGCGCCACCATTTCAACCAACTTATCCAGTCTTTTATCCGGCACTGCCACACGACCGGTATTTGGCTCAATCGTACAAAAAGGAAAATTTGCCGCCTGAGCCGCAATAGTCTGTGTAAGCGCATTAAAAAGTGTAGATTTTCCGACATTCGGCAATCCGACGATTCCACAATTAAAACCCATTTCAAAAAACTCCGACCAATTACTATTTTACTAAGCTTATAAATGATAATATTTTCTTTTTCAATCAAAAAACCCTTATGAGTGTCGCAACATTCCCAACTGATTCGAATATTCTGCCACACCTTTTTTTATCAAAATTCCTATTGTTTTAACTATTGTCCCAATTGTTTCATCAAGCTTTTTTTGATCTTCTTTTCCAAAACCTGACAAAACATAATTTACAACATCAGCACCTTTATCTTTTGCATGTCCCACACCGATTCTTATACGATTATAATTAGGTGTAATTGCCGCATCTATTGATTTTAAGCCATTATGTCCGCCGGCACCGCCGCCAAGCTTTGCCTTAAGCTTTCCGATAGGCAAATCCATATCATCATGAATCACGATAATATTTTGCGGCAAAATTTTATAAAAATTAGCCGTTTTTACAACCGAATTACCGGATAAATTCATATAAGTATGAGGTTTAAGCAAATAAACTTTTTCACCCTCTATTTTCCCCTCAGAGATAGCTCCGTCAAATTTTGCCTTAAACGGCGCAAAATCATATTCATCGGCCAAAGCATCAACCGCCATAAATCCGGCATTATGACGCGTATTTTCATATTCTTTTCCGGGGTTCCCAAGACCGACAATTAAAAACATTTTATATTCTTCCTTTTATAAAAAAAGCGGTTAAAGAAAAACACTCCAACCGCTTTTATATCTCTACCAAAAAACTTGGATAACAGTGCAGATAAAGTCAAAATAAGAAATTCGGCGAGCGAGTGTACAAAGAAGTACATGACCGAGCCGAATATTCGCATATTTTGGCTCTTAGATGCGCTGTTAGACGAGTTTTTATTTTCTGACGAAATCTACGTGAATAGCCTTATCAGAAACAGGATGGAATTGAACATCTTTGCAGATAACCGCAATTTTTTTACCATCCAAAACAACTTCAACATCCATATCATAAAAACCTCTGGTATCCAAAGCTTTTTCAACTTCAACAGGATGCAAAGAAATCATAATCGGCTCTTGCTTTCCACCATAAATAACGGCAGGAACACGACCCTCACGACGACATGCACGAGCTGCCCCCTTACCTGCTTTTTCTCTTTTTTCTGCATTAAAAGTAATCATTTTATTTTCCTTTTTTCTATAAAAAACTGATAAGACCTCCAGGGGTGTCTTATCTTCCGAAGCCTTTATACAACAATATTTTTATTTTTCAAGTTTTTTATTTCTCGTCATTTAGAGATCTTCGAGAATTAAGAGCCAGTTGTATTGTTCCTTCATCCATATAATCAAGCTCTGCTCCCATAGGAATACCTTGGGCAAGTGTTGTTATATTAATACCTTTATCCTTAAATCGTGAAACCAAATAATGTGAGGTAATTTGCCCATCAATTGTAGCAGGTAAGGCCAAAACAAGTTCTTTAATATTTCCTAAATTTATTCTGTTTTCTAAAGATTCAATATTTAAATCTTCCGGAACAATTCCTTCCATAGCCGATAACACACCTCCTAAGACATGATATTTCCCCTTAAAAAGAGAAACTCTTTCCATCGCCCACAAATCAGCAACATCTCTTACAACACAAATCAACGTATCATCTCTTGTTGATGATGCACAAATCGGACAAGGGCTTACCGTATCAAAATTACCACATATTTCACAGGTTTTAATATTTGTTGCCACATTATTCAAAGCATCTATCAATGGTAAAAAAGCGCTTTCTCTTTTATTAAGCAAATGCAATACGATTCTTCGCGCCGATCTTGCACCCAATGACGGCAACTTTGCCATATGCTTTACTAAGATTTCAATATCTTTACCGGCCATTTTCAATCTCTACTTAAAAAGGCAATTTCATTCCGCCCAAATTCAAACCACCGGTTATAGCTCCCATGCTTTCACTCATTTTGTTTTCTGCTTTTTCCTTTGCATCATTATGAGCCGCAACTATTAAATCTTCTAAAACCTCAATTTCTTCAGGATCTGCCATAGATTTATCAATAGCAATACGAACCATCCCTAATTTTCCGTTAAGAACAACCTTAACCATTCCACCGCCGGACACACCTTCAAATTCTTCTTTTTCCAAACGCTCCTGCTCTTCCTGCATTTTTTTCTGCATCATTTGAGCTTGTTTCATCAAACCTTGAATATTCATCATTTTAGTTATCCTCTTCCATATAAACAGCATCATCCCCAAAAAATGGCTCATCTTCTGTTTCGTTCATGTTTTCAACAATTTTTCTGGTTAAACTTTCAATCTTAGCACCTCGAAATTCAGCCATAACAGCCTTAACCAAGGGCAAATCCATTACATCTTTTTTTTCTTCTCTATCTTTGACGGCTTCTTTATCCGCCAATGTTTCACCCAAATGCCCTCGCACAACATCAACAACCCATTTTATTCCGGTAGCTTCTTTCAAAACATTTTGCATTGATAGCAAAAAGTCACTATTTATTTTTTCAGCTACTGTAATTGTCATCTTGCCATTTTTAAAATCTGTAAACGAAATATCGTTCTTAATACTATATGCCATCATCATTTTTTTATTAGCAATCAGATAAGCAACAAGATCTTCGGGTTTTTCAAAAACAACTGTCGTTTTTTCAGTATTAACCTCTGTTTTTGCAACATTATCAACTGTTGTGCAAACAACCAATTTTCCTAAATCAGAGTTTTTTTTTAAGCCATCCAATATCTCACTTGGGGTCGGAAGATTTGCGGAATAGGCTATTCTGATAAGCACCATCTCCAAAGCATCTGTCTGCAACGGAGCAATATTTATCTCTTGCAATCCTTTTATCAACATTTGCCATATTTTTGATAAAATTGCTATTGGCACATTCGGAGCTACTCTGGTACAAAAATCACGTTCATTTTCTGATAAAGATGCATCATTCAAAACTTCCGGAACAATTTTTACTTTTGCCAACAAATGAGTAATATTAATCAAATCCTGCAAAATGGTAATAGGATTCGCTCCATCATGATGCTGTTTTTCCAAATTAACGACAACATCTTCAATCTTGCCGGCAACCAAACTTTCGAACAATTCAAAGGTCATTCCTCTATCAGCTAAACCTATCATGTTTTTTACAACATCGGTTTTAACTTCACCGCTTCCCAAAGAAATAGCCTGATCAAGCAAAGACAAACCATCGCGACAAGAACCATCGGCAGCTTTTGCAATCAAATGCAACGCTTCTTCTTCAAAATTAAAGCCTTCTTTTCCGGCAATATTTTTAAAATGTTCAACCAACGTTTCAATACTCAAACGTTGCAAATCAAAACGCTGACATCTTGATAAAACAGTAACCGGAACTTTTCTTATTTCTGTTGTCGCAAACACAAAAATCACATGAGAAGGAGGTTCTTCCAAAGTTTTCAAAAGCGCATTAAAAGCCGATTTTGATAACATATGTACTTCGTCGATAACGTAAACCTTATAACGTCCGTTTGTTGGTTTATAACGCACACCATCCAAAATTTCTCTGATATCATCAACTCCGGTACGAGATGCCGCATCCAATTCCAAAACATCAATATGCCTTGATTCGCTAATAGCCTTACAATTTTCACAAATTCCGCAGGGATTAACAGTTGCACCGGCTGTAGCATCTTTTCCGGTACAATTTAGCGCCTTTGCTATAATACGGGCTGTTGTTGTTTTACCAACCCCTCTAATACCGGTTAAAATATAAGCATGGTGCAATCGATTATTTTTAATAGCATTTGTAATTGTACGCACCAACGCATCCTGCCCCAAAAGTTCATTAAAACTTTGAGGACGATACTTTCTTGCCAAAACAACATAATTTCCGTTATTTTCTTCAGCCATGCATACCTGCTTTCAAAAAAATGGTGGAGAGAAAACGACCTTAACAGATTTCGTTACGGCTGCTTCCTTCCGAACCTGACCGGGTTGGCGAAACGTTAACCCGCATCTCTCCAATAAAGATAACTAGCAAAACACCAGTTTTTTTTCAAGCTAAAATTAGCAATTATAGGCTAATTTATATAGATTCCCATATTTCGAAGCTGTTCTGCAACAATTTCATTATCATTTTCACTGTTGGTTGCAGAATTTATTTGATTTTCAACAGATAAAGGCTGTCCGTAAATAAGAATCTGAGCCAATGTGCTATCTTTTCCAAAAATCTTCGGCATACGATAATCTGCTCCTATCTCAACATCCGGCAACACATCATTTATTGTTTCAAAACGAGCATCTCCGCTATCAACCACAATATTGCCGCTTGGTAAAACTTCAACCACATCCAACGAATGTTGATTAGAACCATCTTTAAAAAATCTGACCTTACCGTTTAATCCGGAAAAACCGTTTGTCGCAGTAATATTTTCATTAATATTCATATTTCCGTCCTCAGACAAACGATTAGCAATACCGATAGCATCATATGCTAATGTATATAAGCTGCTTGGTTTTTCATTAAAAACCATATAATACTGACTGGCAAAAGCCCCCGTATTAACTTTACTTACTGTAGGATACAAACTTTTTGAAATAGTTGCCTCATTATTAAGTCTGCCGGCATCCCAAACTGACGTTCCCAAAAATTGAACTGTAGGATATGCCGCATCATAATATGCAAACATCGAAATTGCAGCAGTTAACTTTGCTCCGCTTTCAGGTATCAACAATGCATCAAAACCAACATCACCTAAACCTTCTCTGGTCTCTAATTTTTTCAAAGCCTTTTGAGCATGAACATCGCCATTATCGGCTTGAGATTGCAACCTGTTCCTAAGTCCGAGAACACGATCATGTCGACGCTGATAATTAGTCATCTCTTTTGCTATATCTGAAAAATTGGATGTCCCCGGAACATAAAAACCTATAACAGTGATTTCAACGCCGTTTTTTTGGGCAGATTTAACCGCCGCTCTGGCAACAGCTCCTCCCGTAGGATTGTCCGGCAACAACAAAGCAAATCTTTTTCTTCCCTTTTCTGTGGCATAAGTTATTATTCTGTCAACCTGTTCTTCAATAAGAAGCCCCATAGTATAAACCGTCGGTTGCAAAACTTCTTGAGCTGTCGAAAAAGCAATTACTGGAACTCCCTGATAAATAGTTTCATTACTGATTGCCTGAACTTCTGAGCTTTTCAATGGTCCGATAATCAAATTTGACCTTTGATTAATTGCATTTTGAACTGCTATTCTGGCGCCGGCCGGAGTACTTTGGGTGTCATAGTATTGCAAAACAAGCTTTGGATTATTAACATCTTGCAGAGCCAACATCGAAGCATTTTTTAGACCGATTCCGTATTTTGCATCTGTTCCTGTCAAAGGCAACAACATTCCGACTCTAAAACTGTCTGAATCGGATATTCCTATTTCTGCAATATCCGTATTAACACTGTCTACTCCACCCTCATCTCTTACATTTGTAGTACCACAAGAAGCAATTATCAAACAACATAAAGCCAAACTAATTTTTTTTAACACTTGCATTTTATCCCAAAATATAAAACAATCTTGATATTAGTTTTAGATTAAAAAATTTTGATTGTAAAGAGAGCTATTAATGAAAAACGGTATTTATCTTGTCGCTACCCCAATCGGCAATATTGCAGACATAACACTAAGAGCCATCGAAACATTAAAAACCGCTGATATCATTGCCTGCGAAGATACCCGCGTAACAAAAAAACTTTTTTCACTTTTAGGGATTTCAACCGGTAGCAAAAAATTTATACCGATGCACGATCACAACGAAAACGATGTAGCACAAAATTTAATAAATCTTGCTTCTGAAGGAGCTGTTGTCGCCTATGTTTCCGATGCCGGTTCTCCTCTGATTTCCGATCCCGGTTTCAAACTTGCACAACGCTGTCGCGATCAAAACATATACCTCACCACCATCCCCGGAGCATGCGCTGCAATATCAGCCCTTCAACTTTCTGGACTTCCGACCAACACTTTTACATTTGCCGGATTCATCCCTAACAAAGACAAAGCACGCCAAGAAACTTTTTCAAAATACGCTTCTTTTGATACCACGCTGATTTTTTATGAAACAGCCAATCGTTTAACTAAAACTCTCTCTGTTGCAAGTCACATATTCAAGAATCGCCAAATCTCCGTAATTCGGGAAATAACCAAACTCCACGAAGAATGTCAAACAGGAACACCCGAAGTTTTACTCAACCATTTTACCGAAAATCCACCCAAAGGTGAAATTGTTTTGGTCATTGCTCCAAACAACGAAGAATCTCAACAGATTGATTTTATTCCGGAATTAAAAAAAGAAATGCAAACATCCAGCTTAAAAACAGCGGTAAAAACCATTGTTGAAAAGTTTGGTGCAAACAAAAACGATGTTTATCAAACAGCATTAGGTATAAAAAATGGTCAATGACACTTCCGGAAAACTGGCTGAATTTATGGCTTTGCAACATTTGCGATTAAAAGGCTATGCTTTGGTTGCCTGCAATTACAAAACCGGAAGAGGAACCGGCGCCGGCGAAGTCGATATCATTGTCAAAAATCAAACATCTCTTGTTTTTATCGAGGTAAAAAAACGCAAAGATATTTCAACCGCTGCATATTCAATTTTACCGAAACAACAATTACGGATTCGCCGTGCCGCCGAAGTCTTTCTTGCTCATCATCCGGAATTTTCTTCTTTTGATATCCGTTTTGATGCTGTTTTGGTAAAACTTCCTTTTACAATTGAGCATATTGAAAACGCATTTTGAAAAATAATCAGCAAAAAACTCTAAAATTATGTATAAGAAATAAACATATTATTAACTATTATATTATAATCTTTTGCATAATGGCAGTAGCTGTTTACGATGTTTAAGTATAAAAAAGGTACATTAGAATATGTTACAAGGAATGAGTCAACACTCGAAGAATCGGATGATTTTAGACTCTTTGTGTAATATGACACGAAGAGTTTTGTTGTCTCTTAAGAAGGGTCGCCCCGTATTACCCCCCCCCTACATTTTCAAGGGCTTGCACCAAATTTAATGCCATTTCTCGAAGTGTACTGCGTGTCACTTCGTCAAGGAAACGTATTTTTGCGAAGCACAATATTTTATGCGAGGTGAGTTATGGTAAATAGCATAACATTAACCTCGAGTATGCGCAGTAATTTGCAGTCGTTAAAAACGATTTCGACACAAATGGATAAGACGCAGGAGCGTTTGTCTACTGGTAAGGATGTAAATTCGGCATTGGACAATGCGAGTAGTTATTATCAGGCACGAGCGTTAACGAACAGGGCGAGTGATTTGGATTCATTATTAGACAGTATGGGACAGGGGATACAAACCTTAAGTGCGGCATCCGAGGGAATAGAGATCGGCTTGACGTTTTTAGAGCAAGCTAAAGCAGTGGCAAATAATGCAGCATCAAAGGAAACACCTATTGTAGCGCAAGTTTCAACTGAAGAAGAGCTTTTAGCCGCTGTAAATTCAGGACGTGAAGGTCTAATTGTTTTGGAAAAAGATATTGCCTTGTCTATAAACCAAAAAATTGTGCTTAAAGATAATCAATCTATTGTGGGAAAAGGTTATTTAGATGGGACTAAAGCTAGAACAAAATTAATTCTTAATTTTGATAATACCTATGAAAATTCAGCAGTTAATCTTGGAAACAATACATTAATATCAAATGTTGATTTTGATATCTCATTAAATGAGTATAAAGCAAAAACCGATTTCTGCGCTATTAAATCACATGACAAAAAAGGAATAGTACTTCAAGATAGTGATTTTAATTTAAATAGAAGTGGGCATGCTAGTTATTGTGCGTCATCAATAGTATTTTCTGAATCTGAAGCAGTTTTAAAAGGAGATTTAAATATTAATTGTACCGGTGGTATGGTACGCGGTATACATGTTTATGCAATGTCTAAAGTTAAAACAGATAATTGCAAGATTAATATAAAAAATGAAGGATGGCAGTCTAGAGGAGTTGTTATAGCATATAATAATGCTCTATTTGATGTAAAAAACAATTCTGTTTTAAATATTAATGTAATTGGACAAGAAGCTATTGGTTTGCATAATCATAGTGGAAAAACGACGATATTAGATTCTCAAATAAATATATTATCAGATTATTTTGGAATATTAAATGAGGTTGTAGGAGGCTTTGAAGCGCAAAAAGATTCAGAAATTAATATTAAATCAGTACATCACTCAGTGATGGGAAGCTTTAAGATCTGTAATCAGGCAAAAATCTACTTAGAATTAGAAAATTTAGGCTCTTCAATTTATAAAGGAAATGATGAAGTTCTGGAAATTGCGTCAGGTGCATTAGTGACTATCAAAAATTCAAATGGTGTAATGTCTGTAATTGCAGCTGATTATTATGACAATGTTGAAGGAGGTTTGACGGCACAAAATCTTTTATCTGTAGTTGGAGGAGTTGAGTTTTCTACACCCGCACTACCGGATTGGAATAAGATTGAAGAAGAGATAAATAATCCAACTGATTCTCAAAAAACTATAGAAGAAAAACCAAATAAAGAAGGGATATTTGAAAACATATTGCAAGAATATGATAAGTTGATTGAAGCTAGTTCGTATCAAGGGTGTAATCTACTCAATGGTGGTGAGTTGACGCTTACTTTTAATGAGAGCAGAAGCCATAGGTTTACGGTATTTGGGTGTGATATAAGAGCTGAAAATATGGGCATTGTTACTCGAGAATGGACTTCGGTAAAAGATATCGAGAAATCGATTAGCGAGCTGATAGACGCAATAAACAAATTGCGTGAATATTCCGAGGCATTCGGCAATCAATATCAACTGATTCAAACAAGGCAAAATTTTACCGATGCGCTTATCGATGTGTTGGAAACCGGTGCTGATAATCTGGTGTTGGCAGATATGAATGAAGAATCGGCAAATTATTTGGCGTTGCAGACACGTCAGCAGTTGGCAACCAACTCACTATCGCTTGCATCGCAATCCGCACAAAGTATCTTGAGTTTGTTTTAAGTGGTAAAATTGCGCTATTTCAAAAAAATATTTATTACATTGCAAACAGCAAAAAAACCCCGTTCATAATAAACGGGGCTTGAGATATAAATTTAATACAAATCTATGCTTCCAACACACGACGCAATGTTTCAACATTTTCGGCTAAAGAAACATCTTCCAATATAAGCTCCTCAACCTTACGAACAGCATGCATAACCGTTGTGTGGTCACGATCAAATTTACGACCGATTTCCGGCAAAGAACGTGATGTTAATTGCTTTGCCAAATACATTGCAATTTGACGAGGACGAGCAACCGTACGCGCCCTGCGAGAAGACTGCATTTCCTTAACCGATATATTAAAATGTTCAGCAACTTTCTTCTGAATCTCATCAATTGTTGTGCGTTTGTCAAATGAACGCAACATATCTTTCAAAATATCTTGTGTCATATCCAAAGTAATTTCATGGTTACTCAACAATTGAGAATGAGCAATAACACGACGCAAAGCCCCTTCCAACTCTCTGATATTGGACGTAATCTTTGTTGCCAAAAACTCAGCAACTTTTTGAGGCAATTCCAAACCAAGCTGTCTTGCTTTGCTGTTTAAGATATCCATTCTCAAATCAAAATCCGTAGGATGAATATCTGCAACCAAACCACAACCCAAACGAGATTTTAATCTTGCTTCGATTCCCTCCAAATCTGCCGGAGATTTATCTGCCGAAATAATAATCTGACGACCTTCTTCAATTAATGAATTAAATGTATAGAAAAACTCTTCTTGTGTGGTGTCTTTTCCGCCCATAAACTGAACATCATCAACCATCAAAACATCAACTGAACGAAACTGCTCTTTGAAAGCTGTTGTGTCTTTATAACGCAAAGCTCTAACAAATTTATACATAAATTTTTCAGCAGACAAATAAACAATGTTACGACTTGGATCTTGTTGTTTAATATGCCATGCAATCGCATGCATCAAGTGTGTCTTACCTAAACCTACACCCGAATACAAAAACAACGGATTAAACGAAATATTGCGAGATTCGGCAACTTTACGAGCTGCTGCATATGCAAACTCATTAGTCTTACCGACAACAAAATTATCAAATGTATATTGAGGATTTAACGGCACAGATAATGAATCATTCAAAGATCCTTCATTTGTATTAGCCACAACAGAATTAATCCCAGATTGATAAATGTTTTGTGGCATCGGTGATGAACTTATTTTCTTCAAAAGTGAACGACATGTCGGATTATACAACCCCTTAGTCGGTGTTCCCGAAGCAGCCTCCTGAGCAGACTGAACAACAAAGTTAATGTTTTTTATTGCCGGATTTTTCTTTTCCCAAATCTTATGAATTCTATCGCTATAATTAGTAATAACCCAATTTCTCATAAAACGTGTCGGAACACAAATATTCATTGTTCCTTCGTTAAATGAACCGATTGTTAAAGGCTTTACCCAACTGTCAAAAGCTATTTCTCCTATTTCAACTTTGAGTTGGTCGCAAATCTGTCCCCATTGATCCAAAACAGATGTATCATTAACAATTGCTTCTTCAGCCATTTCTACTCCCCAATTTATATCTCAAAAAAATTAAACCCCAGTTCAGTTTCTATATTCGCTAAAACCTTTTATATAAGCCATTTTATCAATGCTCTTTTGCCAAAAAAACATCCGGCAATTTTCAAAAAGAAGTTATATCCCTTTCTCCTTTTTGCGCAAAAATTTTATTCCCCTTAAAATTTCCGCCACAAACATCTAAACAACTTTATATGCTTCTGCTTATATAGGTTCCGAATTCTAAGAACGCAAGTTATAAAAAATACAAATATTAAAAACTGACTACTAATATCAAGACGCTACTGTCTGCTTTTTTTAGATTCTATCAAAAATCTTAGACTTAAAAAAGCTCTCTCTTTCTCAAAACAAATTATTTTTGTCATAACAAAAACACCTAAAGAAAGATATTTACCAACTTCAAGAAAACTTTTTCAAATCAAAAATTTCTCTATCAAAGTGATTCGGATATTAGGAGCAAAAAAATATAAAAACAACAGAACTTTTATCGAACATTGCAATTAAATTTCTTGACACTGCTTTTTGAAGGAGTCGACCGGATTCTGTCGATTTTCAAACAAAAAAACACAAACCGCAAAAGCTCTGAACACCCGATCAGAGCAACGGTTTGTGTAAAAAAATTCAAACAAAAATCTCGCTATTAAAGAGCTTTAATCTTATGAGAAAGACGAGAAACTTTACGAGACATTGTATTCATTTTAAATACGCCCTTTCTGACAGCACGCATCATTTCAGATTCGGCTGCTCTGAAAGCAGTATTTGCCAATTCTTTATCACCGGCTAAAATAGCGGCTTCAACTTTCTTGATGAAAGTACGAACACGGCTTCTGCGAGCTCCGTTAATAACAGCTCTCTTATTGTTTCTTACGATTCTGCTTTTTGCAGACTTATGATTGGCCATTTTTTTCTTCCGTTTCAATTAAAAAAGTTATTCCAATTTTTTACAAATGTACTGTTTTATAAACTTGAACAGCTAAAGAAGTCAACAACAATTTTATCCCAAAAGTCGATTCTTATGCTTTTTTAGCTAAAATTACTCAAAATTTCTCTAAATTCAGGGGTGTTCATACTTAATCGACAACTTTTCAACTCCAATTCCAATCCGTTTTGTAAGTTCATATTTTCAACCTGACGCAGAGTCTCTTTTGCTTGCAACACCGCTTGATATGGCAAAGAGGCGATTCGATTTGCAACCCTTAAAGCCTCATCAAACAAATCTTTCAAAGGAACAACCCTGCTAACTAAACCTCCTAACGATGCCTCTTCAGCACTCATAGCCTTACCTGTCAAAATCATCTCCATCGCCTTAGCCTTACCAACTCGGTGTATCAAACGAGAACAACCGCCAAAACAAGGTATTGTACCGATAGATACCTCAGGATATCCTATTTGTGCCGATTCTGCAGCCAAAACAATATCTCCAGCCAATGCTAAATCACACCCTAAACCGAGTGCATATCCGGAAAGAGCGACTACTATCGGCTTAGAACAATTTGCAATCTTATTAAATTCATCTTGCCATGCTTTTAAAGCCAAACTTTGTTGCGAAACTTCCATACTTAGTGCTTTAACATCGATTCCCGCCGCAAAAACATCATCCTTGCCCTTTATAACAATACATCTTATAAAATCACTATACTCCCATTCTTGAACCTGATATGCAATTTCATTCAACATTTCCAAATTGACAGCATTCATCTCATTTGGACGATTAAGAGTAATAACTCCTATACTTCCGTCAACTTCAACTAAAATTGTATTATTTTCTTCCATTGTTTTTTCCTTATTGAATTTTGCTTTTTACAGTAAGTCTTATTACTAACGGATTTTCAGTTTCCTTACTTATTTCCAGTGTTTCGCCATCTCGTTCAAACAAAATATTTTTGTTGTTGTCATGCTTTTTATTCCACCCTAATTGAGGTAATGTATTATTATAAAAAACAACCACTTCATCAAAACTCAATGTCTTAGATGTCATATAAGATTCTACAAGACGTATCTCCTCATTTCCGAAGCTCAGCGAGCCATTATCAATTTGGCTAAGTCCGTCAAGCAAAGGAATATCTTCCAATCCCTCAACAAAAGCCGCTTTTGCAGGTAATACCAAAAAACACCACGCACTCAAAACAAACGCAAAAAACTTTCTTTTCATTTTTGCAACCTTTCACAATAAAATGTCGAACGACCTCCCATAACAGATTTTTTGATCCCTCCGGTTAAAGCCGTATCACAAATACAATTCGGACATCTTTGCCCCGTTTTATTATAAACACAATGCATATTTTGAAAATACCCCAGACTTCCATCAGGCCTTTTATAATCTCGCAACGTCGACCCTCCTGCGCCAATTGCTTTTTTCAGAACCTTACGCGTATTTTGTATCAAAACATCACATTCATCAAGACTTATTTGTCCGGATTCTCTTGTCGGCAATATCCTTGATTCATACAAAATTTCTGATGCATAAATATTTCCGATTCCAACAACAACTTCTTGATTTAGTAACACTATTTTAATTGGTGTCTTTTTCCTTTTTTGCAAACAAGCATATAAATATTCCTTTGTCAGCATCTCATCAAATGGATCCAGCCCAATCCGCTCTAAAAAACTGCATTTACACAAATCATCTGTTTTATAGCAGGTAAATAAACCAAACCTCCGCGGATCATTATAAATAACACACCCCTTTGTCGTATTTATTATAATATGATCATGCTTATCCAAAGTTTTCGGTTTTACATCCGAAATTTTAACTTTGCCGCTCATCCCCATATGCCACAAGATACTGAAACCATTATCAAGATCAACAACTATATATTTGGCAACTCTTCTGTAATCCAAAATACCGGCACCGGTTATATTATCTTCTAAATCATTCGGCACCAAAACACGCAAACGACGATTCCTAACCTCAACGTTTTCTATTATTGCATTACCGATTCCCTTCGCAATTGCATTTTTTATCGTTTCAACTTCAGGCAATTCCGGCATAACCAAACAACTCCAACACCACACCAAAAATATCTTATTTAATTATAAAAACTTTTTTCAGACAAAACAATACATATCAATCAACAACTAACGAAAAACCCCGTTTATACAAACGGGGTTTTTCTTAAAGATAAACATTCTTAATCTTTATCTGCCGGCTCAATTCTCATTGAATAGAACGAACGCCATACAAATACAAGACCAAGAACAAAGAACCCTATTCCCAATCCTAAAGATACACATTTTGGCGCAGCGACAGCCATTTCAACCGCCAACAAACCAAACAATGTTGTAAATTTAATAATAGGGTTCAGCGCAACAGATGATGTATCTTTATACGGATCACCTACAGTATCACCGACAACAGACGCATCATGCAACGGAGTTCCTTTTTCACCTAAATCAACTTCGACCACTTTTTTAGCGTTATCCCAAGCACCACCGGCATTAGCCATATACAAAGCTTGGAAAAGACCAAATACAGCAATCGAAATCAAATAGCTTGCGAACAAACTGGCATCAAAACAAGCAAACGCAATAGTGAACGAAAAGATCACAATAAAGATATTAAACATACCTTTTTGCGCATATAAAGTACAAATTTGTACCACTCTTTTTGAATCTTCAATTGAAGCTGCTTTTGCTGTATCAAGTTTAATGTGTTTCTTGATATAGTTTACCGCACGATATGCACCTGTAGAAACAGCTTGCATTGATGCACCGGAGAACCAAAAGATAACCGCTCCACCTAAAATGATTCCGAACAACACCATAGGATCAAGCAAATTCAACTGTAAATTCAACAACAAAATGATTGAAAAAATCATGGTAGTTGCACCGATAACAGCCGTTCCGATTAACACCGGTTTTGCTGTGGCTTTGAATGTATTTCCGGCAGAATCATTTTCTTCCAAGAAATGCTTACCACCTTCAAAATCAGGCTTAAAACCATGTTCTTTTTCAATCTCTTTACTGATTCCTTTAATATTTTCGATCTGAGACAACTCAAATACCGATTGAGCATTATCAGTAACAGGGCCATAACTGTCCACTGCAATTGTTACCGGTCCCATTCCCAACATACCAAAGGCCACCAAACCAAAAGCAAACACCGTAGGATATACCATAAATCCATCCAAACCTGTTCTGGCGGTAAAAAACGCAATAGCCATCAAACCTACCATTACTAATCCTTGCCAAAATGCTGAGAAATTACCGGCAATAATTCCGGAAATAATATTCAATGAAGCACCAGCCTCGCGAGAAGCATTAACAACTTCCTCAACATGTTTTGATTTTGCCGAAGTAAAGATTTTTGTAAACTCCGGAATTAATGCTGCAGCCAAAGTACCACAAGAAATAATTACCGAAAGTTTCCACCACAAATCCTTATCCATATCGCCAATCATAACATACGATACACCAAAGGTTACCAAAATTGATACTACAGATGTTAACCAAATAAGACTTGTTAACGGAGTTTCAAAATTAAATGACTTTTTATTTCCGAATAAAACCTTAGCAATCCCGCTATTAATCCAATATGAAACAACCGATGTCAAAATCATCAACAGTCTCATTGCAAAAATCCAAACAATTAACCGAGCTTGAATATCGATTCCGTTTGCCATCATCACTAAATCACCGTTATTGGCATACATCATACCCGCACCCAAAACGATAAATGAAATCAATGCAACACCGGTAACACCATATGTTTCAAAACCATCAGCTGTAGGACCAACGCTATCGCCGGCATTATCACCGGTACAATCGGCAATTACACCTGGATTTCTGGCATCATCTTCGTCAATTTTGAAAATAATTTTCATCAAATCTGCACCGATATCTGCAATTTTGGTAAAAATACCACCGCAAATACGTAAAGCTGACGCACCCAAAGATTCACCAATTGCAAAACCGATAAAACAAGCTCCGGCATTTTCCTTATCAACAAACAAAAGTATTGAAATCATCATTACAAGTTCAACACAGATAAGCAAAACCCCGATAGACATACCGGAACGAAGAGGCAAGCTCATTACCGGAAAAGGTTTTCCTTTTAATGATAAGAAAGCTGTTCTTGAGTTTGCATATGTATTAATTCTCATACCAAACCATGCAACCGCATATGAACCCAAAATACCCAAAATTGACCAAGCCAAAACCGTCATAACTTTAGGTAACGGAGTTGCGTTGAGGTAATAAAAATAATAGAAAATACATACCGCAATAAACACCTCTAAAACAACCAACAATTTAGCCTGTTGTTTCATATATGTTTTACATGTTTCATAAATCGTATGAGATACATCCAACATCGACTTATGAGCCGGCAATTTTTTAATACCAAAAAATTCGCATAACCCGAACAAAAGACCAAATGCACAGATTACCAAACCATATAACAAAATCTGAGACCCCGTCACACTATAGCCAAATAAATCATAAGCTACATCCAACGACGGAATTTTCAAATCAATCTCCGAAGCAAAAGCTTCTCCGCACACAGCAAAAACTGCTGCTATTGCTAAAAAGCTCAAGCTCTTAATTTTTTTCAAATTCAACATGTTCGATTCCTAAAAATCAAGTTAATCCAAATTAAAAACATAACGCGATAACCTTTAAAACAAAGGCTTATCGATTCGTCACATTATGACCTAAGCATAATGGCTAGAGTCTAAACAATAGGTTAACCAAAAGCAATATTATGCTGATTCTTTTCTACAACATCGTAATTAAAGCAACTGCCAACACAGCATACATAACGATTCCCAAAAAGTACATTCTTGCAACTTTAAAATCAGCCGCCGACGGCATTGCATTTTCAATAATTATGGTTTGCAACAACACATACAAAACATAATTGGTAAATGTCGGCTCCATTAACGGCAAAAAATACCTATTAATATAAAAACCTATCGGCAACAATAAAAGTGGAGCCATCGAAGCCGGAACAGCATTATAAAAAGTAACGTTTGTAAAACCTACACTTCCCATAACATAATTACCGTTTTCTCCACGTCGAGGTATAATCGTAAAATTTCTCGGTCTTGCATTCAACACAAGCCCAACCGTAAAATGCATTAATTCATGCAACAAAGTTCCCGGAATATTTATCAACGCGCTCATAAACAACGATCGATACGTCGCGTTTTTCAAATGTATCAAAACAATCACCAACAATATAAGATAAAATCTATTATCAAAAAAAGACTGCAAAAAAGTATATGAATTAAGTTTATCAATCAAAACCAAAAATTTGTAATAAATCTGATCAATCATTTTTCTATCCTTTTTTCAGACAAATCAAACCTGCCATATACGTATTCATCAAAAGCTTGCACAAACTTCCTCTGTTTAATCCTGATTTAGGATTGAGCTTATTTCCCAGCAAATATCCGCTCAAAGCGAACAAACTCATTTCCAAAACTTTAATAGCCAACCTTTTTTCTTTTACTCCGATTCCACCGATTAATCCTGCAGCCTGAAAACCTATTAATATATCTATCTTTTTTATAATTCTTGCTTCTGCCAACGTACTTTTTCCGGCATTAGCAGCCAAATGATTACTATAAAGCAAATACCATAAATTAGGATTCGATTCTATGTATGCGGACAAAACATCCATATATCGATTAAGATTATTAAAGTAATTTTTACCCAACACCACCGACTTCATTTGCAAATAAAGCTCTTGCAAAGTCAAAACATTTTGTTCGGCAACATAATTATCCATGGTTCCGAATATATTATAAATCATTCCGACAGACGAATTTGCAGTTTGAGCTAATTTTCTTGCGCTAAGAGCATCGATTCCCCTTTCGGCAACAAGTTTTCTGCCCACGCTCAACAACGCTTCTTTCATTTTATCTTTAACAAATGCTTTTAAACGTATATCCTTAAGACTAGTCATACAACAATCCGTATCTTTAATAAAAAATTTGCAAATATATATTTATATTAAACACAACTCTCTTCATGTTTCAATTTAATTTTGCGACATTTTAAGGATATTTTATCATGAAATTACACATTACAAGCTTACTTTTTTTTATTATTATATCAACACCTGTTTTTGCTCAAAACAACTCTTTACCGCAAGATTTTTTATTTGATGATTCCGACATCATTATAACCGCTCCGTCAACATCTTCAAACGACACAAAAAAAATAGAATATTCCGATTCTGACAAAATCGAAGCAATATCTCAAGCTCGCAAATTACTGGATCAAAAACCGACCAAACTCAAAGGATTCTCCTCATCCCAAACCCAAAAGACTATCCATTCTAAAAAAACTATTTCATCAAACTCATCTTCTGATGTTCACGCACTAAAAGAAGCTCCTTTCGGACTTATTTGGCGGTCCACTATGGCCGACACACAAAATCAAGGTGTTATACTTGCATCGGTAGACATGAAGGATTACGCCAATAGCTTTTTAGCAACACGTTTACCCAAACCAATTTTATTCTTTGACCGAATTTATGTTGTGTTTGGCAAAAATGACGAGCTATACCGCATTCTGGCATACAGTCAATTTATTGATGATGATGCATCTGCCTCAAAGACACTCAAACAATACAACACATTTTCAGATTTGCTGAACAAAAAATACGGTAACAAGCAAGAGTTTTTTACACCTGCAACAATTTCAAAAACGATAAAAAATTCTCGTGGTCAAAATGAAACGGTTGAAGAAAAACTTCCCATAGGCAATCCCGAATTTTTATCCCAACTTGAATCCGGCTCTGCCTCCTTATTTTCAACCTATCACAACGACAACGTAGCAGCAGCTCTAAGTATTGGGGTTGACGGCAACAAAAAAAGCTATATAGTTATTGACTATAAAAACATACAAATTTTAAAAGAACAAGAAGCGCAAACATTAGATGCTTTATAAATAAAAAAGGACTTTACACACTATGAAAAAGATTGCTTTTAGTGGAGCTGCCGGCAACGGCATCAGCCCGCTTGAACAAATTATGTCTCTAAAGGGTTATAAGGTTTATGGTTCAGACTACAGTTTCGATATCGGTAAAGATACCGATCGCAAACAAGCATTACAAGACGTCGGCATTACCATTATTCCACAGGATGGTTCCGGAATTACTGACGATATCGAATACCTTTGTGTTTCTGCTGCAATCAACGAAACCAATCCGGATATAAAAGTTGCTCGCGCCAAAAACATACCTATAAAGTATCGCTCAGATCTTCTTCAAGAGATTTTATCCGAATACAAATATGGTATTGCTGTTGGCGGAACAGCCGGCAAAACCACCACCACCGCCATGATTGGTTATGTTTTAGATGTCTTAGGCAAAAAACCATGCATGGTAAATGGCGGTGCCTTGTGCAATTTTACAGACCGCAAAGGCATCCCAAATTACATATACAACGAAGAGGATATCTGCGTTATCGAAGCTGACGAAAGTGACGGTTCAATCCAAAAATACCACCCTTTTATTGGTATAGTTAACAATATTTCGCATGATCATACATCAATGGAAAAGCTCTTTGAATATTTTAGCAACTTTGCATCTCATTCTGAAAACTTAGTTGTCAATCTCGACTGTCCGAATGCATCACAAATAAAACACCCGTCGCGCAAAACATTTTCAACCCAAAATCCTGATGCTGATTTTTATGCTTCAGATATTTCAACTATCGCCGATGGCGTTGAATACACAATCAACGGACAAACTTATCAGCTACAATTACTTGGAGCTTTCAATGTTTCTAACGCTCTTGCCACTATTGCGACTTGTTCCATACTTGGAATATCCGTTTCCGATACGGCCAAAGCGCTCGAATCTTTCATCGGCATAAAAACTCGCTTAGAAAAAATCGGTACCAAAAACAATGTAACGGTTTACAATGATTTTGCTCACAACCCGAGCAAGATCGAAGCCTCTTTATCTGCACTCAAAAGCTATCCCGGCCGTGTAATAGCTATGTACCAACCACACACTCCTTTCTCTGCCGTCAACACCGGCAACGAGATGGCTGCCGCTATAGCCAAAGTTTTGGATAAAGATGATATTATGATTTTGCAAGAAATCTATGAACTGACACCTCAAGATATTGGCATAACCTCAGACAATATTGTCAAGGAAATCAAGAAAAACGGTCACGAACAAGCTCTATTTCTTCCCTACAAAGACGATACTCGCAAATTTGTACTGGAAAACGTTCGTCAAGGCGACCGCATTGTAATTATGGGCGCACACGACAATTCTCTGGCTGATTTCAGCCGCGAGATATTGTCTCAAATTGCTTGCTAAAAACCCAAAAAATTCAATACATAATCAAAATGTTTAGCATTTAAATGCGATATAAGGCGCTGGTAGGTCCAAACCCCCTGCCAGCTCTTTGAATTAAAAGCCAACATTGAACCTATCATCCACAAATTCGCCGGCAATAAAAACACTGCGCAAAAATAATAACCTACCTTAGGCAGATCTGTCTGTTTTTCATGAATTTGCGATCCTACCGTATCAAAATGATACCCTATCATAAAACCTATAACCCCGTTTAAAATCAAATTCATCGGAGCAAACATTGTATACACACTAACAGAAATCATAGCGATCACACCAAACAAAGGAAAAAAATATGGAGCAATCACAATCAGCCAATTACCCTCCCCCTCAAACGACATACTTCCACCACTGTCATCCGGATTAAGATTTATTCCCTTAACTTTATGAAATGTTAATAGTGCAAAAAAAGCATGTGTGAACTCATGAGCCAAAATCTCCATTCCGGTTTTTGCGGAAGAATCCATAAATGAACGCGCAATAAAAAAACAAAAAAAACCGCCAAACATAGCCAGATATTTCCAATCTGCAAAACGAAAATAATCCAACGATTTCAAAAAAGCCGGCAATGAAAAAAATAGCCACAAAGCAACCGGCCATTTAATCAAATTAATAAACTTATCCAAAAGATTACTCATAGACCAAACTCAAAAAAACATTATAACAATATAGCGCATTATACATAATATTAAGACTTCTTCAACACTTATCTGTTAGGCTTATACCATAAGTGTATTCTTAAGGAAAAATCTATGACTGATAACGATTTTGACAAATTTGATTTCATAATAAATGAAGATGACGAAGTTATGTTATTGCTTTATGCTCGAGAAACACCCCCTAAAAATCCTTGCATCACAATAGATTTTGAAGACAAAAGCGCCATGTTACAACGCAATTCTTCCGACGGAATACAGCTAAAGGAAATTCCTGACGAAATATTAGATTCTTTGCAAGAAACAGACAAACTTCTTGTTTGCGAACTAAACACAAGCAACGATGAAAAAGATACACAAATTGTCTACGCTTACGAAGCCGAGATTAACGATTAAATCTTACTTAATATCTCTCATTACAAACATCATATTATCATCCTCTTAAGCCAAAATAATATCTAGTAAAAAGGCTATCTTTCAAAAGAGACCTTTTTTACTATTACTTACTTACAATAACCATTGCTTCACGCAATATTCTATCGTTTATCATGTATCCGGTTTGCACCTCTGCCAAAATAGTTCCTGCCGGTTTATCGGCATCAACAACTTCTTGAATAACTTGATGGTAATTAGGATCGAAAACAGTTCCTAATATATCCATTTTATGAATACTAAATTTATCAAAAACTTTTATCAATTCATTTTGAGTCAATTCAACACCTTTGAGCAACCCCTGACAAGCGCTATTATCTGTTTCGGATGAAGCTGCATCAATTGCTCTCTGCAAATTATCAGCAACACTCAACAATGATTTAGCAAAAGAAGCTATTGCGTATTTGTTGTTTTTTTCAATTTCTTGTTGGCATCTTTTTTTCGTGTTCTCGGCATCGGCAAAAGCTCTAAGATAATCTTCCTTAAGCTTCTTGTTTTCTTCCATAAGAGCTTCTAAAACATCAGCTTCCGTTCTTTGATTTTCTGCTTCAGCATTAATTTCTATTTCATCTTCTTGATGTTTTTGTTCTAACACTTCATCTTCAACCGATTTTTGTTCTTCTTTTTTGTTTTTACTCATATCATTTCTCTTCAACTGTATCAAAAATTGTTTATATCTTGGCATATATACCCAAATTTAGTGACTAAAGCTTGACAAGTCAAGAGCAATGGATATTAATTAAACCATAATAATCATTATTTTGATTGAGAATCAGAAAGAATCCTTATGCACAAATCCAAACTTAATTCGGATATATTGCAAAGCACTGCTTTGTTACCGTCAAATTTTAATAAAAAGAAATTTACCCTGAATTATACCGTTCCGGTAAATCCTTTTGCACTAGAAATCCAAAATCTGAGCAAACAACAGTGTTTTGGCAAAACATCTTGGCCGAAAATTGAAAAAGTGAACGGTTGGATGCTTTCTGCAGAAACCGCTACTTTTATGAAAGCCGGTGGTCTAGGAATGATTGCATCTGAACTTCCGGAAGCTTTTAATCGTTGTTATTCTAAAGAAGGCGAACACCTTACCGTCGTTACTCCGATGTATTTGGGAGACACAAAAAAGAAAAAAGCGGCCTTTGACGGAAAAATATATATCGGTGCAGAACAAATATCGATTGAATTAAACAAAATCAAAGATATTACCGTCTCGTTTATGGATGAAAATGAACGTTTCCAAAATTACATTGTGGAAGCATACTCCGGAACACATAACAATACCCCTTATATTTTCCTTTCGAATGATCATTTCTTTAATATTGATCCACACGAAAAAAATCCTCCAGCTCAAGATGGTTGTTATATAATGAATAAATATAACGTAAATGAGGTTGAACGATTTGCTTTCTTTTCCAAAGCTGTATTTGAGTTAATAAAGTCGTCTGTAAATACGTCTGATGAGCCGAATATTATTATTGCAAATGATTGGCACTCAGGTGCTTTGTCTGGTTTAACTAAATATCTTCCGGTGGCTTTAATTCGGCAAAATCAAATATCTGAAAGTGTTGCTGATAAAATACGCTCAATACCAATAATTCATATTGCCCATCATCTCGGATATCAAGGATGGGATTATGAAAATACGGCACGTATACTAAATTCTCTTTATAATAAACAAACAGCCTTTGTTTTTAAAAATGCGAAACCTATAAAAAATTCAAACCGCCGAACAACCAATACTCTTATTGTACATGATTGCTATAATCAGGCTTCTTGCAATTTTCATTTAGCTGATCGTGTTGTTACCGTGTCTAAAAATTATTTGGAAGAAGTTTCTAAAGAATTGGGTTTTGGTTTTGATTTTCGCGATATCTTAAAAATTCGCAAAGATCACCGCACATTTTTTGGTATTGTCAATGGTTATGATAAAAATCTTATTTCGCCGAACGATGAGAAAATCAATACCATAAATAACTTTTTTGGCTCTACATCATTCAAAGTTTTTGATGAAAACACTCTTGAAAACAAACGCCACAACAAAAAAGAATTTATCAAATTAGTTTCAAGAATAGCTCAAGAACCGGAATACAAAAACAAAATCATACCATTGATAGACACTTACAAATTTGATAGCATTATAGATGATATTAAAGACATTAATAAGGTTCCGGTTATTTGTGCAACATCACGATTAGTAGAACAAAAAGGATATGATATCGCAGCCCAATCTATTTTTTCTTGGACAAAGAAAAACGTACAAAAATATTCGGAAATGCCTATATTTATTCTTGGAGGAGCCGGCAGTGTTGAGTTATTTAAGATGCTTGCCAAACTCAAAGATAAAGTGGCACAAATAAGCTCTGAGGCCGCTCGGCGTATTTTTGTTTTTCACGGCTATAAAGATCAATTTGCGTATGCTATTCAATTGGCATCAGATTTTTATATGATGCCATGTCGTTTTGAACCTTGCGGATTAACACAAATGGAGGCTATGGCAAAGGGAGCGCTTCCTTTGGCAATGTCAACAGGCGGATTGGTTGATACTATAGAAGACAAAATTGATGGTTTTCGCACAGAAGTATTCTTTAGCGAAAATCGCCATGTCTATGGTAATAATATTACAGCCAGACGTTTGCGCAATAACGAAAATGCATATACCGAAACTCTAAAAAACGCATTGCAAACTTTTTATGATATGCCGAATTTTATAACATCTATGCAACGTCGAGCCATGAAAAAAGATTTTAGTTGGGATACTCCTAAAGGGTCTTTAGAGAGATATCATACTCTTTTTCACACCGGACATCTGTAAGGGTTATTCTGTAATTTGAGATAATAAACTTGATGTTTTAGCGATACTTGATGTTAAGCGTTTTGCGCTGTCATCAAGCTCCATATTTTCAAAGATATAAAGAGCGTCATGATAGTATTCCAGACTCTCTTCCAGCATTTCTTTATCTTCTGTTTCTCGTCCTAAACGATAATATACGTTACCGATGTTTTCTTGAATACCAGCCCACATAAAGGGATCGCGTTTTTCGGTAATAATTTTTTGTTGGTTTTTATATGCTCCTACAGACATTTCCGCGATTGCATTATTTTTTGTTAGGGAGCTTAAAACATTTAATCTGTGTCCTAATATACCTTCAATATTAGCCCAAAACTCCGGAAATAAAGCATAGGTAAATATCTTTTCTGCTTCACGCAAATTAAATACTGAATCTCGCAATGCTTGCAAATCGTCTTTTTGTTTCCAAAAATCATATAATAAATTTGAAAGTGAAAATGATATAAACCCATAATCATAAGGATATACATATTTACCAAGATATTTTTGTGCCCTTTGGAAATTACTTATTGCTCCTTTATAGTGTTTAACAGGATTCTTTTTCAAGCGTTCTATAGCTATTGCGTGCAATTGTCCAAAATGATTGTAGATACATCCCAAATGGAGAGGATTTTTTATCAAATCTTGATACTGAATTGCCGTATCCAATAAATTTTTTACTATTTTAAACTCTTTTTCGTTTTCACCTCTACAACAATATGTCATATATACCAATGCCAAAAAATTCATTATATACGGAAGATATTCTAACCCCATATTTTTTGCTGAATTATCACCGGATAAAATTTTAATAATTTTTTTTAAAACAAATTTTTGTTGTATAAGCCTTTGCTTATCTGTAACTCCCAAACTCGAAACAACAGCTCCAACAATTAAATAAAGTAAAGACGACGGAAATGAAGCAGAACTTTCAAAAGCCGTTGCTGGTAAATACAAGCTGTCTAATAATGAAACAAAAGACATATTATCTTTTTCATATTGCATAGAGGTTTGAAAATTAAGCCTTATTTTATCGCCTTCACGACATCCCCAAATCAAAACGTCGGCTTTTGTTTTGTCCAAAATAGCTTGCCCCTTATCAATAAAATCAAAAAAAGTTCGTCCCTCTAAATTAAGAAAATTCTTATTAAACGGTTCATTAAAATAGTTGACCGTAAGATAATTTTGTGTGCGCAATAATGCGGTTAAAATCTCTCCGGCAGAACTTTCAACATTTTCTGCAAATTCTATTACAACTACATTAAAATTGATCCCTAAAGCATCCTCTTCAGATAAGTTTTCATCTTCAAAAACTTGAGGTTTGAGAAATGTCTTTTTAAGGAACTCTAAAATTTGCATTATTCTTTATCCGTATCATTGTTTGAATTAAACATATTATTAATTGATTTTTTTATATCCGTTACTAATTCTCGATTAACTTCTTTTAATGTTTTGTTTTCATGTTGCCAATTTATCATTCGATAAAGTTGCCAAACTACTATCAATACCACAAAAATAGGGATTGAATAAGGATTATTGCTATTTATCTGAAAAGCTCCCATAACAACAAGAACTATATTGGTAAACCAAACCGTTTTTATTATTTCGTACGGAGATATGCCGTCAACGAAAACTTGAACAGAAATAGAATTGTAATGAAAATCTTTATAGTCAGATAACATCAAAACTTTTCTTATAGTACAAATAGTCAGTTCAATCAAATAGAACGTCACAAAAATAATGAAAGATGGTAATAAATATTCACCATATGATAATACTCCGAACCATCCTATGATATATCCCAACACCGGAACAGAGGCTATTCCAAAAGGCAATTTGTTTTTATAAATATAGGCAATTAACAAAATTGCCAATAGAGAGACAGCCATTACTTCCATCATAAAAGGAACAACCCCAAATAAATATAATAAACTGAAACCTATTGAAACCGTAAGCCCTTCACATTGAGGTAATGGATTCAATCCGGCTAACGCTCTGTATCCTAATGCAAAAAAACTCCATATGATGACGGTAAAAAGCTGATTTATTATTCTTGAAGATTCGGTAAAAAAGACTATTTCAAGACCTCCACCAAATACACTTATTAATGTGGATACCAAAACAGCTGTCGATACGGCATACCTGATGTTTATAAACATAGCTCCGCATATAAGCACAATTCCTGTCAGCGGAATTAAAAAAGATCGATAATTGATATTATTTACAAAATCAAATTGGTACCAAAAAAGTAAAACAGATAATGAGACAACACTAAAAAAAACACTTGATAGAATCAATGCCGGAACCACCATTTTTTCGCGCATTTTTTCTATTTTTCCGATTAAGGAAAAAGAAACTGCAGCCAAAACTAAACTGATTAAAAAAACGCCGGCAAGAATTAATGCATGCCTATCCATATTTTCAGTCCTCCTTAGCAACTGTTTTATAATTATAGATAATTAAAATATATCTTCAAGCATGTTATTAATTTTATTCTAGCAATTCTTAGACAGTTTTAACAACATTTCATATAATACCGGAAATTCATTTTTGGTAACGGATTTCAATGCATCAGATACGAACAAAAAAGCGTTTTTATTCAAAAAATCAGAAGTCACCCCATTCGGTGCGGCATAAATATCTGCTAACACCTTTGATGAATCGATTTCTATCTTCTTTTTAATCGATATTTTTTTCATTTCTTTGATTGCATCATCGGTAAGTTTTCGAGTATCTGTATTTGACAGCAATATTGAAATATTTTTATTATAAACAGCTGTTAGTAAGTTGATCAATATATATGACACAAATTTTTGCTCGAAAAATACATCTCCATTTTTTACAATATCAACATCTAATTTATGCCCTCCTAAAACTAGTTTCAAATCTTGCTCAAAACCACTGTCAATTGTATTTATCTTAAAATCATAATTATGAGACAACAGTTGAACGGTATTTTTATTTTTTTGCAAAACTCCATCAAAAAAAGCTGTTATTGCATTTACTTTAGGCAGCTCCTGTATAATCCTATTATTATACATGTACGCAAAATTAACGATCAAAACATTTTCTAAAAATCTATCGGACAAAAGTATCACATCAGATTTATATTCTTTTATATCCGAAGCCAAAAAACAATATTCTGGCTTTTTTGTTAAATATTTTAATGCCGACAAATTAACAACACCACTTTGAAAAGACGTATTTTTTACAACAAATCGACCATTGGTTTTACTTGTTTTTGCCAAACTTGACATCCAAGTCACATCAATATTATTTTGCTGTAAAAGGTCAATCAAAAAAATAGCCAAAGGTGACGTGCCTATAACAACAATGTTCTTTTTTTCAGAATCTATTTTATTTTTTTTATCAAAAAACATCTTAATTTTCCTTTTGCAAACAAGCGACAAAAAAACCATCTACGCCACCATATGTTATTAGGTGATGCGGTAAAACTCTGATGAAACCTTCTTCTGTTATAATATTTTTAAGGTTATCGGGAAGCATATTATTAAGCCGTATTATTTTATACTCACTGTTATTTTGTAAAAAGTCTTTTATTTGATTTTCACCTTCTTCTTTACATAAAGAACAGGTACAATAAAGAAGAATTCCTCCTTTTTTTAAGACATTGCTTATTTTGCCTAAAAATTGCTTTTGCAACGCAGCTTGACGTAATACATCTTTTTCTTTTTTTAAATGAACGATTTCCGGATGTCTTCTTAAAGTTCCTGTTGCCGAACATGGCGCATCCAAAACAACAACATCATATTTTTTTGTCTCTTCATCCAAAAAAACTAACCCGTCTGCACAAATAACTTTTTCTGCAGACAAACCCAATCGTTTTAAGTTATCGTGTAAAATATTTAATCTTTCTTGGGAAACATCTAAAGATGTTACTTTTGCGCCAGCTGATATAAGTTGCGCTGTTTTCCCCCCAGGAGCCGCGCATAACTCTAAAACATTTTTCCCTTTAATATCTCCTAACATTTTTACGGCAATTGCAGAAGAAAAGTCTTGAATCCACCAAGTTCCTTTTTTGTAATCAGGTAAATCTGTTACTTTTCCTTTGTAATTAATTCGGACTGTCCCTAATGGCAATTTAATTGCATTAAATGAATCAAATATTTTATGATTTTTGCATGTTATATCTAGCAATGGTTGTTCTTGGGATATTTTTTCAAATTTTGCCACAGTCTTTGTTGAATAGCTTTTTTTTAACATTCTTCTAAAATCTTGAGGAAAAAATTCACCATCATCCAATTTTAAAAAGGCATCTTTTTGTTTACTGATTTTACGCAAGATAGCATTAACAAAACCCGCAACATATTTGTCTGTTTTTTCTTTTATCAAATTTACATAAGAATTAATCACTGCATAATCCGGTGTTTGCATATACAACAGTTCAACCGCACCCAAAATAATTGCACATTGTGCCGCAATATTTTGATTAGAAAGTTTTTTTGAACTTAAATTTTTTAATATTTTTCTAATAAAAACCCATTTTCTGAATGCTGTTAATGTTAACATTGTAACAAAAGCATTGTCATCGTCATTGCTTAATAACTTGTTATCGGAATGTTTTTTTTCATCCATTACGTTAAGCAGTATCTGAAATGCATTTTCGCGTAAATCGGTCATTATTGTCACCTCATAAAAACAGAACAGCTTCATTCTATTTAATTGGCAAATAAATACAAGGTAAAAAAATGCTCTTGTCAAATCTGTTTAATTACGTTATTTTCAAAGACAATAAATTTTTAATTGGGACAAAATAAAATGAACAAAAGATATAATGGTAAAAACAGTTGGGAAGATTGGGCAAACGATTGGAAAATAGAGGATAGATACAATTTTAAAACAATCGAAAAAAAATGGCAAGAAATTTGGGATGATGAGAAGGCTTATAAGGTAGAACTCGACAACTCAAAGGAAAAGTTTTATGCGCTTGTTGAATTCCCCTATCCTTCCGGAGCAGGACTTCATGTCGGTCATCCTCGTTCATATACAGCTCTTGACGTTATATCTCGTAAAAAACGAATGCAGGGTTTAAATGTTTTGTATCCTATGGGATTCGATGCATTTGGTTTGCCTGCGGAAAACTATGCTATCAAAACAGGTGTTCATCCGGCTGTTTCAACAAAAGCCAATATCGAAAATTTTACTCGCCAACTAAAATCCATCGGTTTCAGTTTTGATTGGGACAGATGTTTTAATACTTGTGATCCGGAATACTATAAATGGACACAATGGATGTTTATCAAATTTTTTGAAAAAGGACTGGCCTATAAAGATAAGATAGCTATTAACTGGTGTCCTGCTTGTAAAGTTGGTTTGGCAAATGAAGAAGTTATTAACGGTCATTGTGAACGTTGTGGTGCCGAAGTCGTAAGAAAAGATAAAGAACAGTGGATGATTGCTATTACTAAATATGCCGACCGCTTAATCAATGATTTGGAAGAGCTTGATTTTATAGATCGTGTTAAAGCTCAACAAATAAACTGGATTGGTCGCTCCGAAGGTGCTGAGCTTGATTTTGATTTTGGTGAAGACAAACTTACGGTATTTACAACTCGTCCGGATACCGCCTTCGGGGTTACTTATATGGTTATGGCGCCGGAACATGAATTTGTTCAGAAGTATATGTCTCGTTTTGAAAACCCTGAAGAAATAAAAGCGTATATATCAGAAACAGCGAAAAAATCGGATTTGCAACGTTCTATGAGTGAAGAAAAGACAGGTGTAGAACTAAAGGGGATCAAAGCCAGAAATCCATATACAGGTGATATGATTCCTGTATTTATTTCTGATTATGTTTTAACCGGATATGGAACCGGAGCCATTATGGCTGTACCTGCCCATGACCAAAGAGATTATGATTTTGCAAAGGTTTTCAATCTTCCTATAGTTCAAGTTCTTGCCGGAGGAGATATCTCTGAAAAAGCGTGGGAAGAAGACGGCGAACATATTAACTCCGGTTTCTTAAACGGTTTAAATAAAGAAGAAGCTATGAAGCAGGCTATTGATTATGCCGTTAAAAATAATTTCGGCAAATCAAAGGTTAATTTCAAATTGCGTGATTGGGTATTCTCTCGTCAACGTTATTGGGGTGAACCGATTCCGATGGTTTTCTGCGAAAAATGCGGATGGCAACCAATTCCAGAATCCGAGCTACCATTAAAATTGCCTGAAGTACCGGATTATCATCCGAATGATGAAGGAGAATCTCCTCTTTCTAAGGCAGGCGAATGGCTAAACGCCTCTTGCCCGAAATGTGGCGGGCATGCACGTCGCGAAACAGATACAATGCCTAACTGGGCCGGTTCTTCTTGGTATTTCCTCCGTTATTGTGATCCCCATAATGATAAAGAGTTTGCTTCAAAGGAAGCTCTTGATTATTGGATGAATGTAGATTGGTATAATGGCGGAATGGAACATACAACACTCCACTTATTGTATTCTCGTTTCTGGCATAAGTTTTTGTATGATTGCGGATTGGTTCCAACCAAAGAACCATACAATCGTCGTACATCTCACGGAATGATTTTAGCCGAAAACGGAGAAAAGATGTCAAAATCTCGAGGTAATGTCGTAAATCCTGACGATATAATTGACTCCTATGGAGCTGATACATTCCGCCTTTATGAAATGTTTATAGGTCCTTTTGATCAAACGGCCATGTGGTCTGAAGAAAGCCTTATGGGTGTCTATAGGTTTACCTGTAAAGTTTACAACCTCTTTAAAAAGGTATTTAAAATTGATGCATCAGCTGATGATTTACGAGCAATGCACAAATGCATCTTAGAGGTTACTGATCGCATAGATCAAATGCGTTTTAATACCGCAGTATCGTCACTTATGACATATGTAAACTACCTTTCAACAAAAGATAAAATACCTTATGAGTTATATGCTAATTTACTCAAATTAATGTCTCCTTTTACTCCTCATCTTGCAGAAGAAATGTGGGCTCGTCTCGGAAACCAAACATTAATAGTTGCTGAAAGTTGGCCTGTAGGTGACGCCAAATTGGCCGAAGATAATTCCGTAACTATTGCTGTTCAAATTTGTGGAAAAGTTCGCGGAACAATAACATTACCCAAAAATTCTACAAACGAAGAAGTTGAAAAACAGGCGTTAAATCTTGAAAATGTTAAAAGACAATTAGAAGGCAAAGAAATTAAGAAGATAATTGTTGTGCCAAACAAGATTGTTAACATTGTTGCCTAAAAGGAGAAACAATATGAAGGTAATATCGGCTGCTGTTTTATGTTTGTTCATAGTATCTTGTGGTTTTCAACCTCTTTATGTTCAACACAAAAGCGGCAGCTGGTATTCAAATAAAAATTATGACACATCAATAACCGATGAAATGTCACAAATAAAAATTTCTTCTATTCAAGATCGTTTCGGACAGCAGTTGCGAAATGAACTTTTAGATTTATTAACTCCAAAGGGAAGCCCAAAAAATCCTAAATACAGGCTTGACGCAAAATTAGCAAAAAAGAATGTTGTACAACAAGCTATGCGTGATGATGTTACAGCCACGAATGAAAGAATTGAATATGTTGTAGAATATCAATTATATTTCGGAACCAACGAGCTGGTATCTGGAAATTCCATTGCTTTTGTCAGCTATGATATTCTGTCAAATCCTTATTCTACAACAACTGCGCAGAAAAAAGCAGAAACAGATGCTTCTAAGATAATTGCGAATGATATTGCTTTGCGTATTGGTGCTTATTTTCACTCTCAGACTGTTAATAAATAATGATTTATAAACAAGCTCAAATAGATACCTATATAAAAAAACCGGATCCTCAAATTAAGGCATTTTTACTTTATGGACAGAATGAGGGATTAATAGCAGAGTATTCAAAAAAGCTTGTTTTAACAGTGTCTAAAGACCTTTATGATCCTTTTTCCGTTGTATACCTAAATTGGGATGAGATAAAAAACGATATTGGCACTTTGTCAGCAGAATACAACAGTCGTTCATTGATGGGCGATCGCAGAGTTATTGTGTTACGAGATGCTGATAATAACTTAACCAAACCATTGTTTGAGATTCTTGAGAAAAGTTCATCAGACACTCTTTTAATTATTTGCGGAAATTCGGGATTAAACAAAAGCTCTTCTTTAATAAACACATCAAACAGTTCTGGGTTTATAGCTTCTTTTGCTTGTTATGAAGACCGCGACGAAAATGTATCCAGCTCAGCCCGAGCATACCTAATTGAACAAGGTATAACTTTCACCAATGATGCTTTTATGATGCTTTGTTCAAGACTTTCAAATGACCGCAAATTCAATATTAACGAACTTGAAAAACTGATAACTTATGTCGGATCAAAAAAACATTTTGAAGCATCGGACATAAAAGCCGTTGTTTTTGATCAGGCCGTTTCAGGAGTTGATGATCTCTGTTTTTATGTTTTCTCAGGTATAAAAAACAAGGCTTTAAACAGCTTAAAACATCTGCTGAACGAAGATGTGGAAGAGATTTCTATCATACGAGCATTGACTCGTCATACCAACAAGCTTCTTGAAGGTAAAACATTAATGGAAAATGGCGAAACATCGTCAAACGCTATAAAAAAAATCTTAACAAAAAATATGTTTTATCGTTATGATATGGGGGCTAATCAGTTAGAAAGATGGTCCAAACAGCGTCTTTTTGATATAATAGAATTATTGTACAAAACAGAAAAAGACTGTAAAACAACCCATATGCCAACATCTCAAGTTCTTACTTATACAGTTCTGACATTACTGTCTGCCGCGTCGAAGCTAAAATAAAACGCTTTTGTTTTTCAGACAAAAGCGTTTTATTTTATTATGATTGTCTTATTTTATCTGCGATCGCCTAAAAAGCGAAGTAAATACAAAAACAAATTGATAAAATCAAGATACAATGAAAGGGCGCCAGCTAAAGCCTTTTTAGCAACCAATTCTTCTCCGTCGGCAGACATATACATTGAACGAATTTTTTGAGAATCATATGCCGTCAATGCACTGAAGATTCCGACACCGATAAGAGAAAGCGCCCAATCCAAACCGGAACTTTTCAAAAATATATTTACAATTGATGCAATGATAAGACCAAACAACCCCATAATCAAGAAAGATCCCATACCGCTTAAATCTCGTTTGGTCGAATAGCCGTAAAGTGATAGCGCACCAAAAGCTCCGGCCGTAATTAAAAATACTCTTACCAAACTGCTCTGTGTATACAATAAAAATATTGGAGCAAATCCTATTCCGTTTATAGCGGCATAAGCCCAAAACAAAAGTTTTACCTGTGACGAAGTTCCCGAATTAACAACCCATCCGAAAGCGAATACCAAAATCAGAGGAGCAATCAATGCTAACCAGCCAAAACCGGATAATCCTACGCCTTGCGGAGTAACCGAAAAGAATACATTAATTAAAGGAGTATTCAGAACCAACCATGCACTAAGGGCTGTTAAACACAAACCTCCGGCCATAAAATTATAGACTTTGAGCATATAACTACGCAACCCCTCGTCAACAGTTGTTGTTCCGACTTGAGAATAAATATTGTTTTGCATATTTGTTTTCCTTATTTTGTTTGTTATTAATTTAAATATAGGGAAATAGTTTTAAAAAATCAATAAAAACACCAACTAAATATACCGATAAAGATCTTTTCCTTTTATTTTTAACCATTTTCGCCCATTTGCATAATCAGGACACATTTTTTCCATCTCTGACCAAAAATATTTAGAATGGTTTGGGTGTTTCAAATGACAAACTTCATGGCAAACCAAATATTCTACAACATATATCGGAGCCATAACTACTCTCCAATTATAATTTATGTTTCCCAACGTAGAACAGCTTCCCCATCTGGTTTTTGTATCTTTTATCGTTATATTCCGCACTTTACAACCAAGCATCCGTGCTTTTTCGATTGTCATATCCGCAAGTTTTTTTAGGGCTTGTTCTTTCAAAAAATCACAAACACGTCGATGTAAAAATTCCTTGTTTCCGCCAACCATCAAATTGCTATCTTCAAATCGTGTTCCTTTTAATTTTTCAGAGTGAACAATTACATATTTCTCCCCCATAAACCAAACATCATCCCCATCATTAAAAACCTCTTTTTGGGGAACTCTTGCCAACATATTCACTATCCAATCATGGTTGTTTTTTACAAAAGTCAGTGCTTTTTTGCGACTACAAAATTTAGGAATAGTCAACACCGGAATTCGCTCTTTTTCATCAATTCGGATAGTTAGCTTTCTTGCAGACAAAGAGTTAACAACTCTTATATCAAAGCCCAATTCTTTTGAGAAATCAAAGGTCTGTCCAGTCAATAATGTAATCTTCATAATTGCCAACCTCCGTTTCGGATATCATTTTTCTCCCTCTGACCGACATTTTAGCATCATGAATCGAATCAGCATTACCGCTTACTAACGGATGCCATTCCGGCAAGCTTTTACCCTCTGCCAATAATCTGTATGCGCAAGTTTTAGGTAAAATTTCCGGCTCTGTCAAAACAGTTTGCAAATCAATATCCCGACAATCATTAACTTTTTCAAATCGATGTTCATAAATTTTGCATAAACAACTGTTTTCATCCAAGAAGCGACACCGTGCATTTGTAAAACAAACTTTTCCGCGAATTTCTATTTTGTTAAGGCAACATTTGCCACAACCGTCACATAAAAGTTCCCATTCTTCTTTTGATAGGTCTTTAAGTCCTTTTTTTGACCAAAAGTTTGCATCAAAGTTATTCAAATCTTTATATCTGTCTTCAGGTTCAAACCTTTTTTGGGGCCAATTAAAAGTTTTCATTAAAAATCCTCATCATCTAAAATATAATCTTCCAAATCGTCATCACTAATACATATATCATCAACTAAATCTTTTGGAAGTTTCGGCAATTTTTCACGTCCCTTTAACGGGTGCCATTCCGGTAAATCGCCTGTTTCATTTAAAATTCTATAAGAGCATTTTTTGGGCATCCAAGAAATATTATCTATATTTTTTGGTGTTATTTTTAAACATTCAGGAACCAATTCACAACGTTTATTATATTTTGTGCAAAGTCTTTTATCTCTATCAAACAAATGACAAATAACCCTCGTATAGAAAACATCATCTGTTTCTTCATCTTGTACTTTTACCAGACAACAAAGGCCACAACGACAACAAATTTTCTCCCATTCGTCATCCGACATTTCCTCAAGACTTTTTTCCAGCCAAAAAGGCTTGTTCTCTTCCACCTTAATCTCCTATTCTTTCCGGTAAATATTCTTCTCTCGCCAAATTTCCGAATTGGGCAAAATCTCCATTCCAAAACAATTGAACAGTTCCTGTCGGGCCATGACGTTGCTTTCCTATAATTACTTCACCGATATTTTTTGTAGCTCTTACACGGGCTTCCCATTCATCCATACGTTTTTGCAGATGCTCAGGAGTTTCTCCTGATTTTGGTTTTGGCTCTTCATTTTGAATATAATAGTTTTCTCTGAATACAAACATAACAATATCGGCATCTTGCTCTATTGAGCCGGATTCACGCAAATCTGACATTAAGGGGCGTTTGTCATCTCTGCTTTCAACACCACGGTTTAATTGTGAAAGGGCAATAACCGGAACTTGTAATTCTTTAGCCAAAATTTTTAATCCACGAGAAATTTCCGATAATTCTTGGACTCTGTTTCCTTCTGATTTTTTATTTCCGGTTCCGTTAATCAATTGGATATAGTCTATAACAATCAAACCAAGCCCTTTATTTCGTTTTAATCTTCTGGCTCGAGTTCTGATAGCATTAATATTAAGCCCCGGAGTGTCATCAATGTATAATGGTATTTGTTCCAATTCCCTAACAGCAGCCGCAATACGAGTAAATTCGGCATTATCCAACTCGCCTGTTCTCATTTTATGTCCGTTTGTTTGGGTTACGGTTGATAGTATGCGTGATGCAAGCTGATCTGCAGACATTTCAAGCGAAAAGAATGCAACACCCTTGTTTTTTGCCGGTGTATTTTTATCATGCGCAAAAAATTCGGCTACATTATACGCTATATTTGTAGCTAATGCTGTTTTCCCCATAGCCGGACGACCGGCCAAAATAATTAAATCTGAATCATTTAATCCACCTGTTTTGGCATCTAATGCATCTAGTCCTGTAGGAACTCCTGAAATTTTCCCTTCTTTTTGATATGCTGATTCTATACGCTCTAAAGAACCTTGCAAAGCATTGGCAAAATCAACAAAGCCAGTTTGTGTTTCTCCTTGATTGGCCAAATCAAATAATCTCTTTTCTGCTGTTTCAATTTGTTCAGAAGCGTCAGAATCAAGATCCTCTCGGCTGGCGTTGTTGACAATCTCAAATCCGGTTGCAATCAACTCACGACGCAAAAACTTATCATAAATAAACTGTGCATAATATTCTGCATTTGTTAACGGAGTTGCCGAATCAGCCAATTTAATCAAATATTTATATCCTCCGACATCATCTAACGAACCATCTTGCTCAAAATAATTTTTCAAAGTGATTATATCTGCAACATGTCCTTTGGTGATTAGTTTTGCGATAATATCATATACCTTTGCATGTATCGGATCAGCAAAATGCTCTGCACGTAGGAATTCTGAAACTTTTTCAAATGTTTTATTATTGGCTAAAACAGCACCTAACAGTGCTTGTTCAGCTTCAATGTTTTTAGGTAATTGATCCGGATGCAATTTTTCCATTTTTATCGTCCTTATATAATTTTTGGATTTGCATTTTTTATATCAATAATCTTACAAAAAACAACCGCTTTTAAATTCTTATTGTGTTAAGGGTTGTGGATATCGGGGATAATGGGGATAACAAAAACCCCGTCATTATTTTTGACGGGGTTTTAACTGAGATAAGCAAATTATTTTGCAGAAGCTTTTTTCTTTGCGATTGCTTTTTTAATTTTTTTAGCTTCATCTGTCAATTTTGCATTTGATGTAGATTCAAGATATGCATCTAAACCACCATTATGCTCAATTGAACGTAAAGTTTTAGAACAAACTTTCAATTTGAAAGCCTTGCCTAAGACATCGCTTAGCAAAGAAACGATTTGCAAGTTTGGCAAAAAGCGACGACGAGTACGATTGTTAGCGTGGCTAACATTATTACCACTCATAGCGCCAGTGCCTGAAATATCACATTTTCTAGCCATTTTTTTAATCCCTTTTTATAAAAACTCGTTGCCTTTTAATACATATTATTCTTTGAATAGTCAAGTAAAATTTTGGCTAAAAATCCGTTTTTATGGTGATTCATACAAATTTTCTCTGGAATTTTAAACAAAAACATTGTAGTTAATGATTGTTTTCATATTGCGTACCCGTAGCTCAGCTGGATAGAGTGTCAGCTTCCGACGCTGAAGGTCGTGGGTTCGACTCCCTCCGGGTACGCCATTTTCTTGTCCTTATCACTTTTTGGTTGTTGCCGGTCTCGCTCGTTCCTCGCTCAAGCGATGACTATCTTCTGTCATTCCGAGGAGCCGACAGACGACGAAGGAATCCATAAAAAAAGCCCCGTTCATAACAAACGGGGCCAAACAGACTAACAACAAGACTTTATTTTTTTAGCATAGCTGACAAAAACCACAAATTCTTTGCATATGATGCTATATAATCCTCAAACATACTTACAACGTGAAAATTATCTTCCTTATCGGCATCATTTCTTATTTCTACAGCTAAATCTCTCATTTCTTTCATATCTGCTTCTATTATACGCAAAACTTCATCCGGTAAAAAGTCTTTTGCATCCAATTCTTTAATCGAAGCATTTTGCAGATAATCACTCATCTTAACCAAAGGCATTTTGCCCTGCATTTTTAATACTTCTGCAACAGCATCAAATTGTTCAAAAACTTCATCATATAGTTTTTCGCTAAATTCATGTATCTGCACAAAAGAATGACCTACGACATTCCAATGCAAATTATGCAATTTAACATTCCACACAGCTAGATTTGACAAATATTTATTAAGCTTATTCATTTTATTTTTCCTTTCATATTATGTTTTACTGATTTTATAATAACAAGCTTTTCCATAATGTAAAGAAAAAAATAATAATAATTACTATTTTCTAATAAAAACATTGAAAAACAAACTATTCTCTTTAATAAAAAAATTCTTTTTTCATTAAACAAATTTTAGAAATTGCTATTTACAATGGGACAAATAATTTACATTTTTCAAAAAAGGCAAAAAATATGACCGACAAAATCCATATTAGCTGGAGCGAATTTCATCAAGATGTTAAAGAACTCTGCAAAAAAATAAACCAATCCGGCAATTATGATAAAATTGTAGCAATAAGCCGAGGCGGATTAATTCCGGCCGGCATTATCTCTTACGAACTCAACATTCGCAACACATCTGTTATTAATATAGCTACCTATGTCGGATCAAAACACCTAAAAGTTGACCACGTCGACAATCCGGAGTTTGTTGGCGAAGTCAATGAAAAAACCCTTATTATTGACGACTTATCAGACAGCGGCCAAACTTTTAACGTTATGCGCCGACAATTTCCTAAAGGAAAATTTGTAACCGTTTATACCAAAAACAAAGGACAATCCGAAGTTGATATATATGCCCGCTTAATGCCTGATGAATGGCTTATATTTCCTTGGGATGTTGAATAACCATCTGTCTAAAAAATTTGACAAACGCCTCCTAAAAGTGTATACAATGAGTCAAACACAAAATTAAATACAATATTATGACTAAAAATTATTTTTTCAACCTGAGTACGCTCCAGGTTTCGGCTTTGCCAACTTTGCACCGCTGCTATATTGCAGCTTTTACCGCTATCAAAAGTCCTAGAGCAACCTCTTGGTCTCTTGATGACACTAAAGCTTTGCAAGGCACTTCACCCAATATAATTTGGAAAAATGAAGAGCTGTGGAACAACCAAAGCAAAACAGCTAAACAAGCTTTTTATTCAACATACAACGATGCCGGAACCCTTCCGCTGTTACCAGGTGTTCGTGAAATGTTGAAACGCATAAAAGCGAACGGTAACAATGTATTCATCTTTTCGATGAAACATCAACACCTGATCCTCAAAGAACTGGTCGGGCTTGGTATTGCTCCCTTCTGTGATGGGTACATAGGCACAAAGCCTGATAAAAGTTTTTGCAAAGAAACTCTGTTAAAGACCTGCAAAGACTGTTTCTGTCAAGAATCAAGCGCTGTTGTTGTTGCATCAAAATCATACTACGATGCTGCAAAAAACGCCAAACTTGAATTCAAAGAAGCCAATTCTCTAACATTTAGAGAATTGAAATAATCAATAGCCAAAGAAATCTCATCATTTGAATTTCTTTGGCTATAGTTTTAACAAATTATCCAACCTTTCTTCTTTTATTCCGACAGGATCCTGATGTATTATAATTTGAGCATCCGGATAAATATTTCTTATAAGATTTTCAACCTCTTCCGTGTATTTGTGAGCTGTATACAAATCAAGCTTTCCATCCAGTTCAAGATGGAACTCAAATAAATATGCATTACCCAAATCTCTTGTCCTTAAATCATGAATTGACAGCCTCATTTGATGCTTGGCTACTATATCAAAAATCGATTTTCTTATATCATCGCTTAATTCTTTATCCAACAACATACGTACTGCATCACGTCCCAAATCATATGCATTATACAACAAATAAACAGAAATAAACCCCGCAATTACCGTATCAACCCACACAATTCCCCAAAAATGAATAACAAACAACGAAACAATAATCGAAATATTAGTTAAAATATCAACACTATAATGCAATGAATCCGCTAAAATAGCCTGAGATTTTGTTCTCTTTGCAACCACCCTTTGAAAAGCAACCAACGCCAATGTCGCCACCAAACTTAATACCATTATAATCAAGCCAAAATCAAGTTTTACCAAAACAACCGGATGACGTATCCTATCCACGGAATCATACAAAATAAAAAGTCCCGAAGCAGCCACAAACCCCGCCTGAAACAACGCACTCAGTGCCTCTACCTTACCATATCCGTACCTATAATTGTTTGTGGCCGGTCTTACAGATACCTTAACCGCCCAAAATGTTACCATTGATGCTAAAACGTCCGACAAACTGTCAACCATAGACGATAAAACAGCCAACGATTCTGTATAAAAAAATGCCAAAGCTTTAGCAAAGCACAGAAATAAAGCCAAAAATATTGATGCAGTCGCGGCAATCTTCTTTAATTTTTCATTATTTGTTTGCGCCAATAACATTCTGTATCTTCTCCATGTCGCTACAACTTATTTCATAAAACTTATTCTGCATCAAATCGGCAAATTTTTGTAAAACAAGATTCGTTATTTTTCCTTCAAAAACATACTTTACAAAACACTGTTTTTGTTCTTGATAAAAACTCAATGTCAGCCTGTCAAAATCCTCGCCTTTCAAATTAACGGTAAGAATATTGTTTTTTAAAGAAGTTCTTGTTGTTTTTGATAATTTTGTATTTAACAAAACACCTACAAACTTAGCCAAAATATCCGTGTTTTTTTGATGTGCCATAGCAACAAATCGCCCAAACTGCAAATTCCATAAATTTGCATAACTCCAATTATGAAAATCCAAATCCAAATCTACAACATCCAACAAAGCCAACCATATTTCAAACTTATCAGGCCTTCTTACATATGCTCCGACATGTCCGCGCCCCAACTCAATATTATAATTACCTATCTCAAAATCAACGACTCTGTTTTCTTTATCACTCATCAACAAAACTTTTGTTGCTTTGCTATTAACATCTGATATCGGTAACAGTCCAAACCTTGGTAAGTTTTCTATTTTATCAGCTTTTTTTTCATAAATTTCCGCCTGAACAAGAGAGGTTAAAAAACTTCTCAACCGATTCTGATTTACCAAAAACTCTTCTTGACCGACAATTTGCCACAAATCATCTTTTTTTATCAGCTCCAAATCTTTATTATGTCCGGAAAGCTTTATTTTTGAAACATCGTTTATTTTATTTGACAATTCAGGAAATAATAATTGTCCACTTGTCAACAAATCATTTATTGATGGCCTGTTAATAACCCCGACAAAACCCAAAAGAATACAAAAACCGACACCTCCTACAATCCACCAAAAACGTCTGTTAAAAAGCGGTTTTTGCGGAACACAAAATTTAAAATTATTTTTATAAAGAAAAACAATCACCAAAAAGCACAGCGGAATAGCATAAATATTAAAAAACTTAACCCATGCTTCTGTCTTTTCTAAATTAGAGTTTAACTCTTTTCTTATATCATATAATTCAAGTCTCTTTTGTCTCAGATCTTTTTTTATTTTTCCTATTATTGATAATTCATCCGGTGTAAAAAGATCTCTCCCCTCAAAATTCTTCTTATTTTGAATTTCTTGCAAACCGTTTTTTATAAACTCAATTTGATCAAAAACATCTTTTTCTTTTATCCTGAATTGTCTTAAAATATCCTTTTGTTTTTTTTCTAATTCTTCAAAAGATCTTATAACCGGAGACTTTCCTCTTAATTCCAATAAATCAGCATTACCGCTCAAAACATCCAAAGAATTTAATACAAAATTACCGTTATCCAACAAAGGAATACTATAGTTCTGATTGTTAATGGTAATTGATGATGTCCAAAAAGAATCATATAATAAATCACTATCGCCTACAACAATAACTTCAAAAGGTTTCTCTTTTTGCTGGCTAATTACGTGTGCCGCTAAAAACTTTTGATTATTATCAGATTTAAACCTGCGCAATATTTCTGCCGGATGAATATTCTTGGTAACAACCATTGATGGTAAAAGTTGTGATTCCTTACTTGATGTCAATAACGGAACAAAATAAACATTCGCATCTTTTAAAGGCATAAAAACCGATGCCGAAGTCATCAACATCCTTTTCAGATTCTTTACTTCCGGCAAATCATCATAAAAACTCTTTCCTTTAAGATAAAACTGAATAAGATCTTGAACAGTACCTACATAATTATCATCTTCAAACTCAACTTGCGTCGAATTTTCCAAATCCGCAACAACCCTATCATCAAAAAACTTAATTCCCCATCTGACCGGCAACCCTCCAAATTCTGAAGAATCTGGTAATGTCGCTTGAGGGCCGATCAAATACAAAGCTTCCGGAAGGACATCGAAAAAAGCTAAAACCTTGCCGCCTTTAATTGAAAAATTATAAATAGAGTCTTCCATCTCTTTAGTCATTTCTTTTGGGTGTGCTATCAATAATAAATCTATTTCCTCAATATCTTGAGGTTTTACAACAGGCTTTATATCATAAAATTTTGCTATTTCATTCGTTATCTGCCACGGCTGATACATAATGCCGCCGGAACCACCGCCCAAAATAGGTAATGAGGTCAAAAGCCCCATTTTTTTCCGTTTATGTTCCAATAAATATATATTTTCCGTTAAATCTTGTTCTAACAAACCGCTTCTTTGTAAAGGCAAAAAGGGAAGCGTTCTGCTTTGACCGTTTTCATTAACAAAAACAATCCCCATATATGCCGCAACATTCATATCCGATACAGGAAGAGCTTTTAAACCTGCAGCAATAGCTCTATCTTCAACATCGCTCAACGGCTCGGGATTATATATTTTATAATCAAACATTCCATTGCTTTTTTGCTTATAAATTTCCAGCAACAACTTCAAGTTACCGAAAGCTTCTCGCATTCTGGGATCTCTTTCTCCCAAAATTGGCGAATAATAAACCTTGGCCGTAACCGCTGCCGGCAATTTTTTTAAAATACTATTAGTAGAAGCCGATAACGTAAATAATTTTTCTGATGTCCAATCAGCTCTAACCTGCCGCAACAAACTGTCAGCAAACAAATTCACACCTAAAAACCCCGTCAAAACCAAAAACAACACAACCAAACAACCAAACAATGACTGTGTATTCATCCAAAAAACTCTGCCGTTAGTTCTGTAATTAACAACAACAGACGTAAAGAAATTAAACATAAAAATCAATGTAACAAAAAAAACAACACTCCTAAACTCAGCCAAACCGGAACTAAACAAAGACATGTGCGTTATAAAACTAAAAGAAGATATTAAATCAATGCCTAAATCAGGTAAAAAACCTCTAAAAAAACCTAAAACATATTCAATACCGCTTAATAAAAACAATAAATTTGCAAAAACCGCTATAACCAAAGACACAACTTGATTCTTAGCCAAAGCCGACGATGTTTGAGAAATGGCAAGCATCGCTCCTATCAACAAAAAAGCACCAATGTAACTGTTAAATATTACTCCGTTATCAGGATTCCCCAAAACATTCAAAGTAATAACAAAAGGAAAGCTTAACAACAACGCTAAACAACAAAACGCCCATGCTGCCAAAAACTTACCCCAAACAAACACCCTGACAGACACAGGCAAAGTCATAATTTGCATCACTGTTCCGCTTTTAAATTCTTCAGCCCATAAACGCATGGCAATACCGGGAACAAAAACCAACAATATCCATGGTAAAAAATCAAACATTGGTCTTAATGTTGCATTCCCTTGCGTAAAAATACCACCAAAATACAACGCAAACGAACCATTTAGCAGTAAAAAACACACCAAATAAATAAACGCCAAAGGAGACTTGAAATAACGACAAAATTCATTTTTAGCAACAACAAAGATCTTAGACATCAAAAATTACCTCGTTAACTTTATAAACGCATTTTCCAAAGACGTTGTTCTGGTTTGTTTCAAAATAGCATCTACATTACCATCTGCTTTTATTTGGCCGCAATTCATTATAATTATTCTATTTGCCAAAGATTCTGCTTCATCCAACAAATGCGTCGAAATTATAATTGTTTTATCTTTGCTCATATCTGAAATTATTCCCAACATATGATCTTTTTGATTCGGATCAAGACCATCCGTAGGCTCATCCAACAATAAAATCGGAGGATCTCCCAAAACACTAACGGCAAAACCTACACGTCTTTTATATCCTTTGGATAACGTCTCAATTTTTTGATTTGCAACATCTGTAATGTTTGCTAAAGACATTGCTCTTTCTGCTTCTTTTTTATCAAAACCTTTCAATTCAGCTATATATAATAAAAACCCCTTTACCGACATATCCATATACAAAGGAGCTCCCTCCGGCAAAAAACCTATCTGTTGCTTTGTCAATATATCATCTGTACAATTATCAATCCCCGATATTTTAACACTGCCTGATGAGGGCGCTAAATAGCCGGAGATCATATTCATCAACGTCGATTTCCCCGCTCCATTTGGCCCTAATAAGGCTATTATTTGGCTCGGATAAGCTGAAAAACTTACATTATTAACAGCCGTAACACAGTCAAAATCCTTCGTTAAATTTTCAACCACAATTGATGCCGGCATATAATCCCTCTTACTTTTGTTTGTTTATCTCATATAAAGCAATCGACGCTGCTGTTGCTACATTTAAACTCTCTGTCAACGGAGACATCGGTAATTTCACGGATATATCACAATTTTCTTCTACCAATCTTCTCATCCCCCTACCTTCAGATCCCATAATTATAGCTGTCTTTTCCATTTTATCCAGTTTATCTATGGTGATTTTAGCATAACCATCCATACCCACAGTCCAAAAACCTGCTTTTTTCAATTTTTCAATAGCTCGCGACAAATTAGTAACCCTAACTATTGGCAAATGCTCCAACATTCCTGCAGCAGCCTTTGCCATAGCGCCACTTTCAATTGGAGAATTTTTATCTTGCATAATAAGCGCTAATGTGTCAAACGCAACTGCCGAACGAATAATTGCCCCAACATTTTGCGGATCAGTAACTTGATCTAAAATAATCACATGACACTTATTTTTCTTATTGGCCTCGCAAATAACATCTTCCAAATCAACATCCGATAGCCTGGAACAAAACAACACCACTCCCTGATGAACAGCATCACGACCTACCAGTTTATCAATTTCCTTACGATCAACCACTTGCGGAGTTAGTCTTTTTTGTTTAACAAATTCATCAATGTTTTCTTTTGTACACAAAAGCTTACTAACCTGTCTTTTCGGATTCGCCAAAGCACTCAAAACAGCATGCTTTCCATATAAAATTAAACTTTTACCACTGTCAAACTGCGTTTTACTCATGACAACCATCCAAAATATCAACAACTTCCAATAAATCTCTTATCATATAATCAGGTTTATCCCCCTGATATTTTTTTTGTGGATCATATATAGCACATTTTGCTCTTACACCTTCTTCATCATAGGAGCGAGCCGTTTGATAATCTGCAACTCCATCACCTACTACCAAAATTTCATTAGGGGAAGGACGCTCTTCTGCAAAAACCGCCTTTGTTGCAATCGGATGAGGTTTATCTTCCTCAAAATCACCAGCAGCAACAATATTTGTAAAAAATTTTGTAAAACCTAATTTGTCCGATTCTTCAATAAAGTACTGTCTTTTTTTGTTGGTTATCAAATAAATTTTAACCCCTCTATCCAAGCAAGCTTTTAATAGTTTATTCGCATTAGGCATAACTTGAAGTTCTGTTGCATGATGTTTTCCTATATATTCATAATAGGCTTTTTTAGCTTCTTCCTTTCTTTCACCGAAAATAAACCCCATAGTATCTTTATTTTGAAGTGTAGATGTTACTCTTTTAATTTCATCATAAGGGATCGATTCTATATTCAAACATTTGAACACATAATCATATGCTGCTGAAATAACCGGATATGTATCAGCCAATGTTCCATCCCAATCAAAAACAACATGCTTTATACCCATACTCGCCTCTTTCTTATTAATTTTATTTTAAACCTGAAATAATAATATCTTTCTATTCTGTATTTATGCAAGAGGAGTTTCATTTTATGCAAGATAAAAAAAGACTCAAAGAGATAAAAATTTTTCTTCAAAACCGATGCAATTTAAAAAAGTATAATATGGAAAAACTATCTTTAGACGGCTCTTCCAGAGAATATTATCGCATTTATTTACCTAACGAAGACTCCAAAATATTACTAGATGATAAAAACCTTGAAAACAACTCCAAAGAATTTGCTCTTTTATCTTCTTTTTTAAGAAAAAACAACGTGATAGCACCCAAAGTTTTCTTTAAAAACCTTTCTAAAGGATTGATGCTCATCGAAGATTTTGGCAACACTGATTTTATACAAAAATCTACAGGCAACAATGATAAAATTTTGCTTCAAAAAGCTGTAGATATTCTTATAAAACTTCACAAAGTGCAGGAGCTTCCATCTTTTATAAAACCAATGGACGAAAAAATCATAATGGATAATTTTGCGTTATTCACAGATTGGTACATACCTGCATGCTTAAAACAACAACTACCTTTTGAAAAGCGTAAACAATTTTTTGATATTATAAAAAATCTTATATCCTCAATAAAAAAAATGCCAGAAACTCTGGTTTTATGGGATTATCATGTAAACAACGTCATGTTTCCTGAAAAATACGACGATGCGGCTGTTATAGATTTTCAATCAGCTATGCGGGGTAATGGACTATACGATTTGGCAAGCCTTCTTGAAGACGAAAGAAAAGATATTTCCCAAACACTATCAAACGAACTGAAAGAATACTATTTCTGCCAAAGCAATTTTTCTGACAAAGATTTATTTGATAAAAGTTATGCTTTCATGGCTTTACTTCGCCATATGCGAGTTCTTGGGCGTTTTACAACACTAATAACCATAAACAAAAAACCTATATACAAAAAATATGTCCCTCATGGCTTAGAGCTTCTTCAACGAAGTCTGCAAAACCCTTTATTTAAAGATATTTCTCAATGGATGAATGAAAACTTTCCGTTGAGCAAATGGGAAATACCCGAAGACAAACAAATATCCAAAGCTTTTATTCTTGCTGCCGGCAGAGGAACCAGAATGCTTCATTTAACACAAAGAAGATCTAAACCTATGATAAAAGTAGCAAATCGTCACTTAATAGATTACAGCTTTGATTTGCTTAAAAATGCAAAAATTCAAGATATTGTTACTAATGTTTGTTGGCAAAAAGGAAACCTAAAAAAACACCTTAAAACCCTAAACAATTTCAACATCATAATATCAGAAGAAAAAACAGCTCTTGAAACAGGTGGAGGAATAAAAAAAGCCCTAAACCACTTTAATAAAAAACCCTTTATAATAATAAACTCCGATAACATTTTAATAGATAATACCTTCAAACCTATTCTTAGACAAATGATGGACAATTGGGATGAACAAAAATACGACATTCTTTTGTTATTAACCCACATAAATAATACTTATGGTGGTCGACCCGAGCAAGGTAATTATAAAATCGACGGCAACCTAATAACCCGTAATAAATTTAAAGTTTGTAATGGAGGGTTTGATTACGTTTACGTCGGTATTGCAATTATACACCCTCGAATTTTTCAATGTTCACCCAGAGGAAAATTTTCAATACGCGATCTTTTTGATAAAGCCGAACAGTCTGGCCGCTTGGGATATATGCTGAGCGATTGCCAAGAGTTTTTAGTTGACAGTCCGGAGGCTGTCGTTGAAACAGAAAAAATACTTTTATTGCAAAAATAAATCCTTCTTTTAAAAAAAGCTATTGACAAATACCTCAAAATACTATTATTTGCATTGGTAGTGTTCGTGCACTAACCTTCAATAAGGATTATTCCTTATTCTTATAGTTTTTAAGGAGGGGTGGCAGAGCGGTCAAATGCAACGGACTGTAAATCCGTCGACTTAGTCTACGATGGTTCGAATCCATCCCCCTCCACCACTATAAGATGATAACCTTGGATAATGGTTTGAACTAAGCGGGTGTAGCTCAATGGTAGAGCAGAAGCCTTCCAAGCTTATGACGGGGGTTCGATTCCCCTCACCCGCTCCAACTTCTTGCCATTTTCTAAAAAAACATTGTCGTAACAACATAAACATTTAAGGATCTTAAAATGGCAAAAGAGAAGTTTGAGCGCAATAAGCCTCACTGCAACATTGGAACGATTGGTCACGTTGACCATGGTAAGACTACATTGACAGCAGCTATTACCAAAGTATTGGCTGAAGCCGGTGGAGCAGATTTCGTAG
>JAZODJ010000010.1:0-1733 GCA_045597005.1 Alphaproteobacteria bacterium | reverse complement strand
TTATGCCATTTTTTAAGGTGTTATTCAAAAGATATCATTTCCCCAAAACGCCCTTTGGGGAGGACTTGAACTATGATAATTGAAATTATGGCGGTTTTATGTTATACTTAAATCGTAAGTTTTGTCGAACCGAGGTGAGTTTTTTGAAATCTCCAAAATTAAAAAATGCTTTGCTGTGCAGAATACTTGTCTATGTGGTTGTCCTTGGTGGATTTATCGCTCCTATTATTATTGTGGTGAATTTGAAATTTGTTCCCGAAGCGATTAAGGTTATTGTCGGGATAGGCTTGGCAGTCGGTCTTTTAATATATCTCCTTAAAAACTTTGTTTTGTTGATGGCAATGGATGTTGGGTTAGCAATGCTGCATTGTCACAATACCGCAAGAAAACATTTCATATTGCCTGAATCCTTTTCTGAACAAAAAGTTGAGAGAAGAATCAACCGCTTTGGCAAGAAATACGAGCCTTCTGCCATTTCCCCTCGACCTGAAACACTTCGATACAAGAGCAATGCTCCTATAACGATTTATTCAAGCGGTATCGAGAAGATTATTGCGACATATCGCATTGATTTCTTGGATAAAAGCCAATACCAGTTGATCGTCAATTCTGCCACAGCAAACTCGAAGGCATTAAAAGGGAAAAAGAAGCATCGGTTTCTTGATAAATCTCAAAAGAGTTCTCCATTAAACCGTGCTACCGTAATTGTGATATTTGCCAAACAAGTAGATGAAAAATTGAGAAATAGTTTATTTGATGTGGTTTGTAAAAATGGTGGAGATGGATTTGATACGACGATACTTCCGTGTGTGGTGGATTTAGAAAAACAAGTTTGTACATTCGACAGTATGCGAATGCCCTACACGGGACTTCAATATCCGATAAAGAACCGCGGTATAAAAATCATTCGAAAATATTTGTTTAACAATAAGTTTCCGTTTGCCGATTCGACGGATATGCTTGACCCCATTAAAGACATAGATCCCGAACAGAGCCTGTGGGATTTTTGGAAAACGATGAAGAAAGAACTCGTGTCAGATGATAAGAATATGAAAAAACGCTTCGAAAAAATGAAGCATAGGGACATTATTTTTGAAGATGGCTATATTTATTTAAAATGGGAAGACCACGGACTTTGGATTTCAGTTGAATTAAATGAAGAACTTAGAATGGCTGAAATCGATCCTATTGATTCTTGGGATTATCCCAAACCCCATAAAATTGCCAAAGCTACTATAAAAGAAATAAAAACATTGATCAATACTTATTTTGCCGGACTGGGATACACCACAAAATATATTTCTTATGAATGATATCTTTTTCGGTGCAACGTGCCATAAAAAATGGATACCCATCCGGGTATCCATTTTTTATGGTTTCCGAGCGTGTACCTTCCTCAATGGCCTCAGAACCGTCACTCTGTCTTCCGCAAAATAACATCACAAAAATTATTCTCGAAAATAATTCAAATTGTGATATGTTATAAAATTAAATTTTCTTAAAAAACCTCTTGATTTTTCGAATCCAATGATATATATATTTATATATATTATTTCTTTAACGCAATTGGAAAAACGATCATCCCCCGCAGGTGACCCCGATACCGAACTTCATTTTAAAAGCGACAGTATTGCTTCCGATAGCCATACTGTCGCTTTCTGTTATTTTTTCGGTGCTTGCACAACCACCCGCAATATAAACATATTATCTTGGAGCGTAAATCGGCATTTACC
>JAZODJ010000009.1:0-72257 GCA_045597005.1 Alphaproteobacteria bacterium | reverse complement strand
CAAAAAATTCGTGGTTATTAATTGCAATAACATCTATTCATTCGGTTATTGAATTATTTTTAAATACGTTTCTTGTGTCATATTTTTTGAATTTGACTAATAATAATATCGTTCCTACCGCAATATTTTATATATTTACTTATTTAATACCTATGTGGGGGTTTGCTCTAATAGGACCTTTTGTAAAAAATGGCAAAAAGATAAAGGTTTATAGAACCAGTTTTATATTAAGCGCCTTATCATTATTATTGATAATCCATTTGAAGGAAAGTGTTACTGATTATATATGGTTTTTGGGAATTGTTATCGGAATTGAAAAAGTTTTGTTTTATTTTCCGCAAAATTTGCTTACATCGGAAATAGCCAAAGGCGGACAAGTTGTAAAATTTAACGGATATCAAATGGCCATTACGGGTTTTTTAAGAATTATTGCTCCGATTGTCTTGGGCTGGTTTATTACCATGGATTCATTCATCAATACGGCCGTATTTGTTTTAGCTTTGACAATATTAGAATTTATATTATCAAACATGCTGACAAAAATTAAATCTGTTTCTAAACCTTTTAATATTAAAGCGCTGTTTGTATTGGCTCTTAAAAGAAAAAAAATTAAAATATCCATGGGAATTGAAGTTTTTAGAGGAATAACCTTTGATATTTTAGATACTTTGATTGTACTGTATATAATCTATATGTTCAAAACAGATTTTAAATTGGGTATTCTAACTTCAATATTTGCAATTTGTAGTGTAATTGCGAATGCCTTATTGGGAAGATTTTGTAAAATTACTTCCTTTGGATCTTTGTTGATTGTTTGTAGTTTGTTGTCTTTTTTGGGAACAGTATATTTTGTGTTTAACACATCAGAATTTTCTTTCATTGTGTATAATTTGGTCTTTGCCAGTGCCGCACAGCTTATCAGAACAGTTACTACAATTAATATGTATAAGGTTTCTCAAAGCAAATCTGTTGCTTCAACATATAGGGCAGAATATCTTGCATTACGAGAATTTTTCTTAAATTTAGGACGTATCATAGGCTTTGGGTTGGTTATATGGGCAGCAGTTTGTCAAGATGCAAATATGCTTAAATATCTTATTTTGATGCTCAGTATTCTGATAATAGTTGTCGGATATATGAGTGTTATTTTAAGCCATTGGATTAGTGAGACAGAAAATAAATGTTAAATATACTTTGGGCAGGATTTTTTATTTTTGCATTTGGCGGAGCTTTGATACAATCTTTTTCCGGAAATACCGAAGTATGGTCTGAAATAGTAAAAAGCATTTTTGCAAACGCTGAAAGTGCTTTTAGAATTTCTCTAAACTTGACCGGAATTTTGTGTTTTTGGTTGGGATTGATGAAAATTGCAGAAGCTTCCGGTTTAACCAATCTGCTTGCTAAATGTCTGAAGCCTTTATTTCATAAAATTATGCCTGATGTTCCTGATAACTCGCCGGCTTTTGGTTCAATCGTTATGAATATTGCAGCGAATGTTCTGGGTCTGGATAATGCTGCAACTCCTATGGGTTTGAAAGCGATGGAACAATTGCAAGAAGTAAATCCTCATAAAGATAGGGCGTCTGATGCTCAAATATTGTTTATGATTATAAATTCATCTGCCGTAACGCTTATTCCTATTACTATTTTGATGTATCGTTTTCAAGCTGGCTCAAGCGCTCCGGCTGCCGTTTTTATTCCTATTTTGATAGCTACATCGGCTTCAACTCTAGTTGGCTTTTTAGCGACATCTTTGTGGCAAAAAATTAATATTTTTAATCGTGTGGTCGGACTTTATTTATTAGCAGGAATGAGCTTTGTTATCGGTGTTGCTTGGTTCTTTTTATCTTTAAACGAAAACGATAGAACATATTTTTCGTATTTAACAAGTAATGTTGTTTTGTTTGCTTTGGTTATAATATTTATCTTTTCCGGATTAGTGAAAAAATTAAATGTTTATGAGCTTTTTATTGAAGGAGCTAAAGACGGATTTAAGATTGCTGTTCAAATAATCCCTTATTTAGTTGCAATGTTGGTTGCAATAGGTGTTTTTCGTGCTTCGGGAGGGTTTGATTATGTATGTGATTGGTTGGCTGAATTGTTTGAAAAAATCGGATTGAATACTGATTTTGTTGATGCAATTCCTACCGCATTAATGAAACCTTTGTCCGGAAGCGGAGCCAGAGCTATGATGCTTGATGCTTTTTCTGCTTATGGAGTGGATAGTTTTGTTGGTTTTACATCTTCAATAATTCAAGGATCAACCGAAACAACTTTTTATGTTTTGGCTGTTTATTTCGGAGCAGTAAAAATAAGCAAAACCGGTGCGGCTTTGCCATTAGCACTATTGGCTGACTTGGCAGGAATTATAACAGCCGTCGCAGTAGCTTATATGTTTTATCATTGATATTGATTGGAGTAAATTATAATGAGAGTTTTATTGCAAAGGGTTATCAAGGCAAGCGTTACAGTTGAAAAAAAAGAAATTTCATCCATTGATGCGGGTTTTTTAGCGTTAGTCGGAATTGAAAAAAACGATACCAAACAAACTGTTGAGTATTTGGCAAAAAAAACTGCCAATTTACGAATTTTTGAAGATGAAAACGGAAAAATGAATTTATCAATATTAGATACTAAAGGGAAAATTTTGGCTGTATCACAATTTACGTTGGCCGGAGATACTGCTAACGGTAATCGTCCGGGTTTTGAAAATGCGGCCAAACCGGAGATTGCTAAACCGATGTATGAGTATTTTGTTGAATGTTTAAGAGGTTATGGAATAGATGTTTGTTGCGGTATTTTTCAGGCTGATATGCAGGTCAGCCTAATTAATGACGGACCGGTAACTTTTATGTTGGAAAGGAAATAAGTATGGAACATGAAGAAGCAAAAAAACAAACACGTGAAATATTGAATGAACTTTTAACGTATCCTTATGCTCAAATTTTTGATATTGCTCCGGCGGAACAACAATTAAAAAATATATATCAAAATTCTGAAAATGCAATTGAACCGTTAATCGGATTGATGTTTGCTAACCTGATGTTGGGAAATCGTTCTACAGCAGTCGGGCTGGGTGAAAAGATTTGGGGTATCGGTGGAGAGTTATCATCCTTTTTTGAACTTATTTATAGCGATTGCCTGCTTAATATAGGGCAAATTGAAAAAGCCGGTATTTTGTTGCAATCACGTTTGAATAATATCGGTGAAAACTTAACACATTTTTATAGTGTGATGGTGAAATATGCCTTGCTTTCGGGTAATTTGGCTTTATTAAAACGTATCGGTGAATATCCGGATGTGTATGAACAAGAGGCTACCCTTTTTGATTTTGCAAGTAATCATGCGTTTAATTTATCAGTTAAAGACTATAGAGCAATATTAAAGATAATTGCCGATAATGTCGGACAATATTTGTGTTCGGTAGAATATGTGATGTACAAAGAAAAAGGAGTTGAGCTTGTATTGTATACCTCGGAAAGCGCTGAACAAAATAACGTATTACTCGAAAAGTTGTTTGAAAAAATAGACGGATATTATTTGAGTATGCAACAACCGCCGCTTACTGATTTTTTCATAAAAATTTTGAATATAAAATTACACCCTGCCTGGCTTGGTTAATTTGGCGTAATTATGGATCCTGAAGTGTTGCGAGAATCTGCATCTTTTATCAGAGGCAGTATTTTAGCAATTCCTTCGGATATTAGTTTTTTTGTTAAATTTGCGGCTGTAATTTGTGTATCATCATTGGTATTAAACAACACAAAGCGATTTTGATGTTCTGTGGTAATTTTAGATGTAGCAACATCTGTTAATTCGACTGCAACAACAATTTGCAGACGTCCTGTTTCCGAATTTACATTATCAATTTTGGCTTTTAGAACTTTGGTTTTTATTATGTAATTAGGGTTGTTAAGTGTGTCTATAACCGTGATATGTTTATTTTCGCTAAGTTGCTGTTTGATATCGGGAAAAAATCCGTTGGTAGATGTATCGTTGTAAAATTCTGTTCTGGCGACATAAACAACGGGCTTGTTTTCTTTTTTTGTTGGTACGGCATTATCTACAACGACATCTTCTTCAAGAGTATTTTCAAAAGCAATATTTTCATTTATTGTTATTTCAGGCTTTGGTGGAATTGTTATGTCTACCTTATCATCCAGTGCTTCATCTTCTATATCAAGAGTTATCATATCTTCATCTGATGAAACTTGTGCTTTGTCGTTAGCATCATTAAACATCTCATTTATTGCCGAGTACGGCAAATAAGCATTAACTTCAACACATACTTCCTCGTCATTTTGACGAATTACATTGATTTTGATATCATCAAGATAATTATCAACCAAACGATAAACTTTTAAATTAAAATAGTGGGCATCTACAAAATTGCGCAATTCTCGTAATTCGGGAATATCTTCGACAGCTTTGAAAGATGCTTTGTCAGAAGCTCGTACACGAGCGGACGCCTTACTTTCGCCATTGATTATTCTTTCGCATACTTCTGAAGAAACTAATGCTCCTCCTGATGTATCGACCTCTTGAGCAATTACTGCAAATGGGGCGACAAAAGTTAAAATCAAAGCTGTATAGAAAAATTTCATCTACCACCAGCTTCCATCATCATTTTGAACCTGACGAATTGTATCAGACCATTTTCCCTGTAATTTACCGGTATTATCATAAAGTTTTAGTTCATAAAAAAATACGGGAATCTCCGGAGTATTAACATTATTTAACATGCCTTTAAGGATATATTGAGCTTTTTCGCGATCGTCCGTTATGTTGAACATCTTAGATCCATGCAAAATTTCTTTAGCGGTTTTTCCGGCTACATCTGGTGAAACCGGCATGTAACGATCGACATAAACGGTATCTTCAATAAAAAGAGGGGCATTTTTATTATTAGCAAAGATTGCCGGAGCATCAGCCAGCATTTTGTTAACAGCGCGTGATGCTACAATACCGTACACTTGCGGTGTTACGTTGTATTCAGCACTCTCATAACGTTCGCCTCTTTTAGCCAAACTGTATCCGTCATAATCACTTGCAACAATTCTTCCTTCCGAAACAACCGGCTGATTAGGCTGAACTTCTACATACTTTACTTCAACACCATCATCTTCGGGAGCATACGGAGCATCGTATACCGGCTGTTCAATATGTTTTACTTCTATGGTTTGAGGAGTATCGTTTTGTTCTTTGGAAAATATATCCATTAACGTAGCGTTCTTTTTTCCTGTTCTTCCGGCATATTTATTTTTTTCGGAAACAGCAACCATTGTTGTGTGTACCGGTGTGGCTTCAACAACTGCATTTGTGTTATCATTTTGTCCCCAAACAAACATATCGGCTAAAGTCGCATTTTTTTGCCCTACCCTGCCTGTTCCGCAAGCAGTCAGTGCCAAAACGCAAATTCCCAGATATAAATGTTTTCTCATCATAAAACTCCCATTAGATATATTCACGAACAGTATAACTGCATTGCAAAAAAATAGAAAATATAATTTTTTACTTATTCACTATTTGCTTTTTGATTTTGTTTAAGATAATGTGTTTCTAAGATTAATAAAGGGGAATATACTTAAAATGATGACAATTGCGTTTATGTTAATTCTTTTAGGAATGGCGGCAATAATTCCAATGCTGCGATATAATAAGTTTTATTTGTTGAATGCAGCAATGATAATAGGAGCGGCTTATTATTTTGAAAACAACTATTTCAGAATTAATAATATTTTATCGTATAAAACTCTGTTGTTGTTTGCGATTTTTTGGCTTGGAGGAATAAATTTAAGCACTTTTATAGCCTATGGTGCGGATAAGCGTGCTGCGAAAAAGAAAGCTTGGCGAATTCCGGAAAAAGATTTGCATACTCTGGAATTTTTGGGCGGTTGGATAGGTGCTTATATAGCTCAAAAAGTATTTAGGCACAAAACATCTAAAAAAAGCTATCAAAACGTCTACAAGCTTATGATTGTTTTGGAATTTGCCGCTATTTATGTTTTACTTAAATTCTTTGGATGGATTTGATTGGCGTTGTCTTTTAAGTAAAACGTAAAATGCTCCGCTACCGCCGTCTTCTTGTTTAGCAACAGATACACTAAGTATAAAAGGACGAATATTCGGATGATTTAACCATGCCGGAAGCGCCTCTCTGATTATTCCTTTGCTTTCATACCATGGAGTATCATCTTTTTTTATACCTTTGCCGGTAATAATCAAAATACATCGTTTATTTTGGATATAACAATTTTTGATAAAGTCCTCAACGGCTGAAAATGCTTCTTTTTCGGTGCGACCGTGCAAATCTAATCTTGAATCTATGGGCATTTGACCTTTGATAAATTTTTCTGCCGTATTTCTGTCAATATTATTTGTAGCTCCTACTGTCAACGGATTAAAAGAATTGGCATTATACAATCCTTCTGTACGTAAAGATGGTTCAACCTCGCTTATAATTAAAGGGGATGACGGCTTTTCTTCCGGTTGTTTAATACGTTTTACACCAAGAACTTCTTCTTCCCATACATCAACATCTTTAGGGGTATTAATGCTAGGCAACTTTTTCATTGTTTATTTCCGGTTCTTCGTCTTTTTTTTCGACCTTTTTATCCGTCATATATTCGGAGAAATTAAGAACAACAAATTCTTTCCAATTACCTTCCGGAGATATACACCCCTGTTTTTTATCTTCAACCTTTACCAAAACAATTCCACCGAAATCCCAAAGCTCATTACATGTTTCATAGTTTGAAGTAAAACGCTCCTTGGTGCGTTCAAGCAAGCGATGCTCCATTTTCTTTTTTATTAGGTTTGACGATAACAATATACCAACAATCATAACCGCCAAACCAAGCAAAATACCGACCAAACCGATTAAAATAAAACCTATTAATACGGGAATCAAAATCGGTAATAACAGCTCCCATGGATTATATACAGGAGAACCGGGTACATTTATTTTTGAATTTATAAGACAAATGTGTAGCTTGTCTTCTGAAATAGCTTTTTGCAATGCTTTAAACGCCATTGCATCTGCCTTATTTATTCTCTTGGCCATTTACTGACTCCGAATGTTTTGGAATTAAAATATAATATTGCCCTTTGGAATTCATTTTACCGGCTTCTTCCAGAATGTTATCACCGCCTGATCCCCAGAAATAGTCTCCTCGGACAGCTCCTTTAATAGCTGAGCCGATATCTTGTGCAACAACCAATTTACTCATCGGTGTACCACCCGGTAGTGATGTTTCTAACCACAATAATGCCCCTAACGGAACAAATGATTTGTCAACGGCCAATGAACGACCGGCTGTTAGCGGAACTCCCTGAGCGCCTAAAGGACCTTCTGGATTGCCTAAGCGATGAAAAATATATCGTTCGTTCTCGTTCATATTAATTTCGGCAAGAGATGGATTTTCACGAAGCCATTTTTTAATACTTCCCATTGAAGCATTGCCGGGTTTTACCAGTCCTTTTGATAAAAGTATTGATCCTATTCCTCTGAATGGACGACCATTGCTGTTAGCATAGGAAATTCTGATTTTGCTTCCGTCTTTCATATGCGCAACAGCTGAACCTTGGATCTGCATAACGTAGATATCTATGTTGCTGTCCGCCCATAATATTACCGGAGCATTGGCCCCGTTTTTAGAAATATGTTCACGGGTATAATAAGGAACAAGTTTTCCGCTATCTACGCGCCCGATAAGCTTTTTATTCGGAAGTGTCGGATCAAAATCTTGTAAATTCAGCTCAATTAAATCATACGGACGCCCATATACAGGATATTTGTAGACATCATCTCGTTGATAAGATGCTTTGAGTTCTGCTTCATAATAAGCAGTAAATTTTCCTTCTGATGATTTTTTATAGGTTACCAAATAAGGAACAAAATTGTCTTTTACAAAATCTTTGAATTTTGCAGGCATAATACCGGCTGATTTAGCACAAATTGTCAGATAATCATTGCGATTTATTTTGATTGCTGATTTTCCCAGATATTCTCCGCTTTGAAGCGAAACAGCTTCACAACTACGACGAAAAGCTTTGTATGCCCCCAGCATATCGTCTGCATCAAAGCCCTGCAATTCAGAAAAAGGTACTTCTTTCAAAGATACATCTGATTCCGGTTGTTGTTTAGAACAACCGACGAGTAAAAAAAATGACATTATAAAAAGTATATATTTTTGCATTATTTTTTAGTCGAAACCAATACCCAGTTGAGTGTTTTTGTATCAAGCGATTTTTCAAAAGTCCAAACATCGGTAATTGTTTGGATGTAGTTTTCATCACCTTCAATAATTTGATTGTCTTTGTCGCGAAGAACATTAACCTGTTCACTAACAAATTCAACACTGATATAAGCTTTGTTTTTATCGTCAATCTTGGCTTTGATTATATCGGCTTTGTCAAAACAGATAAAATCCGTTTCGGCAGAAACCTCGTCCTCTTTGCGTTGTTTTATTACAGCTTGCATCTTTTTAAAAATAGTCGGACTGACAAGCATTTTTAATGTTTCGCTGTCTGCTTTGTTGAATGCTTCGGTAATAACCTGAAAAGCTTTTTTGGCACCATTTAAGAATGTGTCTTTTTTGAAATTGGGAATATTAAGCAAAACGGAATCTATTTCGTTTAACGGTTTAGAATCGACAGGGACAAGCTCTTCGGCATTGCGAGCAGCTTCTTTGAATTCTTTTTCGGCTTCGGAACGAAGAAGATTATATAATTTTTCGGCTCCTTCACGACTGAGTTTAACCTTTTTGGGTTCGACCTCCGGACGAGAGCCAAGTGTACGCCACAGGCGTTGGAATATAAGCACAACAACAACTAAAAGAACGATAATATCTAAACTCATCATTTGTTTTTAATCTCCTACTCTGACTTTTACAATATAACTGCGTCGGAAACTTTTATCAACTGTTTATTATCATTTGACCTAAACAAATTTTGGTTGTATGTAGTTAATTAGTTATTTGAATTTAGGAGAATGATTTATGGAACAAAAACAACCGGCTATTTTAATTCAAAATCAATACATTAAAGATTTATCTATGGAAATACCTCATGCTCCGGCAATTTTTAAGAAATTGCAAGGGACAAATCCGAAGGTTAATGTTGAGGTTAATGTTGAGGTAGAAAAACTGGAAGAAGAAAAAACTTTTAATGTTATGCTTAATGTTGCGGTTAATGGTGATGTTGAGGAAGAAAAAGCATTTATTTTAGAACTTTCGTATGCGGCTGTTGTATCATTGAATATTCCGGAAGAACATCGTGAACCGGTGTTGATGATGGAAATTCCGCATATGATTTATCCTTTTGCTCGCCAAATTGTTGCTAATACAATGAGCAATGCAGGATTGCCTCCGCTGATGTTAAACCCGATTGATTTTATGGCAATGTATAATGCCAGAAAAGCAAATGCTCAAGCTGTAAAACAATAAAAAAAATGATGTAACAAAATCCCCTGTTTTATCAAAAACAGGGGATTTTATTTTAGAGAATATTACTACTTCTCTACAACTTGGCTTTTAGCTGCTGCAGCAACCTTTTGGGTAAATCCTTCACAAGCTTTAACAATTTTATCCGTAAACGGAGTATGAGCTTTGACATCAACGTTTACGTTGTTGGCTGCAAAAGCATTTTCCACAGATTTCTCAACATCGGTTGCTGTTTTGCTGTCAAGGACAACCGGTTTTCCGTCATAGGTAATGCTTGTTCCTTTAGGCAAATTGGTACTAGGATCTATGTTGTCATCAATTGAAACAACTAAATTTTGTCCTCCTTGAGTAGTTATAGTTGCAGTATAGACCTTGTCTTTGATATCAACCACAGCATCCGAAGCACCTGCCATATTGACGTGTGTCGGTGCGACAACAGATATTCTATCAACACCCTCAACACCTGTTACAGTCATTATTGCTTTGCCGTCTTTTATACCGGTACAAACAAATTCACCTTTTGACCTAATTTCGGCAGTTTGTTCCGGTGTTAATGTAACATTTTCGGTACCAGTTTCAGTATATCCTGCATTATACTCTTCAACAGAAATATCTTGACCGGCAATTGCTCCTTTTTGTTTGTTGGCGATGCTTTCAATATGTTCGTTTAACTTGTCGATACCTTTGTTAAGGTCTTTCACATTATCTGTAAGATGTTGCGAAACATCTTGCTCGGTTCCGTCAACCATCCGGTATTGAAGTCCGCCATCTAAAGGTGCGCTTATCTTTTCACCCAGTGCTTTACTTGAGTTGGCATCAATAATATATTCTTTTCCGTCAATCAAGAAATGTCCTGTTCGTGCTTCGGCACCTTCTTTGAGAGGATCTAACACAACCTGAACTGTTTTTCCTGATTGGAAGGCATAAGTCATAGTTGTTACACCATCTACTGTTTCGGTGGATGTCGGAACATTCGGCAAATTGTTGATAATCGGAGTTGCATCAACAGGCGCATGATAATGAACTTCTCGATTATTACTTTCCAGACCTGTTGTTGTAGTTATGCCATCTTTATCATCTATCCAGACAGATCCATCTTTTTTGAATGTTTTTTCGTACTCACCGTTAACAGATTCTTGATTTACAGGATAATCACCTTTATTACCATCAAAAGTTGTTTTGACTTCGGTATAAGGAGCTGCCATATCAACTTTTTCTGTTGTGATATTTGATTTATTAACATCATTTTCAGCTGAAAGAATTTCGGCATCCGGAGCTTCGTTCACTCCCAGATTGTTTACCGGAACGCATGGATCTGTAATCGCTGAAGCAGGTCCGACACGTGTTGGTAAAGGACGTTCTGTAATTAAACGGCCAATGTGTCCTGGATTGGTAGCATACTTTTGGGATTCTGCGACCAACGCTGTTAACTCATTATCATTACATTTGATATCATTTATAATATCAAGCTTACCGGTATAACGAGCGCGCATCATGGCTAAATAAATGGCTCGGTTAGTACCTATTCCTTCAGGAAGCCTGTCCGGATTAGCATTGAGCTTTTCACGCATCATTTCAACAGCTTCTTGGAATGTATATTTTGAACCGTCTTCCATTACGAAGTTGGTATTCCCCTTTGAATTGATTGTGTCAATCAATTTGGCATATGAAGCTTCTGAAACGACGTGGTTTGTATTAAGACCTTCGTATCTGACAAAATTATTACCTTTGGCATCTTGTAAATAAGTTTCAGTTACACCACCTTTGGTCTTAGCCTCTTGCCAAACAGTCATACCTGTTTTTTCATCCGTGTGAGGTGTAAATTTTGCTGGATTACCTCCTTCTGCGACAGGATTACCTCCGTCTACTGCAGAATTGTCGACAGGCATTCCGTCTGTTTGTTGCACTGCTACTCCTAAGCTATCCGGTTGTTCTTGTCCTCCTAGGCTATCCAGTTGAGCTCTTAAGCTATCCAGTGAAGTTCCTTCTCCTCCTAAGCTATCCAGTTGAGCTCTTAACCTATCCAGTGGAGTTCCTTTTCCTCCTAAGCTATCCAGTTGGCTTCTTAAGCTATCCGGTTGGAATCCTTCTGCTTCTACGTTTACTTGCTGTTCTTGTCCTATTGTGTCACTAGAGGGGGTGGCATCACCAAAAACTCCTCGAGCAATCGCTGTTCCGGCAATAATCGCCCCTAAAGACACTTTATCTTGAGTTACATAATTTTCTGCAGTTTTAAATGCGTTTAAATTAGATTTATTAACATTTTTTTGTAAATTTTCTTTACTTTGATTGCGATTAAAAATACTCTTGCCCAACAAGACAGTTTTAGCTGCAGAAGAAGTTATAATTCTTATCAACGGATTGCCAGCAAAAGCCCCAGCTGTCGTAGCTGCACCACCGATAACTCCTTCTCCGACACGAAAATTAGAACGAGATTTAAACTCTGCTTCTGCTTGTATCTCTTTTTTAGCACGAGAATAATTTTTCCGAATATGTTTTATTGTATCTTTGAAACCCAATTGTTGCTGATTGGCTTCACTAATCAGCTTATTAATAGCAGGCATCTTTTTGGCACTGACATAAGACCAACCAGCATAAAGAGCATAACCTCCTGCCAATAAGGCAACTGCCGGAGTTGATACTCCTGCCGCAACAACAGCCGCCGCACCTTTGCCGATAAGTATGGTTGCCCCTATATATGCACCACCGTTGGCTAACACATTGACACTAAGATTTTTCCAACCGCCACGCTTGGTTATATGATTAAACCAATTATTAACAGCTCCTGTTGCTTTTTTCCAGAAAGGAAGAGCATCTACATCTATATGCTTGGTCTTCATAATACGCTCAGCGTTTTCAATTTCCCATTTCAACGCAGTGGTATCCATAGCAATAGCGTCGGAATCTAATTTTATTTCATCGTTTTCTAGTTTAGAAAGAATGTTTTGAATATCATCATCTGTTGTATCGTCAGCAACAAGTTGCATCGATTTATTAAATTGTATTTTTTTGCCTAAATCTTCATTGGAAAACAAAGCTGCCATAACGACACTATGCTGATATTTTTGCTTAACAACATCTGCAAATTTAGTTACTAATTCTTCTTTTGTTTGAGCTTCACTAATAAGTTTTGGATTCTTCATAAGCTCCATTGTTGCACGCTGCGCTGCGTTAGCTAACAACTGGTTTTTGTACATATAGGCAAATTGTTGCTTCTTCTCATCTGAGAAACCTTCCGGATAGCTGAACGGTAACGGAATATTATCACACCCGCAATAAATCTGGTTAGTAATTTTATTTCCGGCGTCATCATTTATTTCCACACTTAAATCAATATTGCTATTTAAGTGTGCGTCATTAGCTTTTACTTGCTCAGCATTTATTAAATTCCAACCAAAAGTTTGCTCAATTTTTCTAATAAAAGCTTGCTTTATTTCGTCAGAAACACCGTCTAATGCTCCGGAATCATCGGCGGCGCGAAATTCTGTGGCTTGTTCAATATCTGGTTCCGTTTGGGGTAATTGTTCTTCAATCTTTTTGGTATCAGTATAAATCGAAGTTTTGAGAATATCTCTATCATTATCGTCAGACGAAGTAGTTTTTGAGATTACTTCCTTTAATGCCTTAGCTCGAAGATAGTAAGAAAGATTTTTTTCACTATTTTTTTCAAGTGCTTGTAATCTTGTCACAGCCAGTGCTTCAATGTCTTCACGACGAATATCTTTTGTTTCGTCTACATCCGTAGTGTATTGAAAACCAGCTTCCTCCGCAACCTGGACAAATGACAATAAATCGTATGCTGTCCATATGCTTTTATCTGCATCAACAGAAGATAGCATCATCTTGTTACGGAATTTGAGCTTATCTTCTTCGTTTTGAATATCTCTGTATATTACGTATAATGCTGTTCTTGATTGCTTTTTCCACCAATCTTCATCATCCCATAAAGCATCCCATTTAGTTGCCATTATCCAGTCTCCTATATAAGGTTTAAATTCGCAGTTAGGGAGATAATACACTATTTTTGGACTTGTTGCAAGAGGTTTTTTGTCAAAATTTTGTACTTTTTCTTTAAAATGTGTATATTCCCTGCATTTAAGCCGGATTGTAGCATAAATATGGTTAATTTTTGGATAATAAGAAAGCCCCGTTTTTAATGACGGGGCTTTGTCTTTTAAGCTACTTTGGCATCATAACGGATATCGGCACCTTCAATATCAGCATTTACGCCACCGGAACACGTATTATCCACTTTTACAGCCAAAACCTGTTCAGCTATGTAGGCCTCGTTTTCGCTTAGTGCTTTGGCAAGTTCAGCATCCGATGTCGAATAATAAAGCTCTATTCTGTCTGAAACGTTAAAGTCTTTATCTTTACGTAATGTTTGGACAAGACGGACAAAGTCACGAGCCATTCCCTCACGTTTCAGTTCATCGGTAACAACAGTATCTAATGTTACCAAAGCTTTGTTTTCGGCAAAGGCACGACCGGCAACACCTTCTTTCATATCAAGACGAACTTCAAACAAATCTGTCGTAAGTTTTTGTCCACCGATTGACAATGTGCCATCATTATTGAGTTCCCATTGCCCTTGTTTGTAAGCTGCCATTACTGCTCCCATATCTTTACCTAAGGCTTTGCCTAACAATGGTGTGTAAAGATAAATCTTTTTGTCGGCATAAGCACTCAGATTGTTGTCAAACTTGACTTCTTTGACGTTTAATTCATCTTTGATAATTTCGCTATATGCGGTTGGTAATTCATGACCGACAACAGTTAATGAACTCAATGGCAAACGATTACGCAAGTTCTTTTCTTCACGAATAAATTTGCCGGCAGAACATAAATCTTGCAAGAAATCCATATCATCAACCAATGAAGCATCAAATTGGATTGCCGAAAGATTTGGATAGTCTTCCAGATGTACGGATTCTTTGCCGGTTAATGTTTTGAATATATATTCAGAAACAAACGGCAATAATGGTGCGGCAACTTTGCTTAAATTGACAAGCACGGTATAAAGAACATCAAATGCTTTTGTGTCACCTTCCCAGAAACGATCACGTGTGCGGCGAATATACCAGTTGTTTAATACCTCAATAAAACCTGATATTTCGTTGCAAGCAACCGCAACATCATAAGTATTAATGCCTTTTTGGACTATTTCCGACAACTTTTTGAGTTTTGACAAGATATAGTTGTCCATAGCCTCGGTTGAAGAATATACCTCTTTGGCTTGATAGTTTTCGGCATTGGCATAAAGTGTAAAGAAGTAAAAAGCATTCCACAACGGAATTAAAGCCTCGCGAGCAGCTTTGGCAATCTCTTTGCCTTCTTTGTCTACGGCTAAGTTACCGCCTTTTAATACCGGCGATGACACCAAGAACCAACGCAAAGCATCAGAACCTATGGTATCTAAAACTTCGTTAGGATCAGGATAGTTTTTGAGGCGTTTGGATAGCTTTTGACCGCCTTCGGCCATCAACAAACCGGTACAAATACAATTTTTGAACGCCGGACGATTGTGAAGTGCTGTTGACAACACGGTTAATGTATAAAACCAACCGCGAGTTTGGTCCATAGCTTCAACAATAAAATCTGCCGGAAAATGATTTTCAAACCATTCTTTGTTTTCAAACGGATAATGTACTTGAGCATACGGCATTGAACCGGATTCGAACCAACAGTCAAATACATCACCGACACGGCGCATCATTGTTTTGCCTGACGGGTCATCCGGATTGGGGTATACCACATCGTCAATATAAGGTTTGTGCAAGTCAACTACATCAAAACCGGTTTTTTCCTTAATTTCAACCACAGAGCCAAATACATCTACTCTAGGGAATGCCGGATTGTCAGATTTCCATACCGGAATTGGAGTACCCCAAAAACGATTGCGGGAAATTGACCAATCACGTGCGCCTTCCAGCCATTTGCCAAAACGGCCGTCTTTGATATGATCCGGAACCCAATTTATTTCTTGATTGTTTTTAACCATATCATCTCTGAAATCGGTTACACGGACAAACCAAGATGACATTGCTTTGTAAATAAGCGGGGTATCGGTACGCCAACAGAACGGATAAGAGTGAGTATATTGTTCTTTTTTAACCAATAAACCATTTTCTTTGAGCCATTGCATAATCGGTTCGTTGGTCTCAAAAACCTGTTTGCCTTCGTAATCTTTAACTTCTGAAGTAAATTTACCGGCTTCGTCAACAGGACAAACAACCGGAAAATTAGGATTGCAAGCACGGCAGACATCAAAGTCGTCTTGACCGAAACCGGGGGCAATATGTACAACACCGGTACCATCTTCGGTTGAGACAAATTCGCCTGATAATACTTTGAAACAGCCTTTTTCCTTCAAGTGTTTAAAGTATGGAAACATTGGCTCATAACTCATACCAACAAGTTCAGAACCTTTCATTGAACCTACTTCGACAGCATTTTCAAGCTGTTTTTTGTAGCGTCCGAGTAATGCGCGACCAAGAATGTATTTTTGTCCGTCCTCTTCCATAACTACATAGTCAATATCGTTACCTACGGCAAGCATAAGGTTTGACGGCAATGTCCACGGAGTAGTTGTCCAGACAAGTATTTTCATTCCGTTTTCAAGTTTGAATAAAACGGTTATTGCATTGTCGGTTTTATCTTGATACCCTTGGTTTACTTCAAAGTTTGAAAGCGGTGTTTCAGCTGCCCAAGAATATGGTAATACACGATAGTCCTCATAAACCAGACCTTTATCCCAAAGTTGTTTGAAGTTGTTAATCACGCTTTCCATAAACGATAAGTCCATAGTCTTGTAATCGTGATTAAAATCAACCCAACGGCCAATGCGCTTAAATGTATCAACCCAAATATTAGAATATTTCAAAACATCGGAACGACAAAAGTTGTTGAACTTTTCGATACCATATTCCTCAATTTGTTTGCGGCCGGAAACACCGAGCTGTTTTTCAGCAGACATTTCGGCAGGAAGTCCGTGACAGTCCCACCCCAAACGGCGTTCAACCTTTTTGCCGTTCATAGTTTGAAAACGAGCGACAACGTCTTTGACATATGATACCATAATATGTCCGTAGTGTGGCGTACCGTTAGCAAACGGAGGGCCGTCATAAAATACAAACTCAGCTGCGCCATCACGGTTTTGAACCGATTTTTCAAATGTTTTATTTTCTTCCCAAAATTTTAATACTTCTTTTTCCAGTGCGACAAAGTCAGGCTTTGCCTTTACATCTGCATAATGAGCCATTTTTTATATCCTAAAATGTTAAATTGATTGATTTAAGCAAAAAACTAAATTGATATGTACAACAAACCAAATCCCCCTAGGGGATAATTCGAGAAATGATTGATATGATGCAAAAATCGTACATATAAAAACCTTTTTTATAAAATTTGCCTTTGAATTTAATACAATAAAACAGGAGAGTCAATAGGATAGTTGCGGAATATTAAGGGGCTTGCAAAAAGGTTAAAATTGTGTTAATATAGGGACAGTTTTTGATTAAGGAGATTGATATGGTAACAGCTGAAGAAGTTACAAAAGGTACCGTCAGAGGAGTTTTAAGCGCCGGTATTGTTGCTGCTCGTGCTACGAAATACGGACTTAATTTAGGAAAAGACTGTGTTAAATGGATGTGCGGTCTTGCTAACGAGTTGGCTAATCAATTTGCTCCCGGAGGAATTAATACTAAAATCGGCGATAAAGTGTTAGACACTTCCGCAAAAGTTGCCGGAGACGGATTGGATTTAGCTGTTAAGGCAATGAAAAATATTAAAGGAAAACTGCGCTAATGAAACATGCCGAAAACTATGAAATAGTTTTGAGCGATGAAGGAATCCCTGTTATTGTGATTCCCTATAATCGTTTGCGTGCGGAAAATCCGATTTTACTCTATGATGGAGGTAAACATGCGACGTTGTTCCGTAATGATCACGATGTTGTGTTGCTTGATTATTTGCCGGATGGTGTGCGTCCTATTTTGTTAAAATGCGGATGGGCTGTTGTATTAGAAAAAAACAAAGCTGAAGATAATATCTCAAAAGATTATAAAGTTTTGATTAAAGTTGTAAAAAACAATCCTTTGACTGATGGGATTTAAAGTTTAAAATATTGAAAAACGGTGGCTTGAACAACAAACCACCGCTTTTTTTGTTTTTATAACGGAAAATCGCAAGTATCCAGACTACACTGTTTGTAGTTTGAGCCATCGGGCAAAACACACGTTTTCATACACTCATCATATGTGCCGTCAGAATAGCTACTTGGCATAATTTGAAACGTTAAAACAAATAAAATCCCTCCCAAAACGTAGCTTGTATATACAAAATATCTTAATCCGCGAGAAAGTATTGATGCTCGCCAGACATGTACAACTTCTAACCAATAAATAAAAGAGGTAATAGGAAATATCAGAAGTGTAATGTTCGATAACAACGGAACAAAACTTTTAGATAGAAAATGTGATATTGGCATAGCAACCCATGATAGCAATATAGTATTGTTAAACCAAATTAAATACAAAATCAGAATTAATATTATCTTTGATATAATTGACCATATTTTTGTTGCATCAGATTTGATACTTCTGCTTGTTTTATACACTACAGCAAAAGGTGCTGATATTTCTACCAAGGGATATATTATTAGCCCTAACCATATATTGTTTTCTAAAAATATGTGCAATACTCCATACTTTAGAACAACTGTTAAAGTATATAACAGTAAAACAAAAATGATATTGTATAAAATTTTTTTCATATCTTTCTATCAGTATGGGATAAGAATTTAACAATCTTATCCCATACTATATATAATTTATTTTAAAAATCTATCACAATATCCATCTTCTCTATTATTATATCCGGCGTAACTGCCTTTTATATTGTGATACATGTCTTTTGCACTATCCTTAATAATATTTATTCTTCCTTTATAGCGATTTATTTGTTCTTTGTTATTTATTTTATTGTTTAGGTCATCAGCCTCTTTAGCTAAACCACCAATTAATGTCTGAACAGCTGATAGTGTTCCGCCTTGTGAACCAATACAACTTACATAAGCATGTTTTTTATAGTCCGGTATGCTTAAAGGAGTTAATCTATTTTTTTCCTCTAATGCTCTTTGTACGGAAGGTGTTGCATATTTTGAACCAACAGCACTTAATCCACCATTTTGATAGGTGCTGTATAAATCTTTTATTTTTTTACTCATTTTATTTAGACTATTTAAGGGATTAGGAGCATTTGGGGATGGAACATCAATATAGTCATATTCGGTAAATTCGTCACTAGGATTTTTAGGCACCATATAGTATCATTCGCTTTGCCCCGTTTTAGGATTAGAGCGACGAAGCGGTTTGAAACCATTCATAAAATCATTTAGTGTTTTTTGAATATCTTCATTAGTGGGCATTATTTTCCTCCATAAAAAAAAGAGCCGAAAACGGCTCTTGGTATTTTAGTATAAAAAAATAGCAAGAAATGAAATAACTTCACTTCCTCACTATAGATACATTTATACTTTTACCCGACGGCATATGTCAATAGGTGCAAAAAATATTTTTTAAATCTAAAGCGGTGGCTTGAACAACAAACCACCGCTTTTTTTTGTTTTTATAAATATTCTAAATCTTATTTATTTTTCAAAATAGATTTACCGGCATAAATTGCCATATCGCCCAATTCTTCCTCGATACGGATTAATTGATTGTATTTTGCCATACGATCTGTACGAGACATAGAACCGGTCTTAATTTGGCCACAGTTAGTAGCAACGGCAATATCAGCAATTGTTGCATCTTCTGTTTCGCCGGAACGGTGAGACAATACTGCTGAATATTTATTACGGTGAGCCAAATCAACAGCTTTTAATGTTTCTGTCAATGTTCCAATTTGGTTAACTTTAACCAAAATTGAATTAGCAACACCTTTTTCAATACCTTGGGCAAGACGTTTCGGATTTGTAACGAACAAATCATCACCAACCAATTGAACTTTGTCACCCAAAGCATTGGTTAACATCTTCCAACCTTCCCAATCATCTTCAGCCATACCATCTTCAATAGAGAAAATCGGGAAACGAGCGCACAAATCTTTGTAATAATCAACCATTTGAGCATTAGTATAAGATTTGCCCTCGCCTTCCATTTCATATTTGCCGTCTTTGTAGAATTCTGTTGATGCAGCATCAAGAGCCAAAACAACATCTTCACCCGGTTTGTAACCGGCATCAGATATAGAATCGACAATAAATTGCAAAGCTTCTTCAGCTGTTTTTAAATTCGGAGCAAAACCACCTTCGTCACCAACATTGGTATTATGACCGGCTGCTTTCAAATTCTTCTTTAAAGTTTGGAAGATTTCAGCGCCCATGCGGATTGCTTCGCGGATACTTGTTGCAGAAACCGGCATAATCATAAATTCTTGAATATCAATCGGGTTATCAGCATGCTTACCACCGTTTAAGATATTCATCATCGGAACAGGCAATGTACGAGCCATTGTACCACCAAGATAACGATACAATGGAAGTTCAGCTTCTTCGGCTTGGGCTTTGGCAACTGCCATAGAAACAGCCAAAATAGCATTAGCGCCAAGCTTGCCTTTGTTGTCTGTACCATCAAGTTCAATCATTGTGTTATCGATTTCGATTTGATCTTCAGCATCCATACCTGCCAAAGCATCATAAATTTTGTCATTTACGTTCTCTACAGCTTTCAAAACACCTTTACCGCCAAAACGTTTTTTGTCTCCATCACGAAGTTCAACAGCCTCGTGAGCACCGGTAGATGCACCTGAAGGAACTGCTGCACGGCCAAATGCGCCTGATTGCAATACAACTTCAGCTTCAACAGTCGGGGTTCCGCGAGAATCTAAAATTTCTCTAGCATGAATATCGATAATAGCACTCATTTCTTTCTCCTAATAAATTTATAAAAAAGTGTTGCATATAAAATCTTTCATTTTTATAATATTGTCAATCATATTTTGGGAGAATAGCATATGTTTTCTGATAAATGGCATAATCGCTTTATGGAAATGGCTAAGTTGGTGGCATCATGGTCAAAAGATCCTTCTACCAAAGTTGGAGCTATTGTGGTAGGTCCAGACAAAGAAATTCGTTCAACCGGCTACAATGGTGTGGTTAGAGGAGTTGATGATGACATTCCTGAGCGCCTTGAGCGTCCGACAAAATATGACTTTTTTGAACACGCTGAAAGAAATGCCGTCTATAATGCTTGTTTAATCGGTGCATCGTTAAAAGGGTGTGTGATATATGTTACGGCAATGCCTTGTCCTGATTGTGCCAGAGCAATTATTCAATCGGGAATAAAAATGGTGGTTACATATAAATTTGAACCAAAAGAAGGGCAACCGGCAGGAACTTGGCGTGATAAAGTGACTTATTCAGAACAAATGTTTGCTGAAGCAGGAATTACCTGTTTATATTTGTAATAAAAAATTGAATTGCTGTCTTTAAATATGTTTTTTTGATAATATATGTTTGGCAATTGGACTTCTTGGACTATCGGACTAGCGGATTGTTATATTCTGATGGGAGACCAAAATGAAAATCTTGATTGCGGACGATCATGCTCTTTATAGAGATGGGCTTAGACTTAATTTGAATAATTTATTGCCAAATGCTCAAATTTTGGATGCTGCTACATTTGGTCAGGCAATTAATGCGTTAAAACAAAATTCTGATATTGAATTGATTTTGGCTGATTTGGATATGCCGGAAATGCCGTGGGAAGACGGAATTAATGCAATGAAAAAAGCTGTTGTCGGCAATTCAAGAATCGGAGTAATTTCGGCTTCTGAAGATGGTTATAATATAAAAAAAGCTCTCGGATTGGGTGTGTGTTGTTATTTACCCAAAAGCATAGATACCAAAGTACTTAACTCAGCTTTGGGCTTGGTATTAAACGGAGGAACATATTTTCCATCGACACTTTTGGAGCAATCTTCTGATAATGCTCAGCTTGTAAATGGTAAAAAACTTACAAATCGTCAATTTGAAGTATTAAGATATCTGGCTCAAGGATTGTCTAATAAGCAAATTGCCTACCAAATGAATGTGTCTGAAGCTACTGTAAAGCTTCATATCAACGCATTATTGCGAGCTGTTGGAGCAACAAATAGGACACAAGCAGTTATCAAGGCGCAAAAGATGGGGGTGGTTTAAAAATCCTCTATCATCGGATACTTTTCACTACGTCCTTCGGGAAGGTCGTAGTGCCACCACTCACTTGAGATACTTTCTAAGCCTACACTTTCCATCAGTTTTTTTAGTTCTTCACGATTATCTAAAGCTTCTTTATTTTCATCAAAATAATCGTGACGTGCTTTTTTTAAATATTCAAAAAATGGATCTAAATTACCGTTTTGAACTTGTTTGGCATATGTTTCATCATAGGCATCAACATTGGTAGGATATACCAATTCTTTACCATCCGGATGGCACAAACATACATCTATCGCAGTTCCGTGACAGTGCTGAGAACGCTCCGGTGAAGATGCAAAAAAACCCGGTTGCGGAATAATCTCTTTCATTTTGGCATGAGCTAACGGCGGGCGATATGCATCACAAATTTTCATTTTTAGATTTTTCTCTTTAAGATAAGGAATAACTTGTTTTAATTTTTGCCACAAATCTTTGTGAACAAAAGCCCTGTTACCAATTCCCATATCTTGGTACACAGCAACCCCTGTCATATTGTTTTTAAGTGATGCGTACATCATATCTATTATAAAATAATCGTCTGATTTTATTTCTATCAAATTCGGATTCATTATTTACACCTTTCAATGAATGAGTTAAATAAATTTACGGCAAAGGCATCTTTTGTCTTAACAAAATATTCCGGATGGGATTGTATCCCTAAGACAAAGCTACACCACGGCTCTTTTGGTTCTATCGCTTCAATTACATTATCTTCGGAAATTGCAGATATTATACACTGACCAATATTACCTGAACTTACGGCTTCTGAATGGTTGCTGTTTACCATAGCTTGTTGCGTTGTAATAATTTCTGAAAGCAATGTACCTTTGTTTATACTTATAGAATGAGCAAATTCTTTTAATATTCCGCGATGACCTGATACCCTATCAATTTTAGCTCCTAAAAATCCTGCTAACATTTGCATACCGGCGCAAACTCCAAGAAGAGGAAGTTTGTTATCTTGAGCATATTGTAAGCAATGAATATATGCTTGTGCTCGATTTTTCTCTATAGGATGAGCTGCTTCGTTAATACACCATTGCTCCGGTAGTGCAAAATCACCTCCGGGAAGAAAAATTCCAGCCGGTTTTATTCTTTCAAGTTGTTCATCAATATGCTCATATGTCATAAAATATGGGTGACCACCGGAAAGTTGTATTGCTTCGATAGTTGAAACCGGCATGGAATAATCCGCTTTTTCTCTATCAGGGTGCTTATCTCTGGTTAAAAGGATTGCAATTTTTGGAGCATTGTCAGCAAAGGTATAATCATTAATCTCTACCTCTGGTAAGTTTCCCTTAGCCAAAACAGCATCAACCTCATCTTGTGTTATATAATAAGTTATTTTATCATCCCACGGGTAAATTATCTGTCTTAGATACAGTTTATTTGTATAGTTTCGGTAGTGGTTCATGAGCAGTCCTTTGATGTTTTTTTATTTGCTTGGATAATTTACAGAATGTATCTAAAAATTCTTTTGAATTCCAATCCTTTTCGTTTTCAGCATATAAAGCTTCTCTGATTTTATCTAACTCTTTGTTAAAATGTTGGTTATTAAATATGTCTGCAATATCTTGCAAATTGGTTATATTCCTTTTGGGAAAATGTCTTTGTCCCCAGTTTATAAGTTCATCACGAAGGAGACGTAAATCCTTGTCTTTTGCAGCAGAAATAATTAATCTTTTGTGGGGATTTCTTGAAGATGCAAATTTTAATACCCTTAACAACAATAGTGTGATTAATATTCCTCCGACAAAGGCGACAATCAACTGCCATATAGCAAAACCTTTGGTGTTTGCTTGTTGCAATTTAATATTATTGTCTGTAATTCTTTCAGGTAAAGACGATATATTTTTTTCAACGGTTACTTGGGGTTGAGGTTCAATACTTTTTGTCACAGCATTTCCGGTTACATTTATTTTGTGTTCCGGAATGATTGCTGTTTCAAAGCTATCGGTTTTGGTATTAAACCACTTTACCTCAATAGCCGGAAGAACTGTTTCACCGGAATATTCAGGAATATATACATTGGAAATCTTGGAAAAAGATACTATTTGCGAATTTTGAACAGTCATTTCATTAACAGGTTTTTCAGGGTATTGTTTAATCCCATTAACCGATGCAAATTTAATTTCGGGAAGATTGCTCTCTAATACACCTACAGCCTTCAAATAAATGGTGCGGCTAATAGGTTCACCAACCTTAAACTGATGTTTATTACCATCAAATTCTGCAGATAGTTTAATATCTTGAGCCGGCAACCACCATCCTGAAGTACTTTTTGCGGGTTTAACGTCTACATTTATTGGCTTTGCAGTTAACATAACCGGATTTTTGTTAGCAAAAACAGTATTAAGGCCAAAGCCGGCAAAAAACTCATCTTCTTCAAAAAAACGTGCAAACGGATCGTTACGAGTGTTTTTTGTCAGATAATATCCATCAAATTTTACTGCCGGAATTGTAAGTTGCCCTGATTTTTGCGGAAATAACGCATAGTTAAACGTTATTTCTCTTAAACTTTGTCCGTTGACTATTTTTGTTTCTATTATAGGTTCACCTAGATTTCGAATGACCCAATCATCATTTTGAGTAACAAAATACGGCGATGCCCCTTGCAAACCTCCGGCATCATATATCTTTAGCTGATAATTGATTTGTTGTTGAACATATGGCGAAGAATTATTTATTTTACCGGTCATTTTGAATTTTGGTGCTGCATCGCTTTGTTGAGCTGTTACCAATTTATCTTCCGATCCGGCAGGAATAACTTTTATTGTGACAGGCTTTGTTTTATAGCCGGCTAATTCGATTTCAGAAATAGTTTTGTCACCAGAAGAGTTGGGTATCATAACCAGATTCCATTGGCGAGATTTTTTAACCTGTCCGTTTGTAATGTTGGTACGATAACTGTTTGAAACTGATAATACCGTAAAATCTTGGGATAAAGCACTTAAATCCGGAGTTGATGATGTATCAACATCTTGAAGATTTAGAGTCAGCACCAATGTCTCGCCTTCAGGTAAACTATTGCGATTTACCGTAGCATCAAAACTTTGCGCATATAAATTAGATGCCATAAATAAGGATAGTACAATGTAAAAATATGCTTTTTTCATGTGTTTCACCTGTTTTATTGTTCGTTATAACGATTTTGACGATATTCCTGATAAATAAAAGCTTTCAGCAGGCCCCCAGGATCTTCGGGAATCTCACGATATTGCTGTATTTTTGCTTGCATTTTTTCATCATATTGTTCTTCTTTATTTCCTTGTTCCGATAATGCGCCGGATTGTTTTTTTCCGTCATTTTGTTTGTCTTGAGGGGTTAATTCATCCATTGATGATTGCTTTTCTTTATCGGCATTATCTTCTTGATTTTCGGAATTTTGGTCTTGTTGGCCGTCATCTTGTTGTGAACCATTTTTTTGTTGTTGGGTATCAGAATCTTGGTTTCCTTCGGAATCTTGATTTTGTTGCTGTTCATTTTGGTCCGATTGTTGATTGTTTTGCTCTTGATTTTGTTGTTCTTGCTGTTGTTCTTGTTTGTTTTCGTTATTTTGGTTTTGTTGATTATTTTGATTTTGTTTTTCTTGTTGTTTCAGATATTCCAAATTAAATTTGGCATCTTCGTGGTTAGGATCTTGAGCTAAAACTTCTTCATATTTTGCTATAGCTTCTTTAATTTTGCCTGATTTTGCCAATGAATTACCTTGATTATACAATCCTTGTATTGAATTATCTTTTTGATATAATTCATATGCTTTTTCATACTCACCTAATTTATATAAACTTGCTGCCTGCCAGTTTGTATCTGAAAATTGCTGGCTTGCTGTTGCAAAATCTTGATTATTAAAAGAACGCAACCCTTCTTGATCAGAGTTCAAAAAGAATCCTGCGGATGCATTTGAACACATCAATAAAATCACAATTGAAAGAATCCCTTTACGGAAAAACAATAAACAACATATTAGCGTCAGCGGTATCAGATACCAGCCTGCATCCAACCATATACTTCGTAAATTTTTGCTTTCTTTTAAATTTCCGATTGAGGTATTAATATTTTGTGCCAAAGCCAAAATACGACTGTCATCAGTTTGCATATTCCAATATTCACCGCCACCGGCGTCAGCAATATACGATAGTTTTTCGTTGGTTTTAGTTGTTACACCTACTATGTCTATTACAAAATTTTCAGATTTAGCTTTTTTGGCTGCCTCAATAGCCAAGTCAAATTTTTGTCCTACATCAGGGGTAAAAATCAGCAATCTGCCTTTTTTGAAGCCGGCTGATTTTATTTTCTCAACACCTAAAGCTATGGCTCGGTCTAGCCTGTCACCGTTGGCGGGCATAATATCAAAATTTATTGCAGGTAATAAGTTTTGAATTATTTTAGCATCATCAGTGAGCGGAGATATAACAAAAGGCTCGCTTGAATAAATCTCTAACCCTACCTGTACGCCCTTTAATAAATCTAAAAAATCGTTAATCTTATATTTTGCTCTGTTTAATCTTGACGGAGCAATATCTGTTTCGTTCATGTCTGAAGACATATTGAGAACTATCATAATCGGATTTTCAACATTATATGCCGGAATTTCTATTTTATTAAATGAAGGTCCTGCCGATGATATGATTGCAAGTGTCAAACCCAAAAGAGATATCCAAATATATAAATGGCGTTTTCCGGCAGTTCCTTTAATCAATAAAAAATCTAACAATTTTTTATCAATAACTTTTTGCCATGAGGATTGAGATTTTGATTCTCGGATGTAGTACCCTATAAAAAACAATGGTATCAACAATAACAATAGCCACGGACGCAAAAAATGAAAATTATTTATAATGTTTTCCATCAGTGCCTCCCTCTATATACAAAGGCCAGAACAAAGCTTATTATTATAGCCAAAAGCAATGGTATATAAAAAAGCTCTGTTGTTTCTTTTATATAGCGTTCATCGTTTGATGTCGGCTCTAAAGTATCAATTATTTGATATACTTTCTGCAAATCTGATGTGCTTTCAGCTCTGAAATAGTTTCCTTTAGTGGCTTGAGCCAATTGTTTTAATCCTTGTTCATCAACACCTGATGATGCAAGTGAAAACATCTTAAGAAAAGTATTAGCGGAACCGACACCGATAGTATATGTTTTTATTCCTTCATCTGCGGCAAGTTTGATTGCTTTTGCCAATGAAAGTGAACCATCATTATTTTCGCCATCAGTTAACAATATTATGACATTATCTTGAGGGGACTGACTTTGTTGCAGATTTTTCAATGCTAATGCTATGGCATCGCCGATACTGGTTGAATCTCCGGCCATACCGGCTTGCATAGTCCATAAAATATCTTTGATGGCGGCCTTATCAAATGTCAAAGGAGATTGCAAATAGGCTCGTGTTCCAAACAAAACAAGCCCTATTCTGTCGTTTGCTCGTTTGTCGGCAAACCCTGAAACAACGGCTTTTACGGCATCAAGCCTGCTGATACGCCGTCCGGAATAAGTAAAATCTTTTTCAAGCATTGAGGTTGAAATATCCAAAACCAACATAATATTTCGGCTCTCGTTTTTGAGCCTTATAGGTTCACCGACTATTTGCGGACGAGCCATAGCTAAACACAAAAAACACCATATAATATACACAATCCAAAAACGTTTAGACAGTTTAGAATCGGAAACAGAGCTATTCCATACACCGCCTGATGATATTGATATTCTTTTTAAATCTGCAATAAAGGGAACTTTTAAGGCATCACCGTACATTCCTTTTATTGCCGGCAAAGTGTAATAAAAAACAAACGGAAGCAACAACAAAACAAATGCTAAGGGATAGGCAAATATAATCATAAATTTTCTCCTATCCATTTTTGACAAAATGTTTGTAGTTTATCTATATCTTCTGCAGAAAAAACATTGCTGTTATCCGGCATATATGGAGCATTAAGCAATAATTCAGCCGTTTTATCATCCAATTTTTCTTTACATTTTGAATTAAGAAAATCTGTCCATTGTTTTCCTGTCAAAACAATCGCTTCGGGATATTTATAAATGCATATACGGCGAAGAATCGTCGACATTGCAGATGCTTGATGTATAAAATTGTTGTCAGCAGGTGTTTTTAACAGCCTTAATGCGTATCTTTTCTTGGATTTTTGCAACATCAACCTGATTAAGCGATAAAATAGTACACTTCCGATGATTGCGCCAACAATCACCCACCATCCGTAAGCCGGCGGAAACAATGATATTCCGTCAGGAAGGTGTATGTCGCGTAATTCCGGCAAATTATCCGGCATTTTTATCCCCTTAGTTTATTCTATCTTTCAGATAATTTAAGGTCTAAAAGTTAAAATATCAATATTAGCTGAGTTTAATAATACCAAATTTTTTCTTTCCCATGGCTATTTTAGCCTGTCCGTCAAGCATATCGACAGAGCTTAAACGATAGTTTTCGTCTAAGATTGCTTTATCATTAAGCTTTAAGCCACCTTGTTTTATCAAACGGCGTGCTTCGCCTTTGGAAGCGCAAAAACCGATATTTACAAAAGCATCTAAAATTCCGCAACCCTCTGCAACATCTAAACTCGGTAAATCGCCACCGGCTTGTCCTTGTTCAAAAGCCTTAATTGCAGTATCGCGAGCTGCAATTGCTTCGGCCTCGCCACGACAAATTTTGGTTGCTTCGAAAGCCAAAACCTTCTTAGCCTCGTTGATTTCTTGATCTTTTAGAGATTCAAGGCGTTTTATTTCGTCAATAGGCAAGTCGGTGTAGATACGCAAACATTTGCCAACTTCGGCATCACCAATATTGCGGAAATATTGAAAATAATTGTATGACGGGAGTTTTTCTTCGTTAATCCAGACAGCATTACCTTCGGATTTGCCCATTTTTTTACCATTCGAATCGGTAATAATCGGCGAGGTAAAACCAAACAACTCGGTATTGTATTTGCGGCGACCTAGTTCTGTACCGGAAGTGATATTACCCCATTGATCTGAACCGGCTATTTGTGCGCGACAACCATATTTTTGTAACAAAACACAAAAATCATAACCTTGGAGCAACATATAGTTAAATTCTAAAAAGCTCATAGGTTGTTCGCGTTCTAAGCGAGTTTTGACACTATCCATTGTCAACATACGATTGACAGAATAACATGTTCCTACATCGCGCAAAAATTCAAGATAATTTATATCTTTGAACCAATCCCAGTTATCAACCATTATGGCATCAGTAGCGTCGTTACCGAATTTTAAAAACTTGGAAAAAGATTTTTTTAAACCCTCAACATTATGAGCCAGTGTTGCTTCGTCCAAAAACGGACGTAGTTTGTCTTTGCCGGAAGGATCTCCGATGCGTGCAGTAGCCCCACCAACTAAAGCCAACGGCTTGTGTCCGCATTTTTGAAACCAACGCAACATCATCAAAGGAACAATATGTCCGACATGGAGACTGTCACCGGTGGGGTCTGAACCAAGATAACCGACGGCAGGTTTTCCTGTCTTTTCACAATCATATAAATAGTCGTCAAAACCTTCAATATTGGTGCATTGATTGTAAAAACCGCGTTCTTGCATAATATTTAAAAATTCAGACTTAAATTCTGCCATCTTTTGTTCCTCTTTTACTTAATTTCTAACCAAATGTTAACGCATATTAGCATATTATTTCAGCAATGCAAGAAAGGAGTTTGTTTTTTATGAATTCTATACACACAGCCAAAGTTTTGGGGATGACCAGCGGGTCATCTTTGGATGGAATTAATGCGGCAATTATTACGACGGACGGGGTTGATATTTTTGAGTTTGGAAAGACATTTGATATTCCGTATGATGATAATCTGCGTGAAGCGTTGCGTCATATGCAAAAAAACTATGTTGCTATGAATGATGATGAAAAAGTTCGGATTGAAAAATCATTGACTGATTTTCATATCGGTGCTGCGCGTGAGATTATGGCTGATTATGAAGGAATCGAATTAATCGGATTTGGCGGACATGTGATTTGTCATAAACCGGCAGAACATATTTTGTATCAAATCGGTGATAATCAACGAATTGCCGATGAATTAGGAGTAAAGGTTGTCGGCAAGTTTCGAAATGCAGATATTTTGGCAGGAGGACAAGGAGCTCCTTTGTCGGCGATTTATCATGCGGCATTAGCGCAAAAAATGGAAAAACCTCTTGTTTTTGTTGATATCGGCGGACTTAGTTCGATTACTTTTATCGGACAAAACGGTGAATTAATTGCATTTGATGCCGGTCCCGGAAACGCGGCTATTAATGAGTGGGTTAATCGCCATGGTGCAATGCACATGGACTATAACGGCAAATTGGCGATTATGGGACAAATTAATGAAAATGTATTAAACAGTATGATGAAGCATAAATTTTTGGCATTATATCCGCCAAAAGCAGCAGACAATCATACTTTTAAGGACAAATTGGAACATTTGGAAGGACTGACACTTGAAGACGGAGCAGCAACAGCAACGGCTTTTGTGGTCGAGGCTATACTGAAAGCGATTGATAATTTTGTGCCGATAACGCCCAAAAAACTTATTGTTTGCGGCGGAGGAGCAAAAAACCCGACAATGTTGAGATTTTTGAGGCAACGCGCCAAAGGATTTGAAATCGAAAGTGCGCAAGAATGCGGTTTTGACCCGATGGGAATTGAGGCACAGGCATTTGCATTTTTGGCAATGCGCCGGATACAACAAATGCCGATATCGTTTCCGTTTACAACCGGAGCAATGAGCGAAGTTATCGGTGGAGAAATTTTTGCTAAAATCTAATTAACCGTTTAAACAAATTATAAATAAAATCTCCTCATGGTGATATTGGGACAATTATTATTTGCCAAAAACTGCATCTTTGAGACGTTTTAATGTTGCTTGGGCAACCGGACGTGCTTTGGATGCACCCTCTTCCAACATTGCTTCAACCTCATCAAAATGAGCCATATAATAGTTGTATTTTTCTCTGGCCTCTTTTATTTCGTTGATTACGGCATCAAGTAACATATTTTTGATATGTCCGTAGCCCAGTTTGCCTTGACGCAAACCATCACCCATTTCTTGTAATTGTTCCGGCGTGGCAATGGATTTGTATATCTCATAAACCAAAATCCCTTCCGGATCTTTGGGTTCTTCCATCGGACGCGAATCGGTTTTAATTGAAAAAATTGCTTTTTTAATTGATTTGTCATCCTCAAACAACGGAATAACATTGCCGTATGATTTACTCATCTTGCGACCGTCTATTCCCGGAACAATCGCAACATTTTGCGCTAAGTGATAAGTAGGTAAATGAAGTAATTCTTTGTTGTAATGAGCGTTGATTGCACCGGCAATATCTCGAGCAATTTCAACATGTTGAACTTGATCTTTACCAACCGGAACAATGTCGGTATCAAAAGCCAATATATCTGTTGCCATAAGGGTCGGATATGTATAAAGCCCCATATTGATTCCGTCGTCATCAGGTTTGCCGACCTCACGGTTTTTGTCAACACAGGCTTTGTAAGCATGAGCCTTGTTCATAAAACCTTTCGGCGTATAGGCATATAATATCGTGGTAATTTCGTGAATTTCGGGAATGTCTGATTGACGATAAAACACCGAATGTTTGGGATCTAAACCGCCTGCTAAGTATATACAAGATATTTCTTTGAGCTTTTGGTTTAATACAGCAGGATCTTTCTCTGCATTTATGGCGTGATAATCGGCAATAAACATATAGTGTTTGCCGGCCTTTTGCCCAAGTTCGATTGCCGGCTTAATTGCGCCCAAATAATTGCCAAGATGCGGGGTTCCTGTCGGCTTTACTCCGGTTAAAACAACTTTATTGTCAAACATTTTGGTGCTTATCCTTAAATTTTTGTTGAATTTATTTACCTAACAGATACAATAACTATTTGTTCAAATCAATAGTTTTATGAAGGATTTTTACTAAAATGATAGATATTAAGTTTGTCTGTGAAAATACAGACTGGGTTAAAAACTCTCTGGCTAAAAAAGGTTTTAACCCTGAAAAGGTTGACGAATTGGTACAAGCATATTTGGATTTAAATAAGCTTAAAACATCGTCACAAGCGAAATTGGAAGAAAAAAACAAACTTAGTAATGCTATCAAATCATCATCCGCAGATGAACGACCGGCAATAATTGCCAAAAGTAAGGCTATCGGCGAAGAGCTTAAGGCTGAACAAGTTTTGCTTGATGAAGCGCAAGCAAAATTTGACGATATGTTATTGAGAATGCCGAACTATCCTTGTGATGAATGTCCTGTCGGACCGGATGATAGCGCTAACGTTGTGGTTAGAAAAGTCGGAACTCCGCGTGAATTTACTTTTAAACCTCGTGATCAGGTGGAATTGTGTGAACTTAATGAATGGACCGATATGGAACGTATTGCAAAAGTTTCCGGCGCCAGAACTTATGCTTTGAAAAATGATTTGGCTCAACTTGAATTAGCTATTCATATGATGGTTTTGGATAAGTTGCGCGGACACGGTTTTACGGTTATTTCCGTGCCTTCAATATCTAAAGAAAAACCATTGTATGGGCAAGGTTATTTGCCGTTTTCAAGAGACGAAATTTATTATATGCCGGCTGATGATGTTTATTTGTCGGGTACGGCTGAACTTATATTAAATTCGTTGCATGCAGATGAATTGTTGAGTGAAAATGATTTGCCGATTATGTATGCCGGATTTTCACCATGTTTTCGTCGTGAAGCCGGTGCTGCCGGTAAAGATACTCGCGGTCTTATTCGTGTACATCAGTTTATGAAAACAGAACAATTTATTATCTGTAAAGGCGAGGTTGAAGAAAGCGAAAAATGGCATAAAAAACTTTTGAGTATTTCTGAAGAAGTTTTGCAGGATTTGGAATTGCCATATCAAGTTTTGGAAGTTTGTACCGGTGATATGGGCGCTCCTAAATATCGTCAATATGATTTGGAAGCATGGTTACCAAGTCAGAATTGTTACAGAGAAACTCATTCTTGTTCAAATATTACAGATTGGCAAGCTCGCCGAACAAATTTGCGTTATCGTGAAAATGCATCAGGCAAAGTTAAATTTGCACATACTTTGAACAATACGGGTATTGCCACACCTCGTGCTTTGGTTATGTTTATCGAAAACCATCAAAATGAAGACGGATCTGTTAATATTCCGGCAAAATTACAACCTTATATGGGTGGTAAAAAGGTTATCGGTAAAAGTAAATAGCTTTTGTTTTTTAGCAAAAAATTAAGTCCCATTTATTATAATGGGACTTAGTTTTTATGGAACAACGCAAAAAGGAATCGGCAAAATGGAATTTGATCGCAAAAAACTTCCATCGTTATTTATGATTGTTTCGATTGTAGCAATTGTAATAGGATTTAATGTTTCTTATTATATTGCTCATATATCATCTAATAATGAGGATATTGTTGATTACAACTTGAGTGATGAAGATATTAATCCTATCAGAGAAACGGCTGTTGCCGGGATGTTTTATCCGGCAGATTTGTATCAACTGGATAGTGATATTGACGGATATTTGGAACATGTTGTTCCTGATACAAACGGCAAACCTTTGATTATGATTGTTCCGCATGCAGGATATAAATATTCGGCTCAGGTTGCGGCTCATGCCTATAAAAGATTGCAACCGTTTAAACATAAAATAAAAAAGGTGTTTTTGCTGGGACCTTCTCATCAAATATTTGTTGATGGAGTGGCTTTATCTCCGGCAAAAAAATTTAGGACACCATTGGGATTTGTAAAAACAGATGTAAATATTACCGAAGAACTTCAAAATAAAAGTCTTTTTAAAATTAGTGCAAAAGCTCATAAAAATGAACACGCTTTAGAAGTTCAACTTCCGTTTTTGCAAAAAACACTGGATGATTTTACGATTATCCCAATGCTGTATGGTAACGCAAAACCGGAAGATATTGCACGTGTGTTAAAACCTCATTTGGAAAGAGATGACAGTATATTGATTGTTTCGGCTGATTTATCTCATTATCTTGATTATGATACGGCACAAAAAGAGGATGCTAAAACAGCTAAACAAATTGAAACAGGAATACAAATTGATCATCATCAATCTTGTGGCGCAACAGCAATTAATACTGCTATGATTGTAGCGCGTGAAATGGGGTTGATTCCTCATTTGTTGGACATGGTTAATTCCGGCGATGTTACTGACGATAAAGAAAGGGTAGTCGGGTACGGAGCGTGGATTTATCAAGAAACTACAGATGATGTTGAGTTAAAAGGAATTGAACTGGAACATAAAAATTTGCAAAATTTTGCAAGGCATAATAAAACCGCTTTGTTTGAAATTGTAAAAAAATCTTTGGAAAAAGCGGTGAGTGAAAATGCACACTTTGAACCGGAAAGAAAAGATTTTGATAATGTGCTGTTTAACAAAGGTGCTTCTTTTGTAACGTTGAAAAAAAATAGGATGTTGCGTGGATGTATCGGATCTGTTGTACATAATAAAGCTATTGCTGTTGATTTGGCTGATAACACCTATGCTGCAGCTTTGAATGACAGCAGATTTAAACCTGTTTTACCAAATGAGCTTGATGATATTGATATAACAATTTCTTTGCTTACAAATTTTGAAGAAATCAGCTTTAACTCATATGATGATTTGTTATCTAAAATAAGGCCTGATATTGACGGATTGTTGATTCAGGACGGAGAAAGAGAAGGATTATTTTTGCCGGCAGTTTGGCTAGATATTCCCGATAAAGATGAATTTTTAACACAATTAAAAATAAAAGCCGGTTTAAGCCCATCGCATTGGTCGGATAATATTAAGGTTTTTCGTTTTAGAACAGTGGAGATAAAAAATGACAATAATTAGCGGTTTTGAGATAAATTTGGATGAAGATAAGCTTGATAAAATGATTAATGAACAAATGATGCCCATTAATATGGTTGATGCTGATTTTGAAGGATATAAAAATTTGAATGAAGGAGACAAAAAAGCCCTTAATCATTTAATCAAAGCCGCCAAAATTATAAATGATGTTGCATTGGAACAAGACCACCCGTTAAACAGAAAATTAAAAAAAGCTCTTGAAGAAGATGCAAAAACAAATCAACATGCAAAAAAAGCATTGAAAATTTTTAATTCGCTTAACGGTGTTTGCGGATTAAACGGTTTGGATGCGGAACCGATTGAAATTTTTAAAGGTGTTCATGGATATAAGGGGCGGAATTTTTATCCTGCTGATTTATCTGTTAGTGAGTTTCATGATATCTTATTTAAGATGCTGAAAGCCGGAAAAGACGGTGAAGTGGCAAAAATAGTTTCTAACAGAACAATGGTTCGAAGAAATGGTGAAGAATTAAAAGCAATTGATTATACGGAATATTTTGCAAAAGAGTTTTCTGAAGTTGCTAATGAGCTTGAAGTTGCAGCATTTTACTCAACTGATAAAAATTTTAATGAATTTTTGTCATGGCAAGCTCAAGCTTTAATCCAAAATAATGAAGAAATGGATATGCTGGCTGATAAGCATTGGGCTGATTTACAAAATACTCCTCTTGAATTTACGGTATCACGTGAGAATTATGATGATGAAATGACCCCTACTATTTTTGAAAATGATGAATTAAAATCTTTGCTAGAAGAAAAAAATATAGCAGTAAATCCAAAGGATATGATTGGAGCCAGAGTTGGAATCATAAACCATAAAGGTACAGAGCTTATTTTGACTTTTAAAAAACTGATGGCAAATTTGGCAAAATTGATGCCTTATAATGATAAATATGAACAAAAAGTGAATTCCGGTGATGATGTAAAGCAGACGATGGTTGATGTTGATTTGGTTACATTGCAAGGAGATTACGCTCAGTGTCGCGGCAGTATCACAACTGCTCAAAATTTACCTAATGATGATAAATTGGCTGTTAAGACCGGTGGGGGGCGCAGAAATGTATATCACCGACAAGTAAGAATGTCCGGTGATAAAGAGCGAACAAAACGCCTGTTGGATACGTTTTTGGAAAAAGAGTTTCATCAATATTATGATGAAGAAGCAGAACATATTTTTGTTATAGGGCATGAAAACGGCCATTCTTTAGGACCTGATAGCAGTTATAAAAATGCGCTTGGTGTTTATCATCACATAATCGAAGAAAATAAAGCTGATGTAGTATCAATAGCAATGATGCCTGAATATGTAAAAGCCGGCGTTATTGACGACATTATGCTTAAGAAAATTTATGTAACTTGGATTATGAGAATGTTGCTTAAAGCAAAACCGCAACAGATACAGCCTCATAGAGTTGGTGACTTAATCCATTTTAATTGGTTGGTACAACATGGTGTCATAATAATTACACCGGAAAATAAGATAACTTTGGATCTGACGAAAATGAAAAGTGCAATGAGTAAAATATTGGATAAAACTATTGAAATCCAATTATCAAAATCTGCTGCAAAAGCGAAAGAATTTATTGACACTAACTCTGAGTGGAGTACTTTGCACGACTATATAGCTCAAACATTAATTAAGCTTGGTATAAAACCATATAAAGATATAAGGACTTATTTATAATGCATTATGTTTTGGAAGAAATTTTTGCAATAGGCATCGGACCTTCAAGTTCACATACCGTTGGCCCGATGAAAGCAGCCAAAAGGTTCGTTGATAATCTTATTGCTGATAACTTGCTTGAAAAAGTGCATAGCCTTAAGGTTGATTTGTATGGTTCATTGGCGTTAACCGGTATCGGACATGGAACGTTAAAAGCTATTGTTTACGGACTTATGGGATTTGTTGCGGAAGATGTAGATACCGAAAAACCATATTATGATTCCGTAAAAAGGGACAATATATTGCATCTTGCACAACAAAAACCTATACCTTTTTGTTTAGATACAGATATGATTTTGAACAAAGATGTTTTCTTAAAAGAACATTCCAATGGTATGAAATTTACTGTTTGGGATGAGAATAAAAAAGAATTGTTTTCGGAAACATATTTTTCTATCGGTGGTGGGACAATTTTGCGACAAGATGAATTTGGCTGCTCATTGACTAAGACAGTATATAATGTTCCTTATCAATTTGATACCTGTATCGAATTACAAGAAATTTGCAAAAAATATGATTTAACTTTCTCTGATGTTGTTTTGCAAAACGAAGTTTCCATAAAAAAAGAACAGGATGTATATACCTATTTGCGCAAAATCCATAAAATGATGAATGATGCCATAGAACGCGGAATGAGAAATCATGGTGTTTTACCGGGTGGGCTGGAAGTTAAAAGAAGAGCGCCGGATATTTATGACAGAGTACGTGAAAAATTTTTGAATAATCAACAAGACGGGTTGGAAGTTATTGATTGGATAAATCTTTGGGGATTTGCAGCTGCAGAAGAAAATGCGGCCGGAGGCAGAGTTGTTACAGCTCCAACGATGGGATCTGCAGGAATTTTACCGGCTGTAATAAGGTATTTTGAACGTTTTGCTTCTCATACCTCACCTTTTTCGGTCGATGATGGTATTATAAAATTCTTGACAACAGCCGCTGCAATTTGTTCTCTTTATCGATCAAATGCATCTATTTCCGGTGCTGAGGTCGGTTGTCAAGGAGAAGTAGGCGTTGCTTGCTCAATGGCTGCAGCAGGATTAGTTGCGGCAATGGGTGGTACGAATGAGCAAATTGAACAAGCTGCAGAAATTGCAATGGAACATAATTTGGGGCTGACATGTGATCCGATAAACGGTCTGGTGCAAATACCTTGTATTGAAAGAAATGCCATGGGTGCCGTAAAAGCTATAAATTCGGCAAGACTGGCTTTGCGAAGTGACGGGAAACACATTGTTTCATTAGATAGTGTTATAAAAACAATGTATGACACAGGAAAAGATATGAGTAACAGATATAAAGAAACATCTCTTGGCGGTTTGGCCGTTAATATTGCTAATTGTTAGGAAACAAGATTATTTGCTTGCAGAAAAATACCTTCGATATTAAAAATAATATTGAAGGTATTTTTGTGATAGTGAGGAAAAAAATGCTGACAAAACTTTTTAAAGGTGAGTTGTCTTTAGGTGCAACTTTTTGGAAATTTGGTGTTTTGGGTTTAATTATTTTGCATTATGTCTTAAAGATATTTGCATCTTTTTTGGCTGCACACCTGAAAGGACGTACCATATATGACTTTTTTATGCACCATTTTCATTTTGTATATACATCAAAATTAAGCTTATGGTGGGCGCTTTGTTATATGGCTACTTTTTTGGTTTTGGTCGGATATTCATATAAGATTATTATCGCCGTTTGGCGTAGTGCGGCTGCTTATGATAAAAGTATTTGGTTAGCACAACTTGCGAGAATCGGCATTGTTTTAACCGTGTTTGCAATATGGTATCCTTTGTTGGTAAAATAGGATTGGGTTAATGAAATATTTGCTTGTTTTATTTTTTGTTCTGTTTTTGTCAGGATGCATACAGGTTGGTGAATTTACTCCGGAAAGGCATGCTCAATATGAATTAGGTAAACCTGATTGTAATAAGACACCGGAAAAATGTATTAATGGAATCCCTTGGTGAAAAAATAAAAGCTCTGTAAAATTACAGAGCTTTTTGTATCTATTTTATTTTGACTAAACGACCTCTATCGTTAAATCTGAGGCCTTTATCTTGAAGAGCAAGACGTCCGCTTTCATCAAAAATATAATAATAAACGAGTTCTCGTTCGTTGATTTTGTTGGCATCAACAACACCTTCGGCAACTCCCCAAAGGATTGATGTATATTCTAAAGTAAAACAAAAAACCTCTTTGCTGTCATAGCAAAGAGGTTTTCTTGATTATACAATCAGGCTAATTATTAAAGCTCACCTGAAGCATAGCGTTTTGCCATTTCAGACATCGGTATAACTTTAATTTTATCAGCATTACCTGCGGCACCAAATGCAATAAAGCGAGCTTCGCAAACTTTTTGCATTTCTTCAATAGCCGGTTTTAAATATTTGCGTGGGTCAAATTCTTTCGGATTTTCAGCAAAAACCTTACGAATCGCACCAGTAATAGCCATACGGCAATCGGTATCAACGTTTACTTTACGAACACCTGATTTGATACCGCGAACGATTTCTTCAACCGGAACACCATAGGTTTGAGGAATCGCTCCACCATAGGCATTAATCAAATCTTGCAATTCTTGAGGAACAGATGATGAACCGTGCATAACCATATGAGTGTTAGGTAATTTGGCATGAATTTTTTCAATAACATCAATAGCCAAAATTTCACCATCCGGTTTACGAGTAAATTTGTATGCACCATGAGATGTACCAACAGCAACAGCTAATGCATCTAATTTTGTTTCGGCAACAAAACGAGCAGCCTCATCAGGATCCGTAACGAGGCGTTTTTTATCAATAACTCCTTCAGCACCGTGTCCGTCTTCTTTGTCACCTTTTCCTGTTTCTAAAGAACCGATAACCCCCAATTCGCCTTCAACAGAAGCACCGACAGCGTGAGCTCTGGCAACAACTTCTTTAGTAACTTTTACATTGTATTCAAAAGATGATGGCGTTTTACCGTCTGCTTCTAAAGAACCGTCCATCATTACAGATGAATAACCGTTTACAATAGCCGATTGGCATATATCAACCGAAGAACCATGATCTTGATGCAAACAAATAGGAAGTTCCGGGAACATCTCTATTCCTGCTTTTACCATATTGCGAATCATAGGATCACCGGCAAATTTGCGAGCGCCGGTAGATGTTTGCAAAATAACCGGAGCATTAACTTTTTTAGCTGCTTGTAAAACAGCAATAACTTGCTCCATATCGTTAAAGTTGAAAGCCGGAACACCATAATTGTTTTCGGCTGCGTGATCTAAAATCTGACGCATAGTAACTAAAGGCATTGTTTTCTCCTTAAATAAAAAAATTCAATCACTCGTTTGAATATATTAAAATGTTTTGCTTAACGCAAGCTGTTTTTGACAGAATCAATCACTTCTTCTACCGTTATGCCAAAATATTTGTATAATTCACTTCCCGGTGCAGAAGCGCCAAAACCGTCCATACCGATTATATCACCGGTTAGTCCTACATATTTTTCCCAACCGAATTTGGATGCAGCTTCTATAGCAATGCGTGGTTTATTCCCCAAAATTTGTTCTTGGTAGGTAATCGGTTGCGCATCAAACAGTTCTGCACAAGGCATTGAAACCACTACAACATCTATTCCCTCAGCTTTAAGTTTGTTGTAAGCTTCAACAGCCAAAGCAACTTCTGATCCGGTAGCAATTAATGTCGCTTGTCGTTTTTTATCATCTCCGGCGATAATATATGCGCCTAAAGATGTTTTGTTTTCTTTGCTGTCAGAACGTAAAATAGGCAAATTTTGTCTGCTGAGAGCTAAAATACTCGGAGTATTTTTTTGTTCAACAGCTAATTCCCAAGATTCTGCTGTTTCCACAATATCGCAAGGACGAAATGTCAACATGTTCGGCATTGCTCGGAACGACGCTAAATGCTCAATCGGTTGATGTGTCGGTCCGTCTTCTCCAACGCCTATAGAATCATGTGTCATAACATATATTGTATGCAGTTTCATTAGTGAAGCCAAACGCATTGCCGGACGTAAGTAGTCTGAAAAAACAAAGAATGTTCCGCCAAAAGGAATAATACCACCGTGTAGTGCTAAACCATTCATTATAGCACCCATTGCATGTTCTCTTACACCATATTCTATATTGTTACCATTATAATCGTCAGCCAATATATTTTTGCTTGTTTTCGTTAGTACCATATTAGGACCGGCCAAATCTGCCGATCCACCTACCAACTGCGGTAAATGAGGCATTATGCTTTCTAAACACATCTGAGAAGCCTTGCGTGATGCAACGCTTGTTTGATCTTTTATAGCCTGTTCTTTTAATTTGTTTAATTCTTTGTTCCAATCCTTTGGCAGTTTTCCGGAAATAATATCTAAAAATTCTTTTCCCTTGGCTTTGGCTTTTTTATCCCATTCTTTAACCAAACCCGAGTTTCTTTTTCCGGCAATTCGCCAATTATTCATAATCGGTTCAGGAACTTCAAAAGGAGCTGCATCCCAACCTAGTGCTTTGCGAGTAAGGGCAAGTTCATCGGCACCAAGAGGCGAACCATGACATTTGGGTGTTCCGCATTTGTTGGGAGAGCCAAAACCTATAACTGTCTTACAAGCTATCAAAGTAGGCTTGTTGGATTTTTTAGCTTTTTTGATGGCTCTATCAATTTGACAATAATTGTGTCCGTCTATTTTTATTGTATTCCAACCATTTGCCTTAAAACGTGCTATTTGATTAGTTGATGATGCCAAACTGACATTGCCGTCAATGGTGACATTGTTATCATCCCAAAAGGCTATTAATTTGTTTAATTTCCAATGACCAGCTAGAGCAATAGCTTCTTCGGATATGCCCTCCATTAAACAACCATCCCCCATAATCACATAAGTGTAGTGATTGCATACATCCGCACCATATTTTGAGGCAATTATTTTTTCAGCCAGAGCCATTCCGACTGCAGTTGCAATTCCCTGCCCTAAAGGACCGGTAGTAGTATCAATTCCTTCAAGATGTCCATATTCCGGGTGTCCGGCTGTTTTGGCACCAAGTTGGCGAAAATTTTTCAAATCTTCGACATCAATATCTTTGTAACCCAAAAGATAAAATATTGAGTATAACATACTTGATGCATGTCCGCCTGATAAAACAAATCTATCGCGATCAAACCAACGCGGATTTTGCGGATCAATTTTTATGTGCTTAGAAAAAAGCATTGTGGCAACATCTGCAATTCCAAGCGGCATCCCCGGATGACCTGATTTTGCTTTTTCAATCATTTCGGCTGATAAAAAACGTACAGCGTTAGCCATTTGTTTTTCTTTGGCATGACAAGAACATAAAAACATTATTTTCTCCTGCTAATTTTGACAATTATTTGATGGACGATTTTTTTTAACCACTATTGGCTTTTTTTCGGAATCAGAGTATATAATCTCCTCATCTGAATTTACTTCAAGATAAACATTTTCCGTTGTGGGGTTATTTTGCTCTGCAATTTCTTCATCTGACAAATAGCGATAATCAATATCAAACATTTTACGCACTTTTGCCCCTGTGTATTCACTTTGCTTTATACCGAGATATATGGTAAAATCATTATAGGGTGGCATTGTTATACGTGTTGATGTTTGGCGTCCTTTGACTACTTCTTCTTTTGATGAGGTCGGAATTTTCAGTGTCTGATGAAAATTACGCGTGCCTAAATAATCTTCAGCATTTTGAGATGTTTTTACAAAAAATTCTATATCAATTGTCGAAATATTGCTTTTTTCCAGCCTGCGAATCTTAAATAACGGAGTAATAACAGCATAACGACGATTTGTAGAAGGTTCCGTATAGCAATAACTTTCAGATCCAACAAGATTAATCTGAAATTCGTCATACTTGCCGTTTGACTGATAAATTCGCGTTGTTTCACGAGGTATTAATATTTCAGGACAATCATATTCCGACTTACTTCCGGAAGAACAAGATGCAACAAAAAAAAGCAGGCAAAAAGCCAAAAAATGTTTCATAAAAGGAACCTTTCTCTATTTGTCTATAATATATAAATCAGATATTGTTTTTTGTAAAGAAGGCAACTAATTCACTGTGGTTAGAATAAGTAAACTGATCTATCATTGTTATCTCTTGCAGAGTATACCCTCCTCTTATTAGCGAGTTGGCATCGTTTACAAATGTTGATGGATTACATGAAATCGCAACAATAACATCCGGCTTATTTGCCGACAATGCAATCTTTTCACATACGGCCTTAGCTCCGGCTCGCGGAGGATCAAATAAAACAGCCTTAAAATTTTTTAATTCTTTTTCATCCAAAGGATATTTAAACAAGTTTTTGTTATGTACTGTAATATTTTTAATTTGGTTAGCATTTATCGAATCGCAAAAACCTTTAAGCAATGAAGCAGAAGAATCTATTGATGTTACTCTAACATCCGGAATATCCGCCAAAAGATATGAAAACGTTCCTACACCACAAAATAAATCTGCTACATTTCCTTTTATGTTATGAAAATATTTGATTACAAGTTTTCCCAAGGCATTCTGGCCTTCTTGTGACGGCTGCAAAAATGTTCCTGCCGGAATATACACGCTATATCTTCCAACTTTTATGTATGGTTTTGTTTTTTCAACAATGGTCTCGGCATCTGAATTAGCTGTTGTACGATGAGATATACGAATAATACTGTTTTCCTGATGTATCATTTCGGCTATTATCATTTGCTGATTTAATCCTATCGGAACATCAAACTCCAGTACGACATCTATTCCGTTATCGGCTTGGCATAACGATACATCACCTTTATTTATATTGTGAATTATGTTTTTTTTGCCTTTCCGTTCATTAAACGGCTCTGCACAAATTGCGCTTATTATCCTTTTTATAAATGGTATTATATTATTTATTTTTGATGTCAGTGATGGACAATAATCCAACTCAACAATTTCATGTGATGACTTACGATTAAAACCTAAAATTAATTGTTTTTTCTTGTATTCGAAAGCAAATGTTGCTCTGCGTCGACATCCGTCTTCAATAAACACCGCCGGTTTTATCTCGTAATCACTTGAGGATATAGATGAAATTGTTTGAATAAACTTTTGTTCTTTTTGTCGGCGATATACCGAAACATCCATTTCTCGATAACAACAACCACCGCATATTTCAGATAACTTACAACTCAACGTTTATACCTCTTTTGAAACATCAATTGTATCCTTAGTATCTGTACCATCAAGCAATGATATTTCCGCATTATTTTCTTTGTCAAAAATAGGGTGTTGAGTTTGCTTTTCAGGCTTTGCTATTTGGGATCCTTGTTTTTCATAAGACAATAAATCTTCTTTGGTAAATACCTCGACTCTGTTACGTCCGTTCTGTTTTGCTCGATACAATGCTTCATCTGCCGTTTTAACTAACATATCTACGTTGTCAGAGATATCGGAAGATGAAACGCCGACTGATACGGTAAATCTGACCTCTTGATTGTCATCAGAATAGACAACAATGGTGGATATGCTCTGGCGTAGTCTGTCGGCAACTTTTTCTGCTTGAACTGCATTAATTTCCGGCAAGAAGATTATAAACTCTTCACCACCATAACGAGCAACAATATCTTTGTCACGCAAAGCCTTTTCAGCTTTTGAGGCTAACTCTATTAATACTTTATCGCCCGTTTTATGTCCGTAAGTATCGTTAACATTCTTGAAATGATCGGCATCCAACATTAAAACGCTGTAAGGAAGTTTTTCATTTTTAGCTCTAATAATTTGTTTTTTTACTTCATCCTCAAAATAACGGCGATTATAAAGTGATGTAAGAGGGTCTCTGGTTGCTTGGTTCTGTAATAATACCTCACGATTTTTTCGAGATGTGATATCTTGAAAAGCGGAATATAAAGCAACATCATAGTTGAAATCTATAATATTTGCAGAAGTTAATAACCAAAATGGTGTATCTGTCGATGATGTTTTTATTAACACCTCAAAATCCTGAACTTCTTTTTGTTCTTCAATACGTTCTAACAATAATCTTCTGTTATCAGAATCGGCAAAAAAGTCTTTAAGATGATATTTGTCAAATTCCTTTGCATTTATTCCAAAAAGTTTAGATGCATTATCATTTGCCAAGATTATTTTATCGTCACTCAGGCGTGATATTATAATAGGAAAAGGTGATGATTTAATTATGTCTTCAATACGCTTGTTATATTTTAATATTTCCTGCTCTGCTTTTGCTAAATTATCTGAAATAGAATCGCTTTTCATTAATAAAAATGCTAAGGCAAATGCTATATATGTTACAGGAATCGTATACCATGGAGCATATATTTGGAAAAACTTTAATGCGATTATAATTATGGTTGATACAGAAACAACAAGTGCCAGACCATAGCCGCTATTATTGGGAGATGAAAGACGAGCTGCCAATCCGGCTGATAAGTATAAAAATGCTGCCAAAGGGAATATTAAGCGCATATTATTAACTATGTCTCCGGCTGGCAGAACTACAGTAAACAAAACAACCGCTCCTACTCCCAAACCTCCAAGTATCCAAACCGGCAATGATGAGTTTTGGCGGGAAGAATTGGAAATAAAGCGAGATGCTGCGGAGGACATACAAATCATTGCAATTAACAACAGTACCAACTCAACCATTACGTAGGTTTCTATTTGTTCACCCTGCTCGTAGGCAACAATCGCTTTTGACTCTACCCACGAACTTATAAAATCAAAAACAAATGCCGTCATCAAAAAGCTTATTGGCGAAAACAAACGATCTTCTTTTACCGAATACACAGCTGACAACAAAAGACATAAAAACGCAAACATCGTTGTTTGTAAACCGAACGGTACTGAAAAAATTTCAAAATTTCCCATTTTTGTTCCTTGCAATAATTATTATTTAGTTTAACATTGAGTATAGTATTGCTAAAATATAATAAAGTTTAGTTAAAAATTTTGATGAATATTTAATTTTTTTAAGATAACCTATATCTCTAATTGATTAAGATATTTTAAGGAAAATACTTATGAACAATGCAACCCCTTGTCATTTAAGCAATAAATTGGATTTTGATTATCATAAAGGACGATCCTTTTTAACCGATAGAGCGAATATCAAGCTGTTACTTCCGGGAATTGTATTCGGATTTTTGTTATTTTTGCTTGGCATGTATGAATGGTTTAATGCGTTTAGAACCGGCGGTGAAGAAATTGTTCCTTTAGGAGAAAAAGTAATTTATCAACCGTTTTTGGCTGTATGGTTTTTTGATCTTTGTTTTGTTATTGTTGGTTTGGGAATGGTTGTTACCAATATTTTTCTGTATCTGCGTTATAATAAGTATAAATTTAACGGTGACAAGGTAACTATTATCAAACGTCCTGTTTTTCGTGAAAAACTTATTTTGCAAGAAAATCTTAAAAATTATACAGGAGTTCGCTTTAGAGTTGAGTTTTTACAATCAGGTTTTTTAACACAAAATCGCTATGTCGTTGAGTTATATCATCAGAATCCGGAAAAAATAATTCCGTTATATCTGTCTACATCAGCTAAAGGGATTCGTCGTAAATGGAAAGAATTTGCTCGCTCGTTTAAGTTGCCGGCATTGATAAATACCGATGACGGATTAAAAGTAATTGATTTGAAGAATCTAAATAAATCAATAGCACAACAAGCTAAAATGAAAATAATCAAAGATACTTATGATGCTTATGATAATCTTCCGTCATCAATAACGTTTGTCCGCAAAAAAGACAAAATGGTGCTGAAAGTCAGAAAGATTGTTTGGGATGCTTATAATATGTTGGCATGGACGGCTATTTTTATAGTCGGCACTGTGTTGATTGTTGTATTAAGCAATCTGGATACATATCGTCAATCATATGCATCGGCTTTATATATGATGTCGTTCATTGCCATTATGATAATTATGGTTGCTGTGCAGATTTTGTTTCGTAAAGAAAAATTGGTTATAAAAAAGCACAAGATTGTGAACACTCATAAATACATGTTATTTTCAACAAAACATAATGAAATATTAAAAAAGGACATTGAAGCTATTGAGGTTACAGAGAATCCGGCTACAGGAAGATATTTTGTTTCTCTTATATCTGAGGATAATACAATTACTTTCGGAGCTAAAATGGCTATTAAGGATTTGCAGTGGATAAAACGATTTTTGATACACGAAATAATAAATTAGATAAAATTTGTTTTGATTAAATATGTTTATTCAGCTATAAACATTATTAGTGTTAGGTAATTTTTTTTACAGAAACGGAGAATATTATGAATAAAAGAAAGTTGCAAAACCAAATAAATGAAGATGCTTTGTTACGCGAAGTGGTTGAAGACGTAAAAAATGAGCAATTGCAACAACTCTGGAACAAGTACGGATTATATATAATTGTCGGTATTGCTCTTGTTTTGACAATAGCAATAAGTTTTGAAGGTATTAAATCTTGGCGTGATAAAAAACACCAAGAACTGTCGAATGCATATGCTGTTGCAATGTCTTTACAAAGTCAAGGTCGACTGGATGAAAGTTTAGATATTTATAATACATTGTCCGAAAAAGCATCCGGAATTTATGATGATTTAGCCAAAATGCAAATTGCGAATATTTTTCTTGAACAAGGAAAGAAAAATGAAGCTTTAGATGTATTGGAAAGTTTAATAGATAATGACAATATATTGCCACAAATGCGTAATATAGCAGCAATGAAACTAGCTTCTTATAAAATGGATATGGGGGTTGATGCAGATGAAATTACGGCATTGTTATTACCTGTTATTGAGGATGATTCTCGTTCTGATATAGCCAGAGAACTTTTAGCAATGTTGTATATAAGAGAAAAAGATGTAGAAAAAGCTGAAGCCGAATATAAGCAAATTATAACATCTGCGACTGCTTCGGATGCTATTAAGACACGAGCTTCAGATATGCTTAATTTATTAAACGAACAATAAAATATTATAGGGAAATCCAGATATGAAGAAAATAATTTGCGGTTGTTTTGTTGCTACAACTTTAGCAGGGTGTGGTATGTTTGATAAAGCTCCTTTAGATATTGAAGGTGAGAGGATTAGCGTTATCAGGGAAGACAGAAATTTGAAACCTGATTATTCGGCAAAGCAAGTTAAAGTTCGTTTACCAAAATCAAAAATTAATTATTTGTGGTCGCAAAACGGTCTTTCGTCCGAACATAACGGCGGACACTTGAAAGCCGGCGGTAATTTGGATGAAATATGGAATGAAAGCTTTGGTGAAGGATCATCAAAGCGTAATGTTTTAATTGCATCTCCTGTTGCTGACAGTGTTAATGTTTATACTGTTGATGCGGAAGGTGAAGTTAGAGCTTTTGCTTTAGATACAGGTAAAGAAATATGGGAAAAGAAGCTAAAACCGATAAATGAGGAAGCGGAAGATGCTTCTGTATCCGGTGCCGGATTAGCAATTTTTGATAATAATCTTTTTATAACAACCGGTTTCGGAGAAGTATTTGCATTAAACAAAGAAAATGGTGAAACTGTTTGGAATAAAAATATTAAATCTCCGATAAGAATCGCTCCGAGCGTAAATGATAATTTGGTCATTATTCAAACATTGGATAATGGTATATATGCCTTAAACATAAATAATGGCGAAATTATGTGGAAAGATAAATTAGAAGAAGAAGCAACCACTATGATAGGAGGAGCAACTCCGGCATATAGTGCAAAAAAAGACTTGGTTGTGGCAGCTTTTTCAAACGGACAATTACAAGCATACAAAGCCTCAACAGGAACTCCTTTGTGGCAAGAATGGTTGGTACCGGCTTCCAGTACAGAATCTATGTCTGATATTACGGCCGTAAAAGCGAATCCGATTATTGATGAAGATAAGGTTTTTGCTGTGGGATACAATGCTCCTTTAATTGCTATTGATATCAGAACCGGAGTAAAAATGTGGCAAAAAGAAATAGCTGCAGCTTCTCAGCCTTGGTTGGCAGGAAAATTCTTATTTGTTTTGACAACTGATGGTGATTTGGTCGCCATAAATAAAGATGACGGAAAAATTGTTTGGACAACTATTGTTCCTTATGCTTCGACTGATGAAAAAATCGGAGTGTTTACAACCGGTCCTATCTTGGCAAATGATGCTCTTTTAATTGCATCGTCAAACGGGAAACTGTTTTCGGTATCTCCATACAATGGAAGAATAATGGGGATAGCTGATATTGAAGAAGGTATTGAAACTGCACCGATATTAGTTAATGAAACATTGCTTCTGTCCACAAAAGATGCAGAAATTACAGCATATAAATAAGAGAATAAAATGGTATTGAAAGTTGCTATAATCGGGCGTCCGAATGTTGGTAAATCGACATTGTTTAATCGCCTTGCCGGTAGAAAAATTGCTATTGTACATGATGAGCCAGGTGTAACCAGAGATCGAAAAATGGCTCAGGCTAAATTGCAGGGATTATCATTAGAGATAATTGATACTGCCGGATATGAATATTCAAAAGAAGATAATATTGAAAAAAGAATGTGGGAACAAACACAAAAAGCTATAAATGATGCTGATGTGGTGTTGTTCTTGTTTGATGCCAGAGCAGGAATTCAGCCTTATGATGAACATTTTGCCGATTTGGTAAGGCAAACACATAAACCGGTTGTATTATTAGCGAATAAGTGCGAAGGAAAACAACAGGAAGATAGCATTTATGAAGCTTATAAATTAGGACTGGGACAACCTATTGCTTTTTCTGCTGAACACGGTTTGGGAATCCAGGATTTGTATGAAGCATTGCTTAATGAAACGCAAAATATTGAACCGGAAACAAACGTGTATGAAGATGAAAATAAACAAAAGCCCATTCAACTGGCAATTGTCGGACGACCAAACGTGGGAAAATCTACATTAGTTAATGCATTACTTAATGATGAAAGAATGTTAACAGGACCGGAAGCCGGTGTTACCAGAGATGCTATTACTAATGAATGGGAATATATGGGGCGAAAAATAAATCTGGTCGATACTGCGGGTTTAAGAAAACAGGCAAAAGTTGCAAACGGTTTAGAAAAAATGTCTGCAGCAGCAACAAAACATGCTGCTTTTATGGCACAAGTAGTAGTTTTGGTTCTGGATGCTGACGGCGTGCTTGATAAACAAGATTTGACAATCGCCAGACAGGTTTTGGATGAAGGAAGAGCTTTGGTTATTGCCGTAAATAAATGGGATATAGCAAACAGAAAAGAAGTTTTGGATAAACTTAATTATAAATTGCGAACCTCTTTAACACAAGCTGAAGGAATTCCTACTGTTACAATTTCAGCCTTAAAAAAAGAAAATCTTGATAAATTAATGCGTGCCGTATTTAAGATTTATGACAGATGGAATAAAAGAATTCCGACCTCTCCTTTGAATCAGTGGTTTGCCGATATACTGGATAATAATCCTCCCCCGTTGGGAAAAAATAAACGCCGGATTAAATTGCGGTATATTACTCAAGCCAAATCACGGCCGCCGGCATTTTATATATTTTCAAGTAATCCTGAAGGTTTGTCAGATTCTTATTTGCGTTATTTGATTAATAATTTACGTGATACTTTTGATTTGGGTGGTATTCCTATAAGAATGACGGTAAGAAAAACGGGCAATCCTTATGCTGATAAAGATTAAAAAAAATCCCCTTTGAAGTTTTTCTTCTAAAGGGGATTTTATTTATTGTTTTAGAGCAGCCTCTTCCCAAGTCTTAAGACCTATTTGCGTCCAATCAACCGGAATTTTATCAACAATATTCATATCGGCAATGTAGGCCTCTTTGATATTTTCCATAACAGTTTCAACGATTATGACTGCACGAGCTTTGCGCAACTTATTACGCACTTCGGGATTGATGTAATCAAGTATTATTTTCTGATCATCATTACGAACAAAAAGAGCGTGATCAAAACCATCATATATTATCTGAGGATGAACCGGAGTATCTTTTTTGGCTCCAATATAAATATAGAGTTCACCTGTTGTGTTTTCTGCAACAAAATATTGTTTTTCTGTTTCGTACTTTGCCATTATCGCCCATCCCTACGATCTTTAATATTTAAATTTACAGTTCCTTTATTATTTCCTTTGGGAAAATATGCCTTAAGCTTTTCAAATGATATTGCTCCACTACCTAACAATCCTAACAAAGCTGGCTCGCCAACACCCGTTAACATGGAAGCTGCTACGGCTCCTCCACCAATAAGAGCTAATGTTTTACCTGATGGATAGAATGTTGGCTCTAAATCTATTTTACCATCAAAACGATGCATTGCCTCCAAAGAACCACTATCTTTCTTTTTAATTTCATCTAATTCCCTAGACGAAATAATATATGTTTCTCCCTTATAACGACATTCCATATCACCATTTTCATGCCGAGTATAAAATGCCTGCAAATCGCCATTTTTATCTTCAATAGAATAAAGAGTTAATTTTTCGGTTTTACCTTTATCTGTAACTCTGTCTTCATTATAAAGATACATAATATCATCATTTCGCGGTAAAAAACCAGGAATACGAGGGAGTGTATGCTCTTCTTTATTTGTAGTAATAGTAAAGCTCATATTTTTTATGCGGATACAGCCATTTTGATTTAAGGCTTGTTTGGTTTCCATGTATCTAGCTCCTAAAAATTTATCATTGCTTACATAATACCATTTTGGACAAAATTTGTCAATAATGATATACGCGTACCTTAGAGGCGATTGTAGGATAAAAGGTTTAAGTTTTGTTTAATTACCACTTTATCAGATGATTGAGAAAAGCATCTATAAAATCAGCACGACGATTTTGATAATCAAGATAATAAGCGTGTTCCCAAACATCTAAACAAACTAATGGTTGACCGAGATTGAGAGATATGGGACTGTCGGCATTGGATGTTGTGACAATATTCAATTTCCCTTCCTTTTGAACAACCCAACACCATCCGCTGCCGAACTGAGCTAATGCTTTTGCCTTAAAATCTTTCTTAAAATTGTCATATGAACCAAAGGCATCTTCAATTTGTTTTAAAAATTTTGTCGGAGGAAGAATAGCTCCGCTGTCAGATAATGAATTCCAAAAAAACTGATGATTCCAAACTTGTCCGGCATTATTATAAATTGCCTTATCGGTAGGACGAAAATAACTTTCTTTGATAATTTTTTCTAACGGCATATCTGCATAATCGGTATCTTGAATAAGCTCGTTTAATTTATCTAGATATGCTTTATAGTGTTTTCCGTAATGAAACTGCAATGTTTTTGATGACATGTAAGGCTCAAGTGCGGAAAATTCAAACGGTAATTCTTTCATTTCAAACATTTTATTTCTCCAAATTGTTTACTGAGGATGCTTTTTGATATAAGTATTAGTTCCTATTTCATCAAGCATCTTTTGCTCTTGTGCTTCAAATTCCTTTTGTTTTGCTTTGCGTCGATTTTTATCAATCATCTCATACGTTTTTTGTTCTTTGAACATATCAGACATTACATCACGAATCTGTTCTATTTTTATCTGTACCTCTTTGATCTGTGTTTCAATTTTTTGGCGTTTTTTTAAATATTGCTCCGTATAAAGACCGAAATCGCAAATTCCCGGATTTTCTGAAACAAATTTTTTTTCTTTTTCATAACTTGATATAAGGTTGTTGAGTTTATTTTGCAAACTTTCTTCAAGTTCTTGTTCTATAACAAGTAATCTTCGCTGTTCGTCGAGTTCAAATTTTTTAATTCTTTCAAGTGTTTTAAGAGAATTCCGCATCTATCGTTCCTATTGTTCTGGAATATATGGAGTAGCTAAAATTGCTTCCAACATTTCGTAACACTGTTCCAGAGAAAATTTGTCTTGTTTGCTTTGCGATAAAAAGTCTTCAATCATCGGATAGTAAAAAATTGCTTCATCAACTTCGCGATTAGACCCTTTTTTATACGCACCCAAACGTATCAGTTCTGCCATATCTTCGTAAGAAGATATATATTTTCGGGCTTTGGAAACCAGTTCCGCTTCTTCTTTTGTATCACAATCGGGCATTGTTCTGGAAATAGAGCGCAAAATATTAATCGCAGGATATCGATTTCGTTCGGCAATAGAACGATCAAGCACAATATGTCCGTCAAGAATTGACCTTACAGCATCAGCAACAGGCTCATTGTGATCATCACCATCAACTAAAACCGTAAACAACCCTGTAATTGTTCCGTTGCCGGAACCTGGACCTGCACGTTCTAAAAGACGAGGAAGTTCAGCAAACACACTCGGAGTATATCCTTTTGATGCCGGAGGTTCTCCTACCGAAAGTGATATTTCTCGTTGAGCCATGGCAAAACGAGTTATAGAATCCATCATACATAAAACATTCTTATTTTCGTCACGAAAATATTCTGAAATTGCCATTGCAACATATGCGGCTTGACGTCTAAGCAAGGGACTTTCATCTGATGTAGCTAAAACCAGAACTGATTTTTTAAGACCTTCGGCACCTAAAACATCTTCAACAAATTCTTTAGCTTCACGTCCGCGTTCACCGATTAAGCCTATTACGGATATATCCGAATCAGTATGGCGAGCCATCATTGACATTAGTGTTGATTTACCGACACCTGAGCCGGCAAAAATACCCATACGTTGTCCTTTGCAGATTGTTAAAAACGCATTAACTGCTTTTATCCCCAAATCAACCTTACCACTGACTCTGTCACGAAACTGAGCCGGTGGCGGAGATGATTTTATAAAATAGGGTTTGCTGCCTTTTATAAGAGGACCTTTACCGTCTATTGCTTCGCCAAAAGCATTAACAATACGCCCCAACCAAGAGGGATGCGGATATATTACGGGTTTTGCATCAACAACTTCGACTAAACAATTAATGCCTATACCATCCATCGAACCATAAGGCATAAGCAAAATTTTATCATCTTTAAAACTTACAATCTCGCACGAAACTCTTTCATTTCGATTATTGATAACATTACATCTGTCACCTATGGCTAAGCTGCTTTGTATTCCGTTTACCTCAACAAACAAACCCTGCACCCCGCTTACTCGACCATAGTAAGATGCAACGTCAATTTTTTCTATAGACTGAATGATGTTATCGGTAAACTCGCCCATACTTTTCCTTTTTTCGCTAAACCAGCTAAAGAATACTATAATATTTTTCTTTGTACCAATAATATCAAGGTTATCAACACCTAAAACATCGTATAATAAAAAGCTGTTAATAATTATTAACAAAACTAAACAAATATAATTTATCGCTATATAGTAAAATTACTTAGTAAGTTTTTTTTAGAGAAGGATGTAGCGGAATGCGTGTTTTATTGGTAGAAGATGATTTTGCAATCTCGCAAAGTATTGAAACCATGCTTAAAAAAGAAGGTATGATAGTTGATACTACCGATTTGGGCGAGGAAGGATTCGAGATTGGCAAACTTTATGATTATGACATTATCATCCTTGATTTGATGTTGCCTGATATGAATGGTTATGAGGTTTTGCGCAATTTGCGTGCATCAAAAGTAAATACTCCTGTTTTAATTTTGTCAGGTTTGAGCGAACCTGATAAAAAAGTTAAAGGTTTGGGATATGGAGCTGATGACTACTTAACAAAACCTTTTGACAAGAGTGAATTATTGGCACGTATCCATGCCGTTGTTCGTCGTTCAAAAGGACATTCCGAATCAATTATAAATACCGGAGATGTTGAAGTTAATTTGGATACACAGACGGTTTCAGTTTGCGGAAAAGCTTTACACCTCACAGGAAAAGAATACGGAATTATGGAATTATTGTCTTTGCGTAAGGGGTCTACTCTTAATAAGGATCAATTCTTAAATCATTTATATGGCGGCATTGATGAGCCTGAATTGAAAATTATTGACGTATTTATTTGCAAACTACGCAAAAAGTTGGAAAAGGCTTCCGGCGGTAAAAATTATATCGAAACAGTTTGGGGACGCGGATACGTTCTGCGTGATCCGGATGAGAAAAAGGAATAATCTTTAATATATTAAATAATAAAAAAGCGTATTTATTAATACGCTTTTTTATTATTAGCAGCAATAGATTATCGTCTTATCTCAAAATCAGTAAAATTTGTCTTTAAATACTCTATTAATTCATTGTTGTTAAAAATATTTTCACAAGCATAATCGCTTGTTTCTTTATCACTTTCTATAGGACGATATTTTTGTAAAAAGTATTTCTTTACTCCCTTTTCTTTGAGAGATTTTGCAATACATAATAAATCTTGCGAATTTAAAAACCGTGGATCGCATGTTGTTCGACATTCAAAAGCAACATTGCTTTCTAATAACAAGCTTAAACTTTGTTCAACTCGTTTTAAATGGTCCACTCCTGTTATTTTTTGATAATGATCTACATCAAACGGAGCCTTAATATCTAATCCGACCCAATCAACCAGAGGTAAAACTTTTGCTAAATGCTCGGGACGATATCCGCCGGTATGAAGTCCTATTTTAAATCCCAAATCTTTAACTTGTTTAATTGCATCATAAAGGCCATCTTGAACCAACGGCTCTCCTCCGGAAAAAGTTACAGCATCAAGTTTACCAACTCGACTTTTCAAAAAATCAACAAATAAATCCCAAGAGAAATCATTTTCTTTTAATATCGAGCGGATAGATGCATTGTGGCAAAAAGGACACATCCAAGGACATCCCTGCATAAATACAACAGCCGTTAATACCCCCGGAAAATCAACGGCGCTGAATTTCTCAACGCCGCCAACTACAATTTCAGACATATATAATGCTCAATTATTCTGCTGCAATTGCATACGCATTGTCTTCTGCATGACAAGCGCAACCGTCAATTGCTTTTAATTCAGAAAAGTTTACACGAGAGCGAAATTCCGATTTTTTGCCTACATTGAATTCTGAATATGGGCGCAAATATCCCATAACACGTGTCCATACTTCACAAGGCTGTCTTTCTTCATCTGCAAGTTTGATATCTTCAAAATTAACAGTGGTCATTTTTTTCTCCATATTTCTTTCTATAAAAAATTAACTTTATGCAACATCTTTTCTTGATGCTGCGGCTCTCTTGGCTGCCTTTTTCTCCTCATCGCAGATTGGGCAGTACTTGTGTTCTCCTGAAATATATCCATGTTTCGGACAAATGGAAAAAGTAGGAGTTATGGTAATGTACGGCAAACGATAGTTTGTCAGAACACGTTTTACAATGTCACGGCAAACTTTAGCAGATGAAATGCGTTGTCCCATATACAAGTGCAAAACTGTTCCACCTGTATATTTGGTCTGCAATGTAGACTGCAAATCAAGTGCTTCAAAAGGATCATCCGTGTATCCAACCGGCAATTGTGATGAGTTGGTATAGAACGGATTCTCTTTGGTTCCGGCTTGGATAATATCAACATAGCGTTTTTTATCTTCGCGAGCGAAACGGGTTGTAGCACCTTCGGCCGGAGTGGCTTCAAGATTGTACATATGACCTGTTTCTTCTTGAATTTTGATTAATTTTTCGCGGATATAATCCAAGAACTTAATAGCAAATTCTTGTCCCCATTGATCAGCTATTGAATGCTCATCATTGGTAAAGTTTCTGATCATTTCATTGATACCATTAACACCAATGGTAGAGAAGTGATTGCGAAGCGTTCCCAAGTAACGTTTGGTGAATGGGAACAAACCACCATCAATTAAACGTTGAATCAATTTACGTTTAATTTCGAGTGAAGTTTTAGAAAGTTCCAATAACTCATCAACACGGGCGTATAAACCAGCTTCATCGCCTTTATAAACATAGCCTAAGCGAGCGCAGTTAAAGGTAACCACTCCGATAGATCCGGTCTGTTCAGCTGAACCGAACAAACCATTTCCGCGAGCTAACAATTCGCGCAAGTCAAGTTGCAACCGGCAACACATCGAGCGGATTTGTCCCGGTTTTAATACTGAATTGATGAAATTTTGGAAGTAAGGCAAACCATATTTAGCGGTCATCTCAAACAACAATTCGGTGTTTTCATCTTCCCACGGGAAGTCCGGTGTCATATTGTATGTCGGAATCGGGAATGTAAACGGGCGACCTTTAATATCACCTTTCATCATAACTTCAATGTATGCTTTGTTTATCATATGCATTTCTTCTTGAAGTTCGCCATATGTAAATTCTTGTTCAACACCGGCAATAATAGGATGAGTTTCGCGCAAATCTTCCGGACATACCCAATCAAATGTAAAGTTAGTAAATGGTGTCTGAGATCCCCAACGTGAAGGAACATTCAAGTTGTAGATAAGTTCTTGCATGCATTGATATACTTGTTTGTATGTAAGACCATCTTTTCTGATGTATGGAGCTAAGTAGGTATCTACTGATGAAAACGCTTGAGCGCCGGCCCATTCATTCTGCAACGTTCCCATAAAATTGACCATTTGTCCCACGGCGGCAGAAAGATGTTTTGCCGGACCGGCTTCAGCTTTACCGGCAACACCGTTAAAGCCTTCGTGAAGAAGATTTTTCAAAGACCAACCGGCACAATATGCAGCCAACATACTCAAATCATGAATATGAATATCACCGTTGCGATGAGCCTCGCCGACAGCCGCAGGATAAATATGGCTGAGCCAATAGTTAGCTGTAACTTTACCGGATACGTTCAGAATCAATCCGCCATTTGAATAACCTTGATTTGCGTTTTCATTAATACGCCAGTCTAATTTTTCCAAATACTCATTAACAGAGCTTTCTACATCGACCATAATCTTGTGATCCTGACGAGCGCGCTGACGCTGATCTCGGTACAAAATATAAGCCTTAGCAGTAACAAAATAGTTTGCGGAAATCAAAACCTGTTCTACCACATCTTGGATTTGTTCAATCGACGGTAAAATTTCTGCAAATTTATGTTTTAATACTTTCAAAACTTGGGCCGTAAGCAACCAACTTTCTTCTTCTCCAAATTCTTTTGTTGTGGTGCCGGCTTTTTTAATAGCATTGTATATTTTAGAGCTATCAAACGGAGCTAAGGTACCATCTCTTTTGGTAACATTTTCAATCCCTATTTTTTCTTCAGCGACTGAGGTCATTTTGTACTCTGATTCTGACATATCTTGTTATTCATCCTTATTATTACTCGGTTAGACTCTGATATCGACCTTGATATCAAGCATACAATATATAGTTTTAACAAAAAGTAAAGATACTAGATATAGTATGCACATTTTTTATGGTTAAAAAAAATAACAATACTTCGGCTCGTTTCCGATTGACTTTATTTTTATATATTAGCGACAACCGCTCAACCAAAATTTAGTTAACAAAAATCGGATTCACTGCTATCTATTTAAAAAAGTGTGATAATTTTTTTTTCAGCCTGAGGATAAATTTCTTAATAAAATTTTTATTTGGCAATCTGTCTATTTTTTTAGGTAATTTAAGCTAAAAATTAACCTATTTTTGGATGGATTCCGAGTCGTGTTTTCGTAAAAAATTCCTTATTTAGATTCGACTCGAGAATGATTTATAAACGAAAAAAAATATACTGAGAACTCAAATGCCGAAACAACGATTTCGGCATTTTTGTAACGAAAATATTGACCTTAAATTTCTTTTAACAAACCTAAAATTGCAGCTTTTGTTTTTTGGTCGCGGATTCGATTAAACATTTTTATAAAATTTAGAGATTCATTATCAATAATCGGTTTATTTTCATTCAACCCGTCAGTAAAAAAACCGATATCTACATCCATTAATTGAGCTATTTGCCAAAGACGAGATATACCTATATTAGTTTGAGCGCTTTCGTAATTTTGAAGTTGCTTGCGAGTAATTCCCAGACTTGAAGCCATATCATTCATTGTAACATTTCTTATTTTTCGGATAAGTTTTATACGCTCACCAACATATCCCAACACTTCATCTGTTGTTTTTGCAATTACTTTTTGTTCAGATATATCTACCATCCAACAACTTCCTTTAACATTAGTATCTTTGGAAATTGTATATCATAAAAAGATGCGGATGCAAACAAAAATATTTATTTTATAAAAATTCGCCTTATACTTGTAATTTGCAAAATATTTTTTACAATTTAAGAACTTTATCACTATCAACAAGGTCTATATATTTGTATAAATTAGCTTTTATTGCATCAGGATCATCAACAATCTTGTAAGACGGATTACCATATAAAATTACCGTAACACCATTATTGTGCAACTCTCCTATATAATCCTTATTTTTGTTAAATGATTTTTCACCTAATATTACGGATTTGACATTTCCCCACTTCATAAAAAGTTTATAAATTTCTTTTATTCCGCGTCTTCCGCCCTTTAGGCGTAATGTAGGATATTTGAATCCTTCTTTCAGGGCTTTAAAATAATCCAACAAACCGAATGTCTGAATTATGATTCTGTCCGGATAGGGAAGCTCTTGACGCAAACGAGATACATCTCTGATTTTGTCTGACAACATAATCCAGTCAGGATATTTTTCAAAAAGTTCTCTTATATCTTTTGTATCCATGGTGGTATATTTGCCTAGTAATTTTGCATTTTTAAATTCTGCTAAAGATAAAGGTTCGTCGCCATCTTTGCCAATCATTTGATTTACGCGTTTCCAATCATGAGCGGCAACATAGTAACCGTCTGATGTTTTAATCAAGTCGATTTCAATATATTTTCTTCCATTTTTTATTGAATTTTCTACAGCCTCACGAGAGTTTGTATATATATTGCCGTCTATTGCGGCACCTGCATGAGCTACAAGGTGGCGTTTTGCCAGTTCATCATTATAAAAAGGATATGGTTCAACATTAGATCTGTTAATTAAAATAGTTTTAGCATACAAGGCAAGCCAACCCATACATACTAACAAAGCAACAATCAACAAAAATGCGAATGATTTAAAAATGATGTTCAATTTCATAAATGATAACGTCCTATACTTATTATGATATGAACACTTATATACACTATTGTTGATATAAAGTTAAGTTATATTTTTTATGTGGTGTAGATTGGTATGTAAAATGTTGGTTATTAGTATTTATAATGAATTTGTATCATCATTAAGCTAAGCAAATAAAAGAAATCGTACTCTACCCTATTTATTTTAAAAGCAAATTTATGAATAAATTGCAACTATTTAAATTTTGACAAATATTGAGGGTTAAGATAAAATATTTCGTGTAAACAAACAAAACGGGGAACTAAGAAGTATACGGAGATTGCAGAAAGGAACAAAGATGGCTGTGCGCTTAATTGGAACTCTTGATATGAATGATATAAAGCAAGAAGATGCTATGCGTTATAATTGTTCATCTACAGATGATGTTGACGGAATTGCCGTAATTGTAGATGGAGCCACTGGATTTCAGAAAGATATTGATAGTGATGGTAATATCTATTCTTTACCGGATATTACAGAAGGAAAATATTCTTCAGCTCGAATTTGGGCAGATATTCTTGCCGATGAAATGGTTACCATTGCAAAAAATCCCCAATTTGGAATGATTGAAATTATGCAGCAGGCTATTGAAAATGCTACAAAAAAAATGCCTGTTATAAATAATAATTTTGAAAATTTTCAATGCCCATCTGCTTCAGCTTTACTATGTAGAATTCGAGGCGGTTCTTTTGAAGTAATAGGTTCTGGTGATTGCTGTCTTATGGTTGAATATAATGATGGAAATATAGACTTAATTACAGGTAATGAAATCCTTGAAAAATTAAGAACTGATAGAGATTTAAAAATACGAAAAGAGAATCCAGGCTTTGAATTTCTTTCAAAAGAGGAAAAGGCTAAAATTCAATTCAAATATATGAAAGAAACACGCCAAAACTTGGGAAATAGAAAAGAGGGATATTTTGTACCTTTTTATGATGGAAATAAAAAAATGAGTGATTTTTTAGGGACAATGAATGTCGTTAGTCAGACCAAACAAAGAGGCATCAATAATATCGGCAGAGGTGATATCTGGTTAATGTTGGCTGATGCGGAAAACATTAAATCTTTTATGATTAGTTCGGATGGTTTTTTGGATAAAATAATAAAAAATAAGATAGCGCATCCGAGAGAAATATTAAAAAATGCACAAATAGATAAAAATTATATAAATAAATTAGGTCGTATTTTAAGAAAAATTGAGACCGGCTCTAATGATGATTTTAGTGCAGTAACAATGAAATTAGCTCAAGGCAAAAGAAACACAGGTAGTGCAGATGATGCCGTAGCTCTTTATTTTAATGTATCTGTAAATAGAAATGAAGCTGCACAGTCCAGAACAAATACTTTCGGCTTAGCTTTGGCCAAGCATTATCAAAAATCTAAGTAGTAATTTCTTGTTTTTTAATGTTAAAACCCAAACTGTGCAATGATACTTACCAATTACATTTTTAATCACTTTCAGTTATGAGTCCATAAAGAGTAATTGAACTGAACGGATTTTGTTAAATATACCAAAGATGCAGGTATTCTGGCCCGAATATAGTAAGTTGTATTTCGCTTAACGAGTCTTGTGTGTCTGTTCATTTTTTACCCATCTTGTGATACAGGGTTGTGATACACTTGATGGTTTTTCAGAATCGCTGGTGCATGAATAAAAAAATAACACCTAACTTCAATGGGTTAGGTGTGTGTTTGGTTGCGGGGGCTGGATTTGAACCAACGACCTTCAGGTTATGAGCCTGACGAGCTACCGGGCTGCTCCACCCCGCGATGGAATGAGGGGATTATTACCCTTTTATAAAGCCTTTGTCAAGAGTTTATTTTAATAAAATTTATATTTTCTTTAGAAAAACAATGTTAAGAAAATTGCTAAAAGAAAAACCGTAATTACTGTCCAATGCCACCATTGCATATTTTTTCTCCTTAAGTTATATATTTTATATAATAACAAAAAAAAGAAGGACAAGAGGGGAAATCTTGTCCTGTTTAGGGTTTAATTGATATAATCGGGAACTATAAAATTACAAAATTTTGATATTTCCGGCCGCAATTCTTCCACGATCGTCATATAATTCATAACCGACACGTTGTCCGTCATTTAATCTTTTAAGGCCAATTTTTTCCAATTGTGTAACGTGAACAAATACATCTTTATTGCTTGCTTCCGGTTCAATAAATCCATATCCTTTTTTGCTGTTAAACCATTTTACAGTTCCAATTAACATTATTTTATCTCCTTGAAGTTGGTCATTTAATTTTTCTTACATTATGGAGATTAAATTTAAAACTAAAAATTGTATAGCATATATTTTTCGTTATTTAGAAACGATTTTTTCGAACACATTGTTTTTCTTATACTATTATCGATTTTCTCGTACACTAAAGCTTAAAATTGTTCCAACTTTGCAAACAACTATTATTAGCGTAAACAGCTATTGATGTAGCTGAAAAACAATCTTTGATTTCTTTGTTGTCAATAGTTCTGACTATAGCTCCGGCCTCTTCGGCAATTAAAATTCCGGCTGCATAATCCCATGGCTGAATTTCCAGTTCCCAATACAAACCAAAACATCCTTTGGCAACACACGTTAAATCTAAAACAGCCGCGCCTAATCGTCTGACATCCAACCCCAACTTAAGACTTTTGATTGCAAGTTCCCAAGTTTTGGAATGAAGACTTTCGTTATAAGGAGATGTCCCAAATACGATAAGAGAATTTTCCAACGGTTCTATAGATGTATGTATGGATTTTCCATTACAAAAAGCCCCTTTTCCTCTCTCAGCCCAGAACATTTCATCTAAATAAGGATTATAAATTACCCCTAACATCGGCTGACCATCTTTAAGCAATGCAACCGAAATGCCACTATGTTTAAGATTTTTAACAAAATTACAAGTTCCGTCTATCGGATCACAAACAAAGCAAAAACCGCTTTTACTGTAATGTTGTTCTCCTTCTTCTCCTAAAAAACTGGCTTCAGGTAATATTTGGCGCAATTCGTTTTTGAGAACCTCTTGCACTTTAGTGTCATATTCCGTTACCAAATTTTTGGGATTATCGTTTTTTATATTTACATTATCAGCAGAAACTTCTTTGATTATATTACCGCATGAACGAACTACATTGATAATACTGTTAAGCACTTTTTCTTTCCTTTGAAATAATTTTATCCAAACGCTCCAATTCATCAATATATCCGGAAATCAAACTCAATCCTTTGTTCCAAAATTTTGCATCTTTAGCATTGAGACCAAACGGCTTCAAAAGCTCGTCATATTTCTTAACGCCTGTTAATGATAACATTTCCAGATATTTGTCCGCAAAATCTTTAACTTTACCCTCACTATATACTTGGTATAGCGAATTAACCAAACAATCAGCAAAAGAGTATGCATAAACATAAAAAGGCTTCCAGAAAAAATGACCGACGACAGCCCAGTTATTTTCAGTAACCTCATCAATGTTAACATATTTTCCAAGCGATGATGACATTTCCTCACGCCAAATCTGCGCTAATCGTTCTTGAGAAACTTCTCCCTTACGACGTTCTTCATGTACACGAGTTTCAAAGAAGTGGAAAGCTATTTGACGTATTGCGGTATTAATCATATCATTAACTTTGCCGGCAATCAAACATAGCTTTTCTTCATTTGTTTCAGCTTTTTTCAATAAGGATTGGAAGGTTAACATTTCAGCAAATACTGAAGCAACTTCTGCTAATGTAAGAGGTGTTGCATCATTTAAATCGCCTTGTTTTGAGCTAAGGCGCATATGGCACCCGTGTCCTAATTCGTGAGCTAAGGTCAAAACATCGTTTTGTTTGCCGACAAAATTTAAAAATAAGTATGGATGATATGCATCAGGTAACGGCATAGCAAAGGCACCGCTACGTTTTCCATCACGAGGCGGAACATCTATCCATGAGTTGTTTTTATTGAAGAAATCTTTTGCTAAATTGTACAGTTTCGGAGAAAACTCGTTGTAAGAACTCAGAACTGTTTTAACAGCTTCTTCCCAACTATATTTTTTATCGCTTTCAAACGGAAGCGGAGCATTTCTGTCCCAATATTCAAGTTTTTTTACACCCAACCATTTTGCTTTTAGTTTATAGAAACGATGGGCAATATCAGCGTAATTTTCTTTAACTGTTTCGGCTAGAGATTTAACGGCTTTGTCATCAACACGATTTGCCAGATTTTGTGATGCAACCGGTGATTTGAAACCGCGTTTAATATCTTCAATCGACTTATCTTTTACCACCATATTGTAATTTAAGGTAAACAAAGGGGCGTTTTCTTTATATACTCTGGCAATCTCCCGACCAGCCTTTTCTCTTATTTTTGCATCCTTTTCCAGAGTAAGTTTTGAAATTTCAGCGTCATTGTATTCTTTGCCATCTACAACAAATTTCAGCCTTGAAGATGTTTCTTCGTACAGTCGTTCCCAACCTTCTCCGGATGTAACTGATTTTTCATGTAAAATTTCTTCAACTGCTTCAGATAATTCGTAATCTTTGAATGTTCTTATACGATTTAACCACGGAGCAAAATATGATGCTTGAGAATCTTGCATCCATTCTTTTATTTTAGCTTCAGATAGTTGGTTTAACTCTAAAGACAAGAATATAGTCGGCTTGCTATAATCATTAAGCTTTTCAGAAATATTTTGATAGAAAGTCATTGCTTGAGCATTTTTCATTTGGGTAACCATATTCAAATATGCATATACTCCAAGTTTGTTACCTAACACTGATCTTTTTTCACATTCTTCAGCCATTTTGAAAAATTGTTTTGCATTAAGCCCCGCCAGCTTTCCTTTATATTTTTTGGCAAAACTTATCGCACTTTTTTTGTATTCCGCTAAATCTTTCTCGATTTGTTTATCATCAATACTTTTATATAAATCAGACAAATCCCAAGATGGTAACTCATTCTTTTGGCAACATTTTTTTGTCAAAGCTTTGTTTGTTTTCTTCATTTTCAAGTTCCTCTCTCAATTTGTTTAATCGTTGCATTTCTTGTTCAACATTTGGATATTTTTGTAAATATTCGGCACGTTCTTCTTCATCAATAAATGATTCAAAATTTTCTGTCTCCGGTTCAAAAATATAATTACTCCAAGGACGCTCCTGTTCCCCTTTTAGCCACTTACTTATTCCCGTATTTATTACTTTGATATCACACAAAGTGTTACTGACTATTGCTTTCATGCTACACAATACAGCTTTATCACAATCGATTAATTGTGAAACCATATTTTGAGTACATTTAACAAAACCACGCTGCTTGGAATCTTGTTTAGGCGCAATGATTACGAGAACAAGCACAACAACAAAGATGCTCGTTAAACACCCCATAACCACACCAAACCAGTATCGTTTGATTAATGACATTTTATTCCTGTTTTATTGTTTTCTTTTCTTGATTAACTCTTCCAATAAAGCGAGTTCTTCCAATGTGTTTGCTGCCGATGCTTCTTCTACCGGACATTCAACAGCTGAACATTTCAACCCCATTCGAAGAGCAATCTCCACAGCATCTGTAAGATAATATTCTTGAGCTGCATTTTCATTACTTATAGATGCCAAAATAGAAAAAAGTTTTTCTCCATCAAAACACATAATTCCGGAGTTACAAAATGTGATTGCTTTTTCTTCGTCTGAAGCATCTTTAAACTCGACAATCCGTTTCAGATTATCACCATCCATTATTAAACGACCGTATCTTGCCGGATCTTGCGGACGGAACCCCATACATACCACAGAATATCCTTGTCTTCTCTTCTGCAAAAGTTTTTTCATACTTTCTTGAGTATAAAGAGGCTGATCTCCAAATATAACCAACACATCACCTGTAAAACCGCGAAATTCATCACGTGCAGCTAATACTGCATGCCCTGTTCCGAGCTGTTTTTCCTGAATACATGTAGGATATGGTGATACTTCTTTTTTTACGGCATCACCATCAGGTGCTATTACAGTAACTATTTTATTTATTTTGAGTTTTTCCAAAGTATCAATAATATGACGTATCATGGGTTTGCCGTCAACAGGCATCAAGACCTTAGGCAGATCAGACTTCATTCTTGTACCTTTGCCTGCCCCCAAAATAATTGCGCCAACCATATTACTCATTAGTTTAAATCTCCTTTATTACTTTTTTAATAACTTAATGATAAGATACATTTTATGATGAAATAGTTAACAATGAGTGTCAAGTTATGAATAAACTTTTTTTTGCAATTTGTTTCAATTTATTGTTTGTAAATGCTGTTCAAGCTAAAATTTCCAGAATAACAGCACAAGAGAACATCAAACCGCAGGAACAAACCGTTTCTAATGAGGTAAAAAAAATAACGACTGAAGAATTTAAAGACTTGATAAAAGATGGTTTTGAAAAGGCAATTAAAGTCAATCCGGACGATATTAATCGTAATTTTGGTTATATTCCGAGTGTTGCACGTCAAATGCACGAAAAAGAAAACAAAAAAGGCGTTTTTCAAAAAATTTATGAGCAGGCTATTTCACGAATTGAAACCCCAACTCAAAATGTAGAGAATAATGTTTCGGAACCGATTTATCAAAATACTGAGATACAAACCCAACAAGAAGAATGGAATAATTTATCAAATATCCCTTTTATGACTGCATATCTTCCGCCAGATTACAACTCCTTCAATATTCCTGCTTTGGAGCATATTCCTTATCTTATGAATTCAATTGAAGTGATGCAAAATGGCCTTGTGAAATTTGAAGAAACAATAGTTGTTGTTGCAAATGGTGAAAAAATAACCAAGGGATTGATTAAAATATTACCTTTGAAAATATTTAATGCAACCGGTCAAAGTAAGAACTTGGATTATTCAATAATAAATGTTCAGGTCAATGATACTCCCGTAAAATATAAATTAACTTCTAACAATGACAATGTCTTTCTCTCTCCCGAGACAGATTATCAGCTGACCCCGGGAGTATATACATATAAGTTTGAATATCTGGTTGATAACTTGCTGTGGGATTATAAAGATTTTTATCAGTTGTACTGGGATGTCGGCAGCAATGGCTGGAATCTTGTAACCGATCGTCTTGGTGCCAGTTTGGCTTTACCCCAATCCGGAGGGCTTTTGCAAGAACAAATTTTACTCGGTTCGGCTCAAGGATTAAATTATGATGCTGTTGATATATATACTAACGGCCCTTTCGCCAAAGCTTATATCGCTAAGCGCCCTCTGTTTGCCGGCGAAGGCATGCATTTGATTGCGGATATTGATAAAAATATCTTGTTGCCTGAAACCAGGTGGCAAAAGATATTCAGATTTCTTTATAGCCGAGGCGATGTTTATCTGTCATTACTGGGACTGATAATTGTTACGTTGTCTTTTGTTGTTTCTTGGCGTTATATAAATAATGATAAGGGATTACAAAAAATACCCCTAAACAAATCAGCCATGGTAATACGTTACTTGTTACTGAATCGTTTTGATATAAAATCAGCTTGTGGTTTTTTGTTGGAATTATACAGAAAAAATATTATTGATATCCAACAGTCCGGTGATACTATTTTGCTGATTAAACGGACAGATAATATTAAAGGTCTTTTGGCTTATGAACAAAAAGCCATTAAACAACTTTTTCCGACACATGAAACAACTTTCAGCGTAAGCAAAAACAATTTGTTACCATTAAAACGTTTTGCAAAATATCTAGAAAAAGGTCTGAAAAAGCAGATGATTAGATTTCGACTAAAATTAAACACCGGATATTTATTATTCAGTTTTGCAATGTTATTTTTAACCGAATTATCCGTAGCCCTTTTTAAGATAAACTCCCCTTATGTTTTCGGAATACTTGCCCTGACTACTATCGGTTGTTTTTTTGCAGTGTCCTTGTGGTGTTTCGGTAACAAAAAATGGATGAAATTTTTAGCCAAACTTGTATCAATTGATGTTGTTTTTATGTGTTTAGTGGCATTTTCTGCAGTTGTAAATCCGTTGGCTTCAATATTCTTGATTATAACGGTTGTTGTTATAGTTATAGCATTGCAAATATACTCAAAACGTCTGGGGCTTATAAAACAATACATTCAAGATGTCGCCAAACAAAAGGACTATATATTACAGCATCGTGATAATATTGTTTTAGGAAAAGACTTTTTGAATTATCAAGCTGCTATTTGGGCCTTTGATTTGGAAAATGAGTTTGCAAACAGCAATAAACAAGAGTATAATAAGTTGCAAATCGTTAAAAATATAGCTAACTGTTTTTAAATCTGTTTGAATGAAAACATTATTTTATTTGACGACATCTTCCAAATTCTCAAAAACCTTTTTGGCTGTGTGAAGAGCATCATCGGATTTTTGAGGCTTTCCGGCATATGTTAGAGAGTATTGCATTACCTTAAAACCAAACGGATTAGTCGTATAGTCTAACTTTTCCTCTTCCGTTTTTTCAATATCTTCATATTTATCAAATTCAAGATATTGTATGCGTAAATATGCCCGCCAATTAATGATATCCGGTTCAGGCATATCTTTTGTGGAAGTATACGTTTTAAATGCAGCCATCCATAAATTATCAGTTAATCGACGTATTTGCTCTATTTCTACTTTACGCCTCATTCGTAAACGAATAAAAGTTTTCAGTTGATCTTTATCTTGTTTATTTACAAAATCGTAGTAATTTCGCAGTCCGGAATACCAATAAAATTTAGAGTTCGTATCCCAACGATAATATAGATCGGCTGTTGATCTGGGAATTGCATGCCTTGCTCTGACATATTCATCAATATATTTTTCAGTAAGCAAGTCTCTTAGCTTAATTGCTGTTGTTGAAGATTGAACTTGTTCCAAGCCATATGATACTTGATTTATTTTATAAAACATGGGGAAAGATGTTTTTTGCGGCAATAATAAATAAATTGTCATAGTCAGTATTATTGTCATACAAAAACTTATTACTGCAAAAATAACCAATATTCGTGATGTCCAAAGATATCGTCTTTCAGGGAATGAATTTATATGAAATCTTTCGGGGTAAAGCCCTAATTTATCAGGACTTTTTTTATCTCGATAGCGGAATACTGTTGAAAAAATACTCATCCGAAGAGATCCTTAATATGCATATTGTTCTGATCGGACTTCTTTTGCCGTATTCAGATAGCTTTGGGCATCATCAGGGGTTCCGACATATGATAAAGCATAATTTGTTATCAAGAAACCAAACGGATTTTGATCCCTTAGAGATTTATTTTCATATGGAATCGGTGCCATAGTTGCTCGAACATATGCTCGCCAAATATTAATAATAGGAACTGTTTCACCGGGATAATAGTCCATTGTAATAAACTGAGCTTGCCAAAAACCTTTGGATATGGGCTTAATCCATTCCACCTCTGCTAAACGAACCAACCCACGCATTTTGAAAGAATTAATATTATTATTGATATCATTAGAAACAAAATCTTGATAAACTTTTCTGGACGACATCCAAAACAATCTCGACCCTCTGCCCCAACGTGTCATTAACTCATCATAATCTGCCGTGATAGCATGACGCATCAAAATATATTCTTCTATAAAAGCTTCCGTAAGAAGATCAATAGCAGCAACCGGTCTGATGTGTTTTTCCAAAACATCCAGTTGGCTTGAATGTTTAGAATATTGAAATAAAAGAGGGAAAGCACTGCGCTGAGGCAACATTAAATATATAGCAGACACTAACATCATATTGAAACAGATACTCAAAGAAGCAAATATAACCAATAATCTGGAACTCCACAAATAGCGCCGCTCAGGCATTGCACTTGTGTGAATGGCCTCAGGATAAAGTCCCAACTTATCAGGGCTTTTTTTCTCCTTATATTTGAATACAGTCTTTAGTAAATCAAGCATTTGGCCTCGTTTTGTTTAGCTATATATATTGTATACTAACTCATTATATGCGATAAAAATATCTTTTTTGTTAATTTTATACAACAAAGTTGAATAAAAGCAAATAAATACTGTTAATATTTTAAATATTGATATAATCTGCTTACAGTGAGTACTTGTTTTAAGGTTAAGGTTATGAAAAAAATAATTGTAATATTTAGTTTTTTTGCTTTATTGATTGCAGCTTGTTCAAATGTTGAATATGTGGATATAGATGCACCTGCTCCGGCGGCATATACAGATTGGGACAGAGCAATAAGAATTGATACTGATTTGCAAACAATGTATTCCAATACTCCGCGTAAAATTCAAAAACCTATTGATATGTATATGGCTTTTGCTCTTGCATTGAAATATAATTATACAAGAAGACTTGTAAGTTATCAGCAGAGTATGGTTGAAGTAGGTATGAGTCCGGAAAACCGTTTGCCGGAAATATTTTCGTCAGCCGGATATGTAAATACAGAAAACCGCAGTGCAATGGATTCTGAATTGAAATTGGCTTGGAATATTTTGGATATCAGTACTGTTTACTATCAGAGTAAAGATGATTGGTATCAATCCAGTGTTGCATATGAACAAAGCCGTAAAGTCATTCATAATCTTATGCAAGAAACCCGTGTTTTGTATTGGAAAGCTTTGACAGCTCAAAGATTACTACCTTTAATTGATGATATGATTGAGTATATGACACTTGATGTCGATGAGCTTAATGCAAAGACCACAGAATTGGCTCAGTACGGAAAAAGTTTGAGTGTTGCAGAACTTGAACGCAAAAGAGAATTTATGGAGTCAACCAAAGAGTTGTCTGCATTAAAACGAGATCTTGAAACTGCTGAAGTAAGACTCGTATCATTGATGGGCTTTCATCCGTCAACCGAAATAAAGTTAGTAGGAAAAGAGGATGGAAATTATGATTTGCCCGAAATTAAGAGTTCTTTGAGTGAAATGGAATGGGTAGCATTAAATAATCGCCCGGAACTGAGAGTTCGTGATTTAGTAACGAATATTGATGAGGTAATAGCTTCATTTAAGATTTTCTCGAATCCGGGTGATACAAAATATCAAAAAGATGCCAGCTATTATAACAGGGCTTGGTCAAAAAAAGCTAAAGAGGTCGGTATGGCTGTTTTTGAAGATGTCCGTGATCCTAAATATTTTGAAGCAGAGGCTTTAAGGCGTCAGCGTATGACAAATCTTGTGTTGACTCAAGTATATGTTGCTTGGGCAAGATATATGTCGTCGTTAGAAGATTATCGTATTGCTGATGAGTTGGCTAATGCTTCTGAGGACATAGCCGAGGACAGCACTGTTTCTGTCGGCGCGCGCTCAGCAAAAGCTCAGTTGGATGCATCACGAGCAATTGAAGATGAAGCTGAGGCAATGTTGGCTTATGTAAATCTGCAAGATGCTTTGGGTAACTTGTATGCAACCTTGGGTATGGATGCAATTCCTTATTATATGCTTAATGAAAAGCCATCAAAAATTGCCGTATATTTACGTGGAGTTCTAGAAAAATGGCGTAAAGGTGAATTTTTGCCTGATAACCGTCCATACATGTTGGATGTTCCAACAAAACGTCCGCCTGTAAATTTGTCATCTTCAAAATTGTTGCCTGATTTGACATTGGAAAGTGGTCAAAAATTTGAGGTTGTTATTCCGATGTCGTTAATGAACAAAATGGACTTTAGAGGAAAAATAACCTACAAAGCAGGTATGATAGATGATACTCCTTTACCTGACTGGGTGATGTTTGATGAAGCCAAAAGAGCTTTTGTCGGAATGGCTATGCCCGGTAATGTCGGCACATATCGTCTGAAGGCCTATATGTCTGATGAGGAAGGACGTGTTGCATATGTAACTTTTGCAATAAAAATTACCGATGTATATGTTCCTTCAGTAAAACTGATGGGACTTACGGAAGGAAGAACGGCTCAAGTCTTAAAAAGATGTGTCGGACGCCAATGCTCAGATGAATATATAGCAACCGATGTTATCGGTGAAGATGTATCAAAACAAGCAAACTAACCTAAATACCCCGAGATAATATCGGGGTATTTAACTTAAGGAAAAACTGTGAAATTATACCATTATATAGCAAAACCTAATACAGCCCTAGAAGAAGGAATTTTATCTTTTGCTAAAAATCCTAATGCTGATTTGCATTATTATTACACGCGTTCCGGTGAAACCTCGCACAAAGGTATTGTTAAATGGATGGAAAGTTGTTTTGAAGGCAGAAGTCGTGCCATTAGAGGTTTTTCTGAGCCAATTCAATGGACTGAGAAAAGTGTCAATATGTTCAAACCTTTTATAGAAAATGCTGATTTATTTTCAATAGATTTAGATGCTTTGAACAAAGATGGTTTGATTGAAGCTGTTTATATCAGCCCCGCAATTAAACCGAATTTAGATAAAGATTTTCCGCAAGATGTTGACGAGAGATTGTTTAAATTATCTTCTATTAATGATATTGACACATCGCTGGTGGATTGGTCTGTTTGTGATGAAAAATTAGGATTAAGGTTTTCCGTTGTTCCTTATTATTTAATTGTAATTAAAGATGGAATTATACCGCCGAAGTATATTAAAAAAGAAGCATAAGATACCCAGAAACCACAACAAAAAAAGGAATCTCGGCTTTGCCGAGATTCCTTTTTTTTAATATGAAAGATTATTCTACTCTTGTATAAAATTCAGTTTCAAAAACCTTTTGTTGGTTTTTATACCAGACATCCCCCACTCTTCAGCTTCTTCACCTTTTTTGAAGTGAATATGGTAAATACGACACAGTCTGCCTTCTTTTTTGAAGCTCACCGAAACATCGCTTCGGTCGGATATAAAATATATGTCTGATACACTCTCCCTGTTCTTAATTCTAACATCAAACGAAGTTGCTTCCTCTGACGGGGTGTCTATTGAGTATCATTTGCAAACAATCCTAATGCTGATTTGCATAACATCTTCATACTTTTTAATATTATTCCACATTCTTTTATATAATTCTTCATCTGAAATATAATTTGGATTTTGATTTACAGTATTATTAATATTCTCAATATTAGCTACAATATCAGACATCCCAAAACCATAATTG
>JAZODJ010000008.1:0-3000 GCA_045597005.1 Alphaproteobacteria bacterium | reverse complement strand
TTTGCTGAGAAGTATCAACTGCTTCAAACAGGCGGCTGTGATTTCCATTATCCCCATCAGGCGGGGCTGGGCGGCATGATCCTGCCCGATACCATCGAGGATCAGTTCATGCTCCGGGATTATCTGCGCACCTGCACGCCGCGGTTTTATCGCAAAGAAAAAGAAATCAAATAAAAAAGGCTTGGCCGATATGGCCAAGCCTTTTTATGTTTACATTAAAATAGCGGTGTGGTATAATAAAATAAAGGAGTTAATGCTATGCGTAGGATTATTAGTGTTCTTTTGTTCGTATGTTTGTTTTTTGTGGGTTGTGAAAATCAAAACTATAATGAGAATTGGGGCAGTTTCACTGCCGAAAAAACATATAGCTATGACCAAAAATATTATGCTATTCAAAACGAAAAAGAAATAGATGGCATTTCTTTTATAGATGTTGTGATATGTAACGAAAAAAATGAATCGGTGTATACTTTTACTCCTGCTCGCGCTTCGGATTTTTGGGGTATATGTTGGGAAAATGATAACTATAATATTTGGATTCAATCAGCAGATATTGGCGTAATTTGCTACTCTTATGATAATGAAATATGGACTGAGAATAATACCGCCATCCGCCCCGACTATATTATTTCAAAATACGATCAGACCTTATTAAAATAGCGGTGTGGTATAATGAAATAAAGCGAGGTGTGGTTATGCGAAGATTTACAAAAATATTGTTTTCTATTTCTGTTCTTTTATTTATGGGTAGTATTGCGGTAGGTTTGTTTGGTCGTGCATTCTGCACACGAAGTAACGATAATTATAAAGAAATCCAACCCGAATCTTTTGTTCCCGACACAATAGAAACTGTTCTCCAAGACGATGTTTTGAAGCAAATTTATGTATGCTATAATGATGCTAACTGTGTAAATGTATATACCGAAGACGGCAAATTTCTTTGGTGTGTGGCTACTCCTTATATGCGTAATTCATTTTTTGAGTTACAAGACGATAAACTCATTATTTATGACGGAGATGCCTATATTTACGACTCTAAAGATGGTTTTTTCTTAGGGATTGAAAATGAAGAAAATTTAGATTTAGATTATTATTGGGAAAAAGAAAACGATGAACAGTTTGTAGCAGGCGACTATTACTTTGACAATTTTCAAGTATATAAAGCATTAGATGACGATAGTTTGGAAGTCATCATCAGCCGTCCTTGGTGGCATTATATATTTGATTATTCTCTTTGTCTCACCTTGGCATTTTTAGGTGGAGCAGGGATTGGTGTCAGCATTTTTTTAGAGAAGAAAAAGGACTACAATGCGGTAAAGAAAACCGTTGTTTTCAAAAATCATAAAGCAAAAATCATAAGCCGTTATTTCAAAGTAACAACCATCGTGCATTTGGTATACACCATATTAAATATCGTTTTTGCTTTTGTTACAAGTTGGTTCATCATTGGTATTATTCCTTTGGCGTTACATATGATTGTTTCAAGTATAATTTTACATAATATGAAAGATCGATTATCCTGCAAATCTGATGAGATGCAGGTGATTGACTTTTGGCAAGTATCAGAGATAGGCTCATTTATTGTTGCATTTCTGTCTGTTATAATTGCATCTGCAATAGCTGGTTAAATTGAAACCGGCACCGATTACTCGGTGCCGGTTTCTTATATCATTTGCATGATCCAATAAGTAATTCCATAAACCACACAGAGTCGGCGAGCCGGAAGAGCTCGGTTCTCGGGCGGGGGACTTCTGTTTCAGTTAAGTTAGGGACTATTAGTTTTGCTTTTTTGGTTGATTTATGATATAATTTTCATAAAAGGCTTGACTGTGAACCTTGTTGATAGTGTATAAACAAAACGGAGGTGATGATTTTGAAAATCAAAGAATTGGAGAATGTATTATCCATCTCTCGTTCCAATATCCGTTTTTACGAAAAACAAGGTTTGTTTTCTCCTGAACGTAAAGATAATAATTACAGAGAATATACCGAACACGATATCGAGGTTCTTAAAAAAATCATTGTTTTTAGAAAGATGGGGCTTACCGTTGAGGAGATCAAGCGTATTCAAAACAATGATTTACCTTTTTCGGAAGCGATCAGTAATACGCAACAGCGATTAAAAGATGAAATAGAACAATTAAACGGATCGTTAAAACTTATTGAGCAAATATCAAAAGAAAATACGTCTTTTGACGAGATAGATATTGAAAAGCATTGGGATGCGATAAATAAATCTGAAAAAGCAGGAGAAAAATTCATAGATATTTACAAGGATTTTTTGAAATTAGAACTCAATTCTTTCGATATAATGTGGAAATTTGTCTTTTTTCATGATTTCAAGAAATCGAGAGCAAAGCACGGTACAATCAATGCTTGTGTTATATTATTGTTGATATGTATTCTGCGTGGAATCGGCAAAGTACTTATTTGGAAAGAATCCTTTTGGTCCGGTTTTCTCTATCCCTTTGTTATTGCATTAGCCGCATCAATTATTATCTTACCACTCTTTTTATTAAGCAAAAAGTTTCCTAAGGCTGCACCCGTTATCGCAACAATTCTTTCAATATTGATAATTTTATTTTTTGTCGGTATAATTTTACTTATTCTGTATGGGATTGTTAACTCTATAATTGGATAAAAAAGGATTGGCCGATTCGGCCAAGCCTTTTTTATAAGCCTCCCTCTGACGAGGGAGGTGGCAAAACGAAGTTTTGACGGAGGGAGAGAAAGGCATAGAGGAATGTTCTCTCCTCCAGTCTTTTTGCTTCGCAAAAATCCAGCCCCCTCGTCAGAGGGGGCCTTTCTCTAAAACAATGTGGTTATCCAATAAATAACCCCATACACCACACTCGCGAGGGTGCCGTAGGCGATGACAGGGCCGGCGATCTGGAAGATCTTGGCGCCAAGACCTAAGACAAAGCCTTCGTGCTTAAATTCGATGGCGGCGCTGGCGATGGAATTGGCAAAGCCGGTGATGGGGATGATGGATCCGCCGCC
>JAZODJ010000007.1:0-49012 GCA_045597005.1 Alphaproteobacteria bacterium | reverse complement strand
TAGTTGGTACCGCTTCTCCTATGGATTGTCGGATTCTTATATCTTCCTGTTTTATAAACCTTTCTTTTTCCTTTTTAGATAGTGTATTTAATTGAGAAAAAGGAATATCACTCCAACAGAAATCATCAGGTATAGTCATCATTCTCATTAGTTCTCTGACACTAAATACTCTATTATCAACTGGATGAATTGTTGATTGGCTAGCTAAAATATCATTTCTTGTATGAATACACGGAGCAACTTTATCCCAATAACATCTTGTATACTTATCTCCATTTTTATTCGTGTTGATGATAATTTTACCATCTATAACTTTATGGGGTTTATATTTGTCCTCTTTATTATCAAAAGCAGAGCATCCCTCTGGAGTATGAGATACCCATGGAAGCATTTTTCTATCATATTTTCTAAAAGAATGGTATATATCTGTATTTAAGACCTCTCCCATTTCTGATAAACTAGGTAAATCACCTATCACTTCTTTTAATGTTCTTTCCTTACTTTTTTTAGGAAATATATCAAATGGTGTATATGATTGTATATCTTTACGTATTCCTACAATAAGAGTTCTAGTTCTACTAGAATTAGAGCCATAATCTTTGAAATTTATCACTTTTTTTATGATATTATATGTGCCAGCTAATGATTCATCTATAAATTGACCAATTAAGACATCATTTCCATTAGGAGTTCTACATATAGTTTTCAAAAAAGCTCTAACATTTTCATAAACAAAATACCTAGGTTTTATTTGAACTGTCATCATAATTGATTCAACAATCAAGGAATTTCTTGATAATTCATCTTTTTTCTTATGATTGGCAACGGACATCCCTTGACATGGAGGAGTGGCAATTAATACATCTATTTCTTTTATTTTTTCTTGTCTTTTCCATAAGTCTATTTGAGATAAAATAGCTTTTTTTGTTTCATCTAATGTAATATCGCCAGTAATGTATCCTGATTCATATTTACATTTATGATTATATCTTTGAATCTGCATTCTTTTTTCAATAAGTTCATTAGTTGCTACACATTCAAAACCTTCAGTCTTGAATCCATAACATCCAACACCAGAACTGCTGAATAAAGATATATATGTTAATTTTTCCATTCTCATCACCCAAATATCCTTATTCTACTCTTATACAATATCCTTTAATAAAATGTAAGCAAATATTAGCTTTATATACATTTTTTTACGAAAACATATAAAGTTGTTGATTTTTCAATTAAATTGCTCGGAGGATTTTTAGGAAAAGTCATTAGAATGTAGAATTATAGATTATTAGACTTTAAGAATGGGATTTTCGCCTAGAGAATTTTAGTGGAGACTCGGATTATGCCACTTTCTGGCACAGCTTAATTTTCTTCCGCTAATTCAATAACTTTGACACCTTTTCCTTTGGCTGCTTTGCAGAATTCATAGGCTTTGCCGTGATATTCATTGTAAGCGATGATAAAATCAGTGTTTTCTATGATGTAGCGGTTCCGATAGACAATGCTTAGTCTTTTGTAGCCCATTGCGCTTTTATCAGGGTAGATAAAGTCATCACATGGTTTTCCTTTATGGATATAATTTGAAATATCCTCCCCAACTGGATGTAATTCCGTTATTTTGGATATGACCAGCGTAATATGAATATGCGGATACAGTTCCTTTACTTCCAAAACAGCATCATAGGCATCTTCTTCAAATCCACCAATTTCTCCCACAAAAAAGGTCGTAACATCTTCGTTTTCTATCAAATTGATAATTTGTTCCTTAACCTTTTCTCTTAACCAAATTCTTGGTCTTCTTTCACGCTTTCTGCCATGCATGAAATCGTAATCATTGCCTAAAAATGCACAAATTTTACCCATTATCCAATCCTGTTAAGTTTTCCTTATTTCGCACTTAACAGAAACGAACAATTTTGTTGAAGCGTTAATCAAGATAAAGCAAATGTTCAATCTTGTTACCGTTAAATTCCTTAAAACTCCTTTGCTTTCCGTGCATTTCAAAGAATTATATAGCCATAAATGAGCCGCATTACACCTCAACAAAATACTTAAAAAATTAGTTGATTTTAATGTTCGTTAAAACAGCAGAACATTTTGAGCATAATTCTTTGATTCTCCTGATAAATATATCAAAAGGAGAATTTTATGATTTACGGATACATCCGCAAAAGCACCGAAAAGCAATCGTTTGAACACATGGAGTATGAAATCAGCGATTATGCCGCCAAACACAATATGAAAATTGATGTTTGGGTGGAAGAGACCATATCATCAAGAAAACCTTTGAACAAAAGACAATTAGGGCAATTATTAGAAAAACTGCAGCCGAATGACATTTTGATAACAAGTGAATTGAGCCGTATCAGCAGAAGTGTTCCTGAAACCTTTTCCATATTGCAAACTTGCTTAAATAAGAACTGCCAAGTCATCACAATCAAAGAGAACTATCATCTAGGTAATGATTTGCAATCGCAAGTATTAGCCTTTGCTTTCGGTCTTGCCAGCCAAATTGAAAGAGACCTCATCAGCCAAAGAACTAAGTGTTCGCTTGCCTCCAAGAAAGAACAAGGAATAAAGCTTGGAAGACCAATCGGAGCTGAATCCAAGAAATTAAAACTCGCCAAAAACCTTAAGCGCATCCAAGACCTACTAGCTAAAGGGGTTTCCAAGAATCAAATATCAAAAATTATGAATGTGCAGTATATGACCTTATCAAGATTTATAAAACGATATGGATTGAATTAACCGAGAACCGCTTAAATCAGCCCGAATTATGACATTTTCTCCTTGTGGTTTCTAGTGGAAACTCGTTTTAAGCAGCAAGAAAACCCCTTATAAGTTGGACTTGCTCTCTCATTGCCATGATTTCAGAATAATGACTAACTAAAATGTTATAAATTTGGTCCGATTTTCTTTGTATTTCGCTATCATCTCGCCAGCCAGCAAAAAAGTCCTCCTTTCATGGAGGATTTTTTTGTTGGATAGTGTGGTTTTGAGGCGAACCAACTTGGTTCGGAGCGGGTAGTTGGCGAAAACAAATGTTAAGCTTAGCAATTTGCTTAGCGAAACATGATGTTTGAGCCTTACGACGCGAGGAGGACCCGCGAAATTTTGAGCGGGAGTACCCAATCCAGCCACCTACTTTACAACATCTTCGAACTCAGTTCCGTATTTTTCAATAACTTAGCTAATTTCAGCCTTTTTGAGCAGAAAAATGAACCTATGTAAATTTTTGCAAAGGTTAAATAAAAAATATTTAATTAAAAAATGTTTATGCAATCTTTTTTACTGAGTAAGTATATATTGTATTCAATAATTCAAATCCAACTGCTTGATAACATTTATTTGATGGTTCATATTGAAAATTAGTATATAAAACTGGTATTAAATTATTTTTTAACGTAATTTTTGCTAATTCTACAACCAACATTTTGGCATAAGATTTACCCCTTTCTGTTGGAACAGTATATATTTGTCCTATTCTTCCTGTGTTTTCAGAGTTATTTATATGTCCAATACTAACAATATTTCCATTTTCATTTTTCCATACTTTGTGAGTATAAGCAAGTGTGGTATATTTATTTGCTTGCTCTAAATAATAAGAAAAAGGATGTTTTTCTTCAGGTAGCGCTTCTTCTTCAAAAGCTTTTATCATATTGGCAACTATTTCAACATCTGTTGATTTTACACAATCAAGATATCCTTGTTTTTTAATATCTATCAGTTTATCTAATTTATAAACACCAAGAATTTTTGTATTTTCATCATCTGAAACCCAGTTTCTTTTCTGAAAAAATTGATAACAAGATTGTTTAGCAGTAAGGCTTAGAGGTTCGTTTTTAGAAAAAACTTTACTTACAAAATTATAAATTAATTCAAAATCATTAAAATTTTCACTTGTCCAAACAACGACTGGATGATTAGCATCTGTATTTAAAATTATGACATCTTTTTGGTCAGAATAACACTTGATTTGAGGATAATATTCCCGTTTTTGTATCAATGTAAGAATTATATTAAACGAAATTTCGTCTTTCCTAAATTGTTGAGAAGTGAAAATTTTATCATCAAAATCAATTAGTTTGAACATATTATCCCCATTAGGTCTTTGTTTAACCCAGATAAATTATTACAGAAATAAATTATATTTTCAATGCTTTTTATATGCAATTTACTCGCAGATTGCGTGCCCATTCCAGCCAGAGTTCAAAAGTCGTCAGGATTTGAGCAAACGAATTTTGTTTGCGAAAACATGATAACCCGTTAGGGTGCGCTGTGTGTAACGCGCGCATAAAAGACAACTTTTTCTTTTATTTACAATATGTTGTTTGCAATTGCTTTCAAGTATTAATAATTAACCATTACCATAAACCATCTCAAACCTTGTAAATATATTCTTTTATGATATAATGTATGATATAAGAGAAGGTAAAAAAATGTCTGAAAAAAAGAAAAAAATTAAAGATGTTATAGGTAGTTGGTGCATTAAAGCAGGTATTTTTTTTAATGCCGTTTTAAATATTGGTTCAACAACACCGACAGAAATACTTCCCAAAGACGACAAATCTAAAGATACGGCTAAAGAATATGTTACCGAAAATTCCAATACATTTTTCAATATTACAAATCTAGATGAAGCTCCGGTTGATATGTTAGATATGGACAAATTAACCCAAAACCTAATTAACCAAAAAATCACTTTGTCGGATATTATCACTTCGGGTGTTATATCCAGAGACGAAATTACCAAATTTCACTACACACAAGAAGACCTAAACCAGATGAGCGGTAGCAAATTGATGGAAGAACTACAGACACAATTAGAAAACAACGCAGAAAGACGCTCTCAAGAATTATGCACTAAATATGTACGTGAAGCTTGGCGAGATGTAACAAATCAAAATCAAAAAAACTACTGCTTAGGAGTTTATAGCGAAGAATTTGTTGCACGCGAAGATTTATGGTGCAGCACAGAGCGAGGATATGCAAAAGATTGGATAGATGCTGTCAAAAAAAACAGTTCATCATTGGTTTATTTAGGTAATTTTAAAAATACAGATTTTGATTTGCATAAATCTCCCGGATTTGTTTGTGTCGTTCCAGGAGAGGGAGATGAACCGGGACACACATTTTTTTGCAAAGAAGGAATACAATATTCAGACTTTGTCAATGAAGCTGATTGGATTTTAGATAATATGAATGGCAAAAAATATAAAAACGAAATCCATGTGTTTATATCTGCGGACACGCCTGCACCTGAAAAATTAGTAAAAGCAATGTTAGAAAACAAAGCCCGACAAAGTGAAACAGCCAAGGAATTATGTCAAGAATACAAAATACCTCATAAAGATTTTTTGAATATAATAACACCTTTTGACTATTCAGAAATCACCAAAGATCCGTATAAACGAATAGCCGAAGCCCGAAAAAAAATAAACAATATGGAAAACACAAGTCAAAACAAAGATAAAACCACTGTTGAAAAAGGAACAGCACCTCAAAAAAATATAAATATGGTAGCAGCCAATCGACAACACCACAACTACAGTAACGGATAATATCATTTATTCATAAAAATATTAGTAATCAATAGTAAATATCTTGAAGACTACAAATCATTTTCAACTACGATTCAAAAATCGTCCTCAACGACGATTTTTTCTATTTTACAACCATCCGTTTTATCAACAAAATTATAATTTTTGTACTTCTACACTCATTGACATAACATGCTTTTCTTTTGCAGGAAGCGTAACAAACAAATCTCCCTGATTTGCCGGCTCGACGCATACAAAATTTTTATACTGCCCTTTACTCATCTCCGCCAAATCTTTATCTGGATTCCACACAATCGTAGATTTTGAACCTTTTTTATTTAATACAATAACCCTTTTTAATACCGGATCAACAATCTTAACACTATCCGTATGATTTATAAACGCAGCATCAAATTCGCCGGTAATTTGCAATTCTTTATCCAAATCATAAATTTTGCTATCCAATGAACTTCTATATTGATAACCTTTAAGCCCTTTAATAATAATATCATCTCTGTTTCCAACATTAAAATAAGCATGCAATGCTTCACTAAATTTAAATTCTTTATCGCCATTATTTATCGTTTCTAATTGACATTCCAGTTTATCAGTAACTCTAATTAAAAAATTTGCCTCAACATCAACATTATATTTCACATCAGGCAACAAAGATAAAACAACCTCTATTTTTTCATTATCAATATTAGCCTTCTCAAGTTTCCAATTCGAAAGACGAGCAAACCCATGACGAGGCAAAACATCATTCAATTTTTCTTCGGCAAATCTCGGCCAACAAACCGGTATTCCGCCCCTAATCGCTTGAACATTATCAAATTTATTTAATTCACCCATCCAAAAAACATCATATTTTTCTGTTTTGGGACGATACGAAACAATATTTCCTCCCCAAAGCGAAATTTTACATTCTGCCATTTGATTACTCAAAGTTATAAAACCATTATTTAGATTTTGCATTATCTGTCTCTTTTATTATCGTTAACACATTAACTATATTCTCTTTGATGCGTTTTATGTCAATTATTTTTTCATTCGCATAGCACAAATTATTATCCTTATTTTTATAAAAACATATCCCGAAAATTGCAAACACAATTCTCGGGATACCTCCAATCTTCCAATAATTAATACGACTATTCATAAGGATAAACCTTATGTCCGACAATAACCGGCTGCTTTTTAATTACTTCCGGAAGCCCACAGGCAATACCATACAAAATTACTGTCGAAACATGTCGATCAACTGCCACACTATAAATCTCGCGCACTTTGTCTGATGCAAACTTGATTTCAAAAGCTGAAATCTCGTCAATACTGATATCTTCGGGAATCTGTTGTAAAACCTCATCAACTCCGGGACGTAAAAACATATGATATCCGCCATAGCGATGATAGCAAATAAAACGAGCCACTTCTTCAAGTCCTTCAACTATCATTGGCTTCCCATCATCATTACATACAATATCTTCCTCCGGTCTAAAAGAATAAAGATAACTTTGATGTACATTTGATGGTTTCACATAAACCAACACAGAACTTTCATCATCTTCACCGGCATCAAGACTTCTTAGTTCGCTATTAACTCGCACCAATGGCTTAATCTGTCTGGCACGACGAACCAGCTCTTCTTCCGACATATCTTCAGCCTTTACAAGCATCGGAATAATACGTTCATACTCCTCAGCAATTTTGCTCATAACACGATCTGGATTCTTAACCAAATCTCGCAAATTTTCAAATTCACGTTCAAAAATCTTGTCCATAATATAATAGTTTTAAAAGATTAAAAATACAAAATAAACATGCTTTTCTCTTATAATAAAAAGCATTTTGAGTCAATACCATATCCGTTGCATCCATTGGCAATATTGGTATATATCAACCATATAGAGCAAAAACATAGTAAAATTATTTATTATCTACAGAACGCCCTAAGTAAAACCATTCACTTCCTATAAGGGCATCATGATTTGGCATTATAATATATCCATCAAAAGGAGCTTTTATTTTTTCTCCATTATCATACACCGCCAATACCTCATCTTTGATAACCGAAGACATATGCTTATAATCTCGCAACATTCTACCTTTATTTTTTTTGATAACATATCGATCAAGATTAATTATTTGGGAAAGCTCTTTTTGAACAACATCATCAATACACCCATAAAAAGCTAAAACATTTAATATCGCTCTTTTAGCAATCTCTACCGACTTTTTAGACTTATGATAACCACACTCTATCGTAATCCCAACTTTTCCTTTATCAAAGGCATACCTTTCCGTACAAAAGTCATCAATATTTGAATTATTTTTATATATTTCAGGCCATCCGGCTAAAGCTTTTTTGACAGGAAGTACTGACAACAAATCCAAATTTTCATCCTTAGGATAATCAATAAATGCAAACTCAACATCTTCCGAACAATGTGTCGAATGTAAATCCAATAAAACATCACATTTATCAATTTCCCTTACCAATTTATTTGCTATTTTTTCCTCATTGTTTTTAGGATTATTATGATACCTTACAACCCTATTAAGATTAACACCTATAAACCGAACATCTTTTTTTTGAGCTTCAACATTAACACAAGGAACAAATGTTACATTGCCTTTTTTCAATTTAATTTTTCCTTGCTCAATTTGATTAATTATCTCTTTTTGAGCTACAGTTCCGGCAATTTCATTACCATGAACAGCACCCAAAAACAATATATTAGCCCCTTTTTCAATACCATTAAAACAATACACCTTAAACATTACACCCTCTCTTAACTGAATTAACAAAAAATATTGCCGAAACCTTATTCAACTTTCTTTCTTCATCTTTCTTTACAAAATTGATTGTTTTATTTTTGGGATTATACGAATTTCCAACAAACCCTTTTGCTAACAAAATATCTATATGTGAAAAATTATCATATGCTACCGGAAGGCCTAATGCTTTTACCTTTTTTTGTTCTTTTATATCGTTATGCATAAGGGCTATTTTTCCGCCATCCGAAGGATCTGTTGCCCCAGCAAACATCTGAAACCCGTTATTAAAGTATGGAGACATATTCCAATGATTATTTCTGTCAATAATCGAAAATGCATCGCTACATCCCATTTTTTTTGCTAAATTCAACCTATATTGTATCATAATTTGATTAAAATTATTGCCTCTATACTCTGGATGGACACAATCTGCTCCTAACGAAACAGCTTTCATATTAGGATTTTTTTCAAAAAAATTAATCGGACTATTAGGAATTTCATTGTTTAATTTTTGCGCATTATCACAAAGATAAATATATGACATTCCTACAAGGTTTGCTCCAACAAAAACACCTACATATGCAACATCTTTATTATCAAAAATATGATTATAATAATTCTTATCATGCTTATGAATAAAACACTCCTCTCCTTTATTAAGATGTGAATATATCACTGAAGACAAATCACTCATTGCTATTACATCTTTTGTTGTCAATGAACGAACAACAAAATGGGGCTGTTCGTTTTCTCCGACAACAATCCCTCCTATTTTTTGAACCCTTCCGCGCCAAACAGGCTGACCATTCACGACATACTGTTCCAAATCCATTTCTAACCTCATTTTCACACAAAAAAAAGCGGGAGTTAATCTCCCGCTTTTTCGTTTCACAATGCCTTTACATCTAAACACGCCAAACAACAACGACAGGAGAAATACTACCTATCATTTTCTTACTCTTTGCTTGTTTAGACATATATAAAAACATTGTTATTTCCTTACCAAATTTTCTTACAACAATAAGCTCTTTTTTATAAAAATCAAGTGTTTTCATTAAAGCCACAAAAAAGGTGGTACTTTTTTCATAAAGCACCACCTTTTTCCTAGAAGAATCTGCGAACCTTAAAAAAGATCTTCTACAATCTCTTTTGCTGCTACAGAAGCTTCTTCACTACCTTCCACGATGTACATCTCATCAGAGATAAGACGCAAGTCGTTCCACAATCCGGCCGTGTTAGCTTCATACTCATCCAGTCGTTTTTCAATAACGGCATCATCCTTACGCACAAGAGAATCACCACCGCACTTCGGACAACAACCATCATCAACACTATGAGTTGCTTTACAAACACTGCAAACTCTTCTTTTAGACACCCTTTCAAGTATCAACCCAACCGGTGTATCTCGCTTTATGGCAACCACCTTAAAGCTTTCAACCACCTCTTGAAGCTTTTCAAATTGACTGTACGTTCTTGGATAGCCGTCCAAAAAGACCACACATTCATCCGTCTTCAATGCCTTTTTAATCAAAGCATCAACTACTTCATCTGGTACCAACTGACCGGAACCGATAGTCTGGGCTAACTGTTCCCCTAAAGGTGTTTTCTGAGCAATCTCTTCACGCAGAAGGTCCCCCGTAGAAACATACTTTACAGTAAACCCTTTCTTTTCAATTTCACTTTTTAGACAATTGCCTAAAAACCCTTTGCCACTACCCGGAGCGCCAAAAAGGAGTAATAAAACTTTCTCCATAAATGTAAGAAATTTAAAATTAATAATGTATAAAACTTAACTCTTTATATAGCAAAAATTATACTATTTTTCATTTTTGTCAAGTTTGGTTATAAAAAAACTCCCTTACCCAATGGTAAAGGAGTTAAAACAATAACCGTTTTTATTTAGAACCCCATCGCTCCCATTCCTGCAGCTCCGGCTCCACCATGACCTCCACATCCGCATTCTTTTTGCGGAACTTCAGCCACCATAGCTTCCGTAGTAACAACCAAACCGGCAACAGATGCTGCATCTTGCAACGCAGTTCTTACAACTTTGGTCGGATCAATAATTCCTGCTTTAATCATATCAACATACTCTCCTTTTTGAGCATTGTATCCAAAATTAAAGTCTGTACTTTCAAGCAATTTACCAACAACCAAAGCTCCGTCAACACCCGCATTTTCAGCAATTTGACGAATAGGAGCTTGCAAAGCACGTCTGATAATATCAACACCGACTTTTTGATCCTGATTTATGGTATTAATTTTATCCAATGTCTTTGTTGCATATAACAAAGCACAACCACCACCGGCAACAACACCTTCTTTAACAGCTGCTCTGGTTGCATGTAAAGCATCATCAATACGATCTTTCTTTTCCTTAACTTCAACTTCTGATGCTCCACCAACTTTGATAACAGCAACACCGCCTGATAACTTACCCAAACGTTCTTGCAATTTTTCACGGTCATAATCCGATGAAGTTTCCGTAATCTGTTTTTTAATTTGATTTACTCTGGCTTCAATAAGATCTTTCTCGCCCATTCCATCAATTATTGTGGTATCATCCTTAGAAATCTCAACTCTTTTAGCATTACCAAGCATTTCCAGACCGACATTTTCCAATTTCATACCTAAATCTTCCGAAATAACCTGACCACCGGTCAAAATAGCAATATCCTCCAAAATAGCTTTTCTTCTATCGCCAAAACCGGGAGCCTTAACAGCGCAAACCTTTAAACCGCCGCGCAATCTGTTTACAACCAATGTAGCCAATGCTTCACCTTCAATATCTTCGGCAATAATAACCAAGGCCTTACCTGATTGGACAACAGCTTCCAAAACGGGAATTAATGGCTGTAAATTGGTAATTTTTTTATCATACAACAAAATAAACGGAGCATCATATTCACAAATCATTTTATCCGGATTTGTAACAAAGTATGGAGACAAATATCCTCTATCAAACTGCATACCTTCAACCACATCCAATTCCGTATCCAATCCTTTAGCATCTTCAACTGTAATAACACCTTCGTTACCTACTTTTTCCATTGCTTTCGCCAAATACTCACCGATTGATGTATCTCCATTAGCAGAAATCGTTCCCACTTGAGCAACTTCCTCTGAGCTTTTTATAGCTACAGAACGAGATTTAACATCTTCCACAACAGCTTCAACTGCCATATCAATACCACGTTTTAGATCCATCGGATTCATACCTGCTGCTACAGCCTTGCATCCTTCCTTAATAATTGCCTCAGCTAACACTGTAGCTGTAGTTGTACCATCACCGGCTTTATCAGCGGTTTTTTGAGCAACTTCTTTAACCAGTTGAGCCCCCATATTTTCAAACTTATCAGCCAGTTCAATTTCTTTAGCTACAGAAACACCGTCCTTAGTAATCTTTGGTGCTCCATAAGTTTTATCCAAAATAACATTCCGACCTTTTGGTCCCAGTGTTACTTTTACCGCCTTTGCCAATGTCTCAACACCTTTAAGCATTTTTTCTCTGGCAGAAGTTCCAAATTCAATATTTTTTACACCCATCTTAATCAATCCTCTTCATACAAATTATTCTTCAACAATGCCTAATATTTCAGATTCTTTAATAATTAGTCTTTCTTCTCCGTTAAGCTTAACTTCTGTACCGGACCATTTACCAAACAAAACTTTATCACCAACCTTAACATTCAATGGAATAATCTTTCCATCTTCAGCTCTAAAACCATCACCTACGGCCTCAACCAATCCCTCTGAAGGTTTTTCTTTTGCTGTATCAGGAATAATAATTCCACCTGCTGTTTTTGTTGTTTCTTCCAATCTTTTAACCAAAACACGGTCATGCAACGGTCTAATTTTCATTTTTATAGTACTCCATATTATTTACTGATCTAAACCTTTAGTTAGTTATTAAAAAAGCTGTTGTCAAGAGATAGGCGCAAAAAAAATGCCCTTATCCCAAGAGCATTTTTAATTAAAAAATATCTTATTATTTCTTAATAAGTTCAATTGTTTGAATAACGGCAGACACAACAAAACTTACGATTAACAACAAAGAAGATAAAACAATCGTAGTAAAGTACACCCATGATTCAGGATAAACAATCATAACCGGACGAGCCACGGATGTTGCCCACCCATCCATTGTAAACATCTGAACCATTGTAAACATAGCAGCCCCCAAATTTCCAAACATCGCAAATGTCTCACCATATAAGGAAACCCCTATAATCGCAAACACATAAAAGAACACCGTAAAAATTATCAAACATGAAATAAACGACGGTAGCAAACTTATAAATACTTGCACCAAATTATTTATTTTTGAAAAACGATTTACATACTTAAACAAACGAAACAACCTGAATGTTCGCAAAACTATAAAAGCACTCATAAACGGCAACGATGAAATAATAACGATTATTAAATCAAATACATTCCAGCCGGACTTGAAAAATTTTCCTTTTAAAGCAAAAATTTTTAAAAACATTTCTGCCATAAATATTCCCATAAATACTCTATCCAGCAAAAACAATCCGTTATTAAAATAAAATTCCATCGTCGGTGATGTCATTAATCCCAAAACAACCGCATTAGCCAAAATTACCGTCATAATAAACATTTCAAAACTAAAACCGGTAACCAACTTAACTAATCTTCGTTGATCATCATCGTAATATAACTGTTTAATTATTTTTTCCGAAGTCGATTTCTTTTTTGTTACCATAGTTTATCTCCATTCAAACATACAAACATCTGCCCTAAAACATCCAAACCGCAATTACTATTCCGGCAATTGCAATCATGGGACCAAAAGCCAAAGACGTTTTTTTATTAAATATTCCGTATACAATCCCCAAAATAGAGGATAAAACAACCACATAAAGCAAACCCTCTACCCCGAGCCATGCTCCTATAGCCGACATTAATTTTATATCTCCGCCACCAAATGCATCCTTTTTACGCCAAACAATCAGCAAACTTACCGCCACAGGCAAAAAATATCCGACTACAGCCCCTAAAACACTTTCATTTATTGCAACAAATCCCATATCATTACAAGAAGCAAAAACACCTAATAAAAGTAATGGAATTGTAAGAATATCCGGCAGTAAAAAGGTTCTAAAATCAATTTCGGCCATCAATATCAGCAACCATATATAGGTTGCGATAAAACCAAACCCGAATGCCCCAAAATGATTATAAGCCACAGAAGTAATACAAGCTGTAACCAAGCCCGAAACAACTGAACGCCAAACAAACTTCTTATACAAATTTGTTTTTCGATATGACTTCAATTTTTTTTCACAACGACATAGCTCTACCAATGCTCCCGCAAATGTTGCCGGCATAAATTTGGCAAATCTTCGTGCCATATATGGCACGGAAAAACCAAAAACAAATGCAGCAAAAATGTAAAGCATATCGATTCTCCCAAAACTATACCTCAATTGTATTCAAAAAATAATAAAAATTAATTAAAAAAAGTCCCGCTTAACAAAAGCGGGACTTTTTTTAACAATAACCAAAATTATTTTTCCAGATCTTCTCCGGTCTCTTGATTAACTCGTTTAGCCGAAAGTTTAATCTTGCCACGATTATCTGCACCAAGGCATTTAACCCATATCTGATCACCTTCCTTGTAAAAATCAGAAACCGAAGCAATTCTTTCATTCTTAACTTCTGAAATATGAACCAAACCTTCAGTAGTACCAAGAAAACGAACAAAAGCACCAAAATCCATAATTTTAGTAATCGTTCCATGATATATCTTACCCATTTCCGGCTCAGCCACAATTCCCATAATCCACTCCAAAGCAGCATCGCCGTCTTCTTTTTTAAGAGATGCAATTTTAACAACACCATCATCTGTAATATCAATTTTTGTATGCGTTGTTTCAACAATTTCACGGATTACTTTACCACCGGTTCCAATAACTTCACGAATTTTATCAACCGGAATCTTAATTGCTACAATACGAGGCGCTTTATCAGAAACGCTGGAGCGAGGTTCCGAAATAGCTTTTGCCATCTCACCTAAAATATGGATTCTGCCTTCATGTGCTTGGTGCAAAGCCTTTTCCATAATCTCTTTGGTTATAGATGTAATCTTAATATCCATCTGCAGAGCTGTCACACCATCTTTTGTACCGGCAACTTTAAAATCCATATCTCCTAAGTGATCTTCATCACCCAAAATATCCGTCAAAACAGCAACTCTACCATCATCTTCTTTAATCAACCCCATAGCAATACCAGCAACAGGTTTGAGTAACGGAACACCGGCAGCCATCAAAGACATAGTTGTACCGCATACGGTAGCCATAGAAGAAGAACCGTTAGATTCCATAATTTCAGACACAACTCTGATTGTATACGGAAAAGCATCTTTATCTTTAGGCATCATCGGGTGTATAGCTCTCCAAGCCAATTTTCCATGCCCGATTTCACGACGTCCCGGACTTCCCAAACGACCACACTCACCGACAGAATACGGTGGGAAATTATAATTCAACATAAAGTCTTGTTTTGCTTCTTCAAAAAGTCCATCTATAATTTGAGCATCTTCTCCTGTACCCAAAGTAGTAACAACCAATGCCTGTGTCTCACCTCTGGTAAACAATGCAGAACCATGTGTTGTCGGCAAAACATCAACTTGACACTGAATAGGACGAACAGTTTTTGTATCACGTCCATCAATTCTCCTACCGGTTGTCAAAACTTTTTCACGCACTACTTTGTGCATCAATTTTTCAATAACATCCCCGACATATCTGTTTTCAATTTCATTTTCGGGATCTATCGTAGCTTTAACTTCCTCCGAAACTTGTCCGACCAAAGTTCCTCTGGTTAACTTATCTGTTTCTTCAAAAGCTTTTGCGTATTTAGCTTCAAAGTCTTTCTCAACCTTAGAGTAAAGTTCATCAAATTCAGCAGGAAATACCGGTGTCTCCCAAACTTCTTTACCTGCAACTTCTTTTAACTCGTTAATCAATTTAATAACCGGTTGGAAGCTTTCAAAACCAAACATAACAGCACCAAGCATAGTTTCTTCCGAAAGCTCATTAGCTTCAGATTCAACCATCAACACACCTTCACAGGTTCCGGCTACAGCCAATTCCAACTCCGATGTAAGCTGTTGTTCCATAGTCGGATTCAGAATATATTCACCATTCTTATATCCTATTTTTGCAGCTCCGATCGGCCCCAAAAACGGAATACCCGAAACAGCCAAAGCTGCTGAAGCGGCTATCATAGCAACCACATCTGAATCCGTCTCTTTATCATGAGCCAACACCGTACATACAACCTGCACCTCATTTTTGAAAGCATCCGGAAACAACGGGCGAATAGGCCTGTCAATCAAACGAGAAATCAACACTTCACGTTCTGACGGCTTACCTTCACGTTTCATAAAACCACCGGGGACTTTTCCGGTTGCATAATATTTTTCCTGATAATTCACTGTCAAAGGAAAGAAATCCTGATCAGCCTTCACCTCTTTTGCAGCACAAACCGTTCCGTGTACCACTGTTTCACCATAAGTAACAATCACCGAACCGGCTGCTTGTCTTGAAATTTTACCTGTTTCTAAAATAAGTTTACGTCCGCCCCATTCCATTTCTTTGCGGATTTCATTAAATTCGATCATATTTCTTTACCTTTCATTTCCATATAACCTCTACCTGCCCCATGCAGGATTTTTTATACAGGATGCGGAGCTTTTCATAAGCCCCGCACCCAAAATAAATTATCGTCTGATATTCAATTTTGCGATAATATTTTGATATCTGCTCTCATCTTTTGCTTTCAAATAATCAAGCATATGACGACGACGAGCAACTTTCTTCATCAAACCCAAACGAGAGTGATTATCTTTCGCATGAGTCTTAAAATGCTCAATCAAATTATTGATTTCTGCTGTCCAAATAGCGATCTGAACTTCCGGAGAACCTGTGTCATTCGGGTTCAAACCATAAGATTTAATTAATTCTTGTTTCGACATCTGTTTTTCCTTTTTCATTATTCAAAGATTAAACACGCGAACCGGTGAAATTCTTCGTTCATCAATCCGCACCATCGCTACCAATCTATCTGAACAAACCGCTGCAACCTCTCGTCCTACAAGTTCATCGACTTTATAGTTTCTGGGCGAAACAGCTTGTCCTTTCCTCAACTTAATAGCGTCATCTTCCCTTACGGCAATCACCGTGATGTCGCACAGTGATGTCAACAGAGGAAGCAATTTCTTCTGGCGTTCAGCAATATACTCTATATTTTTTAAACTTTCCAGTAAAATCGTATCATCAATTCTAAAATTACCGCATTTTGTACGTCTTAATTCAGTCAAATACCCCAAAGTACCTAATTTTTTAGCCAAATCAGCTCCCAAAGTTCTTACATAAGTTCCCTTAGAACATTCAACTACAAATCTGGCCGATTCTGGAGGCAAAAATTCAACCATCTCGAGTCGATATATCTCAACTTCTCTTACCGGAATATCAACTTTTTCTCCCTTTCGTACCAAATCATATGCCCTTTTCCCATTAACTTTAATAGCCGAATACGCCGGAGGAACCTGTTCTATTTTTCCTATAAAATAACCTAAACATTTTTTTATTTCTTCTTCCGTAGGCACCCCTAAATCTTGTTCAATAATATTTCCTGTGCAATCCAATGTATCTGTAGTAGCACCAAATCTTACTACAAACTCATATTCTTTTTTCCCGTTCATTATATATGGCACCAGTTTTGTCGCTTCGCCGAAGGCAATAGGCAAAACTCCTGTTGCAAATGGATCTAAGGTCCCTGTATGACCGTTTTTTTGAGCATTAAGTAAATATCTGGTCTGATTTACAACTTGTGTTGAACCAACCCCAACTTCCTTATCTATAATCAACCAACCGTTAATAACATCTTTTTTTACACGTTTCATACAACACCCCACTATTTTCTACCAAAATACGAAAAACCTACCTTCAAGTCAACAATATAAAACTCTTGCCAAATAACACATAATATTATACCGTTATAACACAACTTAATAAGGAGAGAAAATATGGCCGAAAAAGAACCATCTCAACGCCAACTGCGGGTTGCTCAAGAGATTCGAAAAATAATAGCCCAATTTATTGACAGAGGTGAAGTTCGAAACCTTGAAGGAATTAATACCCTGGTGACAGTAACCAAAGTTACCGTTTCTCCTGATCTAAAATACTGCACGGTATGGTTCATAACATCAAACGGAGAATATATTCAAGAAGTTCTCGGCGGATTGCAATTGGCATCAAATTATTTTCGCAAACAAGTTGCGGCCAAAACATCTCTTCGATATATCCCTGAAATAAACTTCAGAGTCGATAAATCATTTGAAGAGGTCGATAAAATTGAAAAACTTCTTCATAATCCTCACGTAGCACAAGATTTGAAATAGTATATTCTGTAGAAAACTTTTTCTCAATATTGCTTTAATTTTGCTTGTAGAATAGTCTTAACGAGCTTACTTAAGACTATTACTATTAGTTAACTAATTATATAACTTATGAGACAATCAAAATTTTTAGAACTTCGTGACATTACCCAGGGTGATTTTGCGATAAAAGAAGGGCATCTTTTTTACAAAGATCAACTTATCTCTGAAAAAGGTAAAGAACTTTTGGTTTCAAGTGAAGAGGTTTTCTTTTTATTTGATGTTGAACACACCGAAATTAGGAAAGAATTTAAAAAAGTAATCTTTTTAAATTTCAGTTGGCCACGTTTTTACAAATGTAATGACAACATCTGGTCATCTCAAAGAGAAATTCAATTTTCAGATATCGACAATCGAAAACACGCATATCGTCTGATATCTTACGACTCAAGCTCATCTACTAAAGCAGTAGGCAGTAATTTCCAAAACGTTCGTTACTAATGATAACATCTCAAAAAAATAAGGGCTTTGCTAATAAAAAAAGCAAAGCCCTTATTTTTATAAAAACAATCTTAAATCATTGCCATACCACCATTAATATTAATGGTTTGACCTGTAATATATTGCGATTCGTCTGATGCCAAAAATGCAACAACATTAGCAATATCTTGAGCTTCACCCAATTTTCCTTCCGGAATTTTTGCCAATAATGCTGTTTTAACATCATCTGGCAAAACATCTGTCATTGGAGTACGAATAAATCCTGGAGCTATTGAATTAACCGTAATTCCTCTTGAGGCAACTTCTTGAGCTAAACACTTATTCATAGCGATCATTCCACCCTTTGATGCAGCATAATTAGCTTGTCCCGGATTACCTGTAACACCAACTACTGATGCTATACCTATAATTCGACCGAAACGACGTTTCATCATACCTCTGATAACGCCTCGAGCCAACTTAAATCCTGCAGACAAATTAACATCTAAAACTAACTGCCATTCATCATCGCTCATTCTCATAAACAAATTATCTCTTGTTAATCCTGCATTATTTACCAAGATATCAATTTGTCCGAATTTAGCCTCAACATCAGACACTAATTGCTTAATAGCTTCAGAATCAGATAAATTAGCAACAAAAACCTCTACACCATCTCCCAACTCACTTTTCAATTTTTCCATAGGCTCTGCACGCATATCTGTCAAAGCCAACTTTGCTCCTTGAGCGTGAAGTGTACGAGCAATTTTATCACCTAAACCTCCGGCAGCACCTGTAATCAACGCAACTTTTCCATCCAATCTGAACATTTGTATTTTCCTTTTTATGTAAAATTAAGACTGCTTAAAGAGTGAATTAAAGCTTACAAAAAGTCAAGATGTTTGCTTTAGTTATAAATCATAAAAAATAAACTTATTAAGGGATTATTGATAATTAGCTCTGTATAATTACCTCAACCAACCTTAGAATTAACCAAAGAGAAAAAAATGGCTAAACGAAAAAAAGAAAAATCACTTATTGCTAAATTAATTATACTCGGTATAGGCATCTGTTTAATATCAACAACAATAGCAATTATTATAAGCTGTCTCAGCTATAATATTTCAGATACAGGCTTTAACGTTGCCAACTCACGCCCCATTAACAACATTCTCGGTTCATTTGGAGCCTATTCATCATCATGGATAATAACTTGGTTCGGAATATCACTCCCTATTTTTTTAATAGCACCTCTTATTTGGGGCTATGAAATTATCAAATACAAAACTTTTATACATGCTTACGGACGTCTCTTTGCATTTCTCACCGGGACTGTTTCTCTTTCAATAATGCTTGCTATCTGTTGCGGAAAAATTAACGGCTTAGATACAGGAGGAGATATTGGAATATTCTTTGCCCGACAATTTCTCTCTTTAGCCACTCGAATTTACGATTTTGAATACAATCGCTACCTTTTGGCATTTTTTCTATTTTTTATAAGTTTAATATCATTTGATTACGCTTGTGGAATAACACTGAAAGGGTGGTACAAATCAATCAAAAAAATTGTTATCTTGATAATTTCTGCAATTACATACACTTATGGAGGTATTCGCAAGATATGGAAATTGCTAGGAAATACCAAAAACAAAACAATGCGTCAACCACGCCAACGTAAAGAACCTAGCTTACGCAATACTGACAAAAACGTTACAAAACAATCTGCCACCATTAAAATCGCAAAACAACCTTCTAAAATAACTGATGGTTACACCTTCCCCGATATAGAATTATTATCTGTCGGTAAAGATAAAAACACTCAACACATGAGCCAAAAAGAACTTGAAAAAGTAGCAGCAAAACTGGAAGAAGTTCTTCAAGAATTCGGAATTTCCGGTAAAATCGTCCAAATCCGCCCTGGCCCGGTTGTAACCCTCTACGAGCTTGAACCTGCTCCCGGAACCAAAACCGCCAGAGTTATTGGTCTATCAGATGACATAGCCCGTTCAATGAGTGCCGTATCTGTTCGTATCGCTGTTGTACCGGGATCGAACACCATAGGCATTGAAATGCCAAACTCAACCAGAGAAATCGTTTACCTTCGCGACTTATTGGAAAGTTCTGATTTCAAAGAAGCAAAATCAGCCCTCACCATAAGTCTCGGTAAAGATATAGGTGGAAAAAACACCTATGCCGATCTGGCTAAAATGCCCCACCTCTTAGTTGCCGGTACAACAGGATCCGGTAAATCTGTCGGTGTAAACTCAATGATAATATCATTACTGTATCGCATGCGACCGGAAGAATGCAAACTTATAATGATAGATCCTAAAATGCTTGAGTTTACTATGTATAATGGTATCCCGCATTTATTAACCCCTGTCATTACAGATCCGGCAAAAGCGGTAATCGGCCTAAAATGGGCGGTCAAAGAAATGGAAGACCGCTATCGTTCAATGGCTCAACTCAATGTTCGTAATATTACCGGATATAATCAAAGACTGGAAGAATTAAGAAGTAGCGGAGAAAAAATAACTCGCACGGTTCAAACCGGTTTTGATATGGAAACAGGAAAACCTATTTTTGAAGAACAAGAACTTGATTTAACCCCAATGCCTTATATCGTAATTGTCGTAGATGAAATGGCTGACCTCATGTTAGTAGCCGGAAAAGATGTAGAAGCAGCAATACAGCGTCTTGCTCAAATGGCTCGTGCTGCAGGAATACACTTAATAATGTCAACACAACGTCCTTCCGTAGATGTAATTACCGGAACAATTAAAGCAAACTTTCCAACCCGTATAAGTTATCAGGTAACATCTAAAATTGACAGTAGAACCATTCTTGGTGAACAAGGCGCCGAACAACTACTCGGCATGGGAGATATGTTATACATGCCCGCAGGACAAAGACCTCGTCGTGTACATGCTCCTTTTGTAAAAGACAGTGAAGTCGAAAAAATAGTAGAATTTCTAAAAAATCAACGACAGCCCGAATATATTGAAGCTGTTACTGAAGGAGAACTTTCTGATGGAAAAAACGCTAATAATGGCGCTGTATTTGATAATGGTGACTTTGGCGGTGGCAATAGCGATGAAGATTTATATCGTCAAGCTGTTCAAATAGTCCAAAATGATAAAAAAGCATCTATAAGCTACGTTCAAAGAAGGCTACGCATTGGCTATAATCGCGCAGCCTCAATCATTGACAGAATGGAATCAGAAGGCATTGTTTCTCCGGCTGATCATGTCGGCAGACGTGAAGTATTATAAGCTCATAAATTCTTCCAATGTTTTTGCCTGCAAATACGGATTACATGTTTTTTCATCACCCAAAGCAACCGGCGCAACCGGTACTCCCGCATCTAAACGATGCTTTGCTCTATCAAGATATGCTTTTATTGCATCATTTCCTTGATTATAATAAAAAGCTTGCTTTGCACCTCCCATAGTATATTCATGACCGGGATAAAAAACAACATCATCCGGTAATGCTTTTATTTTCTGCAAAGCTTCAAACATTTGTTGAGCAGTCCCTTCAAATAAACCGCCAATACACAAATTAAACAAAGTATCTCCCGTGAATAATATTTTATCTTGCTCAAAATAAAAAACTATATGACCTTGTGTATGCGCAGAAACATCAATAATCTTTGCTTCAGATTTTCCCAAAACAAAGTTACCGTTTGGATGAATAGTAATCGCACAATTTTCAATACGATGCTTATCTGCAGCATTACACACTATTTTAGCACCATATTTTTCAACTATTTCTGCATTTCCTTCAACATGATCAAAATGGTGGTGTGTATTTAAAATAAAAGAAGGTTTGATATTAAATCTTTCCATTTCTAAGATAACCGGTTTTGCTTCAGAAGGATCTACAACAGCACTAACCCCGGTCTCCTCATCAATAAGTATATAGGCATAATTATCCATATACCCCGGACGACACAAAACAGGATAAACTTTCAACATCTATAAAAACTCCTCCGGATTAATTTCATCTATTTGGTCTTTATCCAAATATTCTTTTGCATACTCAATATAAACACCGCTTGTAATAAATAAATTATATAAATCAGGATCCAAATGCCCTGAATTTTTCATATTTTGCATAATTCGCAATACCGCTGAAAGCTTTTTCGGCTCTTTATACGGACGATCTTTTGCGGTCAACGCTTCATAAACATCGGCAATAGCCATAATCTTAGCAGGAACAGACATTTGTTCTCCTATTAAACCATTTGGATATCCTCTTCCATCAACTCTTTCATGATGCGCTCCTGCATATTCTACAATATTTGATAATTCCGGAGGAAAAGGTAAATCTTTAAGCATATTTATTGTTGTAACAATATGCTCATTAATTTTTTCTCTTTCATCAGCATTGATAGTTCCCTGAACAACCTTAATATTTGTCAATTCCCCCTGATTATATAAACCATCTAATTGTTCTGGTCTATCTTGCAAAACAAATTCAATCTCCGGCTTACTGTATATTGACGGTTGATTTATTAATTTTCTTTCTCCCCAAGATAACCCTATCATTCGATTAAAATACCGAATAAAACTCATTCTTGCTATTTCATCTAAACGATCAATATCTTTTTGAGTTAACGCTGTTTCACCAACATTGCAACGCCCGATAAATTCAAAATCATCATTCAATTTTTTTACTTTTTCTACAAATTCAGCTTGCAACCGCTCTTTTGTATCAACATTTTGTAAACGCTTTTGTAAATATTCAATATGAGCATCTCTTCGCAACACTTCAAAACGTGTCCTTATTTCGTGAATTCTGTTATGAATCGTTTCCAATTTTGTCGATTTATCAACAACATACTCTGGTGTTATAATTTTGCCGCAATCATGGAGCCATGAAGCAATATGCAATGCATACCAATCATCATCTGACATTTCAAAATTTTTTAAAGGACCTTCTGTCTCTGCCACAGCTGCCGAAGCCAACATTCTGGTAATAATAGGAACCTTTTGACAATGAGCCCCTGTATACGGAGATTTTGCATCTATAGCCTTAGCTAAAACATCAACAAATGACTCCAAAAGTTGCGAATACGATTCCGTAAGTTTTTTTCGCTCAAGAGCAATTGCAATCATCTGACAAATAGCTATTATTTTTTCCTGTTTTTCTGCTGAAAAATTTATTATTTTTCCTTTACCGTCTCGAGCATTAATAAACTGCGCAACCCCTACGACCTTATTTTTACTGTCAAAAATAGGAAAAACCAACGCCGATACAGTATTATAATTATACATTTCATCAAATTCTTTCAAAAATGATGCTTCAATATTAGGCTCATTAAATATATTTGATGAATTTATAATTTCTTTATTAAGCGCACAAGCCTCAGCCGGACGCTTTTTTATCTTATCCTTAATCTCCGGCAAATAAACAGATTGAAACAACCGCAAATTAGACATTCCTGAAACAGACGTTTTCAAACTTTGAATATGACTATAAATCAAATTCAAAAAATTAGTCTGTGAAACATGAAAGAAAAAACATCCGTCAGCATCGGCAATACTTGATGCTACTTCAACCGCATCCGATATTATTTCATTAATATCATCATCTTTTTGTACGCGTTCTGATAACCTCAAAATATCACTGACAAACAAACCATCTGCAACAGCCACAATACTCAAATCCTATTACCAATTACAACATGCGGCCATTGTAAAAAATTTTTATAAAAAATTCCAGAACTTAATTAATTTTTGAAACTAAATATTTTATATCATCAGAACTGAGTTCTTCATTATTTTGCACAAAACTCAATATCCGTTCAACCACCTTGTGTCCGAAAGCCTTTCTATTGGAACGACCACAGTCAAATTTTATTTCTCTTATAATTTTCAATGCACTAAAAATTGCAGGAAAAACACTCTTAGGAATAAAAGCTTTTCGCAAAAGATTCCTCACCATAAAATCTGCCTGTCCGTTAAACAAAATCTTTCTTACCTCTGAAATAGGTGTTTCTGAAAGATAAACAAGCGCATATTCAAAAAATTTCAAATCACCCAAACAAATAGCTCTAACGACCAACCCTGACGTCAAACGATTTGCCTTATACAACTGATGTACCAATTCTTCAATCTGATAATCAGTAGAATATTCCTCAGAAATACTCAAAGTTATTTTTTCCTTAATTTCTTCAACCAAATTAGAAACCAAGTCTTTAGACAAATTATGATGCAACATTAAATGGGTTTTCAACTTATAAGACAATTTATCAACGATCTTCTCTGCAACCGAAGGAGGCAACTCCGATCGATACACTATTCGCTTCTTTATATCCTCATTTTCAGAATATTTTGTTATTATTGTATTAAAAGTTGCTTCTTGAATATTTGCCGTCTCATTAGAAACAAGCTCTCCGACAACCTCATCAGAACATTTATCAACAATATAACTAGAAACATCTGCCGCCAAATTAACTCGTTTAGCTACAGCCTTATGTCGATTCACCCCCGGCATACTCAAAATTTTCAACAAATCATCTCTTGTCAAAGAAGAATAATATTGCAAAAATGGCACTGCAACACTGTCCTTATCCTTCAAAATAGACGCAACCACATCACGTGGCAAGTTAACACAGTTTTTTAAACTGTCTGACAAAGCTTCTCGCACTCGAATTTCTGTATCTCGAACCATTATCCGAAAAATATCTTCGGCCAATTTCATCCCTTGAGGCGTTATTGTTTTACCACTATAATAACCCCCGATTTTCTGAGCAACTACAGCTTTCTTTGCAGCAGTCACTCCGTCCGATAAATTGGCAACATCCTGCCTATTTAAGCTCTCATCAGTCATTACTGATCCCTTAATACATAGCTCTATCCTTATTTAGGATATATCATTAATATTCAAAACACTAATTACATTTTTGTTACATATTGCCCAAACTTTCTAACAATACTTTTCGGTACCAGTTTATCAGCAAGCTTTGATTTGTCAATCTCTTGAAGCTCATAATAAACCAGCGTATAATCAAACATTCCCGCATAATTATTCAACGCCGAATTTCCATAGGCATACGGAGCCAGATTACTTCCTAAAATCACACTCGTTATCCCTTGATATTCATACCTCATATTTCTCATTGATGCAAAAACCGGATGCGAATTAATTTTTAAGGCAAAATCTTTTATTGATGAATATATATCCTTATATACTCTTATACGATAAGAATCATCTTCTGTCTCTCCTATCGGTTTTAACCCTTTATCTGTATGCCAATCATACATTTTATACAAGGAATTCCCTTCACGAACCACCCGCGAACTCCCCCAATTAGTATCAATAGCTGCCGCAGTAATTATTATCGAAGGAGGAATTTTATCGATTCTTTTAAGCAACTCATCAATCAAATATGAAAATCTTTCCGTCCCCTTTAACCGACTAAAAATATCATATTTTTTTGCTTTTTCTTCAATAACCGCTATATCCTTTTTTGATATATTGCTGTTTTCCTTAAATTTATTCCTAATACTTATAACATCTTGTCGCTCTTGCAAAATTTCATTATTAAGTCGTAAAGCTAACGGAGTTAAAATTTTAATAAACAACACATTTCGCTCATTTTCATCTTTTATAGATACAAAGTCTCTTGGAAAACTTTTCAAATAAATTTCCGGATATTTATATGTATCAAGATTTAAATAGCCTCTCATTCCTTCATAACCATACTGTTTATATATTTCTTGTAAATCAGCAACCGAAACCCCGTCAAGCCAAAGTTCTTCAGCCTGTCCTTCTTTTAAAAATGCAAAAACACAACAAAATATGCACAAAAATTTAAGCATTATTATCTTCAATATTTCTAACTTCCTTAACTTCAGGAATATACGTTTTTAATATTCTTTCAACACCATCTTTCAAAGTTCTCATTGCATACGGACAACCTTTACAAGATCCTTGCATTTCCACCTTAACCACACCATTATCAAATGAAACAAATTTAATATCCCCTCCATCTTTCTTTACAGCTGGACGAATACGAGCATTCAGTAATGAAATTATCTGTCCTTCAACATTATTATCACTCTCAATTTCACGTGCCGAAACATCTTCTCCCATAGACAAATAATCCATTATTTCTGCCATAATTAATGGTTTTAATTCATCCCAAGAGGCATCATCTTTCTTAGTAATTGAAATCATTTCTGATGTCACAAAAAGAGAAGCTATACCTCCCAAATCAAATATATGTTCCGCCAATACTGATTTTCTTATTGATTTTGCATCCACAAATTCCGCAGCCCCCGGTTTCAACACAGGTTCTGGTGGAAAAAAATTAACAACATTACTATCCGGTGTTTCTTGAATTTCAATAACCATCTTCTTTATCCGCCTTTTTATCAAGTTTACCAATTACTACATTAATTCTGTTAACAGCTCTTGCCGCAAAATAATTTAACATCAACAAATGATTAGGTACCATAACAGAATCAACCTCACCGTTTCTGACAAACATAGGAGTAATTTCCGCAGCTTGTTCTAATAATTTCAATATAGAAGTCCATTGTTGATATACATCATATTTAATCAGCACATTTTTAAAATCTCCGCCAAGAGCTTTTAATATCTGAGAATAAGCATAAAACTTTCCTTTGTTAAAATAAAATTCCTCATCAGCTCCAAAATCTATAAAGTTTCCTGATCGTTCTCTAACATATTTTTCTGTACTCAACACCGCTTTATTTATATCTTTTTTCACTATCATCAATGCTAGCACTAAATTTTGTGAAGATCTGTTGACATCAATTTTTCCTTTTGCTAAGGCTCTGTTAAAGTTATTAAGTTTTTTACGACCTTTTTTATATTGCGTATTAGAAGAAGGAACCGGTAATAACCTATTTTGAGGAGAAAACAACCATATATTTCCTGGATATTGCAAAAGCTCTACCCCTTCTACAATATCAATTTTCGCTTCTTTATTGTTCCCGACAAACGACATTACCTCAATAGCCTTTGACGACTGAGCAACCGCAGACATTATTCCTTGCTGAAAAGATGGCATATTATCCAAAAAATATGATGGAAACAAAAAAGGTAAATTTGGTGTCCATAATTTATAATGAACTTCCCTATTTATAAGATAACTGATTACATCTATAGCTCCCATACGCCCATCCGAAACTTTTGGTTTATACTCAAATGACGTATCTATCTTATGTATCATCAAACCACCAACAGGATAGTACAAAAAAATTACCGCAAACAAGCACAGCGCAATTACTTGCCACCACGACTTTATTTTCTGCCGACTGAAATCACCGATTTTCCGATAACCAATCAAAAAATAAGCATTCAATCTTTTTACATAGATTTTCACAATTTCACAAATATTATCAAATAACTTCTTATGCATTATTTTTTCTCTTTTTTATCAAATTGGAAACAACCTCTTTTATATCTAATACACCACTAAACTTAGCACAAAAAACAAAAGTTACAAATCCTAAAATACAAACAAACGAAAACAACAATATTTTAGGGAAAATAGTTAAGTGTAACCAATTTCCAAAACTAAGATTCAATGCTTCTTGCGACAAAAACAATACCACTCCCATTATCACTGAACAAAAACAAATTTTTATTGTTTTTTTCACAAGGTCCTTAGAACAAGTCCAAAATTCTCTTTTTTTCAAACCCCTGATATATTGCCAAAGCGAAACAAATGCAGCTATAGTAGTCGCCGTAGCAATTCCTACATGTCCGAAAGGCTGCATTAAAATAACGGCAAAAAGTAAATTTGTCAAAAGCACGATCATACTGTACTTTACAGGCGTTTTTGTATCACCTCTTGCAAAAAAATTCGGAGCCAACGATTTAACCAAAACATATGCCGGTAAGCCTATCGCGTACGCAACAACTGCCTTTGACGTCATAATCGTCTCTTCAACACCAAACCTACCATGCTGAAACAATATATTAACAATCGGACGAGCCAAAACAACTAGTGCCACCGCCGCCGGAATTGAAAGTAATGCACCATATTCAAAAGCTTTAGACTGAACATTTTTTGCTTCATCATTTTCATTAGCTTTTATATGCCGAGACAACACAGGCAACACTGCCACGCTAATTGCAGCCCCTACTACTCCTAAAGGCAACTGTTGCAATCTGTTTGCATAATATAACCACGATATCGCACCTGTACCCACTATCGACACTAAAATAGTATCAACCACCATATTTATCTGATATATTCCGGCACCTAAAACCCCTGGAGCTATTCTCTTAAATAATGTTTTTATTTCATTATCTTTAATTATTTCAATTATATTTGTTTGCGGTCTTATATAGATATTTTCCTTATGCAAAAAATATGTCAACCAAAGTATCTCTATAAAACCGGCCACCGTTACACCCAACGCTATCCCGTGAGCTGCTGTGGAACTGAATGGAACAAACACCAAAACAGACGCAACCATCATCAAATTTAAAATAATCGGTGCAGCTGCCGGTGCTGCAAACTTGTTTAATGAATTCAGAATTCCGGATTGAAATGAAACTATTGATATAAACAACAAAAACGGGAAAGTGATTCGCGATAACTCCGTAGCCAGTTCTATTTTTCCGGCATCATCCACAAACCCCGGTGCTAAAACAGTAATTACCCACGGCATAAAAATTTCTATCAAAATAACAAATAAGCCGACAAAAACAGCCAACACAGATATAGCTTTAGCCGCAAATAAAACAGCATTCTTCTTGTCCTCACAAACTAATTTTTGTGATAACATCGGCACAAATGCCGTAGTAAAAGCGCCCTCAGCAAACAACGAACGAAATAAATTAGGTAATTTAAAAGCAACAAAAAAAGCATCCGAAGCCAAACCGGCTCCTAGAAAATTAGCCAAAACAATATCCCTGAAAAAACCGGTTATACGCGATAAAAGAGTAAAACCGCCAAATGTCGCTATTGACTTAAATAAGTTCATTTTTATTCTTCAAACAAATATTATTAATATGATGTTAAGGGATTATACAGTATAGTTTTATATAATAAAACAACAAAAGTTCAGTTGTCGGCTATTATTTTGTTTTTCTGGCGTTTTTAATGTTGACAAAACAAAAAACGATGAAATAATGGACAAAAATTTTAGAAACACCCATCGGAGATACTATAATGACTTCTACGGAAGAAAAAGTAGAAACTAAAAAATCAACTCAAACCTCAATCAAAGAAGCTGGAGGTGTACATGGTTGGTTATTAAAAAAAGCCAAAACATTCATGTGGGATTCAGCATCAAATACTTTGATTTTACCCAAAGGTGTCATTCTAAGTAAAGAGGAACGTGAAGCTCTTGAAGAAGTTATCGGGGCAATAAAAGATGAAGCTGCTGAATTTGACAAACGCCGCCAAATGCAGATATCTGCAATGCAACAAGCCGGAATTAAATACAAATCAAATTACTTCAAAGAATACACATTGTTAATGAGTGGCTCATATCGAGAACTTACAGGTGTGGTTGCTCTTAAAATTCATAACAACCTGCAAAATATGCTAATGGTAAATAAGCGTTTTGTATCCGGCATATGGAAAGTCCTGTCTGGTCTTTTAAACAACGAAACTCAAAAACAACAAAAACCAAATATTAAATTTCAAACAAAAAATCGAGAACGATAAACATTTTTTAATTAAAAAATTACCAAAGAAGGCTCCAAAATATTTTGGAGCCTTCTTTCTCTTACACTACTTCCGGTTTTGCCCTGCGACGCGCAATCGGATCCAGTATACGCTTACGCAAACGTAATGTTTTTGGTGTAACTTCCAAAAGTTCATCCTCTTGAATATAAGACAAGCCTTGTTCCAGTGTAAGCCTGCGCGGCGGCACTAAATCAATAGCATCATCCTTACCTGCGGCACGGATATTTGTCAGTTGCTTTGATTTACACGGATTAACTTCCAAATCGTTCGGTTTTGTATGTTCACCAATAATCATTCCTGTATAAACAGGAACACTCGGATCAATAAACATAGGGCCTCTGTCCTGCAATTTCCATAATGAATAAGCAATAGCTGTTCCTGTTTCCGAAGAAATCAAAACACCATTACGTCTACTGTCTATCTCTCCTTTATATGGTTCATAACATTTAAAAATACGATTCATAACACCAGTACCACGGGTATCTGTCAAAAATTCTGAATGATAACCAATAAGCCCTCTTGACGGAGCGTTAAAAATTAAACGACACTTATTTCCGACTTGTGATGGTATCATATCTGTCATTTCGGCACGACGTTGTCCTAATTTTTCAACAACAGCTCCCGAAAATTCTTCATCAACATCAACAACAACCTCTTCAATCGGCTCCAACAATTGGCCATTTTCATCTTTCTTCATTAACACTCTGGGGCGCGAAATCGAAAGTTCAAAACCTTCACGACGCATTGTCTCAATCAAAACACCTAACTGCAACTCTCCTCTTCCAGCAACCTCAAAAGAATCAGATGTATCTGTACGTGAAATCTTCAATGCAATATTACCTTCTGCCTCTTTACAAAGCCTATCCCAAATCATTCGAGAAGTAACTTTATCACCCTCTTTTCCCGACAAAGGTGAATCGTTAATTGAAAAAGTCATTGCCAATGTCGGAGGATCAATAGGTTGAGCATGAATTGCCTCATTAACTTCAAAAGCGCAAATAGTATCAGCCACTGTTCCCTTAACTACACCGGCAACCGCAATAATATCACCGGCATGAGCAACTTCCAAACTTTCCCTGTTCAAACCTCTATATGCCAATATTTTACTAATTCTGACACGTTCAATTTCTTTACTTTCACCATTTAATACTTTAATGGTATCATTAACCTTTAATGTTCCCGATTGCACTTTACCTGTCAATAAACGTCCTATAAACTTATCAGCCTCCAATGTTGTTGCCAACATCGAAAAAGGCGCATCCGGTTGACAATCAGGCTCAGGAAAATATGAACAAATAAGCTCAAACAAAGGTGTTAGATCTTTCTTTTCATCATCCAATTCTTTAACAGCCCAACCATTACGTCCCGAAGCATACAACACCGGAAAATCAAGCTGTTTATCATTTGCATCCAAGCTGACAAACAAATCAAAAACTTCATCCAAAACTTCATCACATCGGGCATCAGCTTTATCTGCCTTATTAATAACTACAATAGGACACAAACCCAATTTCAAAGCTTTTCCCAAAACAAACTTTGTTTGTGGCATAGGACCTTCCGAAGAATCGACCAATAAAACAACACCATCAACCATTGATAAAATACGTTCTACTTCACCACCAAAGTCGGCGTGTCCCGGAGTATCAACAATATTAATATGTGTTCCATTCCAATTAACCGACGTACACTTTGATAATATTGTAATTCCTCTCTCTCTTTCTAATTCATTACTATCCATCACACAAGTTTCAACTTGCTGATTTTCTCTAAAAGTACCGCTCTGTTTCAAAAGTCCGTCCACCATTGTTGTTTTTCCATGGTCAACGTGAGCGATAATAGCAATATTGCGCATATTCATTTTATTATCTTTCTTAAAACGCTTGTTTCAATATATTTCAAAATTCGCTTTACCTTACTATCTTGAAAAAAAATATTCAATATTTTTTATAAACAAAAAAACTTTTTTAACCGTTTGAAGACGATCTCAAAGATCGCCTTCAAACTCGCTAAAAAATTAAGCCTTCTTTCCATAAGATAAAAGTTTGTTTCTAACCAGCCCTCTTAATGAAATTTCAGGTCTTGCTCCATAGTGCGAAATAACTTCTGCTGCTGCAATAGACCCTATTATTGCACACGTACCCAGAGACCTTCCTTGCGTCATACCATACAAAAAACCTGCCGCATACAAATCGCCTGCTCCCGTAGTATCAACAACATTATCAACTTTTTCCGCTTCTACAAAAGTCTTCGTGCGACCATTTACAACAACAGATCCTTTTGCCCCTCTTGTAATTGCTGCAATCTCAACATGAGGCTTAATCAAATCCAAACACTTATAAAAATCTTCTCCCTTAAACAAGGCTTGTGTTTCAGCATCATTTGCAAACAAAACATCTACATGTTCTTTTATAAAATCCAAAACTTTGTCTTCTTTGCCCACTACACAATTTACATCTGATAATGAATATGCAATTTTTCTGTTGTACTGATGCGCAATTTCTGCAGCCCTAACCGCTATATCAAAACCCTGATCATAATCAAGCAAATATCCTTCCAAGTATGTTATACTGGATGCCTTTACAATATTTTCATCAACATCCGCAACACTAAGATGTGTATTTGCTCCCAAATATGTAAACATTGATCTCATAGCATCCGGAGTAACCAACACTATCGATCGACCTGTCATTGGTCCCTCTGTTAATGGCTTTGTAAAAAAATCAACTCCGGCCGAACCGATGTCACGAGTAAATTCTTGCCCCAAAACATCATCATGAACCTTACCTATGAAGGCTGGAGCGCCTCCTAAAGATGCTAAGCCTGCAACTGTATTAGCTGCCGAACCACCGGGAACTTCTCTTTCCGGAACAATATCCTCATAAATTCTTCCGGCATCTTGAGCATCAAGCAAAGTCATACAACTCTTTGGCAGATTTCTTTCCGTTAAAAATCTATCACCTACTTTAGCCAGCACATCAACTATTGCATTACCAATTCCGGTAACGTCATAATAAACTGGAACTTCTGTTTTTTGTATCATACTATTCCTCAACATAAAAGACTCCTCTTTATTGCAAAGAGGAGTCTTCATTTCAACTTTAGAAAAAATTACTCATTTGCATTCGGCAAATTTTTAGCATTTTCCTGGGCATATTTAATCCATTTTTCATCAGCTTCATCTTCGCTGGTGATAGCTTCTTGCGGACATTCAGAAATACAAACACCACAATCTATGCAAACATCAGGATCAACTACCAACATATTTTCAGCTTCACGAAAAGCATCAACAGGGCATACATCAGCACAAGATTTGCATTTTACGCAAGAATCATTAACAACAGATACCATTTTATATAAACTCCGATAGTTATTAAAAAACAGACTACAATCTATCCTTTTTATAAAATAAATCAAGTATAATCTTGCATAAACAAAAAAAAATTACTAACTATTGATATAATAACAAACAAATCGGAGAATAAAAATGTCAGATAAAATATCTTTTCAAGCAGATGTCAGTAAAATGCTTGATATTGTAATAAATTCATTATATTCGGAAAAACAAATTTTTTTGCGTGAACTCATATCCAATGCATCTGATGCTTGTGATAAATTAAAATATTTGGCATTAACCTCTCCCGATATCGCAAAATCATCCGGAAGCTTCAAAATTACTTTAACACCAAACGAAAAAGAAAATTCGCTCACAATATCCGATAATGGCATAGGAATGAATAAAGAAGACCTCATTTCCCATCTCGGAACAATTGCTAAATCAGGTACTGCCGATTTTGTTAAAAATGCTTCCGATAACGGATCTGTCTGCGAATTAATAGGACAATTCGGAGTTGGTTTTTATTCCGCATTTATGGTTGCCGAAAAGGTAGAAATTACAACAAAAAGAGCCGGAGAAGATCAGGCTTGGAAATGGATATCCAACGGAATTGACGGATTCGAAATAACTCAAACAGAAAAAAAATCCAATGGAACTGACATTAAGCTGTTTCTAAAAAAAGATGAAAAAAATTATGTCGATACGATATACCTTCGTCAAATAATCCGGACCTACTCCGACCATATAGCTTATCCTATAATTTTAAACTTAGGTTCTGCAGGAGAAGAAAATATTAACAAAGGATCTGCTCTTTGGACACGCAACAAAGCCGAAATAACTAAAGATCAATATAAAGATTTTTATCAACACATTTCACACAATTTTGACGAACCTTGGCTGACACTTCACTTCCGTGCTGAAGGCAACATCGAATATTCCGGTTTGTTGTTTATTCCCCAAAAAGCACCATACGATTTATTTCAACCGGACAAAAAAAATTCTCTCAAATTATATATCAATAAAGTCTTCATATCTGACAAAATAGAGCAACTGATGCCTAATTACTTGCGTTTTGTAAAAGGAATCATCGACAGTGCAGATTTACCTCTTAATATTTCTCGAGAAATGCTACAGAACTCTCCTTTGATGGAAAAAATAAAATCAGGAACAGTCAATCGTCTGTTAAAAGAACTAAAAAAACGCACCAAAAACTACGATGACTATATCCTATTTTGGCAAAATTTCGGTATTGTCTTAAAAGAAGGAATTTACGAGGATTTCAAAAACCGTGAAGAAATTGCCTCTATTTCTTACTTTAATTCAACCAATGATACACAAAAATTAACATCTCTGGATGAGTACATTTCACGTTGCGTAGATGAACAAAAAACAATTTATTATATAACAGGCGATGACATCAATATATTGCGCAACAATCCTCAACTGGAAGCATTCAAACAAAAAAATATTGAAGTCTTATTAATGAATGATCCTATTGATGAATTTTGGCCTCAAGTACTACCAAACTACAAAGGATACGCTATTAAACACATTTCTCAAGCTGATATCGATATGACTTGGAAACGTGAAGAAAGCAAAGCTGATACTGGAAGCTTAACAAAACTATGCGACTTTATGTCAGAAATTTTAAAAGAAGAAATAGGCAAAGTGATCCCCACCGAAAAACTAACTACATCTCCTGTAAGCCTTACCGTCGAAAACGGACAAATGAGCCTTCATCTTGAACGCCTGATGAAAAACCATCAACAACAAACCGCTTTTGCTTCAACACGCATATTAGAGTTAAATCCATATCACCCATTAATTATAAAACTGGCCGATATGATTATGGAACCAAACAACAATACAAAAATCGAAGAAATATCTCGTATCTTGCTTGACCAAGCAAAAGTTACCGAGGGCGAAGCAATTTCAAACCCTTCATTTTATGCCGAAAAAATAAGCGAGTATATTTTATCTTCTCTTTAATAGAGAAAAAGCTCTCTTAAAAAAGAGAGCTTTTTCTTTTACTTATACAAGTTTCGCACCCTATATTTCGTATGCAACAACTCATGAGCCTTGCCTTCTCCAGGTTTACCTAAGAACTCATCATAAAGTTGCTTAACTTCCATATTATGATGAGACAAACGATTCTTCGCCTTAGCATCTTCAGTGTTCAATCCTTTAGAACGCTGTTTTCTAATCTCATCAGTAATCCCCCAAGGCTTTGGCAAATTATGCATCATAACTTTAGGCTGACCACCTCCGGCAATACATCCGCCCGGGCAAGCCATAACCTCAATAAAGTGATAGGGCAAATCTTCGCCGGCTTCCTCCGCTGCCTTAATTTCAGACATTACGTCTTCAACATTACCTACACCGTTAACCACCGCAATTCTTATTTTTGTACCGTTAATATCAACTTCAGCAACTTTAACACCATCTAAGCCTTCAATGGCATCAAAACTCAAATTGCCGAGTTCTTTTCCGGTAATATAAAAATAAGCCGTGCGCAAAGCTGCCGTCATAACACCGCCGGTAACACCAAAAATTGTTGCAGCACCGGAATATTCACCCAAAGGACTATCAGCAACTTCACCTTTCAACCCTTTAAAGTTAATACCGGCCTGACGTATCATCTTTGCCAATTCGCGAGTTGTAATAACCGCATCAACATCTTGATATCCCGATGAGTTCATGGTCTCATGTCTTCGAACTTCCCATTTTTTAGCTGTACAAGGCATCACGGAAACAACTCGTATTTTAGAAGCATCAACACCAACTTTTTGAGCATAATACGTTTTAGCTAATGCGCCAACCATTTGATGTGGTGACTTACAACTTGAGAAATTTCCCAAATTATCAGGATAATATTTTTCAACATAATCCACCCATGCCGGACAACATGATGTAAACATCGGCAACCTGTCTTTTGCCGTAAATCTTTTTACAAACTCTGTCGCCTCTTCAATAATAGTCAAATCTGCACCAAAATTTGTATCAAAAACTTTATTAAAACCGATACGACGCAACGCCGCATAAATTTTATCGGTCAGATTTTCTCCATAATCATAACCGAATTCTTCACCCAAAGCGACACGTACAGCAGGAGCAATCTGAACAACCGTAACAATTTCCGGATCTTTAATCATATCCCAAACTTTTTGAGTTTCATCATATTCAACAATTGCACCCGTAGGACAATGAGCAGCACATTGTCCGCACTTAATACATGGTGTGTCGACCAATCTTGCATCATTAGCACCGGTAACTTTTGTTACCAAACCACGATTTAAATAGCTCAACGCCCAAACATTTTGCACATTTTGACAGATATCAACGCAACGACCGCAAACTATACATTTAGCAGGATCCAAAACTATTGCCTGAGTTGAATCATCAATTTCGCTTTCGCTTACAATTTTTTCAATCTCATCTCTATCGACCCCCATTTGCATAGCCATATCTTGCAATTCGCACTGCCCGCTTCTGGCACAACTCAAACAGCTATTTGGATGATTGCTTAAAATAAGCTCTAGCACAGTTTTGCGAGTTTCTCGCAACTCTGCATCATTAGTTATCACTTCCATTCCCTCAGCAACGGGTGTACAACAAGAACGAATTATTCTTCCGTTAACTTTCACAATACACATTCCGCAACCGGCCGACGGATCAACATCAGGGTGCTTACACAATGTCGGAATATCAATTTGTATACTACGGGCAGCATCCAAAATACTGGTGCCGGCTTCAACCTCAACATCAAAACCATCAATCTTAAGCTTAACCATATTATTTGCCCTCCGTTGTATTTGTTTCATCAACAAGTTTATCCAAATATTCGCCCTCATAAAACTTCAAAGTTGACAACACAGGATTCGGTGCTGTCTGTCCAAGTCCGCAAAGTGAAGCTTTCTGCATTGCCGAAGCAATTTTTCTCAATTGTTCCAAATCAGCCTTCGTTCCTTTGCCTTTGTTAATTTTATCCAACAAACTCAACATCTGCTTTCCTCCAATTCTGCAAGGAGCGCATTTACCGCAAGACTCATCAACAGTAAAATCCAAATAAAACTTAGCTATCGAAACCATATCCGATGTATCATCCATAACAATCATACCACCGGATCCCATAATAGACCCCACCTTTTTTAACTCTTCATAACATACCGGCATATCCATATAATCTTTAGGGATAACACCACCCGAAGGACCACCTGTTTGAACGGCTTTCAACGTTTTTCCGTTCGGAACGCCGCCACCGATTTCATTAACAATCTCATTAATCGTAGTTCCCATAGGAACTTCTATTAAACCTGAGTGCTCAACCTGACCTGTCAAAGCAAACACCTTAGTACCTTTAGATGTTTCAGTTCCGAAAGATGCAAACCAATCCGCACCCTTAAGCAAAATTTTTGCCACATTAGCCAAAGTTTCAACGTTATTAACACAAGATGGCTTCTCCCATAATCCCTTATTTGTCGGATAAGGCGGACGAGGTCTCGGTGTACCTCTGGCGCCCTCAATAGAGTGAATAAGTGCCGTTTCTTCACCACACACAAACGCACCGGCACCAAGCCTGATATCAATATTAAAACAAAAATCCGTTCCCATAATATTATTACCAAGCAAGCGGTTTTTCTTACATGCTTTAATAGCTTTTTCCAATCTTTCAACCGCCAACGGATATTCAGCACGAACATAGAACCAACCTTCTGTTGCTCCAATTGCATAAGCCGCAATCATCATACCCTCAATAACAGCATGCGGATCCCCTTCCAAAATAGACCTATCCATATAGGCACCAGGATCACCTTCGTCACCATTACAAATAATAAATTTCTCATCAATAGTCGGAACTTTTGCAGCTAACTCCCACTTCATACCGGTAGAAAAACCACCGCCGCCGCGACCTCTCAATCCCGACTTTTTAATTTCTTCAACAACTTGAGCCGGCGTCATATTCTTCAATGCTTTTTCCAAAGCTAAATACCCACCTCTGGCCATATATTCCTGAATATCTTCCGGATCCATATGTCCGGCATTTTTCAAAACAACTTTTTCTTGTTTTGTAAAAAACGGCAGCTCCAAAGACAACACATATCCCTGCAATTTTTCAGGCACTGCAAACTTTGTATTAGCCTCAATAGCCGGTAAAACATAATCACTCATAATCGAATTTACAGCATCCAAATCAACACGTTTAAACAAAACGTCATTCTGTCCTTTAATCTCAACCCTGATAAGTGGTCCCTGAGCGCAAAGTCCCATACATCCCGTAGCCACGATTCTTACCTTATCTTCGACCTGTCTTTCAGCAATAATATTCTTAATCAAATCTAAAATATCATCACTGCCGGACGACTTACAACCGGTTGAATGACAACAATAAATATTACAAACAAACCTTTCAATCTCAGCCAATTTGTTTTTGGCCTGTTCGTGAATATCAAATCTTTTATCTAAATCCATTTCGGCCATATTAATTCTCCTCAAAAGTCTTACGCCATTCATCCAAAATAACCGGAACATCATCCGGAGTAACGCGTCCGTAAGTTTTACCATTAACCACACAAACAGGGGCTAAACCACAACATCCTACACAACGCACACTCTGCAGATGAAACATCTTATCTGCAGTACTCTCACCTTCATTAATTCCAAGTTCAGATTTAAATTTTTCCAAAACCTTATCATTGCCTTTAAGGTAACATGCCGTTCCTGTGCAAACAGAAATAACCGCTTTTCCGGGCGCTTCTAACTTAAAGAAATTATAAAAAGTCAAAACCTCATAGATTCGTGCTAAAGGAATATTCATTCCGCAAGCAACGTCAACTGCATCTTGCCAATCAATATACCCTTTTACTCCCTGAATTTCATGCAAAGCCATAATTAAAGAGCCACGCTTTTTGCGCCATTTATTGGCAACTTGCGCAGCTTGAGATACTTCAACCATTACTGTCTCCTTGTTCCTAGTCTGTTTGTCTGTCAGAATCGTAAAACAAAAAAAAATCAACTGCAAGAAGATTCCGCCTTTGCCCCAAAATTATTTTGACAATCCACAAAAAATCGGCCATTTATCATAAATAAGTTTAAATATAAAATAAAACGATTATAATCGGCGGTTATGAAAAAACTAAACATATATATATCCAAACAAATCACAATTGGTTTTCTTTTGGTGTGTTTATCTTTGATGTCAATCATTTGGTTGTCACAGTCTCTCCGATTCCTCGATTTAATAACATCCAACGGTATCTCAACGGGAACATTTATCACTATGACATCATTATTGATGCCGCGTATTTTTACGATTCTTGCTCCAATTTCATTATTTGCCGCTATTATCTTCGTATACAATCGTATGCTTTCTGATCAAGAATTGGTTGTCATGAAATCTGCAGGCATCAGCCCTTTTCAACTTGCCAAACCGTCTTTTTGGATAGGGTTTATTCTGGCTATATTCAATATATGGGTTATAAACGTTGGCATTCCTCAATCTGAAACTGCATTTAAAGATCTGGAATGGAAAGTAAAAAACAATGTTTCCCACCTCATGTTTCGTGAGGGAGAGTTTACTAACTTGCCGAAACAAAAAAACTTTACTATATTCATTGCTTCCCATGATGACGATGGCACTGTCAGTGGAATTATGATTAATGATGAGCGAGATCCGGTAAAACATTCCACAACCACCGCCGAAAAAGGAGTAATAGTTCAAACACCTGCAGGTCCTCGCATCATTTTGATTAACGGCAATCGTCAAGAACTTAATCGCAAAAACGGTCGATTTTCTTCCATAAGCTTTGAACGCTACTCCGTTGACTTCGGTCTTAAAGGAACTCGCGCCAGAAGCAAAGACAGTGTTCGAGTAAACTCCTTCACAAATCTTATAAATGCTCTAAATAACCCATCATTATCGTTAACAGAACAACGCAAATGGTTCGTTGAAGGAAACAAAAGAATAACGACCCCTCTGTTAGCTGTTGTTTTTTCATTAATTGGTTGCACCGGTTTATTAATCAGCAACTTCAGTCGACGCGGACAAGGAAAAACTCTCGGAATTTCATTATCTGCCGTTATCATTATACAAGCAATTGATCTTATTTCCGGAAACCTGGCATCGCATAATCTATGTTGGCTCTTGTTGATGTATGCCAACATTATATTACCTATAACAGCTTGTATATTTATACTTTCAAATCCTCAAATATTAAAAAACAAGCAAAAAAACAAAGGAGAAATAAATGTATAAAAAATTACTCCTGTTTACATTGTTTGTTTTAGTATTTACCTCCATAACTCTATCTTTTGCCATCAGCAACGATAGCTTGGTTTTACTGAACACCTCCAAAACAATCGAAGAAACCAAACCTAAATCACTGACAAAAATAGAGCCCACATACAATATCACAAATGTCCTTGATATCCCTAAAAAAGATACAAAAGATGAAATAGATATTTATTTCAGTGCAGACGAACTATCAAATGATGCTAATTCAGATACGGTAACAGCTACCGGCAATGTTGAAATCATCAGAGAAGATCTTACTTTACGTGCAGATAAAGTTATCTACAATCAGGCAACCGATGATATAAAAGCTGAAGGAAATATAGTTCTTCTGGAAAAAAGCGGCAACGTTGTTTTTGCAGACAAAATAAATCTGAAAGAGCATATGCAAAAAGCCGATGTCGACAATATAAAAGTAATTTTAGCGGACAAAACCAGACTTGCTGCCAGCTCTTTCCATAAAAAAAATGATGATACCAAGGTTCTACGCAAAGCGGTATATACACCTTGCGATAATTGCCAAGGACAATCCCCTCTTTGGCAGTTGAAAGCCTATAAAGTAATCCATGATACGGAAAACCAAGATATTGAATATCAAAATGCTTTTTTAGAAATAAAAGGAGTGCCGGTATTATACACTCCATATTTTTCTCATCCGGATCCTTCCGTTAAACATCGCTCAGGCTTTTTATTCCCTCGTATAATGAGCAACAATTACCTTGGAGCAGCTATTCAACCTCAATATTTTTGGGATATATCTCCTCAAGAAAATGTAACGTTTAACCCAATCATCAGCTCAGACAAAGGAATTATATATTCAGCAATTTATAATAAATATTTTTATCGTGGAGAATTAAGCGCTTCCGGATCTTTTATGCAGGATAAAGATGCTGATAATTCTGAAGAAGAACGAGACAAAAACAGGGGCAACCTTTTCTTGTATGGCCGTTATGAACTCAATGATTACTGGGTAGCAGATACAGATATAAACTATGCTTCAGACGACAACTATTTAAAAGATTTGGCTTTACCGAGAAAAGACGATTCTTGGCTCACTTCTCGTGTTCGTCTCCAAGCATTTGACAACAGAAATTACGCATCTGTTGAAGGATATTACTATGATTTTTTAAGCTATAATTTGCGAAATGAAAACACGCCATATGTCCTTCCTTTGATGACTTATGAAAACATTTCAAGTTCTAATCGCTACGGCGCATACACCAAAACAACATTAAACACGGCATCAATATATCATGAAGAAGATGATGCATCGCATCGTGCCTCAATGATAAATTCGTGGAACTTACCTTACACCAGCCCATATGGCGAAAAATATCGATTAGTAGCATCGGTGAAATCTGATTTGTACTATATCAGTCAATATCGAAATGACAACAATGAAAATTACACCGGAACAACCGGCCGTATTTTCCCACAACTTGGCTTAGAATGGCGCCTTCCGTTTATAAAAAACACTGAAAACACTTCACAAATTATTGAACCGATTATAGTTGCTGCGGTCGCACCAAATCAAGACAATAAAATCGATAAAATCCCCAATGAGGACAGCGAGGATACAACCGTAACAGACGTCAATATTTTTGATTTAGACCGTTATTCCGGCTATGATCGTAATGATGTCGGAAGCAGAATAAGCTATGGTTTGAATTGGAGCTTTTATGACAAAGACTGGGGGAGATCAGCAGCTCTTATTGCTCAATCTTACGAATTTGACAAAGAAGAAAATTTGTTTAATCAACCTGATGAACAAAACCATTTCTCAGATTATGTCGGACGAATTTACGCCCAACCTAATGAGCATTTTTCATTAAACTATCGTTTTAGATTAGATAAAAACAGCTATTCAATCAATTATAGTGAGCTTAGCACATATATGGGAAACGATACTTTGTGGATGTCTACATCTTACATCTTTTTCCCGGAAACAACCGAAAATGCCGCTTATGAAGATTATCGGCGTAAAGAAATTTACACCTCTGTCGGCTCCAAAATCACTCGCAATTGGGCCGTAAAATTCTATACTCGCCATGATCTGGAAAATAAAGAAGCTATTTCTCACGGTGGCGGAATAATTTATGAAGATGAATGCTCTCGTTTCAGTTTCAACGCAGAAAAAGAATATTCTGACGATCCTGAAGACGAAACCGACGATTTATCTTTTTATTTTACATTTTATCTCAAAACAATCGGTGGAATTGGAAACGACTAAAGTATAAGGAGTAATATTAATGAAAAAAACTATTTTGGGACTTTTATTTTCAATAACTTTTATAACCGCAACTTTAGCTGAAACATTTAATATTGTCGCATTAGTAAACGGTGACATACTATCAAGCGAAGATATTTCAGACCAAGTAAATATCTTTATGTTAAATTCCCCTATTCCCTACAACGCCGAAACCAAAGATATGATTACTCGCCGAGTTATGGCTCAAACAATAGAACAAAAACTTAAAACTCAAGCGGCAGAAAAAGAAAATATTGTTGTAAGTGATTCGGAAATCGAAACTCAAATGAAACAATGGGCAAAGAAAAACAATATTAATCTCTCAACATTGGCTTCTAAAAACATTTCTCGTCAGGCATTATCTGACAACTTAAAAGCAGAATTAGCTTGGATAAAGCTTATTCGCCGCAAATATTACCAAACAGCTAACATAACTCAAAAAGAAATAGATGAAACCATTGCTGATGTTACTAAAGATATGAGTATAAAAAAATATCAGGTTTTGGAAATATTTATCAAAAAAGAAAATGCTGAAGATATTGAAACATTAGTAGAAAAATTACGCAACGATTCCCGTTTCGAACTATACGCTGCTCGTTTTTCTGATGCTCCGTCAGCAGCAAATGGCGGCAATCTCGGATGGATAAATTCAGGTAAAATGCTATCTGCGTTAGAAATGCGTCTTTCATCAATGAAACCTGGTGAAGTAAGCGACGCAATTTTAATTGGCGACGGCTATTATATAGTAAAACTTTTGCAAGTTTTCGACCCTAAAGAAAATCCCAATTTCACACCTAATCAAACAGAAATAAAAACTCTGCTCGAGAACCAAAAAATGGAAGCAATTTCCAAAAAATTGCTCCAAGACATAAAACAAAAAGCAGTTATTGAAGTAAAGGCATAGTGCATGGATATTTTATCAGCTATCGATTCTCTTCCATCCTTAAAACTAACGGTCGATACTCATGGACTACTGGCCAAAAAATCTTTAGGACAAAACTTTTTGCTTGATATCAATATTACAGACAAAATAATATCAAGCTCCCTAAAAAAACAACAAATTTTAAACTTTAAAGGTTCACATGTCTTTGAGGTTGGCCCCGGCCCCGGAGGACTGACACGCTCAACGATGAAAGCAGAACCTCAAAAGATGACAGTTATCGAACTTGATGAACGTTGCATCAAAATAATGCAAGATATTCAATCCAAAACCGGCGACATCTTAGAAATAATAAATCAAGACGCTCTAAAGTTTGATTTTTCCTTTTATGAAACAATGCCCAAACACATTGTATCAAATCTGCCGTATAATATATCTGTACCACTCCTTACCAAATGGCTTAAAGATATTAATTGTTACACATCTTTAACTCTTATGTTTCAAAAAGAAGTAGCTGATCGTATTATGGCACCGATACAAACTAAAGATTACGGACGTTTATCCGTTCTGGCACAACTTCAATGCAACATAATTCGCTTATTCGATATAAATCCGGAATGTTTTACACCGGCGCCTAAAATATGGTCCAGTGTACTACTCTTCACTCCTCTGTCACAATCGCTAAACCACAAAGACATAAACAATCTTGAAAAATTAACCGCCCAAGCCTTTTCAATGCGTCGCAAAATGATACGCCAAAGCCTCAAATCAATCAAAAATTTGGATTCTATCTGCGAAGAAATAGGTATCTTACCGACTATGCGACCGGAAGAAATAACTCCTTATCAATTTTTAGAACTGGCACAAAAAGCCTACTGATATTTAAACAACGATTCGCAACAAAAAAGACCACTTTTCGTGGTCTTTTTCTTAATTTTATGCATTAAACTCTTTTTTCAATGCTCGTTCAAACAATCCGGCAATAATTTCTTTTATATTACCCTTTTCATAAATTGCCTTATATAAAGCCTGGCTTATCGGCATATCAATACCACATTTATCAGCTACAGCCTTAACCGCTTTTAATGTAGGAACACCTTCAGCAAGCTTTCCGAAATCCTCTCCGCGAGCAAATTTTTCTCCAAACATCCTGTTATGACTATTTTTTGAAAACAATGTAGCCTCATAGTCCCCCAAATGTGACAAGCCATATGCAGTCATCGGATTACCGCCGTAATGTTTAATCAAGCGTCCGACTTCAACCGGGGCTCTCGCCATCAACGCCCCTTTAAGCCCGTACCACTCAAGTCCATCTAAGATACCGGCTGCTAATCCGATAACATTTTTCATTGCTGCACCAATTTGATTACCGACTAAATCATCCCCGTAATAAAGTCTGATTAAAGAACTTTGCATCAAATCAATAACCGTTTCTTTTGTTTTTTCTTCATCACTATCCACAACAGCCGCAGAAGGCACCCCTTTCATATAGTCCTGAACATGTCCCGGACCTCCCAATGTCGCAATATGAATATTTTGCTTTATTTCCGAGCGCATAATCTCCAACATCCGTTCACCTGACGGTTCCTCCAAACCTTTCATTGCCAACAAAAAGGTTTTACCATCCAGATCAAAAGCATTCAGTTCCTTACACAATCCTCTAAAATACTGACATCCGATAGAAACTATTATAAAATCATTTTTCAAAATTGCTTCTAAATTATCATATAAAAACATATTGTCACTCAACGACAAATAGGCATTTTTACGAGTATTTTTCAACTCTATAAAATTTGGAGATGTCGGAATATCATACATATGAACTTCTGCAGCCTTACCATAATTAGCAGCATACCACCCCAAAAAAGTCCCCCAGCGTCCACAACCGATTAAAGATATTTTAGCCATAAAAAAACCTCAAAATTTACAATAAACCAATAACCGAAATTTATCCTAAAAATTAAATTTTGGCAACATAGATATACCAATGATATACAAGAATATATCAAACAGACTAAAGGAAACCTTTTTTTGTTCTTTGACGAGTAACTATTGCGGAAATATGATCAAATTTTTCAAAAGAATGGTACGCATAATCAAAGCTCTTCTTATCACAATCATAAAACACTTGATTCGCTAACGTTTGAATTGCACTATCAATACGACGAAACGCATCGTTATAATCCGCATTATAATTATTCTTAGCTTTCTTTTTCACTATTGCATGATACGCAGAAATAACCTTCGCGGTTTCATCAGCAGAATTAGCATATCCCTTTTCCTCGAAATCGCGCATAATCCGAGCAGTCGTCTGATAAAAACATTTATTAGTCAAAATGCTTTTTTGTTTTTTATTGCTACTATCAATTATCATTTTTCAAAGTAATCCATAGTTTCGTAAGGGTTTACTAGCACACAATAATTTTAAAAGCAAGTTTTTTACGCTATCGTTATGGTTATAATATTACATAATTTAATTTAATGAAAAGTTAATTACAAGATATCTGCAAAAAAAATCCCAAAGAGGCCTTTCAGCGTCTTTGGGATAACAAATTTTTAATATCTAAAGAAGACTAAGCAATCGTTGGATTACTTTTTGCAAATCTTCTTTTTGCTCTTGGGAAGCTTGCTTTTGAACAATTTCGCTCATTGCAAAAGCCTTAACTTTACCCAACAAATTACCCGCTTTATCCTCAATAGGATTTCTTTCAAGTTCGGCAAGCGCCAGTCCGAACATCCAAAGTCTGAAAGCTACTTCGCCTTGGATTTTTTCGTATTTTGTATACATAGGCTTACTATTTACAGTACATTTTTATCATATTTTACCCCCTATTTCAAGACTATTTATAGCAAAAACCCAAAATATATATTGCATATTTAAATATATTTGTTTAAGTTAACAACGATTTCTGAAGGATAGATGGCCGAGTGGTCGAAGGCGCACGATTGGAAATCGTGTGTACCTCCAAAGGGTACCGTGAGTTCGAATCTCACTCTATCCGCCATTTCACTTTTTAACCTGCTGATTTTGCAGGTTATTTTTTTGTTTAAAAATTGCAAAAATCGCAAAAATCGCAAGTGATACAGCAGAGTGATACAGCAATGACAAAAAAATACCCAAGACTTCTTCGTAGAAAACACACCTTTTATTTAAGAATTGCTATCCCCAGGGACATACAACATCTTGCTTTACGAAAAGAATTCCTATACTCTTTAAATACAACGGATTATCTGTTGGCTATTAAATTGTATCACATAGAATCCGTTGCTATGGACAAATTCATAACTTTACTACGGGTATTTGCTATGAGAGTCAGTAAAAGAGCCTATCCTATTCTTGTGGAGTTTGATGAAACAGATATTGATAATATTCTAATCCACCGATTAGAAGAAATAATCAAGTTTTGCGAAGATAATTATTATAATATAAAGAGAAGTCTTAATTCGTTTAATGAAATTAGTATTTTTCGCCCTAATTCTCGTAAATCAATGTCTGTTTTAGGTGGCGAATACATTTACAATTATCTTATATGGCTTTATAAACAAGAAGAAACTCATATTACGATAAAAAATATCATAGAGAAAATATTTAATAATCAAACAACTATCCCAACAACAGAATCAGCATATTATAATTTAGAACAAGAAAATTGGTTTCAATCCTTTATGAATAAGATTCATCAAATTGAAGATTATGGTAAAAGGATGGTTGAAGATATTGAGTATTCATCAACCACCGCTCAACATTTTGAAATGTCTAATCCTCTTGTTAGAAAAGTATTATCATCTTGTCAGGATAGAGCCAACAGACGATTGGCACAGCAACAGAAAATAAAAACTTTATGGACAACTTTATATGAAAGATATGCTAAAATAAAAGTTATTAAAGGTGTAAAACAAGAAACAGTAGATGCTTATAAAGCCCAATTAGAAACGATTTTTTGCTTAATTGAAAAGAAATGCATAGATGATATTACAGCGGAAGACTGTCAAAGAGTTTCTATTGATATTTATAAAGTGCCTAAAAAATGGCGAACTCGTTATCCTAATAGAAGATTGAACTCTATTTTAAGACCCGAACCAACAAATGACTGTATTTGTAAAAAGACCGCTGTAACATATCTTGTTACATTTCTTGATTTTATGAACTTTGCATTGGAAGAAGAAATAATCAACAATAACTTTTCTAAAAAGATTTTAATTCCCGAAGTAAACAAAGAGCCTCAAAGAGTTGGTTTTGACAAAGAGGATTTATTAAAGATATTTAATCCTAAAACATATCCTGACAGATATAACCGACATCAATTTTCAAGGTTTTGGATTCCTCTTATTGCTTTATATACAGGTTGCCGTGCCAATGAAATTTGCCAATTAACAGTGAATGATATTGTTAAGGTTGGCAAAATATATTGTTTTAATATTACTAATGAGGGCGAAAATCAGTCTGTTAAAAATAAGAGTTCAATCCGCAAAATTCCAATTCATCCTGCTTTATTGGATTTAGGATTCATTGAATGGGTAGAAAGATTAAAAGCGAATAATCATACTCGTATATTTCATAATCTCACATTATCCGCCAAAAATAAATATGCGGGCTCTGTTACTCACTGGTTCGCTCGTTATTTAGATAAAATAGGAATAAAAGCAAGTAAAAAAGTCTTTCACTCATTCCGTTATACATTTGAAGAAAAGGCTATTGATAGGAATATATCAACAGAAGTTCAAAATGCTCTCGGTGGTTGGGTTAACAGAGGAACAGGACAGGCAATTTACGGAAGACGTATTACAATACAGATACTTAATCGTGAAATTAAAAAGATTAAATATCCGTATCTTGCCGATTATTTAGATGAATTTAAGAAAATCAAAAAAGATTTTTCTACTGGCGAATATGATTTAACAGCAAGAAAAAGAAAAACAAAGAAAAAGCCCTCATAAGAGGGCTTTCCTATTACTAAACTCTTTGATTTAGAGCATCCGCTTTATTTTTAGCTCTTGTTAGCTTTGCTTTTGCAATAGCCTTTTTCCTATTCTCATAATATTCTTCATATTGATTATTATACCAATCCTCATCATTTACACTACTTATTAACTGGTCAAGTAAGTAAATTTTTGATGCAAAATCATCATTCTGCTTTTTTTCATTATTTTTTGCTTTTGGATAAACAATTTTTGTTTCTACAATTCCATTAAAAAATACGGTAGGGCCATATCTTAATGTAATTTTTGTATTATCATTTTTTGTTGTTGTAAATATTTGGTCAAATTTATTTAATGTATATTCATTAACGTGTTTATTGGCGTTAGTTTTTGCTTGTTTAAGCGTTTTTAATAATTCTTTCTTAACTGTTTCTTTTTGAGATAATTCTTTT
>JAZODJ010000006.1:0-16411 GCA_045597005.1 Alphaproteobacteria bacterium | reverse complement strand
GAAAGTTTGCTTTTTCACTATTTTTTTTATCTTAAAAATTTTTTTCAAAACATTTTTTAACCCCATTGTTTGATTTATTAAAATCAATCAAGCGATATTCAATCTTCATATTGGTAAACAGCATTACAAGGCAAAAATATCTATAATAATGTTATAGCGCAAGAAGGAGATATATTACCGAAAGAACAAAATTCACTTAGTTATAGTTGGTCAGCATTAAAAACAGTTTCCGAGATGATAAAAAATTATTTACGGCTAAAAAATTATAGGTATACTGACAAATATAAACACGCATATATAAATTGTGTAGCTGCACAAAACGGGCGAGGAGGGACTGATGTTGCCGAATTTTTATCTGGATTAAAAGAAAAGAGAGATATAAAATCCGGAGCAAACAGTTTTGATGAAAGTCAGAGTGACGATTATGCTAATAAAATAGGACGCTTACTTGGTAATAAATATCCTCAGGGAGATTGTGATGAAATCATACAAAAATATATTAAAAAAAATCGCTAAAACTATTTTTTGGTTATTTTTGTTTGCCATATTATGCGTTATATGTTTTGTCACATATGTTTTTTGGGATTTTATGAATAATCCGGAGTTTTAGGTATACGATAACGGTGCTAAAAAAATAATGAGAAAGTTTGCTTTTTCACTATTTTTTTCTCCCTAATTTTTTTTCATAAATATCAAACAATCCCCAAAAATATATAGTATCTTTTTAGTTAGTTATTTGAAAAAACATAATAAACAGTGTTTGTAATAATTGTTAAATTTTTGTGTTTTGCTATTAGTGATATAGTTCGTTAAATTGTTTTTCAGAAAAGATAAAGAACTTATATAAGGACTATTAATTTTATGGCTAAAATTCATCCCTCTGCCGTTATTGAAGACGGCGCTCAGATTGCCTCTTCGGCAGAAATTGGTCCCTTTTGTTGGGTTAGTTCTCAAGCAAAAATTGGTGAAAATGTAAAGCTTCTTGCTCGTGTAACTGTCTATGGTGATACCACCATAGGAGAGAATACGGTTGTGTTTCCGGGAGCTTGTTTGGGTACAGGCCCACAAGATCATGGTAATGAATTTATCCCGGGGGCAAAGGTTATAATCGGTAAAAACAATGTTATCAGGGAAAATGTAACCATTCATGCCGGAACCCCCAAAGAGCATCAAACTACTGTTGTTGGTGACGATTGTATGTTGATGGTAAATTCTCACGTTGCTCATGATTGTGTTGTTGGTAACCACGTTATTATGACTAATAACGCAGTTATAGGCGGACACGTTCGTGTTGGAGACGGAGCAATTTTGGGTGGCAACTGTGCAGTACATCAATTCTGCCGTATCGGACGTAAAGCAATGATTGGCGGTTTAGCAGGAGTTGACAGAGATGTAATTCCGTTTGGTATTGTTACCGGAGAACGCGGTAAACTTCGTGGCCTTAATCGTATAGGTATGATGCGCGGTGGTATGGACGAGGCAACAGTAAAATCTGTAACACGTGCATTTATGTATATATTCAAAGGAAAAGATGATAATTTTGAAACACGCCTCGAAAAAGCCAAAACAAAATTTGCAGATAACGAATTGGTATTAGAACAAATTAATTTTATTTGTGAAGGATTAGCAGGTCGCCGCAAGGTCATGACTGCTGAATAGCAAAAATGTCAAAATTTGGGTTTTTACCTCAGTTTTGACAACATAATTGATTTAATAAATTAAATCAATTTTTACAAAGCTTGATATATGATGTTTTGTATAATGGTAAAAAATGGTCGTCTGTCTGTCTTTCAGACATAAAAAGTCCGCTATTTTAGTTCTGTTATCAAAACTGAGAAATATCAAGTTTTGTTTTTTTATAGGGATAAATATAGATGAACAATAATTTTCGTAAATTAGGTATTATAGCCGGTGGTGGAAATATTCCACAAAAGTTGATATCTCAATGTATTCAACAAAACAGAGATTTTGTTGTTTTAGCCATCGAAGGAAACGCCGAAAAAAACTTATTTGATGGTTATAACGTTGAACATAAATGGATTAGAATAGGACAAGCCGGTAGCGGTTTTCAATATTTTGCCAAACAAGGTGTCAAAGATGTTGTTATGGTGGGAACAATAAGGCGTCCAAGCTTTTTTGATTTGGTGCCAGATTTGCGAACTACGGCATTTTTTGCCAAAGTTGGAGCCAAAGCTCTTGGTGATGACGGTTTATTACGAGCAGTAGCTGATGAAATAGAAAAAGACGGAATGAAAGTAAAAGGAATACACGAGGTTATGCCGGATATTTTGGTAAAACAAGGAGTATTAACCAAGCGCAAACCATCAAAGCAAGATATTATAGATATCAAACGAGGTGTAGAAGCAGCTTTTGAACTTGGGCGTTTAGATATCGGACAGGCTGTTATAGTTCAACAAGGTTTGGTTCTCGGTGTTGAAGGTATTGAAGGGACAGATGAATTAATTAGAAGATGTAAAGAATATCGTCGCAAAGGTGGCGGTGGTGTATTGGTAAAGCTTCGTAAACCGCAACAAGATATGCGCATAGATCTTCCGACCATTGGACCGCGCTCTGTCGAAAGAGCTCACGAAACAGGACTGGAGGGAATAGTTGTCCACGCCGGCAATGGTTTAATTGTTGATGAAAAAGAAACCATCGCTTTAGCCGACAAATATAAAATGTTTATTATAGGAGCGAGTATCGATGACTACCTCAAATAAGTTAAAAGTGTATCTCATTGCCGGCGAACCAAGTGGTGATCTATTAGGTTCTCGTTTAATGCGCGCCTTAAGAAAAAAAACAAATAACACTGTCGAATTTTTTGGTCTCGGCGGTGATACTATGGAACAAGAAGGCTTAAAACCGTTGTTTGACATCTCGGAACTTGCCGTGATGGGGTTGGTAGAGGTCATTCCCAGTATTCCTCGAGTATTACGCCGCATAAAACAAACCATTCAAGATATTATCAGAAAAAAACCTGATGTTGTTATAACCATAGACAGTTGGAGTTTTTGTAGCAGGATTCATAAAGGATTACGTAAACTAAATACAAATATTAAACAAATTCATTATGTTGCACCTCAGGTTTGGGCATGGAAAAAACGTCGAGCCAAAACGATGTATAAATATGTTGATGAACTTTTAACGTTGCTTCCCAACGAACCCGAATATTTCACAAAGCACAATTTAAAAACAATTTTTGTCGGGCATCCGGTTATCGAAAGCGATGCTCTGACAGCAGATGGCAAGATATTCCGAAAAAAATATAATATTGAAGATAATAAACAAATTATATCTGTTTTACCGGGGTCACGCCATACAGAAGTTTCAAAGTTGTTGCCGGACTTTATTGCCGCAGCTCGATTACTTCACGAACAAAATCCCGATATATTTTTTGCATTACCAACGGTAAAAACTGTAGTTAATCGCGTAAAACATATGATAAAAGGCACTGACTTGCCGATTGCTGTTTTGGAAACAGAAGCTGATAGATATAGCGCTTTTCAAGCTTCATCTGCAGCCATTGCCGCATCAGGAACTGTTGCTTTAGAGCTGGCAATTTGCAACATTCCTCACATAATAGCTTACAAAGTTTCACCATTGACATATCTTATGGCCAAATATCTGGTCAAACTTCGCTTTGTCAACTTGACTAATATTTTACTCCAAAGGCCTGTCGTGCCGGAACTTTTGCAAGAAAAATGTACACCGAAAAACATCGTTTGTAATATTAATGAGCTTCTGAAAAACGGAAAAGCATACGATAATCAAATGCAAGGATTTTCAGAAGTAAAAGATTATTTAAGTAATGGCAACCAAACCCCAAGTGAAAATGCAGCTGATGCAATTTTGGATATGTTAAAATGTTAAAATTTATTCAAAACTGTTGGCATCAAGACAAAGAACGTCGTTTTTTGTGGCTTCCGGTTTTATATGCTTTGGGTATATCATTATACTTTGCTCTTCCTAAAGAACCTTCTAAGTGGTTAACACTAACATTAATCGAAACATTAATATTGTTAGCAATATTATTTAGGCATCGCATTAACATACTTTATACAATAGGTATATTTGCCATTATTTTAGCCGGTTTTACAACCGTTCAAATAAAAGCGATATGGCTTGATACATCACAATCAAAATTACCGAACGAAACTTTTTATTTTCGAGGTCGAATAGATGCTATTGATACCAACTTTCAAGGGCGCAAAAGACTTATTTTAGAAAATCTTACCGATTTTGACGGCAATAGATATGTTGGACGCTATCGTATAACATTACGTGGTAAAAATAACGATGCTTCGGTAGGCGATTGTGTTGAGATGGTCGGAAAAATAATGCCTCTTTCCAAAGAGGTTGTAATTGGCGGATATCAATTTGACAGAAAAGGATATTTTGAAGGGTTGAAAGGATCCGGCTATGCCGAAAGCCGGTGGTTTCAAATTGAATGTCCTATGCCTTCCCCAAAAAAAATAACAATTTATACAGACAATTTACGCCAATCAATTGTTAATCATATCAAAAGTATTCTTGCTCCAGACAAAGCATCAATTGCTTCGGCAATAATCGCCGGCGAGCGTGGCGGTATCGATGAAACTCAATATGAGCAATACCGCAATTCAGGTTTAGCTCATTTTTTGTCAATCTCCGGATTACATATGAGTATGTTGGCAGGATTGATGTTTTTTCTGATTCGTTTTATATTATCGTTAATTCCGGCAATTGCATTAAGGTTTGATACAAAAAAAGTTGCATCTGTTTTTGCCATTATTTTAAGTTTTATTTATCTTCTGATTTCCGGTAATGCAGTTTCTGCACAGCGAGCTTTTATAATGACTTTTATTGTTTTGTTGGGTGTTTTAACTAATCGTCGCGCAATTTCAATGTACACAATATCTCTTGCCGCATTTATTGTTCTTTTTCTATCTCCCGAGGCCTTAGTTTCCGCCAGTTTTCAAATGTCTTTTGCAGCTGTTTTGGGACTTGTTGCATTTTATGAAAAAGTTTCCTGTAAAATGCAAAATTTTATCAATGTTGCGTCATCAGTCAAATGGTTTAGAATTATATTACTTTACATTATCGGTATAGTTGTATCGGATTTCATTGCATCACTTATGACATTACCGTTTGCCGTATATCATTTTAATATGATATCAATTTATACAACGTTGGGTAACTTTTTAGCCGGACCGATTATAGGTCTTATTATAATGCCGACAACATTACTTTCAATGTTACTAATGCCCTTTGGTGCCGATACAATGTTTTTAAGAGCAACCGGTTGGGGTATAAATTTGCTAAATCAAATAACATCTTGGGTGTCATCCTTACCTAATGCCGGTTATCAGGTTTCTTCAATGCCTCATTGGGGATTAATATTGATTGTTATCGGAGGGCTATGGTTGATGCTTTGGCAATGCAAATGGCGTTACTTAGGTTTATTAGCGATACTCATTGGTGCTTTTAGCATAACGACAGTAGATGTTCCGGACATTTTAATATCACCGCAAGCCAAGGTAATAGCTTTCAAAAATCATTCTGGCAAACTGGAGTTAGTTTCTTCTCGCGGTGGACGTTTTGTAAAAGATATATGGCAAAACAAATATCCTGTATCCGAACGCAAAACAGTATTAAAAGAGCATCCCGAACTCAAAATAAGCGATAGTAAAATAATTTTTCAAGGTCATTCTCTTAATATTGATGAAGATATCGGCTACAGCATCTATAACACCGCCACAAAACCAATAATTAAAACCATTCGTCAAGATATAGGCTATCGTCTATGGAATAAATAATTATGTATCAGTGAGAAATTAAACTTTACATTTTTCCTATATTGTGTAGTGTGGATTCACATAATATTACACAATTATCTCTAAAAAAGGACTACAAATGATTAAAGTTATCACTTATGGTACATTTGATCTTTTACATACAGGACATCTGAATATTTTAAAAAGAGCCAAAGAACTTGGAGATTATCTTGTTGTTGGGGTTACATCTGAATCATATGACCAATCGCGTGGCAAACTCAATGTTAGTCAAACTCTTTCCCAACGAATGGAAAATGTCCGCAAAACAGGGCTTGCAGATGAGATAATTGTTGAAGAGAGGTTTGGGCAAAAAATTGAAGATATTCAAAGACACAAAATAGATAGGTTTGTCATAGGTTCTGATTGGACCAACAAGTTTGACTATCTGAAAGACTATTGCGAGGTAATATATTTGCCTCGCACACAAGGTATTTCCTCTACGGAACTTCGCAATGAAAAAGGCATAATAAACATCGGTATGGTTGGCTATGGGAGAATTGCCGGCCGTTTTATCAAAGAAGCAAGATTTGTCAGCGGTATAGATATCAGAAGTGTCTTCGGTTTAAGCGAAAAGCGCTTAACAGAATTTGTCAAAAAATACGAACGTACCGATTTTTACACTAATTGGGACAATTTTATCAACGCGGTTGATGCCGTTTACATAGCATCTCCTCACTTTACTCATTATGATTATGCCAAAAGAGCAATAATGGCGGGCAAGCATGTTTTGTGTGAAAAACCGCTTACTCTCAAAAAAGAACAAGCTGAAGAACTTTTTGCATTAGCAAAAAAGAAAAAGGTTATTTTATATGAAGCCATCAAAACAGCATACGCTCCATGTTTTGCTCAGTTAGTAGGAGTTGCCAAAAGTGGTCTTATAGGGCAAATAAAAAATATCACGGCAACATTTACCAAACAAATAGCCGATAAGACATTACGCGAATATAATAAAGAATATGGAGGTGGCGCATTTAACGAGTTGGCATCTTATCCGTTATTGGCTATTATTAAAATGCTTGGTTATGATTACAAAAAATTAAATTTTATAACCACAATAGACAAAGAAACCGATGTTGATATTTACACTCAAGCACATTTTATATATCCGACAGCCACAGCCACTGCAACAACTGGTATTGGTGTAAAACAGGAAGGCGAGATGATAATTGCCGGAACACGGGGATATATTTATGTTCCTGCACCATGGTGGAAAACCGAATTTTTTGAGGTTCGTTTTGAAGACAGCAGCTACAATATTAAACATTTTACCAAGTTTGATGGTGATGGGCTACGTTATGAAATTGCTGATTTTGTAACCTCTATCCATCAAGGGCAAAAGTCCTACAAATATCGAGATGACGAGAGTATAGCTATTTCTGCCATAATTGAAGCATATGACAACAGTAGACAAAGCAAGACAAATATTGATTTTATCTAAGAAGGGGGATTAATGTTTCGTATTGAAAAAAAGAGTGATTGCAAAGAAGTATACCTGTTTGGCAAAAAGCTGTTCAGCATCAATAAATATTCCAACGCAACATTATTAAAAAAAATTGACAGCTTGCAATCTGTTATGCAGTTTACTTTCAATATCGAAGATATGAAAAAAGCGAGGGGAACACTTCGCGATATCCAGCTTGCCGAATTAAAAATATTAAAAGAAATAAAACGTGTTTGCTCTCAAAACAATATTACATGGTGGATAGATTTCGGAACTTTGCTTGGAGCTGCTCGTCACAAAGGTTTTATTCCTTGGGATGATGATATTGACATTTGTATGATGCGCGATGATTTTACAAGTTTTATTGAAACTTTCAATAAACATACTTCCGACAAAAATCTCAAAGCCGGTTTGTATACATCAGAAAACGGAATTTACAATATGATAAAAATATCACATCAAGAAATTCCCAATTTGTTTATCGATATTTTTCCGGTTGATTTACGTTATCAAACCATGGACGATGCCCAAAAGCTTGATTTCAGCAAAAAGCTTCGCACCCAAGTTTTAAAAAACGCCAAATTAAAAAAGAAATGCAAAACGCCGGAAGAATTTTTCAAAAAGATTATGCAATCACGCAATGAAACCATAAGCAATCTGAAACCGAACAACAAAGTTATAAAACCGACGGTTTTTTATGGTCTTGAATATTATCATTCCACCCATTTATACAATGCTTTTGATTATGATACGATTTTTCCTTTGCAGGATATTGAATTTGAAGGCGAAATGTTCCCGTCTGTTGCCAAGCCGGATTTATATCTGACGTATACTTTTGGCGACTATATGCAACTTCCCAAAATTTTGCATATTCATACCAATATGAACAAAATGCCTATCGACAATATTATCAAGATAAAAAAATATATTTCCGCTTAACTGCAAAAAAAAACCGCCGTTTAGGCGGTTTTTTTATAAAACACAACACAATATCCAAACTAAGCCAAATTTTCGATTCCCAACAACATATTTTCACGATATTCCGCACCCCACGCAATCATCGATTCGATAACCGGCTTCAAAGCATACCCGACAGCTGTAAGAGTATATTCAACGCGAGGCGGAATCTGAGCATAAACCTCACGGATAATCAATCCTTTTTCCTCTAATGTGCGCAAATTAGAAGTCAAAACCTTTTGCGTAATATCGCCCAAAGATTTTTTCAACTCACCAAAACGTTTTGTTCCGTCCATCAAATTTTGAATAATTTGCATTTTCCAACGATCGCCAATCAACTTAACGGTCATTTCAGCCAAACATTTTTGCACATCATCAATCATAAAAAAACTCCTAAAAACCGCAAAAATACTACAATAGTATCCTTGGGGAAACTATAGCACTTCCAAGTGCTTACTTTACTTTTCTAACAGAACATGATTATAAAATCAATATAAAACACAAACTTAATCATACATTTTAATAAGGACAACAATATGAAAAAACTAACATTAACGGCAATCGGGTTAGCGTTGCTTTGTTCAAACAATGCTGAAGCGGCCGGCTATCAACTTAACGAATATTCAGTAACCGGATTGGGTCGCTCTTTTGCCGGTGCCGGTGTTGTTGGCGATGATTATTCTGCTCTTGCTTACAATCCGGCCGGAATGACATTAATGAAACGTTCCGGTTTTCAAGGTTCAATGACTATGGCCGAAATGGCTTCCACCATCAAAGGCAAAGGAGAAGATTATGAGGGCGAAGAAACCAAAATGCACTATGGTGTTGCCCTGCCATCCGGCTTCGGACATTGGAACGTTAATGATAAATTGTTCTTGGGCGCCGGTATCTATGCTCCGTATGGGCTTTCTACCAAGCACAAATCAGCTAGCTTCATTGGCGATACTGCTCGCAAATCAGAATTGGAAGTTATCGATTCCTCTTTGGCCGCCGCTTACAAAGTAACCGATAAATTATCTCTTGGTGCAACAGCCACTTTGCGCTATATCCATGGCAATATGACACAAGATGTTAATGCTCAAGCCGTTAATCATCTGGCTCCTTCTGCAAAAGTTGGTGAGGCAAACTATGACCTTGATGGCTGGACCGGAACCGGAACAATCGGAGCAATGTATGAGTTTACTCCTGATACACGTTTGGGTATCAGCTACAAATTCCGCAGTATCCAAAAAGTCAAAGGCAATTTTACAAACACAGCGTATCCAATGATGGGAGCACCTACGGTATTCCCCGATGGCGAAGCTTCACCTGATTTACCGGCAAGTGTTTTAATTTCCGGCTATCACAAGCTAAATGACAAAATCGGACTTTCATCATCAATTCGTTGGACCGAATGGAGCAAATCATTTCCTGAGTTTGAAATGACATCATCCGGCCCAGGGTCTAATGTTACCCATCCATACAAATGGCGAGATACATGGACGGTTGCTGTCGGTGCCGATTATTACTTCAACGACAACTGGACATTCCGTATCGGAACAGCTTACGACCAATCTCCGGCTGAAGATCCTGCAAATCGCTCTAATCGTATTCCCGATTCTGATAGAATTTGGCTCTCTGCCGGTCTGAGTTATTCTGCAGACAATTGGCAGATTGACGCCGGTGTCGCTCACTTATTTATGAAAAAAGCCGATATCAATATGCCAGGTAACAGCGTATATTCGGAATATTCAAGCTATTCCAATATGTATGGGTTAAATTTTATGTACAAGTTTTAAGGACGCAAGTTCCGATATTATTATAAAACACACACAATACAAAAAAGCCTTTAATCTTTTCTGGATTAAAGGTTTTTTTATATTGAATATATAACAAATGAGAACTAGTATTTCCCCATATATAAAATATGGTAAATGATATTTCCTTTTTTTATATCATTTTCCTTTAACTATTTTAGCAGGGGATTTATATTCAGATGAAAACCAACAACATAGCAATTATATTTGCCGGCGGTATAGGTCAACGCCTAAACAGCGATAAAAATGCCACCCCGAAACAATTTTTAAAAGTATACAACAAACCGATTATCATATACACATTAGAACTTTTTCAACAAAATGAAAACATCGATAAAATATATATCTCAATTGTTGCCTCACATCTTGATTATATGAAAGAACTTGTCGAATACTATCATCTTACCAAGGTTGCCGGAATAACCGTTGGTGGCGCAACCGGACAAGATTCTATTTACAAAGCTCTCAAAATGGCGGCTCAAGAAAATTCTGATGATTCGATTGTTCTTATTCATGACGGAGTACGTCCGAACATTACCCAAGAGGTTATCAATCTTAATATTCAAAACGCTCGTGAACACGGAACATCCATAACCTCAACACCGGCATTTGAAACAATCCTTTTCAGCGAAGACGGTATAACCCCCAAAAGTGTTCCGTATCGTCGTCAAACATTTGCTGCTCAAGCACCGCAAACATTCAAGCTTGGCGAGATTGTATCCGCACATGAACAAGAACGTCAAACCAACCCTGATTACATTGATATTATTGACTCTTGTACATTGTTTACCAAACAAGGCAAGCCCACACATATGATACGCGGCAATTTTGGTAACATCAAAATTACCACAATTGAGGATTTATACGTTCTTCGTGCCTTAATTACCTGCAAAGAAGATATGAATGCATTCGGACTAAAAAAATAGGTGAACAATGGATTTTAATACAAAAATAGAAAAACAAGATATCAGTGAGATTGTCAATTCTCGTTTTATCAATTGGCCGGCATTTAAAAATTCCACCATTCTTGTTACTGGCGCAACAGGGCTTATCGGTTCGGCTATTGTCAAATCAATTTTATATGCCAACGAAACATTAAATACCAACATCAAAGTCATAGCTTTGGTTCGAAACCGTCAAAAAGCATTAAAGCTTTTCGGTCGCAAAGTAAAATACGTTGTACAAGACATCACCACACCGATAAAGTCATGTCCAAAGGTTGATTACATAATCCATACCGCCAATTCCACCTCATCGCGCGGTTTTGTTGAGCAACCTGTTGAAACAATCGATTCAATAGTTCAAGGAACTAAAAACATTTTGGATTTTGCTCGCCGCAAAAATATCAAAAATACGGTATATCTTTCATCAATGGAAGTATTTGGCAAAACCGATTTTGCTAATCCCGAACCATTAAAAGAAAACGACTATGGCTATATTGATATTGCCGAGCTTCGCAGTTCTTATCCCGAGGCCAAAAGGCTTGCAGAGAATATGTGTGTTGCATATTCAAGCGAATACAATGTTTCGGTCAATGTTGCAAGATTGGTTCAAACAATCGGTGCCGGAGTTGATTATCATGACAACCGTGTTTTTGCTCAATTTGCCCGCAATGTTGTCGAACAAAAAGACATTGTTTTACACACCACCGGCGAAAGCATTCGCAGTTATTGTTATATTACCGATGCCGTAGTTGCAATTTTTGTATTATTGGAAAGAGGACAAAAAGGCGAGTTTTATAACATCGCCAATGAAGCAACTACCACCTCAATCAAACAAATGGCTGAAATGCTGTGCAACACCTATACCGCTTCAAAACTGAAAATTGAGCTTAACGAAGCTGTATATCCGCCTGCATCAAAGTTGCATGTAGATACACAAGCCTTACAGTCCTTAAACTGGCAAGCTAAGATAAGTTTGGCTGAGATGTTCAATCGTTTGATCCAAGATTTTTACTTGCGTCCCAAACCTCTTATTTATACAGCCAAAGACAAACGCAACAAACTCAAAGAGTTGATAGCCAAGGTTTTTAACAAAGAACGCTTTATAGAATACGAAAAGTTCAGTATTTTGGGCTACAATTTTACCTTAAAAAGAAGACTTCGCTATGCTTCAATATGCCAAAATACACCGGTTCAACCAAACAAAATAGCTTTTATTGACAATCATGGCGAAGGCTATTCCGGCAATCTTAAATATATTGCCGATGAACTCATCAGACAAAATATCGATTGCGAAATCGTTTGGGTAGACAATCTGTCAGACGATGTATTAAACAATTTTCCTTCTCAAATTCGCAAAATTCAAAAAGACACGTTTGATTCTGCTCAAGAGCTTGCATCTGCCAAAATATGGGTTGCTTCACAACGCAATCTTACAATGTTAAAAAAAGGTCTGCAAAAAAAAGAAGATCAATATTATATCCAAACATGGCATGGATCACTCGGCATCAAAAAGGTTGGTTTTGATCTTCATCCCGACAAAGAAGAAACTTGGATGTATTATGCCAAAAAAGATGCCGAAATGTTAAATTATACAATCTCAAACAGTGAATTTGAAACCAATGTTTATCGCGGAATTTTTTGGGGACAGGGAAATCCAAAACTTTTGGGACATCCTCGCAACGACATCTTTTTTGCCAATAATGATGATTTAAAATCCAAAGTCAAAAAAGCTTTAAATATTGCCGATAATCAAAAAATAATCTTATATGCTCCGACATATCGCGAAGACCATGATTTAACTTGTTATAATATGGATTATGAGGCTGTTATTGCCGAATTTGAAAAAAAATTTGGTGGTGAATGTGTCCTAATTCTTCGTTTTCATCCTTGGGTCTTAAAAGATTGCGCCCATTTGTTTGGCAACAATCCCAAAATTATTAATGGCAATCATTACGACGATATCCAAGAGCTTTTGGCTGTTTCCGATTTTATGATAACTGACTATTCAAGCTGTATTTTTGACTTTTTGTTTACTCGCAAACCGGCTTTTATTTATGCTTCGGATATCACAAAATATAACAATGATCGAGGTTTTTACTATCAGTTAGAAACTACACCATTCCCCATAGCCAATGATATGAAAACTTTTATTACTAACATTGCTGATTTTGCTTCCGCATCATACGATGACAAAATCAACGATTTCTTAAAGTCTAAGGGCTGTATGGAAGACGGCAACGCCAGTAAACGAGTTGTCGAATTAATAAAACAAATAATCAAAAGTTAAGGTATATTTAGAAATGAACAAAAAGTTTTCTTTTTCATACAACTCTGACAAACAAACAGCATTATTAACATTATTTGGGTTAAAACTTCGCATCCGACTAAATATCAGCAATAAGTTGATAAAAAAATTTGGGTTTATATTCAAATATTTTGATTTGATGATTCCGAAGAAAAATAATCGAATTGTATTTTTTCTTTTTCCAAAATTTGAAAACAACATTTTATCATACTACAAATATTTAAAACAAAATCACAATGATGAGTTTGAAATATTTTTCATATATTCAGAGAAAACTAAAAAATATAATTTAGAAAACTGTACATTTATACATAATTTCATTTCATTATATCGAATATATTCGGCAAAGTATATTGTAACTACACATGCAGGTTATTGTTTGGACTTTTGTAAATCTAAACGCCACATATATTTAAATTTATGGCACGGAATGCCTATAAAAACTTTAGGATATGCCGAGAAAGAATTAAAAAACAATCTGCAAGATAGATATAATTTTTTAGCAGAAAATGCTCACTTTTTTGTTACATCTGATTTATTTAAGCTGTCGATGCTTTCATGTTTTAGGGGAAAGTATCATAATTTTTATATAACCGGACAGCCAAGAACAGATATAATGGCAGATAAGCGAAATAGAGAAAAAATAATGTCTTTATTTTCGATGCAGAATTATAAAAATATAGTTTTATACCTTCCAACATGGAAGCAAAAAACATTTAATAGAAAACAACAAGTTTCGGTCGATTTTAATAACATTTTTTATATGGATGATTACAATTCACCCGATTTTATCAAATTTTTGCAAGATAACAACATTCTGTTTATAATGAAACCGCATCCGGTTGAAGAAAATTTTTACAAAGATAATCCGGATATTGTTCCTCAAAGCAAAAATTTTCGTATCTTATTTGATGAAGAACTTTCAAAACAAAACATCGATTTATACGAGATATTCAGCCAAACAGACTTGCTTATCAGCGATTTTTCGGCTGTAACCGTCGATTGGTTAATATTAAACAAACCTGTTTTATATCTCAACAATCTATCCCAAGAATATGGAAAGGGACGCGGTATGGTTCTTGAAGATAATTTCGAACTGTTAATGCCCGGTACCAAAGTTATTACTTATGACGAACTCAAAAAAGAAATGCTAAATAATTTGTTGAACGATAGCTATAAAACTGAACGTGAAAAGGCTCTTCCGCTTATACACAAATACCGCGATTTTAACGCCTCAGAACGTATTTATGAGATAATGAAAAATCTTTAGAGCAAAATTTTAGATGTGTACCAATTTTTTTAATAAGATTTGTAACTTTTTCGCGGGGGATAAACCTTCGCAAAAAAATAAACTGTTAGTTGTAAATGTCGATGGTTCGGAAAAAAATGTAAAAAAAATAAAAGGATTAAAAGTATTTTTCTTAAGCACTGGAGCAACGGTAAAAATCTACAAACCATTTCCCCGTTTTATAGGTTGTAAGATATTTTGTGGCAAAGATGCTGTCGTTTCCATAAAAAGTTCAAAACATGATATCAAAAGATTATTTATACACGCAACAGCCAAAAATTCGCAATGTTTGATTAACGAAGATTTTTCCGTAAAAAAAGATTGCAAACTTATTGTCACTAAAGAAACAAACAAAAAAATCTCAATCGGCAAAGATTGTATGTTTGCTACCAATGTTTTAATCCGAACAACAGATGCTCATACAATCATTGACCAAAAAACCAAAGAAGTCATAAATTATGCCCAAGACATAACAATTGGTGACAATGTTTGGTTAGCCTATGGTGTAACAGTTCTCAAAGGAGCAAATATTGCATCCGGTTCTATTGTTGGCGCTGAAAGTGTTGTTACCAAATCTTGCGATGAGCCAAATGCGATATATGCCGGTGTTCCCGCCAAAAAAATAAGATCAAATATCAAATGGTATCGTGATACTGTCGAAGAATATTTGGAAAAACACGCCAATTAGCCTAATACATCATTGCATTCTATTATGTCATCCCACCAAATCGTCAGATTTGGTCATGGGATCTTCCATATTTAAAAACTACAACTTCATGGCTCGGAGTAAGCGAAGCAAACGACGTCAAGCCATCTTTCTCTATCAAGTCATCCCTTCAAATCGTCAGATTTGGTCATGGGATCTTCCATATTCAAAAATATTGAAGATCGCCGGTCTCGCTCGTTCCTCGCTCAAGCGATGACTCTCTTCCGGTCATTGCGAAGCGCTTGCGCTGAAGCAATCCAATCCCGCCACCAATGTCATAGTGAAGTATGCAATAAAAAATTTTTGTATATTTTTACAAAAACTTTCAATTTTTATAAAGTTTTTGTAAAAATTAGAATAAAACTATTGAAAATTATGTTTTTTTGAGTTATCCTAATTATAGAGGTGCAAAATGATAGAAAGAGAATTGTATTTAAAACAGTTAGAGACCTTTAAGGATAAAAATATCATAAAGGTGATTACTGGTATTAGAAGATGTGGAAAGTCCAGTTTATTAAAAACATTTGCTGATAGATTAAGAAAAGCAGGTGTTAAAAATAGTCATATTATTGAAATCAATTTGGAAGATTTAAAATATGATGATTTAGATTACAAATCTCTCAATGAGATGATAGTGGAACAGTTGTCAAAAAATACAAATAATAAGACATACATATTTTTAGATGAAATACAAAGAGTGGAAAATTGGGAAAAGGTTGCTAATTCTTTATACCTTAATAAAAATGCTGATTTATATCTTACAGGTTCCAATGCTTATATGTTATCTTCTGAATTATCAACTTATTTGTCTGGTAGATTTGTTGAAATCAAAATGCTTCCATTATCATTTAAGGAATTTTTAGATTTTTATACATTTGAACCAAATATAACAAAAGAAGAAAAATTCGGCCTATATTTAAAATTTGGTGGTATGCCTTCAATAGCAGAATATAATTTTGATGAATTGGCAGTATCCAAAACATTAGATGGTATATATAATACTGTTCTTATGAAAGATGTTGTAGCCAGAGATGTTGTTAAAGATATAACCTCACTACAAAAGTTAGTTAAATATCTTGCTGATAATATTGGAAATATTACTTCTATAAATAGCATAACCAATGTTTTATATAGTGAAAAATCTATATCATCAAAAAATAA
>JAZODJ010000005.1:0-5191 GCA_045597005.1 Alphaproteobacteria bacterium | reverse complement strand
AAACTGAGGGGATTTTATCAGAGTCAATTTAAAATTTATTTAAGAATGTTTTTTTAACTGAGAATTTTTCAACTTTGTTAATTTTTCACTTACAACGGCAGTGTCTCTACCTGTTTTAGCTAATCTGTCATACATTCTAGCAATTTCTTTCTCAAGATAAGCCCGTTCAATCTCATCTCTTAATTTTTCTTTTTGTTCTTTTGAACCGTTCAATTCAATATCATCCATTTCCGCAATAAGATGTTCTACCCAAACTTTTCCTACTTTCTTTTTAATAAAGTAGGGTAATTCATAAGCCACTTTTCTTGCGTGATAATAAGCTTCTTTGAAACTTTCACATTCATTATAACGCAATTTGAGCAAACGAAATGCAATTTCCAATTCCTCGTTATTATCAACTACAATAAAAGGAATCGGCTCAGCAAATCCCGAGCGCACCATTTCTTTAAGATATTCTAAGATATGATGGAAAAAACCATTAATATTATAGATAATAAAAGGTTTAGTTTCGATAAAACCATCTTGCATAGCCACACAATCATATGCCAGCTCATCAAGAGTTCCCACGCCTCCCGGAGCAAAGACAATAATATCGGCATCAAACAATTTCTTTTTGCGATTCTCAATAGTATCAGTTACGACAACATTGGTAACTTTTTCCAACAATTCATCTTTTTGATATAAGTTGTAATATTCCTGAGTTGTAATACCGACAATAGGGCTAACCTCTTTATAAAATTCATCTTTGTGCTGATTCCACTCATCCAATACACCTTTGGCCACCGCCCCCATAACACCGCTGTTTGAAAACCCATAATCAAGTCTAAAACCGAGTTTTGCGATAAGCCGTCCCATTTCATATGTTTCTTGTTCATATATAGGATCATCACCGGAAGAATGTCCGCCGGAAACACAAACTCGCAAATTATTATTTTTAGGTTCACAATTTTCCATAAATCACAACTCCTCTATATCTCCGGCCTGTTGTTTTGCATAAAAATCAGCCACAAACTCGTCCAACGTTTCGTTCTCGATTGCTGTTCGCAAACCTTGCATCAATCGTTGATAATATCTTATATTATGCCACGACAAAAGCATTACCGCAAGCACTTCATTACATTTCTGCAAATGATGAATATAAGCTCTTGAATAATTTTTGCACAGAGGGCAGTCACATTCTGCTTCCAATGGTCTGGGATCTTCTCTATGGCGAGCATTTCTGATATTAATTGTTCCGTGCGATGTAAACGCCTGAGCCGTTCGTCCGGAACGTGTCGGCATAACACAATCAAACATATCCACTCCACGCAAAACAGCACCGACAATATCATCAGGCCGCCCAACACCCATCAAATATCTTGGCTTGTCAGTCGGCAGCATTTCCGGAGCATAATCCAGAACCTTAAACATTATCTCTTGCCCTTCGCCAACAGCCAATCCGCCTATTGCATATCCGTCAAATCCGATTTCTTTAAGTTTTTCTGCCGAATATGCTCTCAAATCTTCATAATCGCCACCTTGTTGGATTCCGAATATACCATATCCGTTACGATCAACGAATGCATCTTTAGATCGCTTTGCCCAACGCATTGACATTTCCATAGATTTCTTAACGACATCATGTTTTGCCGGAAGTTTAACGCATTCATCCATACACATAGTAATATTTGAATCAAGTTTATGTTGGATTCTGATTGATTCCTCTGGTGACAAAAAGAATTTTTTTCCATCTACATGTGACGAAAAAGCCACACCGTCTTCCGACAATTTTCTCAATCCCGAAAGGCTCATAACCTGAAAACCGCCCGAATCAGTCAAAATAGGCTTGTTCCAATTCATAAACTTGTGCAAACCTCCCATTTTTTCGACCAAATCGGCTCCCGGTCTCAACATAAGGTGATAAGTATTTCCAAGCAATATTTCAGCACCGGTAGCTTCAACCGATTCCGGCATCATTGCCTTTACCGTAGCACAAGTTCCGACCGGCATAAAGGCCGGAGTATTTATAATTCCATGCTTTGTATGTAACTTTCCTCGACGAGCTTTACCAGCTTTTTTCAATATTTCAAATTTTAATGCCATAATTCAAATTTCCTTATCTTCAATTATTTAGAGATAATGCCCTAATTCAAATACAAAAGCAAGAAATTTGATTATTGATTTTCAGGTGTAGGGTTTGTATCAATAGCATATCCGGTTGCGCGTACCGTTCTTATATAATCCGGTCCGAATTCATTCAAAGCTCTGCGGAGTCTGCGGATATGAACATCAACCGTTCGCGATTCAACATAAATATTGTTGCCCCAAACATTTTTCAGCAAAAATTCTCGTGAAAAAACTTTTCCCGGAGTTTCCATCAACATTTTCAACAATCTGAATTCTGTTGGCCCTAAATGAATATAATTTTCGCCTCTGAACACCTTTTTTTCCACCATATCCATTTTTATATCTTCAAAGAACAGTTCTTTTTCTGTCTGAGGTTCCGGCGAATGACGTAATTGAGTTTTAACCCTTGCCATCAATTCTGGTATTGAAAAAGGTTTGGTTACATAATCATCAGCACCGGCTGACAATCCCTTTATCTTATCTTCTTCTTCGCCCTTAGCGGTTAACATAATTATTGGAATATTTTTGATATCAGGCTTTGAGCGAATAAGTTTACATATTTCCACTCCGGACATTTCAGGCAACATCCAATCAAGCAAAATAACCGACGGCGAATTTTTTTCGACATCTGCCAAAGCACGACTTCCGCGAGGTTGCACCAAAACATCATATCCTTCTTTTTCAAGGTTATATTTAAGCATCAACCCCAATGCTTCCTCATCTTCAACAACTAAAATCAAATGTTTCATATTTTTACCAATCTTTTGTTATCACAATATACAAACAGCCTAATGTTTAGCAGTTAAAATTATCTTAAAGCTTTAATATTCTTAGCAAAATCTCCACCTTCAAATACAGCCGTTCCGGCAACCAACATATCTGCACCGGCTGCAACAGCTTCTGCTGCCGTCATCGGGTTAATCCCGCCATCAACACTCAATATTATATTACGTTTTCCGATAAGCTTGCGGATTTTCGCAATTTTATCTAATTGATTATTCATAAATTTCTGACCGCCAAAACCTGGATTCACAGTCATAACCATGATTAAATCAACTTTATCAATAACATATTCGAGTACATTTTCCGAAGTTGACGGATTAAGGGCAACACCGGCTTTTAAGCCGAGTTGATGAATAGCATCGATTGTTTTGTCAAGATGAGGGCAAACTTCAGCATGTACGGTAATCATATCTACACCGGCCAAAGCAAACCACTCTAACATATCATCAGGATTCTGTACCATCAAATGAGCATCAAACGGAATTTTTGTATATGGACGAATAGCTTTTATAACACAAGGTCCAAAAGTAAGGTTAGGAACAAAATTTCCATCCATCACATCAAGATGAATCATATCTGCGCCGGCTTCATCAAGGCGAATTATATCGTTTTTCAAATCTGCAAAATTTGCCGATAAAATACTTGGAGCAATTTTAACCATAATAAGCCTCACTTTCGCCGTAATCAATGTATAAGTTAAGCATAAAATGAATAGTCACAAAAAGCAACACCAATCTTGTATTGGCAAATATCATAATTATTTAAATGACTGATTTAATAATATTAAAAAAGGAGAAAACATATGGGTGAAATGTCGCAAAAAATTTCCGGTGTAGACAAAGAAGAATTGCTAAATATTTTGAATGTAGCTTTTGCTGAAGAATGGTTGGCATATTATCAATATTGGTTAGGAGCTTTTGTTGCCGTTGGTCCGCAACGCAAAGCAATTTCAGCCGAGTTTATGGAACACGCCAACGAAGAACTCGACCATGCAACAAAGTTAGCCTCTCGTATCATAGAACTTGGCGGAACACCGATTCTAAATCCGGCAGAATGGCAAAAAACAGCTAAATGTAAATATGATGCTCCTGATAAACCATATGTAATTAATTTGTTGGAACAAAATTTAGTTGCCGAACGTTGTGCCATTGTACGGTATCAAAAAATTTGCGAAATGACCGAAAGCAAAGACTTTGCTACTTACCAAATGTCATTAGACATTCTCAAGGACGAAATTGAACACGAAGAAGAAATCGGAGCTTTCAAGTCTGATATTGAAGCCCAAACAAGGTATCAAGACGGCTTTCAAGGATAACATATTGAATTTACAGTGTATTGTGTTTCTGTTGTAAATATATGTTGACATATTTTTAAAAATACGTCAAAATTTTGACAAAATAGAATCGGATAGTGATTAAATAAACGGTTTTATCTGTCGAAAAGGCCTTTATAAACCAACAGACCATAATCACTACTCCAAACAAACTTCAGCGGTCTGTTTTTATAAAAAGATACCTGTAACAGATAAAAGAAGCCTCGTTTTTTATAACGAGGCTTTTTGATTATTATCAAAACTAAACGGTATTTTTTCTATTTTGTCATCCCTCCAAATCGTCAGATTTGGTCACGGGATCTTCCATATTTAAAAACTACAACGTCATGGCTCGGAAGGAGCGCCATCAAGACATCTTCTTCTATCAAGTCATCCCTCCAAATCGCCAGATTTGGTCACGGGATCTTCCATATTTAAAAACTACAACGTCATGGCTCGGAAGGAGCGACATCAAGACATCTTCTTCTATTACGTCATCCCTCCAAATCGTCAGATTTGGTCACGGGATCTTCCATATTTAAAAACATTGAATATGTCTTGACTTCACTTCGTTCAAAGGCATGACAGTGTTTTTATGTTATTACGAGTCCGCTTTTATTTTTTTGTCATTGCGAGTCAGCTTTAGCTGACGAAGCAATCCACCTTCACCACCTCAGTCATTCCGAGAAGCGATAGCGACGAATGAATACATAAAAATACAGGATTGCTTCAACAACAAATTACTTCATGATAACAAATAGAAATATCATCCTTTTTTATGAGGCATTATTCATCAAAATCAAGGGAGTTAAAACTTCCCTCAAAAAACAGGCAAAAAAATAGTGCATTTAAACGGTGGTTTAAATGCACTATTCATCACGAGGAGTACTACCCATGAAAAGAGCCTATCTAGCCACATTAACAATTACATTATTAACCGCTACTTCAGTTTATGCCATAGATTGTAAAACAATTCCCACTTGCGCAGAA
>JAZODJ010000004.1:0-61619 GCA_045597005.1 Alphaproteobacteria bacterium | reverse complement strand
ATTCCGAACTCGGCCGTTAAACCCTTGTGCGCTGATGGTACTTCGTCTTAAGGCGCGGGAGAGTAAGTCGTCGCCAGATCTTCTAACCATAAACCTTTTCTTCCTTGTTTATGTTTGTTTACTTATATTAGCCTGCTCATTCAATGCAGGCTTTTTTTTGTGCCTTGTTACTGTAAAAAACACTTGGAATAAAAGTGAAGCTGTTTCTTTTTTTTATTCATAATGAGAATTTGATATATTATTTTCAGTTAAACTAAATTTTTTAATTGAGTCTAAGAATTAAACTGTTATTATCAAAAATAAGTTTTTAGAAAATAAGAAGATAAATGTCAGAACCACAGTTTATACATCTTAGGGTACATACAGCGTATTCATTGTCTGAAGGAGCAATGAAGGTTCCGGCATTGGTGAAAAAACTGACAGAAATGAATATTCCGGCCTTTGCAATGACAGATACCGCCAATATGTTTGGTGGTAAAGCTGTTTCAAAGTTTGCGTCAGATGCTGGTATAAAACCTATTTTAGGATGCCAATTTTATCTGCGTAATCCTGATGCCGATGATTTATTAAAATCTAAAGGAAGAATAATTGAACCGGATAAAATAATATTATTGGTTATGAATGATGTCGGTTACAATAATATAATGCATTTAATGAAAGTTTCATATCTTGATAATCCGACAACGGCTGAAAAACCATATATAAAATTAAGTGATCTTCAAGAAACAAACGAAGGTATAATCGCTTTAAGCGGAGGTGTTGAAGGGCAAATCGGAAGACTTATTCTTGAAAACCGCATTGATGAGGCCGAACAAACAGCATTAAAATTGAAAGAAATCTTTGGCAATCGTTTTTATATTGAAATATCTCGTTTAGGAACGGAACTTGAAAATAAAACAGAAGATAAATTCATAGATATTGCTTACAAATATAATATTCCGCTTGTGGCAACAAACGAAGTGTTTTTCTTTGGGGCAGATATGTTTGAGGCTCACGATGCATTGGTTTGTATTGCCGCATCTGAATACGTAAGCAATGATAACCGTCGTAAATTTTCACCCAATAACAGATTACGTAGCGAAGCGGAAATGGTGGAATTGTTTGCCGATTTGCCGGAAGCTTTGCAAAATACAGTTATAATTGCAAAACGCTGCAATTATTTATCATCAAAAGTACAACCTTTGTTACCTATATTTATTTGCCCTGACGGTCTGACACAAGATGAATATATCGATAAACGCGCCCGAGAAGGGTTAGCAATGCTTATGAAAAAACACGTTTATTATGAGGGTATGAGTGAAGAAGAAAAAAAAGCAATTGATGAAAAATATTACGCTCGTTTAGATTATGAGTTGAGCGTGATAAAAAAAATGGGCTTCCCCGGATATTTTCTTATCGTGTCGGATTTTATTAACTGGTCCAAAAATAATGGCGTTCCGGTTGGCCCGGGGCGCGGTTCGGGTGCCGGTTCTATTGTGGCATGGTCTTTGCGAATAACGGACTTAGACCCGATAAAGCTTGATTTGCTCTTTGAACGTTTCCTTAATCCTGAACGTGTTAATATGCCCGATTTCGACGTCGATTTTTGTCAGGAAAACAGATATAAAACCATAGAATATGTACAAGAAAAATATGGCGCAGATAAAGTAGCTCAAATAATTACTTATGGAAAGCTACAATCTAAAGCAGTGATTCGCGATGTTGCTAGAGTGTTGCAGATGCCATATTCTCAAGCAGATAGAATCTCTAAAATGATTCCTCCGGGAGTCCAAGGAAAAAATCCTACTTTGCAAGAGGCCTTGGATCAAGTTCCGGAACTTGAAGAAATGCGCCAAAACGATCCGCAAATAAATAAACTGTTCGATATAGCTATGAAGCTTGAAGGCTTATATCGAAATTCCGGTATGCATGCAGCCGGTGTTGTTATCGGCGACAGACCCTTGGAGCAACTTGTTCCGTTATATAAAGATCCCCGAGCAGATATGCCTGTAACGCAATATGATATGAAATTTGTAGAAGAAACAGGGCTTATTAAATTTGACTTTTTAGGATTAAAAACTCTTACGGTTATAAAAAAAGCCGTTGATTGGATAAAAATAAGTAAGGGAATAGAGATAAACGTCGAAGAGCTTCCTCTTGATGATAAGAAAACGTATGAAATGTTGCAAAGAGGAGATACTTCCGCTGTATTTCAGTTCGAATCTCCCGGAATGAGAGATGTACACAAACAAATAAAGCCCGATAGATTTGAGGATCTGATTGCTATTGTTTCTTTGTATCGACCGGGGCCGATGGATAACATTCCCACGTATATTAAACGCAAACACGGTGAAGAAAAAATAACATATTTGCATCCTAATTTAGCGCCGATTCTTGATGAAACCTATGGTATTATGGTCTACCAAGAACAAGTAATGAAAATTGCCCAAGTATTGGGAGGGTATACTCTTGGTGGGGCAGATAAATTACGTAAAGTTATGGGAAAGAAAATGCGCGATGAAATTCCCAAACAACGTGCAATGTTTACTGAAGGAGCCGTAAAAAAAGGAATAAAGGAAGAAATAGCCACTCAAATTTTTGATCAAATGGAAAAATTTGCGTCTTATGGTTTCAACAAATCTCACGCTGCGGCATATTCTCTTATATCATATCAAACAGCATATCTTAAAGCTCATTATCCTGTTGAATTTATGTGTGCGGTTATGTCTCTGGATATTACCAACGTTGACAAGTTGCTTTTATACAAAGAAGAATGCAAAAAAATGGGAATTAAAGTTCTTCCACCGGATATCAATAAATCATTGACAGAGTTTTCTGTAGAAGATGGTAATATCCGATATGCTTTAGCTGCAGTCAAGTCTGTTGGCGCTGCTAATATGGATGCAATTATTAAGGAGCGTTCTGATAAAGGGTATTTTAAAAACTTATCAGATTTCATTCACCGGATTGATGCCAAACAAATAAATCGTCGTCAAATAGAACAACTTGTAAAAGCCGGAGCATTTGACTGTTTAGATAAATCCAGAGGCAAAATATTTGCCAATATTGACTTAATTATTTCTCATATTTCTGCAGCAACAGAATTGAAAAATAGCGCTCAAAATTCACTTTTTGGAACAGAAGAACTTCAAGCAAAAGTAATTTTAGCCGACAAACCGGACTGGCCGGAATTGGAAAAGTTACGCCTTGAAGCAGAAGCCATAGGTTTTTATCTTTCTGCACATCCTTTAGATAGTTATCAAAAAGGTATGGAGCGATTGGGCGTAAAAAAATATGTTGATGTTATGCAAGGGTTGCGAGTTGGAGATAGTTTACGCAGTAAATTGGCTGGATGTGTAAATTCTTTTCAAAAACGTATATCTAAAAATGGTAACAAATATGCATTTCTTGAAATGTCAGACGGAAGTTCAAATTTTGAAGGATTGTTGTTTTCCGAAGGGTTATCACGCTATGAAGATATAATTAATTCCGGAAATCCGCTATTGATAAGTGTAACAATAGATAAAAAAGAAGAAGATACAAATCCTCGAATGATGATTAATACAGTTGAAATATTGGATCAGGCAATTGCAGAAGTTGCCAACGGTCTTGAAATTTATTTGAATGACGTAAGTGCAGTTTCATCTCTTAAGCATATTTTAGACAAGGATAGAAACGGGAGAAATAAAATATATATTAAACCTGAAAATGACAATTGGGATGTTCGCATAGCATTATCCGGAGGATTTGCTCTTTTTGGAGATATATTAACTCAAATCAGAGCCCTGCCGGGGGTATCTAAAGTAAAGGAAATATAATATGGAAAACAGCAAACAAGAATCAAAAATTCAATCTGTAAATATTCCTCTTTTTAAAGGGGTTTTAGGTTGTTATGGGATGTTGTTGGACAATATAAAATCATTTTTCCTTTTGGGAACCGTATTTTCTTTAATCTTATCATTGCTGTATTTTATAACCGGACAAGATATTTTATGTAATAATAATGCTTATCGCGCAGAACATTATTGCACCAACAGCGGTATATTATATGCAACCATTCATATTATATCTTTTTTTATTTTATGTGTATATGCCAGATGTTGGGTACAATTTGTGTCAGAAAAAAAACAATTTGATTGGCGATTATTATTACCACAAAAGACAGATATAAAACTTTTGGGAGTTATAATTATATTTATGGCAACATTGTCGTTTGCATTAATGTCCGGATATTTGCTTATTGTAAGAGTTCCTAACCCAAACTGGAAAATTGAAATAAGTTATTTTGCAATTGTATCACTAGGATTTATGGTGCCTTTGCTGGCTTTAAGATTTTTAAGTTGTTTAGCCTTTGTAGCTGAAGATAAAAAAATGCCAAAATTTTCAGTATTGTGGGCAAAAAGTTCCGGAAACATGTTTGTTTTGATTTTAGGTGCAATATTTTTGATGTTTGTTGCAATTTTCTTGCTTTCGAACATAACTCAAAATATTATTTTCGGAAGTAATGTAGATAGTTATATTACGGCTATAGGAGGCGAATATATTTTCAATCTGGTTACAACACTTGTTTGGGCGCTTATTATGAATTATAGTATAATACAAAAACAAGTATTATTTGCAGGAGACAGTGATGAATAATAAAGAAATAAAAAAACTTCCTTTTTGGGAAACTATAGGGCGTAGCTTTAAATATGTTTTTAAAAATACCGGTTTGCTAAAAGCAATGTTGCCGGTTATTGGTGTTTTAGTTCTTGTTCAAATCGTTTTTAATTTTCCGATGATGTGTTCTGTTGGGTTGTCAAATCAATGTTCAGATGGTTGGGTTAACGATGTTCATGTATTGATAACAGCTCTCGCAGCATGTGGGATTATAATAAATTATTGCCGTTCAATCGTTTGTAAGGCAGATGTTGATTATACATCTCGATTTTTTTTCAAAAGATTAGGTCTTTATTTTGTCGCCTCAATATGCTTATCTGTGTTAATAGGCATACCGACGTTTACTATAACGGTATTAGGTGCTGTAATAGGTCTTAACGAAATAGCACTACAGATTTTAGTTTATACGACATTTCTAGGCTTGGGAATGTTTTTTGCTCCAATACTTATGGTATTCCCGGCTATTTCGGTTGATGACTACAAAATAATAAATTGGAACAAATTATATTCATTAGTAAAAGGTAATCACGTAGCTGTTTTTTGGGGACAAATGCTTATAATGGTTCCATATTGGATGCTATATAGAATGATAACGGAACTATACGTACTTATAAATATTAATAACTGGGGTGCAAACTTTATTTTCATTACGTTGTTTATAGCTTTGGCTATTATGGATGCTTGTATAAAGGGAGCCTTTTTTGCTCATATATATCAATATTTTAAGTTTTATGATAAACATAACTAAAATAAAAAGCCTCCGGCAAGGAGGCTTTTTGCTTTTAAGATAGTTCAGCTAACTTTTGTGCTTGATCTTCTGTTACTAATGCTTCAATTATTTCACCTAAAGCATCTCCGGAAACAATATCATCAAGCTTATACAGTGTTAAATTAATTCTATGGTCGGTAACACGCCCTTGCGGATAATTATAGGTCCTTATGCGCTCTGAACGATCACCGCTTCCAACTTGTAGCTTTCGTTTTTCAGAATAAGCAGAGTCAATATTTTCTTTTTGTTGGTCATATAATTTTGCTCTCAAATGGTTCATCGCTTTTTCTTTATTTTTGTATTGAGAACGATCATCTTGGCATTGAACAACAATACCTGTTGGAATATGAGTAATACGCACGGCCGATTCTGTTCTGTTAACATGTTGTCCTCCGGCGCCGGATGCTCTATAAACATCAATTTTTAAATCTGCAGGGTTAATATATAAATCTACTTCTTCAATTTCCGGCAAAACAGCTACAGTTGCAGCAGATGTGTGAACTCTTCCTTGACTTTCAGTAACAGGAACTCTTTGTACGCGATGGGCACCGGATTCAAATTTTAATTTTGCAAAAACATCTTTTCCGGTAATTTTAGCTGTTGCTTCTTTGTAACCGCCAAGCTCATTTTCCGCAACATCATTTACTTCAAATCTCCAACCTTGAGCGGTAGAATAACGCTGATACATTTCAAACAATACGGCAGCAAATAAAGCGGCTTCATCTCCACCTGTTCCGGCACGAACTTCCAAAATAGCGTTTTTCTCATCATCGTCATCTTTAGGCAATAACAAAATTTTAATTTCTTTTTCTTTTTCGGGAAGTTGTTCTTTTATATCATAATATTCTGCTTCAGCTAAGTCTCTCATTTCCTTATCTAGGGAAGCATCATCCATCATTTCTTTTGCATCTTTAAGGTTTTGTTCCAGAGAATTAAAATTATTTATTGCTTCTACAATAGGTGATAAGGAAGCAAGTTCTTTGTTCATTTTAACCAAATTATCCGATGATATACCCGGTTCGGCAATTAAAGCTTCAACTTCTTTGTATCTGTTAACAACATTAGCCAATTTTTCAGCAAAATTCATTTTTTTATTCCTTAAATAACAAGTCATTTATACAACAAAATAGCAGGATACAAAAAATCTCCTGCTATTTATAAAATAATTTACAGAGCTAATTATTAGCGTCTAAAAACTTATCCAAGGCAATGTTAGTTTTTTTATTAGGTCTGGCAACAGTCGTAAGTTTGCCGTTTACATAAACATTAACACCATCATATTTGCCGACAGATAAGATTTTACCTCTCCCGTCAGGAACGGTATATTCGCTACCTTCTTGTAAAACTTTACTGATATAAAGTTTGTTTTCATCTTTAACTTCAACCCATGTTTCTTTCAATACTTCAATGAAAACTCCATTGGCTGGTATATCTTTTTGAGCTACGGTTTCCTCATTTTTTGTTGTTTTAACTTCAACTGGAGTATTTTTTTCATCCTTAGATTTAGTTGCTTTTTCAACGTCAGATTTATCGCTATCTTTATTGTTTTCAGTATTTTTTTCATCAACAACATATTCATCTTCAGAAACAACAATTTGCGATGCAGAAACATTATTTTCAGCATCATTATTGTCAACGGCATTGGTAAAATTATACTCTTCCACCACGATAACGCCATTATCGGCAGATTGTTCTGTACTTAACGCCTCAGCAGTTGTATCTGTATTTTCTTCGGAAGATTGATTTTGATTAAAAAACATCCAACCGGCATAAATTGCAACAATAGCTAATAAGCTGATTAATAAATATTGCAAACCTGGCATAGTGGCTTCCGGTTGTGGTTCAAGTACATGCATATCAGCAACACAAGTAGCGTTAGTTTCTTCTTTGAAAAGCTCAACAATATTCTCTCCGTTTAACCCCAAAAAATTAGCATATGAGCGAATAAAACCAACCCCATAAGGAAACGCAGGGACTTCCTCATAATTGCTATCTTCAATAGCTTCAAGATAACACTTGCGAATACACAATTTTTTTGAAACATCAACAACTTTCAGACCTTTTTGTAAACGCATCTCTTTAAGCATTGCGCCGACTTTTGTAACTTTTGCAGGTTTTTCCTTCTTTACGGCATCGCTAGAAGTTTTTTCTGCTTCATCAATTTTATTTTCTTCATTAAGCTTTTCTTTTTTCATATTTCCTCTTTCGTTGCTGGTTAGACTCGCAATACAAAGCTCATCTTACATGTTTTTTAAAAAATTTCAATACCATGATCATTAGCATATGCAATTAATTGTGGACGCAGTGTTCGTCGGTTAAAGTCAAGCAGTGTTCCTACATAATCAGCTAATTCTTTTGTGTTTGCCGAACGAATCATTTTCTTTACTTTGCCAAACGATGCCCCCGATATTGAAAGGTTTCTATAGCCAAGTCCTAATAAAACCATTGCTTCAATAGGATTAGAAGCCATTTCCCCGCAAACAGAACAAAAGACATTGGCATCATTTGCTTTTTGAATTATTTCTCGCATTATTCTGAGGAAGGGTACCGATAATACATCATATCTTTCTGCCAAACGGTTATTCATTCTATCGCAAGCAAAGAAAAACTGCGCTAAATCATTTGTTCCGACAGAAACAAAATCGGCTTCCGGCAAAATTGCATCAAGTTGAAAAACAACAGAAGGAACCTCAACCATTAATCCGACATTAACTTTTTTAGGAATCTCATTTGAGCGTTTTTTTTCTTTATCCAATTCAATCATCAGAGTTTCTTTAGCATCAAGAAATTCATTTAAGTTAGCAATCATCGGAAACATTACATTAAGTTCTTTTCCTGCAGCTGCCCGTATAAACGCACGCATCTGTTGACGCAATATAGCTCGCCTGTCTAGTGTAATTCTTATGGAACGCCAACCTATTGCCGGATTTTCTTCTCCGGAATAAGTCCAATAAGGCAAAAGCTTATCCGAGCCGACATCCAAGCTCCTGAAAACAACCTTTTTATTTCCGGCCATATCCATCAATTTTTTATAATAACCTACTTGATGTTCGACATCGGGCATTTTTTCTGCAGCCATAAATGGTATCTCAGTTCTGTAGAGTCCGATACCATCACAATTAGTTGATTCGATATAATCCAAATCAAAATCTAAACCGACGTTTATATAAGTGTTAATACGTTGTTTATCTAAGGTTTTAGACGGAAGTTTTTTTAGTTCCGCCATTTGTAAAGCAAGGGCGTCTTTTTCTGCTATTTTTTTATTAAAGTCTGCAATTATCTTGTCCGATGGGCGTATATAAACAATTCCGTTATCACCATCAACAGCCAGAATCTCACCATTTTTGATGTCCTTGAATAGGCCTTTTATCTTTGATACGACTGGGATCCCCAATGCCTTAGCCACTATGGCGACATGCATTGTCGCAGTACCGTCTTCCAATATTAGAGCTTTTATTTTATGGTAATCATAATCCATAAGATCTGCGGGTCCCATCGTTTGAGCGACAATTACCATTTCACCCAAATCATTAGCTTTGATGTTGTTGTTATCACCGCTCAAATAAGCAAGCAATCTATCCGCAACATCTCTCAGGTCATGCAAACGTTCTTTTAAGTAAACATCCTGCGTAGCCGAAAGCCGATTCCACATATCTTCATAAGCGCGCTCTACAGCTGCTTCTGCCGTTAATCCGCCATCCACATGTCCGGCAATTTTATTGTACCATCCCTTATCTTTTGCAAACATACGGTATGCATCTAAAATATCAGCATGTTCACCAATCCCTAACTTGCTGGCATTAAATTTCTCATCCAAATCGGCGTTCATTTCTGTATGAGCTTTTAGAAGTCGTTCTAATTCCAATTGCTTATCTTCTGCAAAAATTTTTGTAACGGCTTGTCGTCTGCGGTGAACAACAGCCGGTCCGAAACCGTATCCCTTGCTTAAAGAAAGCCCTTTATATTTATCTTTGGTGTTTTGTCCTCTTTTTTTTATAAAAGCGTTTTTATATTCGCGCATTGCATCAGAAGCAACCCAATCAGAAAATTCCATAGATAACATTTCTAAGGTATTTATTTCAGATTTTTTAAATTCGTATACATTCTTTTTGTAAAGGCACAAAACACCTATGGCACGTCCCCAACGAATAATTGGGGTTCCAAGAAAACTTTTATATTTTTCTTCATCAGCATCTGCGCGATATAAGAAATCAGGATGCTCCCAAATGTTTTCAATTTCGGTAGTAAGTTTACTTTTGGCGATTCCACCGATAATTCCTTCACCAACTTTTAGTGCTATATTGTTGTTAAGTTCCGGGTTAAATGCATATGATGCAAAAAGTTCCAAATAATTATCATCAACAACCAAATAACAAGCTGCCGCATCGGCGTTCATCTCCTTAGCAAGCATGGTAATAATTTTATCAAACTTATCAGCTATGCCGAGTTTGCTTTTTACTGTTTTTTTGAATTGTTCGGCTATTTCAACAGCTTTATTAAGCGTTGATGATTTCATAATTTTCCACCATTTTTAATTTTTTTACCTTGCGTTTTTACTTATATTATTTATATTCGTATTCATCAAGAGAAAAACTAAATTTATTAAGGAATAAAAATGGCTACAACATACAAAAGAGGTGATAATGACACACGTCCGTGGGGTACTTGGGAGGTTCTTGAGTCTTCAGACAACTATTGCGTTAAGAAAATTTGTGTAACTCCAGGTAGTATCTTGTCATTGCAGTTGCATCATCACAGATCGGAACATTGGATTATCGTTGAGGGTGAAGCAGTTGTAACCTTAGGTGATGATAAAATCATACGGAAGATGGATGAATCTGTTTATATTCCGGTTGAAACAAAACATCGTATTCAAAACAATGGTAGCAAAGATTTGGTATTCATAGAAATACAAACCGGCGAAAATTTAGATGAAAACGATATTGTGCGCCTGGAAGATCAATACGGTAGAGCATAAAATTTTAGGAAACAGACTATGAATTTTAAAGATTTAGGTTTAAGTGAGCAAACCATAAAAGCAATTGATGAATTTGGAATTGATGTTCCGACAACGGTTCAGGCTGATGTTATTCCGGCTATATTACAGGGACGAGATATTTTTACTATAGCGCCGATGCGTTGTGGCAAAACAATGTCGTATGTTTTGCCGTTGTTGGATATTATCAATGCAAAAAAAGCCAAAAATATTTTGATTGTAACAGCAAATTCACAGATGGCTGTAAAAACGTCGGACTGTTTGGCTGTTTTTAACAAATATCACGAAATAAACGGAGCAGCTATTCAAAACAGTGAAGAAGACATCGCCGGTGAGGCAAACGTTATCATCGGAGCGCCTGATTTATTGCTTGATGTTGCGGAAAGTTCGAAAGTTGATTTTTCAAAAATAGATATTTTAGTTGTTGATGATATTAATTTGATAAAAAAGAATAAACAGCTCGAAAATCTTGAAAAAGTTTTAGATATGTTGCCTGCTGATAAACAAAACATTGTTTATACCAATCGTAGATCAAAAGAAACACAAGATATTTTGCAGAAAATATTAAAAGCTCCGGAAGAAATTAAGGTCGATAAAGACAAAGAGTTGGAAGTTGAATCAGCCTCAAAAGCGGTTGCTGAAAATGAAAAGAAAATCAAGCCGCGTGTCGCAAGCGATTTAGATAAGGAGTCTGTCGAATTGTCTCGCAAGCATAATTCTTTCAATGGTAAAACGCCTAAATTTATTTTGATAAAGGGTGTTATTGCCGAAGGTGAAGAAAAATAGTGTTAAGAAAAGCCTCCTGTAAGGAGGCTTTTTTAATGGTTTTTTATTTCATCAAGAACAAACAATCGGATAGCGCTTGATAGATTATTTGTTTTTTTATTGCGGTCAATTTCGGTTACAAGGTCATTGATGCTTTTGTGCTTAATTAAAGCAATTCTTTTCAATTCGTGTAAAAACTCCTCTTCCAGACAAATGCTGGTAGAGTGTCTGCCGGCAATAACAACTGATATTTTTTTCATCTATTTTTTCCTGAACGCATCTATAGAAACAATCTCAGCCGTCCCACCGGATACTTTTTTAGGCTCTGTTTCTATGTCGTCCGACGATAGTGATGTTTCCTCTGAAGAACTGAAACTTAAAGCAAAACGAGCATGAGGATCAGCAAAATATGTAATAGCATCATATGGAATACGCAGAGTATGCGGAATACTGTTAAAACTTAAATCAACCTCAAAATAGGTCTCAGACAACATCAGATTAGCAAATTGGTGTTGCAAAACAATAGTCATATCTTCCGGATACTGATTCAATAATGCCGTATCCATTCGAACACCAAGATGGTTTGTTTTAAACGAAATGTAAAAGTGGTTTTCTCCCGGCAATCCGGAATCTGCGGCAATTTTTAATGCTTCAATCACAACATGTTTAAGCGCTTTTTCCATCAGTTTATCATAGTTAATACCGTTTTCCATATAACCTCGCTTAGTTTGCATAATCAAACGGGGCTTTTCTGTTGATAGGAAAGCCCCAAACCCCACTTAAAGCACTCCATGGCTTTAAGAATTTAATTTGTTGCAACTACCAATTAGGCAGCCATAGCAACAGGAGCTACGTTATTATCGTTAGCATTCATTTTAAGTTGAACCGATAACGGTGGTATCTCACCGAACACAGCTTACCCATCTTTACTATACCCTGTCGAACCTATATCGCCCCCTTTTAAGATTTTTTAATAAAATGGTGGAGGCGCCGGGAACTGCCCCCGGGTCCAAAGCATCTATTTCATAGAGCCTCTAGTGTCATAGTCAGAAGCACACCTCTGACAATATAGTAATATAATACCATTTTTTAAGAAATGCAAGCCGGAAAAATATTGAACAAAAGAAAATATATGGTATAAGTTTGAACAAAATTTTATATTACTTATTTTCTAAATTTAATTTTTTATATCTATGTATGCAAGAAATTTTATAAATGAGCAATCCCAAGAGCAAGTTCTCTTAGGGATAGTAACAAGTGAAGCTTTTAATGAGGCAAATTTTCGAAAAGCTCTAAAAGACGGATTTCGCCTTACGGCAAGTGTTGCGTATTTAGCATCGTTGCGCGGTAAGGAGTGGCTAAAGAGTTGTATTGTAGCCAAACATTTTTCGTTGGATGCTGTTCAACTTTGTAATGTGTTGATAAACAGTGATTTTGAAGATTTTTATACGCTGTGTATTGAAGGTGAATGTGGGGAAAATACCAATTACCATATGGCTTACTGTATTGATAAGGATAAAACCCTTAACTATCTGAAAGATAAAGGCCTATGGGATGATATTTTATCTACCACAATGGCTGCCGGTGATTTTCATCGCTCACGCGTAATCGGCGATACCAAAATCTATCTGTGGATTCATGAGAATGCTCCTCAAGCTTGGCTGAAAAAGCGAAATTTGTAAAAATAAACTGTTAAACGTAAAACAAGCTGTGGGTAGAATACACAGCTTGTTTGTTTTTAAAATTACTGTTTTATAATAACAAAAAACAAACGGAGTCGCTTTATTATGACCAAAATAGCTATTTGGTGTCGTCACGAAGGTGATAATATAATCGGAATAGGACCAAATATTCCTTGGCATATTCCATCAGATTTTAAACGGTTTCGCCGTATTACCGAAAATGCATGTATTACTTGCGGGCAAACGACATACGAAAGTTTTCCTAATCGTACATTGCCAAATCGCAAAATATATGTTTTGACATTTGATGAAAATTACGAGGTTTCTGATACAGATAACCATTTTGTAATAAATGATGCCAAAGTTCTCAAAGATTTTGAAGAGCCTTTATATATTTGCGGAGGTGCAAGTATATACAAATTGTTTATGCAAAAAATAGCTCCGGAAATAATTGTTGATTCTTGTTTTAATGGTGATATAAATCCCTCATTAAAAGGTGAACCGGTTGATATCAGCGAATGTGTAGAGCTGATGAAAAAAAATTATAAACAAATATCGCCTGACTATGAGGAAGACAACGTCACTACGACCATTTGGGTTAAAAAGGGCGAATTTGTTTCGCAAGAAGTTTTAAAACATATAACATTGTCAATTATTAATCATTAAAAAAAGGAGTTTTTATGAAACAGTATCTGGACATTTTAAGAGACATCATGGAGAACGGCCAAGATGCCGACAATCGCACGGGAATTTATGCTCGCAAAGTCTTTGGTCGTCAAATGCGTTTTGATTTAAGCAAAGGGTTTCCTTTGGTTACAACCAAAAAGACCTATTTGCGTGCTATTATTCATGAATTGATTTGGTTGATTTCCGGCAACACCAATATCAAATATCTTCATGATAATAATGTAACCATTTGGGACGAATGGGCCGACAAAAATGGCGACTTAGGCCCTGTTTACGGTCATCAATGGCGTAATTTCAATTCGCAGGGAATTGATCAGATCAAAGATGTGATTGAGCGTATTAAGAAAAATCCGCAAGATCGCCGCTTAATTGTTACAGCCTGGAATCCGGCACAAATTGACCAGATGGCATTGCCTCCTTGTCATTGCTTTTTCCAGTTTGACGTAACACCTGACGGTAAGTTGAATTGTATGCTTTATCAGCGCAGTTGCGATATGTTTTTGGGCGTTCCTTTTAACATCGCATCTTATTCATTGCTGACAATGATGATAGCACAAGTTTGCGGACTTCAGCCGGGAGAGTTTGTTCACACATTAGGCAATGCTCATATCTACTCCAATCACTTTGAGCAAGTCAAACTGCAGTTGAGCCGCGCTCCGTATCCGCTGCCGACCATGAAAATCAATCCTGAAGTTAAGGATATTGATGACTTCAAGTTTGAAGACTTTGAATTGGTTGACTATCAGTGTCATCCGACTATCAAAGGTGATGTTGCTGTTTAGCTAAAACAGTGGTTTAAAAAGCGAAAAGCCTATGGACATCTTATGATGTCGATAGGCTTTTCTATTTTTGGCAAAAGATTTCTCTTTACTTCAAGGGATGAACTTCCCAACCGGAGCCATCCGGCTTAAAGGTACGTTGCCTGCCGGCAACGTTGATAATCCAACCTTTGGTCATACGACCGTCAGGTTCGGTACGTGCAGCTCGCACCGCTTCAAGTTCTGAATGATGCCCGTTATGGACAACATTGTACACGCCATAGGTATTTTCCTTCATATAGAAACCACGCGGGGTCGCATAGCCTCTGAATTTATCGATGCCGGCGATGATGTTTGCCTTATTCTCACGCTGTTTTTTCGAATACTTTGCCATAGTCTTTTTTTTATCCTTGCGGAAAGGGGCTCTCCTTAAAAGTCCCATTTAATTAATAATTTATTTTAGGTATTTACTTATGACAATACATATACCAGATTCGCGAACATAAATCAAGCAAAAAATGACAAAATTTTTGTCAAAATTTATTTTTTGTGTAAAATCAATGTTAAAATATGTGTTTTGTAAAAAAAATAATGCAACAAAAAAGCCCGGAGCGTTTACTTTTATAAAGAGGCTCGGGGCTTTCGCACGTATAGAAATGTCAGGAAGTTTCTAAAAAAAAGCGATGACGTTATTTGAGTTGTCTATGGCAAAAGAAGAGAAATTCAAACGGTTGTCCGCCATCGCTATAATAAAGTAACAGGAACCCCAAAAGGTAAAGACGTATTGCTGTCTCAACTTTCCTAAGGTAGAGAAGAATCTCACACGATACCCATAAAGGGGTTCCTGTATTTGGCGTGGGTAAGCAGAATACATATTTGTTGCACTTTTTGGCCTTCAAAACATGTTATCTGCTTCCCACATTTATATCTATATCTCTTTAATATCATTCAATGCTTCCCATAAAACATATTTTCGAAATTTTGTCAATATGTTTTTTGTAAAAAAATGACCACATTTTCATATGGTCATTTTATCATCACAAATTTTCAATTTTTATTCATCATCAAAGTCGTCGTCAGGCAATGTATCAATGTTGTCATCGTTTTCAGTATCAGACTCAATCATCAAAACATCTTCTTCTAACTCTGATTTCTTTCTTCTTCCGCGACGTTTGCGAGCCGGAGCCTTTTTCTTCATTGCATCAATGATATAATGTCCTGATATTTTGTACAAATCGACCAAATGGTTGTTGTACATATGATCGGCATCTTCGATTAAGGCATAATCAACGGAAACATTTCGCTGAGTATTAAGACGCTTAACCAAAGATGTAACACTGGCAGGAATAACAATCTCATCGATTCCTCCTTGAGTAATTAATCCGGATGCCGGACAAGGTGCTAAAAATGAAAAATCTTTTTCATTAGCCGGCGGTGATACTGCAATAAAATTATTGATATCGGGCCTTCTCATCAAAAGTTGCAAGCCGATCCACGCACCAAAAGAATATCCTGCTACCCAACATTGGCGTGCTTCCGGATTAACAGATTGCAACCAATCCAAGGCGACTGTGGCATCAGACAATTCTCCCGGACCATCTTCAAATTCACCCTGAGATCTTCCGACACTTCGGAAATTAAAGCGCAAGACAGAGAATCCTAAATTTTGAAAAACACTAAATAAAGTATATACAACTTTATTATTCATTGTTCCGCCATATTGCGGATGGGGGTGCAAAATCAAAGCAATAGGCGCATTCGGATTTTCACTCTGATGATAACGCCCCTCCAAACGGCCGGCATGACCGTTAAATAAAACTTCACTCATTTTGTTATTAACCTAAAATATTGTTGTTTTAAGTATTATATTTAATTAACCTCTATAAAAAGTTAATTTTTACAATTTTTAGGAACTTAACACAAAATGAAAACAAAATTCAAGACAATTCTTCGGGATGCCGATGCTGTTATTGCTCGTGACCCCGCAACATCAACCAGATTACAGGCTTTTTTATTGTCATCAGGTCTTCATGCTATAATAATTTATCGTTTTTGTCATTGGCTTTGGCGCAAAAAATGGTGTCTCACAGCACGTTTTTTTTCGCAAGTTGCGCGATTTTTTACCGGAATCGAAATCCATCCGGCTGCCAGAATCGGTAAAGGATTTTTTATTGATCACGGTATGGGAGTGGTCATTGGCGAAACCTCAGAAATCGGTAATGATGTGACCTTATATCATGGTGTTACACTTGGAGGAACAACTGTTTTTGGCAAAAACGGAAAACAACTGTCAAAGCGCCACCCTACAATTAAAAACAATGTTGTAATCGGAGCCGGAGCCAAAGTTTTAGGACCTATTATAATAGGCAACGATGTAAAAATCGGAGCTAACGCAGTTATACTCAAGGATGTTGATGATGGGCAGACTGTTGTTGGTGTTCCCGGACATATTGTAGATAAAAGTAAGGCCGAACCGGGGACATTTTCTGCATATGGCGCTTGCGCTACGGACAAAGATCCTGTTATGTGTCAGATAGAGTGGTTAGAAAAAGAAATTGCCAAACTTAAAAAAAGCAAAAATTAAGCAAAATATAACAATTTTGTAATACTATAATAACAGATTTTGTGTTATTATAACAATATGGAACACTTTGTAAGGAGGCAACCGCTATGAAAAAAACAGTTTATTTATGGTCTGTTTTTACGGTATTGCTGGTTTCAGGAACAGCCATTGCACAATTGCCTGCTAACCCGTGGGATACAGCTGAATTTGATGCCGCTGTCGAAGCCAATGCGGTTGCTGATGTTGTGGCTGCTTCAGCAACAACATCAACGACACAAGAAACAGCTGGCGCCGATGTTGGACATATCACTGCATCAGACGATAGAGTGTATATTCCGTCAATAAAATATAAAGCAATCAACGCTGATGCGACAGATCCTATTTATGTTCCCGCAATCGATTCGTCAGGTAACGCCAAAACAGGTGTAAAAGTTAAAAGCATTCATTCAATAGCTCAAGACAATAATGCCACGGCAAAAGCTGTTGCAACAACAGCAGATACAAGCAAAACTTCTGCAAAAGCAGGCGGTTCATGGCGAGGTTCCGGTAATTTCGGTAACCTTGATTATACCGGAGATGTAACAACTTATGGTACGGCATATGGTCAGGAAATGTTGGCACCGGAAGTCAATAATCATAATATGAAGGTTATGCTTCAACATTTACGCAATTTGGGCTACAAAATTCCAGAAAGTTATGACAACAAATTTCAAAATTTCACACAAGATTATGCAAATGATCTTCGTAAAGCATACAGTGGTTTAGGCCATCAAAATAATCCGTTTGATACAATGTTTTCCGGTATTTTAGATGTTGTGGAGGATCAATCGGGACTCGATATGGAAAATTTATTGTTCAATAGTTTTGATTTGATGTCTCGTGATTAAGGAATAAATGATGAAACATTTTTTTATCTCATTACTGATGCTTTTTGCTATATCATCGGTGGCAAAAGCTCAGCTTTTTGAAACACCGCAAAAGGCAATGGTAAATAGCCCTTCCATAGTGACTAAAACAAAGAAAGCTGTTTTACCTCAAAAGGCAGAAAAAGAAGTTGTTGTTCAAGAAGAAATTCGACCGGTGATTGAACGTGTAGAACTTCCCCCTACAGAAATGACTATTGAGCAGAAAGCAGAAATAGATATGGTTGCTAAAAAAGACATTCATTCAAAAGTAAAAAAACAACCTGTAAGAGAGCGAAAAGATGTTATCGATTCCTTAGTTGTCGGCGAAAAAATATTAGCACGAAGAAAAGCACTGCTTGAAGGCAAAACAGAGGAAGATGCGGCAAAAGTTGCCGAGCAAATAAAAGATCCTGAAATTAATCCGGCAGTTGACACTGAAATGGAAAAATTTTTATATCAAAAGGCAGGTCTAAATAATGAATAATACTCCTTGTGTAATCTTGGTTGAGCCTCAGTTGTCCGAAAATGTGGGAATGGCCGCCAGAGCTATGAAAAATTGTGCTTTATCAGAGCTAAGGCTTGTTAATCCGCGTGAAAATCATCTTTCCGCAAAAGCGTTGTCTGCTTCATCCAATTCTGAAGAAATTCTGCAAAATGCCAAAGTTTATTCTTCAACACAAGAAGCTGTATCTGATCTTCAATATGTTTTGGCAACAACGGCCCGACATCGTGATCAGACCAAGATGGTATATAATGCCGATTCTGGCGCAAAAGAGGTTGTAAAGCGTATTAATCAAAATGAAAAATGCGGTTTTATGTTTGGTCCCGAGCGTACTGGTTTGCATAATGAAGATGTTTGTTTGGCCGATGCTTTAATCAATATTCCGCTTAACCCTAAACATTGCTCGCTTAATTTATCTCAGGCGGTCTTATTGGTTGGATACGAGTTTCATAAGACCCAACTCAATAATGAAGCTTCAATATTTGTAACCAACCACACAACAATCGCTAACAAAGAAAAAGTTTTGCTTTTTTGCAAACATATTGAAAGTAAAATATCTCAGTTTGCCAATTATAAAGATGAGCAAAAAAAGGATAAACTTATTATAAACCTTCGCAACATATTTACCCGTTCTGAGATGACGGAACAGGAATTGAATACTTTATACGGGATTATAAACTATTTGAGTGACAAATAGCTCAGAGGCCACTCGGGTTGCCTTGTCCGGCAAAAGGATTATACTGTCCGACACCGCCAAAATATTTTTGGAAGAAACCTGGGTTTTGTCCTTTTACTTCGGTAACATCTTGAGAAGGAGTAATATCTCTGCCGTCTTCTTTAGCTAAACGAGTAATTTTTGACACCTTGTCATTCTTGTCAAAATTAAGCTTTAATATATTTCTGTTAATTTCTTCCGGTTTCATAAAGGCAACTCTTTTTATATCTGAAGACATATAAATCCATGTGCTGTCATTAAAAGATGTTGTGGCAGATGGCGCGCCTAAAAATTCAAGCACCTCATTTTTGGTTGTTCCTGTTTTTATTTTTGCGATTCGTTCTTCAGACGGCATATTTCCGTTGTGAGAAACGAACCATTCATTTTGTTTTGCTGTCGAGCAAGAACAAAGAATTAAACCGCAAAAAAGTCCTAAAATCATTTTGTTTATTGACATTTTACCACCCTTGAGATTATATCCAATTAAAACAACCAGACTTTCACTTTTATAACACAGGGAAACGATTTATGCAAAATCTTTTTTCTTATCCGCTAAAACTTGAGGATATGAGTTCGGCAACACAAAAATATGTTCTCAAAGCCAATAAAAACAATCTTGAATATATTACCAATGTTATGCAGGTTCCTGCAGTTAAATCATTTACTGCAGAAATTAATGTTCGATTACACAAAAAAGAACATATTATTGATGTTTTTGGGGTTGTTGATTCTGAAATAGAACAAACCTCTGTAATTTCGCTTGATAATTTTGTTAAGCCTTATCACGTTGAGTTTCAAATGAAGTTTGACACCAAAATGACACAGGCGGATATTAAAGAGCTTGATTTTGATTTAAATGATGATGTACCTGATATCTTGGATAACGGACAAATAGATTTAGCATCAATAGCAATGGAGCAATTGGCTCTTGAAATTGACGATTTTCCCCGTAAAGAAGGCGAGGTCTTTTCATTCAAATCAGAGTTTGATGAAGAAACAACTTTAGCGTCAAATCCGTTTGCTGTTTTGAAAAAAATAAAAAAATAACAAAAAAGCCTTGCAAAATATAAAAAATTTGCTAAAACGGCAAAAGAATTTCACTTTTCAGGCATTTATTTAGTTGCTTTTTAAAACTAAATAGTCTACAAATGCCCTAACTAATTGGAATAACTTTAACTAGAGTATAGAAAAATGGCTACACCTAAGAAGAAAACATCTAAATCTCGTCGCGATATGCGTCGTTCTCACGATGCTTTGAAGGCAAATTCTTACATGGAATGCCCAAATTGCGGTGAGTTAAAAAGACCTCACAACATATGCCCTAAATGTGGACAATACGATGGTCGTGAAGTAGTTGCACAAAAAACTGCTGAATAATTTTTGATTTTAACAGTCTTGTTTTTTCAAGACTTGTCATACGGAGCAAACATTGACTGAAAATAAAATGGTCATATCTGTAGATGCTATGGGGGGAGATAACTCCCCTCGTGCTGTTATTGAAGGGTTGGCTATTGCCGCCAAAGAGCATCCGGATATCAGATTTATTGTTTTTGGCGATACGGCCAAAGTAAATCCTATTTTTCAACAATTTCCTGTTTTAGAAAAAGTTTGTGAGTTACGTCATTCGTCTGAAATGGTTCACAATGAAGATAAGCCCTCTTCAGTGATTCGCAACCGTAACACCAGTATGTTTATGGCTATTGATGCTGTAAAAAGAGGTGAGGCTCAGGCTGTCGTGTCAGCCGGAAATACAGGCGCTTTGATGGCAATTTCAAAATTAACATTAAAAACGATTACCAAAATACATCGTCCGGCAATTGTCAGCATTATGCCGCATCGTAATGGTAAATATGTAATGTTAGATTTGGGGGCAAATACTGAATGCGATGCAATTAACTTAGCTGAATTTGCATTCATGGGTGATATTTTGGCTCGTCATGCCTTAGGTGTTTCTCGTCCGCGTGTTGCATTGCTCAATATCGGTTCTGAAGAAATGAAAGGCAAGGAAGAAATTAAACAAGCCGCACAGATGATTAAAAATTCTAAGCTTGATATTGATTTTATCGGTTATATTGAACCGCATGATATTGCTAATGGTGTTGCCGATGTTATTGTTGCCGACGGCTTTACCGGTAATATTGCTCTCAAATCAATAGAAGGAACTGCTAAGCAAATAACCAGAATGATTAAAGATTGTATCAATGGGTCGATTCTCGCTAAGTTTGGTTTGCTGTTTATGCTTCCGGCATTGATGAAACTGAGAAAGACGATGGATCCAAGACAATACAATGGCGCTATGTTTGTCGGGCTTAACGGTTTGTCTGTTAAGAGCCATGGTGGCGCTGATGCATATTCTTTTTCTCGTGCTGTTGATAATGCAGCAAAATTGATTCGCCAAGATTTTGTTTCGACGATTCGTCAAGAAATTGAAAAGGTCGATTTTGATGAACTTCAAACAGTTTTGTACGATGTTTATTAAGAAAATTAAGTAAAACTTACAAGCGGAGCATTTGTTTGAATGCTCCGTTTTGTTTTTATATAATTATTTATTTGAATATTAACAAAAAAAACTGTGGATTATATCTTGTCATCATTTATAATTTATTATAAATTCGGGCAAATAATGTTTATTAACAACGTTCATTTATTATAAGGATTAGAAATGAAAACAGTTACTCGTTTAGATGTTGCGGAAGCAATTTACACTGAAATTGGTTTATCAAGAAAAGATTCCAATGAAATTTTGGATATGATTGTTGATGAAATAGTTAATGAGTTAAGTTGCGGCAATGATGTAAAATTGTCGTCTTTTGGTACATTTTCATTGCGCGATAAAAGAGCTCGTACCGGTCGTAATCCTAAAACTGGTGTTGAGGCTGTAATTTCATCAAGACGAGTTATTTCATTTAAACCTTCGCAAACAATGCGCAAGCAAATTAACCAGTAAGTGAAGGTTTGTAATGCCGGTTAATAAAAGCAAGGCTGCTTTTAGAACAATTGCTGAATTAGCAGAAGAACTTGAAATTGCAACACACGTTCTTCGTTTTTGGGAAAGCAAGTTCGAACAGATACGGCCTATGAAACGTTCAGGAGGACGTCGTTATTATCGTCCTGATGATGTTGAGCTTATAAAAAAGATAAAATATTATCTTTATGACAAGCGCTATACGATTGAAGGAGTTCAAAAGCTATTTAAAGTCAAAGGGTTAAAAGCTATAATGGGGGAGGAAATACAAAAAGACTTTTTTGCAGAAGCTCCTCAAAAAGTTGAACTGGAAGAAAAGTCCAGAGAGGTTTTAACCAATATAAAAGCACAACTTGATGACTTAAAGGCGGAACTTCTCAATGCAACAATGTAATTATTATAAACGGTCTTTTATTTAGACCGTTTTTTATTGGGTTTTTAAGTGAAGGAATAACTACAGATGCAACTCACAGATGAAGAGAAAAAGAGACTGAAAATATTAAAAATACTGCTTCGAAAAAACATCCACAAAGGAGTCCGTAAAGGTATAAAAATTGCTAAAAAAGCAGGTCTGGTATTGGGCTTAACATTGATTTCAATATGCGGCAAGGCTCAAAACCCTACAAGTTTCAAAAATATATTAGCACTGGCTTCATCTGAACAAAAGAGTAATGTTGAATTAATTTCAATGATCGAAAAAAGTATAATGAGTGACAGTACTGCGAAAAAAGTCGTGGCAGATGAGATAAATGCTCAAATTCGTCATTTGGCTGAAGATTTTTTATATGCTCGTAGTGATTCGTTGTCATCGTCAATTGATAAGCTAAAAAATCCTAAGACCCGCACTAAAGAAATACGAAGAAATTTCAAGGACGCTACCGGCATATCTCAAATTTCGTCTCATTGTTTGGCAACCCAATGTGCTGCAGATTATAGAGCCTTAAAAGCAATGGGGCTAGAACAAATTGTTCCGGAAGATCTAAAGAAGTCATCAGCATTATGTCGTTCGTATGTAAGAACAAGCGATGTAAAGCCCTTTGCATATGAAGTTGCAAATACTGATGCAGCTATAAATAAATTTATAGAAGAACATAATTTCAGCGGAGGCACAATGATATTTTATCCGCGTGGTGGCGGAAATTACCATGCAGTATCTGTTGATATGCCTAAAGAAGAATTTGAATATAACGATTCTATCGACGAAATATTAACCAGTGGTGCTAATAGAGAAAAAAAAGGAGTTCCTGTTTCTACAGCCAGTTTTAGAGCAAAAGCTCCGGGAAAAAAGGCTGTTATTGTCGATAAACAAAGTTTCTTTATAGCGCTTTTGGAAAATCATCTGTCAGGAAAAACTCTTGCTGAGCAAACCGCAATATTATATCAAGGCGGTGCCGATGAGTTTATTAATCATCTTTACAAAGTAACAAACATCGGTAAAGAGGAATTATTGGCTAATATTGAAAATATTGTATTATATAGCAAAAACAATAAACCGGAAACTCCTCGTAAAGCAGATGGTTTATATTTATTAGCGATGGTTCCTTTGGCATATAATCGTAGAAGTGATAAAACGTTGCAAGCTATTGAAACTATCGAAAATGAATTAAATGAGTTCTCATTGTTGGAAGATAAGTGTGAATATTTGGAAGGTAATCTTCGCAAAGCATTATCTAAAATGTCCAAAAAGGAACAGGAACAATTTTTAGGCAGTTTTGTTTTTTCAAGCGGTGGTCAATTCAAAATGGATCAAAATACGGCAGCTTTTGCGGTTTATCCATTCTGGAAGGCTTTTGGAAATGCTTCTCAGAAAGCAAATGAAAATGAAGAAATTTGGCATCAAGTTTCTAATGCTAAGCCGAAAATCAAAGAAAATACAAAGCAATCCAAAACCAAAGTAGCAAGTAAACAACGTGGTTAGATGTAAGCAAAATAAATATATCTGAACAAACAAAAACGCTTGTTTATAAAAACAAGCGTTTTTTTGATCGAGCATAATTAGCAAGTTTCTGGCCGAAAATCTGGAATATTATACTGATTTGAAGAGAAAAATAAGAGTGTTTTTTAGTTGATAGTTTCAAAATATGTAAAGTATAAACTATATATTGACATTTTTACGTTTGAGGTTTATAGTTATTAAAAATAATAACTATGAAGTATGAGGTTAATATGCAAGAAATTATGAAAAAAATTGAAAAAAACAAAACTCTTTTGCAAAATCTTTTGAAAAATAAAGATAATCAAAAGACTTTGGATAAATGGTTAAAGACAGAACTTGCATATACATCTAATGCAATAGAAGGTAATACATTAACCAGACAAGAAACAGAACTTGCTATTGAAGAAAATTTAACTTTAGGCTCAAAACCTATAAATGATTACTTGGAAGCAATAAATCATGCGAAAGCTTTTGAGTTTATATTGAGAGCAAGTAAGCAGCATGTAAAAATTGATGAAAGTTTTGTTTTACAGATACATAAAATAATTTTATCAGGTATAGATGATTCAAATGCCGGATTTTATCGTTCGGTTAGAGTTAGAATATCCGGATCACAAACAGTTTTACCAAATCCAATAAAAGTACCTGATTTAATGAAAGAATTTGAACAATGGTTAATACAAAAAGATAATGATATATTGATTAAGGCAATAGAGGCACATTATCGTTTGGTTACTATTCACCCATTTACAGATGGTAATGGTAGAACAGCAAGGCTATTATTAAATGCTATTTTGCTTCAAAATGGCTATGCACCAATAATTATTCGCACCATTGATAGAAAAAGATATTTAACAGCACTTGAAACATACCAAGTCAGAGAAAATAATGAGCCTTATTATAATTTTATGCTTTCATCTCTTAATCGTTCACTAAAAATGATGATTGCATTGTTAGACATAAATCAAAAAGAACCAAGCAAAGATATGTTGACTATTGCTAGATTTGCAAAGTTAGTTGGAGTCCCTGTTTCAACAATTAGATATTGGATGAAGGAAGGCAAAATTAAACCGGTTGCATATACACCATCTGGTTATGCTTTGTTTGAAGAAGACCAGAAAACAAACATTGCAGATTTAATAAAAACCAAATTTTCTTAACTTTTAATATTGACAAATAATATATACATATATATACATCAAGTAATTTTATAAGACTATGTATTTATTTTGTTATATATAGCATAACTAACCTGTAAAGGCAAAAATGTTATCAATTAAATCTCTTTTTATTAGCGACATTTGAAATTTTATTGCGCATAACAATTGCCGCTTTTAATATAAGAGTTGAGGTCTTTGCTTGACTGATCATCATTCCGAGACCAAGAGCAGTTTTTAGTAGTTATTATAGTATCTAAGTGAAAAAGTTTCTAACCCTTGAGTGGAGCTCTGTATAGTTGGACCATAAGTGTCTTTAGAGATTAATATCAAACTGGATATTTCAAAGGAGACCTTGACGCTAGGAATATTTCTGAAAAGGAGATGCCTTTCATTTGTCTCCTCCGCACCGGATAAAAACCTTTGAACGAGTTTACTACAACAAAACTAACCGCCTTCCGTTGTATGGAAAGGCGGTTTCGCTTTTTTAAACCATAATCTCAATAATCTAAAACAAGTCTGAGGAAACAAAAATCTTCACAAGTTCGAAACCTCTTGCTAAAAATCAGTTTTTAAGGCTTTTAGTTTCGAACTGTGTCTTAGATAACAAAAAAGCTAGGATTTCCTTATCTGAGCCGTTTAATTTGCTCTTGAAAAATCCTAGCTGTCTGATGTGGTCGGGGTGACTGGATTCGAACCAGCGACTTCTTGCACCCCATGCAAGCGCTCTACCAGGCTGAACTACACCCCGAAAACGACAATACTTTTATCACAATATTTTTTTTATGCAACAGCTTTTTTATAGCGACGATTGTTTAATTCAAAATAGCTATTATATAAGTAGTCTGACACAGGAGATTGTGATGCAAAATATTATAAAATTTTATCAAAAACGCCGTTCAATATATCATATTGGAAAAGAACTTCCTATTTCTGAAAATAAATTAAAAAATTTAATAGAACAATGTATTATAAACGCCCCAAGTGCATTTAACTCTCAAAGCGGGCGAGTAGTATTATTATCCGGCAAAGAACACAAGTTGTTATGGCAAATCGTTTTAAAAACGTTGGCTAAAATAACTCCTGAAGATAAATTTGCAAGCACCAAAATAAAAATATCGTCATTCGCAGCAGGCTATGGTTCCATATTATTTTTTGAAGATGTAAATACTATTCAAAATCTTCAAATAAAATATCCCTTATATAAAGATGCATTTGAATCATTTGCGTATCAATCATCGGGGATGTTGCAATATATGATTTGGACATCTTTTGCGGCCATCAATATAGGTGCATCGCTCCAACACTATAATCCGTTAATTGATAAAGAAGTAAAACAACAGTGGCAAATACCGGATTCATGGCAGTTAATAAGTCAAATGCCTTTCGGAAATATCTTGGAAGAAGCATCGGATAAAGATTATATTTCTTTGCAAGAAAGATTTCTGTCATTTAACTGAAAAAAGCGCAGCAAAATTGCTACGCTTTTTCAAAGGATATTATTTTTTTATTTCTTTGTAATGCTGTCAACATCAACTTCAAAACTGGTAAAATCTTTATCAATTTCACCTTTTATTTCGACAATATCATTTTCGTTCAATGTAAGTCCACGCCATTCCTCGTCATCGATTTCAACTGTAACGGAACCAGTGTTATCAGTAAATGTATACTTTTCATTGCCCAAACTTTTTTCTATCTTTCCGACCAAGATAACCGGTTTATCATCTCCCAGTTTAAGAACTTCGGCTACAGTCATCGTTGATACTGCAGATGGTCCGGTATATCCACCGGCTTGTTGAGCAAATACATTTGTAGAGATTCCCATAACTAAAGCTAAAGTAAAAGCTATTTTTTTCATAACAATTTCTCCCTTATTTATTTTATATTACACTAATATTCTAAAAATATATTTTAATGAAGTCAAATGTTTTTTAGAGGTGTGCGAGAAAACAAGAATAATTATTATAATCATTTTAGATCTTATTCTTTTTTATTTGCTCAAACTAAACCTGTACCATTACATACACTGGTCGAACATAAATAAAACAATCACTAATTTAAAATGTAACTAAAATTTTATAAATAGTAAAAATTACATAAACTATATTTATTTTAGTAAATCATTTAATGCATTACGATATATAGCTTTAGAGGTTGTAGCCATTGATTTTACAATATTTTCTGCTTGATTATCCAAAACAATACAAGCCAATTTTTTGGCACCTTCACTTGATCCTGTAATCTGTTGCAATTCTTCAGATAAAACCTCTTTTATTTGTTGTCTGTGTTGATGCGGAATAAAAATATTGATAGCTGTATCAATATCCAAATTATCCTTTGCCAATACCTTATTTAGCAAAGCTAACTCTTCAGCCATTTCAGCTCTAAACACATCATGATAATTGTTCATATGATAACCGCTTTCTTCGCATACCTCTTTATATCCGTATATGTTGCGATATGCATCACCAATCATTTGACCTATTGCATATTGTTGCTCCGCAGATAAAGTTGTCAGATAAGGAGCTTGTTGCGAAGTAATATTTCTGTTGTTGTTATATAAAATCACAGCAAAAACAATACCTGTTATAACAGCAACGACTTCTCCAAAAGAAAATTTTTTATGCAATTGACTCTTAGGAAATATCTTTTCATTATAAGTATTGATGGCTTGTTGCATTCTCATCAACAAAATGAAAAAAGCCAAATAAAGTAAAATACAAACAATAGGAGTACTCCAAAACATAATTATAAAAAAAGCAGATGTCGGAGCAATTGCCGCTGTTAACAATAACAAAGGCACAACAACCAATATCGGTGCAAATATGCAAAGCATAATACCATTAATTATAGGCTGCAAATTTTTTCCTTTTGGAAAAACTCTCTCATAATTTACTTTTATATGTTTTAATAACGGATATATATAAAAAATACCTAAGATATATGAACGGACAACAGGTATCATCGGTTCTTTTGTAGCTTTTTTTATTGCTACCCAATTTTTATACATCCAATACAACACATAAAAACCCAAACTGATTATTGAACAAATCAAAAGTCGTAATGGTTGGATTGATAAATATTCAGCACAAGCATCGCTTATAACGTTTGCTTCTTTATTTTTCCAATATTTCATATATTTATTTGCATAAAAACCGGCAACAAGATGGGGTACTAAAAGTCCCAAAAACATCCATACGATATTAGGAATAATCGTTATGAAAGAACCTGCATATAAAAACACAAAAACAAAAAACAAATCAAGAAAAGCTGCTAAACAAAATGTTCCCGGAAATTTTTTAAGCAAAAAATAAAATGCATTAAACATAAATGCATAAACATTAAAGTCATAATTTATATGTTTATTATTTTTCGCTTTAACCATCAAATTTCCCCATCAGTACTATCATTGTTTTTCAGATGTCTTTACTTTTTTTCTAAACCATGTTTTTCCGCGTTGACCTAAAAAACCTCGCCCTTTAGGTGTTTTAGACTTGGTTTGTATGCTTTTTTTCTTTGCCAAAGCTTTTTGCAGAGACGGTTTTTTTTCCTTTATTTTTAAGGTGCCATCTTTAAGTTGTTCTTCTATTTTTAATATCTCCATAAATTTTGATTTGCGAGGCTTTGTTTTATTTTCTTTTGTTCTATCAACCGAAAACCCAAAAGCTCCCAAATCACGACCTAAAGTATAATATCTGCCATGAGCAAAGGCTAAAAGTCCTGCTTTTTCTATAGCTAGTCGTCCATCCGATTCGATATATTTATCATCAACATTTACACTTACAATTTCTGCGATAAACATATCATGTGTACCAAAACGTTTTATATCAGTAACTTTGCATTCTAAAGAAACAGGTGCCGACGTCAACATTGGAGTTTTTATTTTTTCACTAGGAGCTAATTCAAGTTCCATTTCTTTGAATTTATTAGTGTTTTTACCTGATTTTACACCGCAAAAATCACACGCTTTTGCTAATGGAAGATTGGCAATATTTATTACAAACTCTTTTGTTTGTTCAATAATTTTGTGTGAGTGTCGACTTGGGCGCACAGATATATATGTCATTGGAGGCTCAGAATTAATGATGCCTGTCCATGCAACAGTCAACACATTTGCATTATCCATTGTACCGCAAGTAACCATAACCGGCGGTACCGGAAAAAGCATTGTCCCTGGTTTCCAAGCAATTTTAGCCATAAGCCACCTCTATCTATGCATTGCCAAAAGGGTTAACAGCAGATTCATCTTGAGCTGCACGCAAATCAAATATAGACAAGAATGTCGTAGAAACATAAATTGACGAATACGTTCCGACAATTACTCCCCAAAAGATTGTGAAGGCAAAACTACGCAAAGTGTCGCCTCCCCAAATCAATAAGGCTAAAGCCGCAAACATTGTTGTTAATCCGGTTAAAAATGTACGCGATAAAATATCATTGATACTTTTATTTAACAAATCTGTTTGATTCATTTTTTTGAATTTACGCAAATTTTCACGTATTCTATCATATGTAACAACAGTATCATTAACAGAATATCCCGCCAAAGTCAAAATAGCCGCCACAGTTGTTAAACTAAAATCTAAGCCAAAAAACGACAACAATCCCAGTGTAACAACAACATCATGCGCCAACCCGATAATAGCTCCCAAAGCAAACTGCCATTCAAATCTAAACCAGACGTATATAGTAATTGCCAATATAGCCACAATCGATGCTATTACGCCATCTTTTTTCAATTCTCCTCCAACCTGAGGTCCAACCAAGTCAATTCTTCTATATTCATAGTCAGAACCTAATGTTTCTTTGATTTGGTTTACTATTGTCATCTGAGCTTTTTCGTTCAGCTCCTTGGCTTGTGCGCGAATAACAATTTCTGTACCATCTTCCCCCATAGCCTGCAAATTCAAATCATCAATATCCAATTTGCTTAGAGTAGACCGCATTTCGTCTACATTTATCACATTTGGAGATTTAACTTCTATCAATATGCCACCGGAAAAATCTATTCCGAAATTAAAACCTTTCACTGCAATACATATTATAGACAACAAAATTAAAGTTGTCGAAATCACGCAGGTCAGTTTGGTCGATTTCATAAAATTAAAATTAGTATCCTTGGTTACCCAACTAAAAATTTTCATCATGATTGTTTAATCCCCTATAAAAAATTCTAAATCGGCAATTTTGTCGGCTTATATTTATTAAGCCAAGCCGTGATAATTAATCTGGTAACTGTAACCGATGTAAACATCGATGTTGCAATACCTATAGCCAACGTAACGGCAAAACCTCTCACAGGTCCTGTACCAAAGTAGAACAACACAATTGCTGCAACTAAAGTTGTTAAATTGGAATCAACAATAGTTGTCCAAGCTTCGGTAAAACCGGCCTCAGCAGCATCTCGAGTTGAACGACCATGTTTAACTTCTTCTCGCATTCTTTCAAAAATCAACACGTTTGCATCAACAGCCATTCCGATTGTTAGGATAATACCCGCGATACCCGGTAATGTTAAAGTGGCACCCATAGCACTCAAAATTCCAAGCAGCAAAACAAGGTTTGTGAACACGGCAATTGTTGTAAATACACCAAACAAACCGTAAGCGGCTAACATAAACAAAACAACAAAAATCAATCCGACAGCTGAAGCAATAACGCCGGCTTTAATTGAATCTGCTCCAAGTCCGGCTCCGACGGTACGTTCTTCCAAAACCTCCAGCGGAGCAGGCAAAGCACCCGAGCGTAACAACAAAGCCAAATCATTTGCCGATTTAACCGTAAAGTTACCTGTAATCACACCCGAACCGCCCATTATGGCGCTTTGAATTGTGGGGGCTGAAATTACTTCGTTATCAAGTACGATAGCTAAACGTTCACCGATATTATCGCGAGTAACTTCACCGAATTTTTTACCGCCTAATGAATTAAATCTGAAAGAAACAACTGCTTGTCCGTCTTGAAATGAAGGCTGCGCATCAATCAAATTTTCACCGCCGACAACGGGTTTGCGTGTTATAACATAAGGTTCACCCATTTCGCCATATGCTATTTTATATTTTGCACCGAGTTTGCCGCGTTTAACATCAGATGCTCTAGCTCCGCTGTCAACCAAATGAAAAGACATTTTAGCTGTTTTTCCAAGTAAGGTTTTAACATATTCAGGATTTTGTAAACCTGGCAACTGCACAACGATTCGGTTTGTTCCTTGCGATTGAATAACCGGTTCTTTTGTTCCCAACTCATCAATACGGCGACGTACAATTTCTATTGATTGATCAACTATTTTTGCCTTTAGTTGATTTAATGCTACATCGCTATACGCAATGCTGATTACTCCATCATCCGATTCGCTGATTTCGATTCCGTTGTCAATTTTTCGAAACAAGTTTGAAGCTTTACTTCTTGAACCTGCATTTTCAATGACGACATTAACTGCATTTTCATTAGAAGTTAAACTCTTATAACGAATTTTACCTTCACGTAAAATTTGACGTGCAGAATCTTCAATAGATGACATTCTTTCTTTTAAAACTTCATCCATCTTAACTTCAAGTAATAGGTTTGATCCGCCTTGCAAGTCCAAACCTAAATTAACCGGTTGCCACCAAGATGGGAGCGAAGTTTTATCGCTCATAATGTTTGGTATGGCAAAAAAGACACCTGCCAAACAAACGGCAATAATAGTAATAACTCTGGATTTTGATAACTTATACATTTCAATTATGACCTTAAAATTATTTCTTTTTCGTTTTTTTGTTGTTATTAGCGGGAACAACTTCTTCCATCACAACATCACGTACGGTTGAACGAGCGATTCTTACAACAACACCGCTTGCAATTTCTGCCTGTAATTCATCTTTTGCATCATCAACACTGATTACTTTTGCAAAAATTCCACCGCCGGTAACAATGTTATCACCACGTTTTATGGCTCTGAGCTTAGCTTCGTGTTCTTTGAGCCTTTTTTGTTGAGGGCGAATTAGTAAAATGTAAAAAATTGCAAAAATAAGCAGCAATTGAATAATCATACCGGTCAATGATCCGCTTTGAGCGGTATTTCCGGCAGCTTGAGCAAAAGCAGGGTTTATGAACATTTTGTTTTCTCCAATACATTAAAATTATTTAGCAATATAAACTATTTATTACTGCTTATATAGGGAAAATTTTAGTATTTAACAAGATATTTTAAATATTTTGAATGTTTGTTACACTAAACAAAGGAGTAATATTGCGGCAAGCTCTTTTTTTTGTTATCTTAAGTATGCTTGAGGATTAACAGCTTTTTTGCCGGCACGTGTTTCAAAGTGGAGTTGTGGCACACTGACTCCACCTGATGTACCGACTGTTCCGATGGTGGTACCTTTGTTTATTTTTTGTCCTTTCTTTACATATATCTTGTCAGCATGAGCATAAGCCGTTACCCATCCGTCATTGTGCTTTATTAATATGAGATTACCAAACCCTTTTAATTCATTTCCTGCGTACGCAACAGTTCCGGAATCTGCTGCTTTAAATGAGGTTCCTTTGGCTGCTTTTATGTTTATTCCGTCATTGTTACGCCCTTTTGCAATAGGGCCATAATTTGAAATAATCTGCCCCTTAACCGGCCATGCAAAACTATTTTTTCGTTTGGTTGAAGGTTGTTTATAGGTGTAATTTGAGTAAGAATGATTTTTATTGTTTTGAGCTTTTTTTGTTGTTAAATTTTTTGCTGTATATGTTTGTTTTTTGGTAACTATCGAGCCTGGCATTAGCAATCTTTGCCCTATTTTAAGGGTGAAAGGTGTTTTAAGGTTATTGGTGCGGCTCAGTGTGGACATATCAACATTATACCTTTTTGATATGTTGTATAAGGTATCGCCTTTTTCAACTATATGGTATTTAGCTTTTGGCAGTTGAACTGTTTGTCCTATTTTTAAGTTGTATGGAGGTTGAAAACCGTTTACTTCAATAATTTCGCGAATGGGAACATCATTGGCTCTGGCAATACTGTACAATGTATCCCCTTTTCGCACCCGTACACTGGTTGCTCTTGAGGTGTATTCCGGACGCCCCCATAAGGTATATCCAAATATCTTGGTGTCTGATGAACAAGCACCAAGCAGCAAAAAGACCGCGCCCAAGAATAGCTTTTTAAGCAACATCTTATTAAATATCTTTCGTCTGTTTATAAAGCTTTACGAAGTAAATATTTATCACTGAACCATTAATATTTTCTAAATTGAATATTCTCTGGGCTGTTTCTTTAAAATAGAGGTTGATTTTAGTAAAAAAAAACACTAATTTCAAACTCACGATGAAAGAAGAAAATGAAATAATCGTTGCCGATTCATCAGGCGACAAATATAAGTACGGCTTTGTAACGGATATTGAAGCCGATACGATTCCTTGCGGACTAAATGCTGATATAATCAAAATGATTTCCTCCAAAAAAGGTGAACCGGAATGGTTGCTTGAATGGCGTCTTAAGGCTTTTGAGTTTTGGAGCCATATGAAAGAACCGGACTGGGCAAAATTGGTATATGACAAGATAGATTATCAAAGTTTGTCATACTATTCTGCTCCTAAACAGAAAGTTTCACCCAAAAGTTTAGATGAGGTTGATGAAGATCTGCTCAAAACGTACGAAAAATTAGGAATCCCGCTGAAAGAGCAAGAAGTTTTAGCCGGAGTTGTGGCTGTCGATGCAGTTTTTGACAGCGTATCCGTAGCGACAACATATCGTGCAAAATTAGCAGAACAAGGTGTTATTTTTTGTTCGATTTCCGAGGCTGTAAAAGATCATCCAGAGCTGGTAAAAAAATATTTAGGTTCGGTAGTTCCCTACACGGATAACTTCTTTGCATGTCTTAATTCTGCAGTATTTACTGACGGATCTTTTGTTTATATTCCCAAAGGTGTTAAATGCCCTATGGAATTATCAACTTATTTCCGTATTAATGCTAAAAATACGGGACAGTTTGAACGTACGTTGATTGTTGCAGACGATGATAGTTATGTATCATACCTTGAAGGATGTACAGCCCCTCAACGTGATGAAAATCAGCTTCATGCGGCAATAGTTGAGATTGTTGTGCTAAATAATGCTGAAGTAAAATATTCAACTGTTCAAAATTGGTATCCCGGCGATTCGGAAGGAAAGGGCGGTGTTTATAATTTTGTAACCAAAAGAGCTGCTTGTCGTGGAGAAAATGCAAAAGTATCTTGGACACAGGTCGAAACAGGATCAGCTGTAACATGGAAATATCCTTCCTGTGTTTTACAAGGTAATAATTCGTCAGGTGAGTTTTATTCTGTAGCGATTACCAATAATAGGCAACAAGCTGATACCGGTACCAAAATGATACATATAGGTAAAAATACCAAGTCAAAAATTATATCCAAGGGAATATCAGCCGGCTTTTCTAATCAAACATACCGAGGTTTGGTCAAAGTTGCTCAATCAGCCGATAATGCGCGTAATTATACGCAATGTGACAGCTTGCTCATAGGAAAAAATTGTGGTTCTCATACGGTCCCGTACATTGAAAATCGTAATAAAACAGCAAATTTAGAACACGAAGCAACAACTTCAAAAATATCTGATGAACAGCTTTTTTATTGTATGAGCCGAGGTATTGGTGAAGAAGAAGCAATAAGTTTGATTGTTAATGGTTTTTGTAAAGATGTTATGCAGCATTTGCCAATGGAATTTGCAATTGAAGCAGCAAAGTTAATAAACATAAGTTTGGAAGGAAGTGTAGGGTAATGATAAATCCGATTCTCAAAAGAGCTCTTGAAACATGGGGAGAACAACCTCAAATGCTTATGGTGGTCGAAGAAATGTCAGAGCTTATGAAGGAAATATTAAAAAACGTTAGTCGCCACAAAGATAATATAGATCAGATTATTGAGGAAACTGCTGATGTCGAAATAATGCTGGAACAGTTAAAAGAAAATTATAATATTGCAGATGCTGTTGCCACATATAAAGCTGAAAAAATAAAGTTAATTGAAAAACGTTTAGATGATTGGGATAAAAAATAATGACAACACCATTGTTGGAAATAGAAGATTTATACGCCGGAGTTGAAGGTAAAGAGATCATCAAAGGATTCAACCTTACAATCAATCCCGGTGAAGTACATGCTATCATGGGACCAAACGGCGCAGGTAAGTCAACCCTTTCCAACGTGCTGTGTGGCAAACCGGGATACGAGGTTATTTCCGGCAGAGTAAAATTTAAAGGAAAAGATTTGTTATCTCTTTCTCCTGAAGAACGTGCATGCGAAGGTCTGTTCCTGTCAATGCAACATCCTGTAGAGATTCCCGGCGTTCCGGTTACATCATTTTTAAAACATTCCGTCAATGCAATTAGAGCATATCGTGGAGAACCGGAATTAGATACTATGGAATTTATTAAGATAGTAAAATCCGAAGGAAAAAAGTTAGGTATCAGCAGTGATATGATTAAAAGAGCGGTTAATGTCGGATTTTCCGGTGGCGAAAAGAAGCGTTTAGAAACTTTGCAAATGACAATATTAAAACCGATGTTGGCGATTCTTGATGAAGCTGATTCCGGTTTGGATATTGATGCTTTGCGAGAAGTTGCAGAAGGTGTTAATGCGTTGCATACCAATGAAAACGGTCTTTTGGTAATAACCCACTACCAACGTCTGTTAAATTATATTGTCCCCGACTTTGTTCATATTTATGCTGATGGTAAAATTGTCAAAACAGGAAATAAAAATTTGGCATTAGAACTTGAAGAAAAAGGTTATTCTGAATTTGTAAAGGAAAGAGAATGAGTCTTTCTCTCAAAGAAATAAAACTTATAGGCGATGAGATACCATGGCTCAAAGATTTTAGAAATCAAGGGCAAAGTGCTTTTTTATCACAAGGAATCCCGACCGCAAAAACAGAAGAATGGAAGTTTACTAAACCTAATCGTTTTTTAGAACATGATTTTACACCTGTTTCACAAGGGCAAAATGTAAGAGCCAAAAAAACAGAGTTGCCGTTTGATTGTTACAAAATTTGTTTTGAAAATGGTGTATTTGATCCTTGCAATTCGGATCTTCCTCAAGGTGTTGAGGTTATTCCTCTTATTGAAGCTGTTATGTTTCAAACAAAAACAAGAGACAAAGTCGGTTCAATTACAGATATATCAAAACATCCTTTTGCAGCCTTAAATTCGGCTTATCTTAATGAAGGTGTTTATATCAGAATAGACACAAATGTTGATATAATAAAGCCGATTGTTCTTGTTTATCATGTTTCTGCTTCAGATAATTCAGAGCTTTACAATCTCCGTAATGTTGTTGAAGTTGCAAAAAAATCATCAGTTAATATTGTTGAATATTATTACTATGACGGAGATATAAAATCATCATATTTGACAAATGTAGTAAATGAAATGTTTGTTAGCGAAAACGCAAAATTAAAACATTATAAAATACAAGACGAGGCTTACAAAGCAGGACACTTATCTTTGACAAGTGTAAGTGTGGATGCCGGAGGTCATTACAAAAGTTTTTGTTTGCAAAAAGGAGCAGATTTATCACGTAATGAAACAAAAGTTTTTCTGACAGCAGAAAATGCATCAACCGAAGTTGATGCAGCATACATTATGAACGGGTGGGCAACACTTGATACAACAACTGATATAGAACACTTAAAGCCTCATACATATTCATCTCAATTGGTTAAAGGGGTAGTTGGAGGTCAAGCCAAAGGTGTTTTTCAGGGTAAAATTCATATAGCTCCTGATGCTGTCAAAACAGAAGGATATCAGTTGCACAAAGCAATGTTATTGACGAATGATGCTGAGATAGACGTAAAACCGGAGCTTGAAATTTTTGCCGATGATGTGAAATGTTCCCACGGTTCCGCATGTGGTCAGCTCGATGCCGAACAGCTTTTTTACATGCGTTCTCGCGGTATAAAAGAAGATGATGCTAAACAATTGTTGATTGAAGCCTATCTGAATGATGTTATTGCTAAAGTTGATGATGAAAATATTTGTAACTGGATTAAATCATTATTAGACAACAATTTATCTGATTAAATTTTAGGGTATAGAAATTATGTACAATATAGAAGAAATCAGAAAAGATTTTCCTGTTTTAGGAGTTACAATTAACGGAAAGCCGAATACATTCTTAGATTCGGCTGCATCGGCGCAAAAGCCTAAGTGTGTTATTGATCGTATAAGTAAAGTTTATTCAAGTGAATATGCAAATGTTCATCGAGGTTCATATTTACTATCGGAAGAAATAACGCAATCATATGAAAATGCTCGTAAGTCTGTTCAAAAGTTTTTAAATGCTAAATCATCATCAGAAATAATTTTTACCCGCAATGCTACAGAATCAATTAATTTGGTAGCATCTACTTGGGGACGTAAGTTTCTTACAAAAATGGACGAGGTAATTATCAGTGAAGCCGAACACCATGCAAATCTGGTGCCTTGGCAAGTGTTGCGTGACGAGATTGGTTTTGAACTGAAAATATGCAAGATTAATAACGACGGATCATTTAATTGGGATGAATTTTGCAGTCTGTTAAACGGCAACACAAAATTAGTTGCAATAAGCGGGATGTCAAATGTTTTGGGTACGGTATTTCCTATAAAAGATATTGTAGCATCAGCTCATCGCGTAGGAGCTAAAGTTTTGGTCGATGCTTGTCAATTAGCAGTTCATCGAAAAATTGATGTTCAGGATATAGATTGTGATTTTCTGGCGTTTTCCGGTCACAAAACATATGGTCCTACGGGAATAGGTGTATTATATGGTAAGTATGATTTACTTGATGCAATGCCCCCTTATCAATATGGTGGAGATATGGTTAATGTTGTAACTTACCATTCAACAACATTTGATACACCACCGGCTCGTTTTGAAGCCGGAACTCCTGCTATAGTACAAGCTATCGGTTTAGGCGAGGCATTAGAGTATATGATGAAAATAGGAATGGACAATATTTCGTCATATGAAGAAGAATTAACAGCATATGCTCTACAACAATTATCTGAAGTTAACGGATTAATACAAGTAGGAACTGCAAAAGGTAAAGGAGGAGTATTCTCTTTTATAATTGAGGGTATCCATCCGCAAGATTTGGCATTTATATTAGATAAGGAAGGAGTAGCTGTTCGAGTGGGACACCATTGCGCAGCACCTTTAGTTCGCCGCATGGGGCATGAAAGTGTTGTAAGAGCATCTTTGGGGCTTTACAATACCAAGCAAGATATTGATAATTTGTGTAATGCAATAAACAAGGCAAAAACATTTTTTTAAACGGACTTTGACAAATGATAGGTGAACTTTGGTGGTTTTGGGCTTTATTATCCGGCATTATTAGTAGTTCAACAATATACGCAAACCAAATTTGTAAAATGCCGTCATCACTTATGATGATTTATCGCGGGATTTTTATGTGTTTGTTTCTTACAATATTTTCCTACTGGTTTGAAGTCCCTCGTTCGCCACTATTTTGGGTGTTAGGCGTAATACAAGGACTTATTATCTCTTATGTAGACAAGAAAACCTTTTTATGTTCAAGAATATTTGGTGGCGAAATAACGGCATCAATAAAGCCTTTTGCAATCGCTCTTATCCTTGTTTTTTGGTGGCTTGTTAAACCTGATCAATTTTGGGATACACTCAATAATCCGTTCCAATTTTTACTTACTGTAGGTTGCGTAATTGGGATTGTGACGGCTTTGTTGATGATAAGGCGAACATCTCTTAGTAAAGATGCCTTTATCTTATTATTACCGGCTCTTGTTGGGTCAATCGCAATAGATATAAACAACAAGCAAATAACAACCGTCGGTGCTAGTCAAGGGCTTGGTAATTCAATATTTTGGTATTGCTGGATAACAGCTCTTTTCTCGGGTCTTCCAAATGCTGTAAAATTTATCAGAAAACGTGATTGGCGATTAATTTTTGTTCCTAAATATATGATAGGCGGATTGCTGGTTATGCTAGGTTTTATTATTGCCAATATTACCAAAAATACAGCTATGTATTATGCTCAAAATCCGGCTTATGTAACAGCATTAATTTCATTATATCCGGTATGGATTGTTATTTGGAACAAATTTTACTATCGCTACCAAAAGGTTGAAAAATTTTCAGGTTGTGATATATGGGCAGTTATAATATTGTTGATTTCAATCATATTACTCGTATTAATTCAATAGAGGATGTTATGGAAATTGTAGAAGATGTCAATATAGACGATTATAAGAAGGATTATGTTGCCAAAGCGGGTATTCCTTTGGCACCTGGCAAAACAATTGCAACACGCGATTCTATAATAGATGCCCTAAAAACTGTTTCTGATCCGGAAATAATGATAAATATTTGGGATATGGGGCTGGTTTATAAAATTGAGCAACAGGATAACGGTAATGTTTATATAGAAATGACTGTAACATCACCGATGTGTCCGGTAGCAGGAGTGCTACCACAACAAGCTGCTGATGCAGTGGCTTTAATAGAAGGTGTTGGTGAAGTTGAAGTAAAAATAGTTTGGGAACCGGCTTGGAGTCTGGAAAATTTAAGTGACGAAGCCAAAGAGATGTTTGAGTTGTTATAGTGAATTTTTCAATTTGCAAAAATTAAATATAGCTCGTTCAACTTCCATATATATTTTAAAAAAATCTTCGCTTGTAAGAGCCTTCCAAGTTTCCAGAGTTATTACCGGAATCTGCTTTTCTATTCCAGCCCAAGTTCCGAAAGATCCATTTGTCGGGTAGCCTATGTTATCCACTAATTTATATCCGCAATCTAAAGATATTTGTTCAGCAATTTGCTTTGCCGGTCCGTCATAATCGACCAAATGAAGGTCTGAATGTATTGAAAGTATACGAACCGGTTTGTATTTTTCTATCCAATTAATCATAATTTGAGTTTCAAACTCTGAAGCAGGTGTTCCTGAAGATAATGTTCCGGTATGCGGGTTAACGCTGTTGGATAAAAAATTTTTTGTAGGATAGTTCCTGTTCAGATCTACGGAATTTGCGTTGCTGCGGGTAAATAACTTTTTTCCACTAGGGTTTAAACATGGAACAATGTAAATATTATAAGGCGAGTCCATATTATTGTTTTTTAATTTGTTTATTAGTTTTTCTAAAATATATTCTCCTTCCGGTTCATCACCATGAAATCTTCCCACAAGAAATATATTGGGATTACTGTTATCTGTTTCTAATTTCCACAGATTGATGTTGTTTCCAAAGCTATCATAAACAATTTCGTCAAGAACAATCATTGAGTATGAAGCCTTTGACTATTAAAAAGCTTTTCTTTAGCTTCAATTCTTTTTAATACTTTTGAAAATTTACTGATTCCGATAGTAACGGGACTTATACAAAATTCGGTATGCCCTTTTTCATTTTTTACAATATGATCAAAATCGGTAGTTTTAGCAATTTGCTCAGCGCAAAGAACATCTTCATGAAATTTTTTGCCATTGGTATTATTGTCATTATATTCTACAATAAATTGTTCAAAACCTTGTTCTTGCAAGGTTGGAATAACACTTTTCATAAAAAACGAGCCCCAGCCTTTTTTTTGCGCTTCTGGTGCTAAATAAATTTGATTTAATATTAGAGTATTTTCAGTATATTTAGGATCTTTTAAGTATTGGATTTTTCTTTTTCTGGACATAGTCCATCCATCTAAAAGACCATGTTCATCTTCAATAGCTTCAAGATTGTTTATATTTTTATAATCTTCGGGAATTCTGTTTAATCTCATTACCCCGCAAACATTTTCATTGTCATACAAAACAAATATAAAAGGTTCATTACCCTGTTTTTGTTTTTCAGCCCAAGTTTTGAGCTTCTTAATAAAAGATCCTTTAGTATAGAGTCTCATCTCTGCATCTGTTTTGTATTGTTTTGAAAGCTCGTTATAAGAACGCATATAAATATCAGCTAACGGTAAAATTTCTTTAACGCTTCCTGAAAACTTTTTTACTTGTAGCATCTTGTTTAATCCCAAATTAAAAAAATAATATAAACATGTACAATACAGTCATATTTTTGTCAAGTATTTGGCTAAAGCAAATTAAATTTATAAGTTTAAATGTTATGTATATAGTATTTTTTATTGCGCTGATTTTTTTTAGATGATAGATGTATTACATCCGTATATAAAAATTATAGAGATAAAAATGACCATTGATGATTTAGTAGAAAATTTTGAGTTTTTAGATAATTGGGAAGACAAGTATCGCTATTTGATAGAACTTGGCGAAAAGCTTCCGGCCTTATCTCCTGAATTTCACAGCGAAGAATGGAAAGTAAAAGGCTGTCAATCTCAAGTTTGGCTTGTCCCTGAAAAAAAATCAGACGGAAGTATCAGTTTTCGAGGAGACAGCGACGCAGTGATAGTGAAAGGGTTGATAGCTGTTGTTTTAACGATATATAACAATAAAACCTCCTCTGAAATTGACAATGTTGATATAGCTGATATTTTTATGTCACTAGGGTTAAAAGAGCATCTGTCACCATCGCGTCGCAATGGTCTTGAAGCGATGGTTGAAAAAATCAAGCATTATGCGATTGTTTTAAAATAAAGGGTAACCTGATGAATATACACGAATACCAAGCAAAAAAGATTTTAAGTCGCTACGGTATAAAGATTCCCAAGGGAATGATCGCCTATACTCCGACCGAAGCCAAAGAAGCCGCTGAAAAAGTATCGAGTAAAGGGCCTTGGGTATTAAAAGCTCAAGTTCAATCAGGTTCGCGTAACAAAGGATATTTTTTAGAAAAAGATGCTGGTTCAGAGGGCGGTATTCGTATCATTAATTCAAAACGCCGAATATATGAAAATGCAGAACAAATGCTTGGTTCAACATTGGTAACAATGCAAACAGGTCCGCAAGGTAAAAAAGTTAGCCGTATATATGTTGAAACATACAGTAATGTTGAAAGTTGTTTTTACATAGCCATAGCAATCAATCGAGTAGCCGCAGAGTTAACATTATTGGTCGCAACTGTCAAAGATAGTGATATCTTAAAAATAGCGTTAAATAAGCCGGAAAAAATATTAAAAGTCAAATTAGATATCAACGGAGACACCAAGCCCGAACAGGTGCATGAGGTTATGAAGTTTTTAAAATTACCTCCCAGATCCGCCAAATATTTGGAGAATTTAATTAATGGGTTGCACAAGGCTTTCTTGGAAAACGATGCCTCTATGATAGAAATAAATCCTGTAGGAGTTATGAAAAGTGGTGAGCTTATAGCTTTGGATGCAAAAATATCATTTGATGACAATGCTTTGTTTCGTCATACGGAAATTGTCCCTCTTAAAGATGATTGTGAAGTTTCAGATAGAGAACTGCAAGCTTCTCGCTATAAATTTACATACAGTGAATTTGATGGTTCGGTTGGCTGTATCGTAAATGGAGACGGTTTAGCTTTAGCAGCAATGGATTTACTTCGAGATAAGAATATTGGTACAGCCTGTTTTATAAATGTAAAAGGTGGTGTCGATAAAGATAAAATCGCATCAGGAATCAAAATCATTATGACAAATCCGCGAGTTGAAGGAATATTGTTGAATATTTTAGGAGGATTTCTTCGCTGTAACTTGATTGCAGACGGTATTGTTTCTGCAGCATCGGAAGTGGGATTGAATGTGCCGATGGTTGTACGTTTTGAAGGGACAAATAAAGACTTGGCAAAAGAGATATTGCAAAATTCAAGATTACCCATTATTTGGGCTGATACTATGGAGGAATCTATTGATAAATTAGTTCAAGCAATGGAGGAAGTGGCCTAATGTCTATCCTTGTAAATAAAAATACCAAAGTTATCTGTCAGGGAATTACCGGAAATCAGGCATCTTTTCATATTCAAAAATCATTAGATTATGGAACTAAAGTAGTTGGAGGTGTAACGCCAGGAAAAGGCAGTAGTCTTCACTTGAATCTCCCTGTTTTTGATACAGTTAAAGAAGCTGTTAAGGAAACAGGAGCAACAGCTAGCGTGATGTACGTGCCGGCTAAGGCGGTTAAATCCGCAATCAAAGAAGCCGTTGAAGCAGAACTTGATTTAGTTGTTAGTATTGCCGATGGGGTGCCTTTGAAAGATATGCTGGAAATAAAGTCGATTCTAAAGGGAAGCAAAACCAGACTCATTGGTCCCAATACTCCCGGAATCATAACTCCCGGAGAGGCAAGATTAGGTATTTTTCCGGAAAACATTCATAATAAAGGAAGTATTGGGATAATATCTCGTTCATCAACATTAACATATGAGGCTGTGCTTGAAACTAAAAGAGCTGAAATGGGACAGTCAACTGTTATAGGTTTGGGTGATGATGTTTTAATCGGTATGGATTTTATCGACACACTGAAAGATTTTCATGCAGATAAAAAAACCAAAGCTATAGTTATGATTGGCCAATTAGGCGGAGCATTTGAAGAAAATGCAGCCGAATGGTATAAAAATTTGTCTGAAAAGAAACCTGTTATAGCCTTTGTTGCCGGTAATGCAATTCCATTCGGACACAAAATGGGATATGCCGGTGATATTATTACAGATGGATATATCTCTGTTCAAGACAAGAAAGATGCATTGTTTTCGGCTGGTATGACAGTAGTTAATCATATTAATGATATACATAAAGAATTGGCTAAACTCAAATGAGTTTTTGGCAAGATATAATCAATTTTATTTTACCGCCACGTTGTTCAATTTGTGGTAAAGTTCTGAATACAGATAAAGGCTTATGTGATGATTGTATTTCACAGATAGATTTTCTTAACGGAGCTGTTTGTGCGCATTGCGGTCAACCGTTAGGTGAAATAATTACGAGCGAAAACAAAAAAATTTTGTGTGCGGAATGTTTAAGAAAACCTCGTCATTTGTTCCGTTATTCACGGTCTGCTTATTTTTATGATGAATTTTCAAAAAAGTTAATCATTGATTTTAAATTTAATGACAGAACAGATTTAGCGCCATTGTTGGCAAAGATTATATATGTAGCCGGTAAGGATTTATTTGCATCAGGCATTGATGTAATAATTCCAATACCTTTACACCACACGCGTCTTATAAAAAGGCGTTACAATCAATCTGCTCTTTTGGCAAAAGAACTGGGAAAACTTACCGGTATAAAGGTTGATTATACAAGTGTTATCAAAACAAAAATGACACGTCCGCAAGTTGAATGTAACGGAGTTGAAAGGCTAAAAAACGTAAAAGGATCGTTCACCGTTAAAAAGATCGAAAATATTAAGGGAAAAAGAGTTTTGTTGGTTGATGATGTTATGACAACAGGTTCAACACTAAAAGAATGCGCTCTCACAATAAAAAAAGCCAGGCCGAAATCAATTGATAATTTAACAATAGCCAGAGTTAATTCATAGTATAAAACTGTGTTTATAAAACAGTTGATAAAAAACAGAGCTTGTAATATAAGATGAACATAATTTTGTATTTAGAAGAGATAAGATAATGAAAGTTGAACTGTTTGATTATAATCTTCCACGTGAACTTATAGCCGCACAACCTGTTGTTCCCAGACATTCATCACGATTGTTGGATTTGTCTGAAGAAGATAAAATATTTGATCGCCATTTTTCTGATTTACCGGATATTTTAAACGATGGAGATATTTTGGTTTGTAATGATACAAAGGTTATTCCTGCTCGTCTATACGGACAACGTGATGATGCAAAAGTTGAGGTAACTCTTTATCATCCGGTTGACGGACTATCATGGTGGGCTTTTATCAAGAATTCAAAACGTCTGAAATCCAAAGATGTAATATACTTTTATAATGACACTATTACCTCTGAACAATCTTCTTTTTCTGCAACAGTTGAAGCAAAAGATGCAGAGGATGGTGTGTTATTAAAGTTTAATTGTTCAGCCGATAAGTTATCTCCTTTTTTGCAACAATTTGGTTATATGCCTCTTCCTCCTTATATCAAAAGAGAGCGCCCCAATCCAAAAGATTCTATGTGGCACAAATTTGATGATAATGAAAATTATCAAACAATCTATGCGCATAATGAAGGAGCTGTTGCGGCTCCTACTGCGGGGCTTCACTTTACACCGGAAGTGCTTCAAAAAATAAAAGATAAAGGCGTAAAAATGGTTTTTGTAACTTTACATGTTGGGGCAGGGACATTTTTGCCAATCAAAACAGATAATACAGAAGACCATAAAATGCACGCTGAATATGGGATAATAACACCTGAAGTTGCAGATGTTATAAATGAAGCTAAACAAAAAGGAGGGAGAGTAATTGCGGTGGGAACAACTTCGTTACGATTACTTGAGACATCAACAGATACAAGTGGTGTTGTTCATCCGTTTGCGGGCGAAACAGATATTTTTATTACTCCCGGTTACAAATTTAAGGCAATAGATATGCTGATAACCAATTTTCACTTACCTAAGTCTACATTATTTATGCTTGTTTCTGCGGTTGCCGGCTTAGATAGAATGCAACAAGCATACGCTCACGCTATTGAAAAAAAATATCGTTTTTATTCTTATGGTGATAGTTCTATTTTGAAATGTGTAAATAAAATTTAACCTTTTTTTGCCAGAATGTTATTCATCAATATAACATATTAATAGGTACAAAATATTGCGTTTGCAGTTGATTCTCGAAAAATATATACCATTAATCGGTAATATGTTAGCTCCCGCATTTATAACGACGGTAGCAACATTTTGCTACCTTCTGTATGGAGGTTTTAGTTTTGATACCGGAGAAATATTTCATTGGTGTTTTTATTTTTGTTGTTTGTTGAGTTTTATTATTTTACTTAACTTTAATATCTGTCGTCAGCTTTTCATATTAATTGTGACTTGTTTAGCATATATAATTATAAATTATCTCAAAAGCAGATTCGATTCAGAGTTTAACCAAAGCATTTGGTTTGGATATCTTTGCGCATTGTTTCCTTTCAATATTTTATTTTTTTATATATATCCGGGACGTAAATTTATGTCATCTCAAACGCTTATTATGATAATGGTTGTTTTGCTTGAATATTGGATATGTGAACTTTTAGGAAAATATAACATAAATATTGTTTATTCCTTTTATGGAATGAATGTTGTTGCTGTTTTAGGCTTTGCATCTCTGTTAATTTATTCCTGCATTAACGCCGTAAGAACCGGAAGTTTATGGGATTATAGTGTGTTGTATTCTTCAATGAGCTTATCTTTAGGTTTTTATTATTCATCAGATGCATCAGGACTTAGTATGTTTTTCTTTATATCACAATTAATATTAAGCGTTTATCTTATTTATTCATTGATATACCGTCATTTTTATGATGAGTTGAGTGGTTTTTTTAGTCGCAATTCGTACCTTGTGCAATCAAAAAATTTTCCTCTAAAATATAGTTTGGGTATTATTAGCATCGATAATTACGATAAACTAGCTTTAACATTTGGTGTAAAAAAACAACAAATTATTACGTCTCTTATAGCCGGTGTATTACAAGAAATCATAACTGAAGAAACTGTTTTCCGCTATGCTCCGGATCAATTTATAGTTCTCTATAAAACATTGGATAAAAAAGAAGCCTTTAATCATCTTGAAGATATACGTCGCACCATAGCAGGAGCAAGTTTTGCATGGTCCGACAAGCAAAAACCTATAAAGCTTACGGTTTCTTGTAGTGTATCTGAAAAAAAACGTAGCGATTCCGGAGCGGTAGAGGTACTGATGCGAGCCGACAAGGCGATGAGAAAAACCCTTAAATTTAGTCACAACGTAACATCGCAAGGTTAATTTTTGTTTCGTAAATTTCTAATTAATATTACAAAACCGCCCAATATAAGAGGTGCTGACAGCATTTGCCCCATAGTTAAGTGATTAAAGAAAAAACCCATATGCGCATCAGGTTGGCGAAATTGCTCCATTAAAATTCTGAAAAAACCGTAAAGTATTATAAATAAAGCAGAAACAATTCCATGTGTGTTGCGAATTTTTTTATTTTTCCATAAAAAGTTCAGCAGAATAAAAATAACAATCCCTTCAAAAAATGCTTCATACAGTTGTGATGGATGTCTGGGAACGTATCCTCCGCTTGGAAACCGTACAGCCCAAGGAACGGTTGTTACACGCCCCCAAAGTTCATCGTTTATAAAATTTGCGATTCTCCCCAAAAACATTCCTATCGGAGCATAAAGAGATATTAAGTCGGTAATTGCCATAAATTTGAAATTAAACTTTTTTGCAAAAACGTAAGAAGCAATAATTACACCGACGATCCCGCCATGAAAAGACATTCCACCTTTCCAAAGTTCCAAAAGTCTCCAAGGTTTTAGCCACATTTCAGAACCACCATAAAATAAGGCATAACCTAATCTGCCACCGACAATTATCCCTAATGTAATATAAAATACCAAATCTTCGATATGTTGCTTATTATATCCCAAATTATATTTTTTATTGTTTTGCAAAATCAAAAACCAAGCTATCAAAATACCAAATAAATATGCCAGAGAATACCAACGAATATCCAATGGTCCAAGACTCAATGCAATAGGTGAAATTTCCGGATAAGGTAGACCTGACATAATCATTTTCCTTGCTGTTTAAACTAACTGATTAAACAATAATTAATTTCCACAAATATATCCACATCTAAAAACACAAAAAAAAATATTGCTGTGTAACATATTGAAAAATAATGATTGTCTTATCTTTTTTTTATCCACAAGAGCAATTGTGGTGGAAAAAAACGACTCGGGCGTTGCATTTGTTATTTGTTCAATGCAAGCTACTTATCAAGTGTTACAGAAAAGTTTTTTATGGAGTATCAAGAATGCAATCGGCTCAGAATTTAGCCCTTAACAGTAATCCCATAGATATGGTTGAAAGTATTTTTACAGCCAAATCATATGAAATAGAACGTCGTAATATTAATGAAGTTGTTGTTGAAGTTCAAGGCAAGTGGGCTAATATGTTGTTATTCTTTGCGTGGGAAACATCTATGAAATGCCTTCATATGTCGTGTCTTATGGATATAAACAACACGATAGCAGATCGTTCTAAAGTTTTTGAGCTTTTAGCGTTAGTAAATGAGAATTTATGGGTGGGGCATTTTTCTTATTGGACAGAGCAAAATATGCCCGTATTTAAACATTCGGTATTCTTAAATTATGAAGAAGAATATTTTGAACATAAAATTTCACAAATGATTGATATTGCCGTTAATGAGTGTGAACGTATTTATCCCGTTTTTAAGGCTGTTTTAACAAAGGGAATGGAACCTCAGGATGCTCTTTATCCGTTTATGATGGAAACAATAGGGCAGGCATAAAATAATATAGGTCTCGTACCAAAACAGTACAAGACCTACATCATCAAGCTTCCAAAATTTCATCAATTAAATCTCCAAAAGTTGTGCAAGACATCATAAAATCATTATCTAAGTAAATTCCGAATTCAACATTGATAGTGATAGGTACGAGGTCTTCAGCATAACTATTGTTGATCCACTCAAACAAAAAGTCATCTTCTTTCAAGTCAGATACACTTAATGCATTCGCCAGAACATTTAATATGTCCTCTCTACTAGGCTTTTTCATAGTGCGTCATGCGATTTGATAAAAAATTGTCTTATTTGTGTTGTTCGTGTCGATTGATTTTTGGTTTTACCCCTCGAGGTAAAGGAGTTTTGATATTAGGAGGAGAAATTTTCTTTCCCTTTTCTTTTTTCGGCACAAACAGACTAAACTGAGCAATGCCAAAAAGCTCCACCTGTTTAAGAATGCGAGCTAACAAATGGTTGAAAAACTTATTCATACGCTAATTTTTTAGATGATTTGTAACTAATTAAAAATGTTACATACAGCATAACTTTAAAAATGCAAAAATCAATGTTTATTTTTTTATTTTTTTCCAATTACTGACATTGGTGTTATGCTCTTTTAGCGATTTGGCAAAATTATGTCCGCCGGTTCCGTTGGCTACAAAGTAAAGATAGCTGCTGACATCTGGATTTGCCGCCGCCTCTAAAGAAGCTTTTCCCGGATTACATATTGGTGATGGAGGAAGCCCATAATATTTATAGGTGTTATAAGGACTGTCAATCTTCAAATCTTTTCTTGTCAAAGCTCTGGTTAATTCGGTTTTGCCTTGAGTAATGGCATAAATCACCGTGGGATCTGTTTGTAATTTCATACCCTTTTTTAATCTGTTTATGAATACGGAGGCCACCAGCTTGCGTTCACTGTCTACAGCTGTTTCTTTTTCTATAATTGAGGCTAATACAAGCAAGTCATTTGCATTTTTTAAAGGGATATCATCACTTCGATTTTGCCATGCATATGCGATAGTTTCTTGCATAGCTTTCTTTGCTTGTAAAATTATACTGTCTTTGGTGTCGCCATTTACAAAAGAATATGTTTCCGGTAACAATTCGCCTTCTTTCACTTCAATGGTAATTTCGCCTGACAATAACGGCTCGTCATTAATTAATTGGAATATTTGAGCAGATGTTAACCCTTCCGGTATGGTTATCTTTCTATAAACGACCTCTCCATTGGCTAGCTTTTGGATTGTATCGTATAACGAAATTTGCGGTTCAAAACTATATTCGCCGGCTTTTAATGTTTTATCGATTCTCAAAGAGCGTGCTAAAAGTTTAAATAACCAGACGTTATTAATAACCCCCGCTTTTTTCAAAGATATACCGACTTCGGAACTACCGCTTCCTTTATTAACAGTAACATAAGTTGTTTTTGTCAGAGCACTTGGAGCATAAACCATAGTTTTAATTTGCCAAGCCGCAATCCCTAAAAAGACTAATCCCAAAACAAAAATATTTTTAAAATTAAATTTTCCCATAATAAACTAGCTGTCTCCACACCTAATTAGATGACAAATAATAATCGATTCGCGTTTGTTTAGCATCTTAAAACAAATGAAACTCGCTGAAAAATCAAGCGAGTTTCATTAACTTTCCTAAAGCCATTCAGACTTAAGCATTCTTTGAAAGATAGTCAATTGCATCTTTAACAGTAAGAATTTTTTCTGCAGCTTCATCAGGAATTTCGCAACCGAATTCTTCTTCAAAAGCCATAACCAATTCTACTGTATCCAAACTATCTGCGCCCAAATCGTCAATAAAGCTTGCAGTTTCAGTAACTTTAGATTCTTCAACGCCAAGATGCTCTGCAACGATTTTCTTAACGCGATTTGCTGTATCAGTCATAATGTAAACCTCAAAAAAATTAAAACAATTAACAAAACCTTTTACAAGGTCGTTCGTTGTTAGTTAGCACTATTTTGCGCAAATTATCAAGCATTATTTGAAAAAAACACACAATAAGTAGAGCTTTTTCTTGCTAAGTATCTCTAATATCGTGCAAAAAAAGTAAAAATAAATAAAAAATAGTCAAATAACATTTAATAAGAAGTAATTAATATTGACAAACAGCTATATGAAACATAAATTTAAAGCAAAACCAATTGTAATTTTAAATTTAAGGGGAAAGATGATGAAAAAAGTTGTTTATGTTGTCGTTGTTTTATTAATTTTATTAGGCTTGTCAATGTTGTTGAAAAACAACGAAACAACAACAGCCACCGTTGAGGAACCTGTTGTTGCAGAAGAAACAGTCGCTGCAGAAGCTCCGGCTGCCACAGAAGCAGAGGTTGTTGTTGTAGAACAAGAACCTGCTGCAGAGGTTGCAGCAGAAGTTGTTGAAGAAGTTGTTGAAGAAAATCCGGAAACAACAGCTGACGAAGGTGAAACAGTAGTCGAATAAGATATTTATTTCATTCAAAACAACCCCTTGTCAGTTGATAAGGGGTTGTTTTTTTGCTTCACAATGATTAATTGAAAAATTGTTTTATTATAGGAGAAATATTATGAAAGTAGGAATTGTCGGAGCAGGTTCTGTAGGAGCGGCAACCGCCTTTGCTCTAATGATGCGAGGAATTGCTAGAAAAATAACTTTGGTAGATATCAACAAAGAACGGGCATGGGCTGAGGCAACGGATATCGCTCATGCTGCCCCATTTGCCTATGCTAATAAAGTAAAATCGGGGGATTATGATGATTTGTGCGGATGTGAAGTTGTTGTGATAACTGCAGGAGCTAATCAAAAACCGGGAGAAACACGAACAGATTTATTAGAACGCAATGTTAAAATATTTGCAAAAATTATTCCGAATATTGTAGCAAATGCACCGACATCAACCCTGTTAGTGGCAACCAATCCTGTTGATGTTATGACCGAAGTGGCTCTAAAATTATCCGGTTTCCCAAAAGAACGAGTAATCGGTAGTGGAACAATTTTGGATACGGCACGTTTTCGTACAGATTTAGGATATCATTTAGGCGTTTCACCAAAGTCATTGCATGCAAACGTATTGGGGGAACATGGAGATAGTGAGGTTTTGTGTTGGTCAGGTGGCGATGGCGGTACAATTCCGTTAAATAAATTGGCTAACAGTTTGGGCCGACCTTTAACAGAAGATGTGAAGTCTCGGATAGACGATGATGTTCGCAATGCAGCATACAAAATTATTGAAGGAAAAGGCGCTACTTTTTATGGTATTGCCGGAGGATTATGTCGTATATGTCAAGCAATAACTACCAATGAATATGCAATCTTAACCGTTTCATCTCATCATTCGGATATTTCAGGTATTAAGGATGTTTGTATATCAATGCCCACCATAATCGGCAAACGAGGTATTCACAATGTTCTATATCCCGAGCTTAGTACAGAAGAAACATCAGCTTTAAAAACTAGTGCGGAAAAAATTAAACATCTTTCAAACGAAGCGTTGTTGATGATATAAGAAAAATCCCCGCAAACGCGGGGATTTAATCAAATTAAAATAAAATTTTTAATCTGGCCTCTGCGCTGTATGCATAATCCAAATCCGGATTCTCTGATCCCGTTAAACGGTAATCAACAATTCCTCCGATAGAAACCGTATCGTTAACAAAATAGTCAGCAGATCCCTGTACAGACAATGTTTCGTCCTTATTATCCGTCGTTTCAAATTCATAACGCAACCCTGCATCATACGAAAAATCATTTTCTAACTTATGAACACCGGCAAAAGCTGTATAATAAAGATTTCGGTCTGCATCATCAATATTTCCGGATAAAGCAAGTGAACCATAAGGCATTAGGCCGTCCTCAAGTTCCTTACCCAACTTAACCTCGCCGTTAAGTTCTTTATACCAACGTGTATTTCCGTATTCTTTGCGAATCTCTTTCTTTGCCTCACCGCTACGTCCATACCAACTGCGAGGGTTATAAGTATAATAGGATGCGCCGGTTTGCATAACCCATCCGTTTTCTGAACGCCAATTTTTCTTAAGTCCTAACCCATAGTCTAAATTAAGATCGTTATTATAATCTTCATTTGTCAAATACTTAAAATTAAAGCGATTCCCGACACTAACCATAACGGCATTTTCAATACCAAATCCGACCAGAGCTGTTTCTCTCAAAATAAAGTCTTCTTTGGCACCGCCATCATCAATATTGGTTCGTTCATATTTTACGGAAGTTTCAGACAATGTTTCTAAATCGCTTGGTAAATAGAATGGTGATGTAATATCCTCATTGGCTTTTGCGGTTCCGGCAACCAACGTTGCCAAAGCCAATGTTGATAACAAAGTTTTATGATTCATCTTTTAGTCTCCTTATTTCATATATCATTACTTGAAATACTAAATCTTAAAACTTAATAAATTTATAATTTTATCTTGCTTAAAGAGGTGTTTACCCTTATATTGTCGCAGAAGAACTAATTATAAAGATTTTAAATAATGGCAAAAGTAATAACATTGGGGTGTCGTATAAACGCCTATGAATCCGAAGTAATAAAAGAAAAATTGGCTCATTTGGATGATGTAGTCATAATAAATACCTGTGCGGTAACGGCTGAAGCCGAAAGACAATGTCGCCAAACAATTCGTAAACTGGCCAAAGAAAATCCAAACGCTAAGATTGTTGTAACAGGTTGCGCCGCTCAAGTATCATCCGAACGATTTGCCTCAATGCCGGAAGTTGATTTAGTCTTAGGTAATAAAGAAAAATCCGATATAGTAAAAATATTATCTCAACCACTATCCGAAAAAACAATTGTGGGAGATATTTTTGACTATGATGGTCATGATAATTTTTTGATTACCGGATTTGAAGGGCGTCAACGCGCTTTTGTTCAAATACAACAGGGCTGTAATCACAGATGCACATATTGCATAGTTCCCTATGCAAGAGGAAACAATAGATCTGTTCCCGAAAATGAAATCTTAGCACAGATAAAAGAGTTATTATCACAAGGATTTGAAGAAATATGTCTTACCGGAGTTGATGCTTGTTCGTATCAGCCCTCATTTAGTGGTTTAGTAAAAAATATTTTGATTAATTTTCCTCAATTGCCGTCACTACAGTTTGGTTCACTTGATCCCGCAGCAATTGATGATGAGTTCATATCATTAATTCGGGAGTATTCTAATATTGCGCCCCATTTTCATTTTTCGGTTCAATCTGGCGACAATATGATATTAAAAAGAATGAAGCGACGCCACAATCGCGATGATGTCATAAATTTATGTAAAAAAATACGTTCGGTTCGTCCGGAAGCGACGTTTGGAGCAGATTTTATTTGTGGTTTTCCAACTGAAACAGAAGAACAGTTTATGAATACCGTTAAATTAGTCAGAGAGGCAAACATTAACAAACTTCATGTGTTTCCATATTCCGAGCGTCCTGGAACACCGGCTGCACTAATGCCTCAAATTCCGGTCGAGGAACGTCGTCGCAGAGCGAATTTATTGCGTCAAGAAGGAGAAGTTATAAATGACTAGTTGGTTTGAACGCATAAAATCAGGTCTAAAAAAGTCATCAAATAAATTAAGTGACGGTATTTCAGATATTTTTACCAAGCGCAAAATAGATACAGACACCATTGAAGAGTTGGAAGAATTGCTTCTTACATCAGATGTGGGTTTTGCTGCAACATCATGTATTATAAAAAACTTCGCAGCAAAAAAAATGAATAAAGATGCTACGGATACTGAAATAAAACAATTATTGTCAGAAGAAATAGTCGCGATCCTTAAGCCTTGTCAAAAAGAACTCATTCTATCAGAAACAACGCCCCATATAGTTTTAATGGTAGGAGTTAATGGTGCCGGCAAAACTACAACAATCGGAAAATTAGCTCACAAATTCAAAAACAAAAAAATAAGCTTTATTGCCGGCGATACTTTTCGAGCAGCTGCCGTTGAACAGTTGAAAGTGTGGGGAGAAAGAAACAACATCAGGGTATATTCCGGTTCACAAGGGTGCGATGCTGCAGGACTTTGTTTTGACGGTATATCAGAAGCTATAAAACAGGGTGATGAGCTTGTATTTATTGATACTGCAGGTCGTTTACAAAATAAAGCCAATTTAACGGAAGAATTAAAAAAAATAATAAGGGTAATCAAAAAAATTATTCCTTCTGCTCCTCATACTACTCTTTTGTGTATAGATGCTACAACCGGACAAAATGCGCTTGATCAAGTTAAAACTTTTAAGGAAATAGCAAGTGTTGATGGTTTAATTATCAATAAACTGGATGGAACAGCCAAGGGTGGAATTTTGGTTGCAATAGCCAAAGAAACACCTTTACCGGTGTATTATATTGGTGTCGGAGAAAAAATAGACGATCTTGTTTTCTTTGATTCGTCAGATTTTGCAACATCATTGCTGGGTTTATAAAAAAGTCCAAGCTCTTTTTTTAGAGTTGGACTTTATTTCACGGTTATGGCTATCACCATTTTAAAGGAGGCAATTCAGCGATAGGATGCATTGGTTTATCCTGAGGTGGAATACTGGGAATAGTATCAGGCTCAAAGACTTTGTGCTTTTTTACCAAAGGTCCTGAATTTGCATTTGTAACTTTGCATCCGATTAAAATTGATGCCAATAGAAAAATAATAACAATAAGTACAACTTTTTTCGTTTTTGCCATAGTCTTAAAAGATTAATTGTAAAAAAATGAGCGTTAGCAGTACCACAACAAAATTTTTTGTCAAATAAAAAAAGCATCAGTTTTCAATATATTTTACTTGCAAAAGGTTATATCAAAGATTAGCTTTACTATTAACATCAATAACTATTAACGGAAAAAGACATGAAAAATAATCAGCTGACAGATAAAATATACTATATCGGTGTAGACGACAAAGAAATCGATTTGTTTGAGGGGCAATATGTTGTTCCCAACGGTATTTCATATAATTCTTATGTTATCAAAGATGATAAAATTGCCGTAATGGATACTGTTGATTTACGATTCTGTGATAAATGGTGTCAAAATCTTGAAACCGTTTTATCCGGCAAAGAACCTGATTATCTTGTTGTTTTACATATGGAACCGGATCATGCTGGTAGTATCGAAAAGTTCTTAAATCGCTATACAAATGCCAAAGTTGTAGCTAATGCAAAAACATTCCAAATGATGCCTCAGTTTTTTGAAGATCTAAATTTAACAGACAGGCAGGTTGTTGTTGCCGAAGGAAGTGAACTTTCGTTGGGAGAACACAGTTTAACTTTCGTTATGGCACCAATGGTACATTGGCCTGAAGTTATGGTTTCTTATGAGAAAAAAGAAAAAATATTGTTTTCGGCAGATGCTTTCGGTAAATTCGGTGCATTGGATGTTGATGAAGAATGGGATTGTGAGGCCCGCCGTTATTACATAAATATTGTCGGAAAATATGGTGCGCCGGTTCAATCGTTGCTAAAAAAAGCTGCAACGTTAGATATTCAAAAAATTTATCCTTTACATGGTCCGATGTTGACGGATAATTTGAGCTATTACATCAATAAATACGATATATGGAGCAGTTATCGTCCGGAAGATGAAGGAATATTCATCGCTTACACTTCAATTTACGGCAACACTAAAGTTGCAGCAGAAAAGCTCAAAGAAATATTATTACAAAAAGGAGCTGCCAAAGTTGCAATTGCCGATTTAGCACGAGATGATATCGCCGAATGTGTTGAAGATGCCTTTCGTTATGATAGAATGGTTTTAGCATCACCGACATATGACGGTGGTTTGTTTCCTTATATGGAAACATTTATCAACAAGCTAAAGTCCAAAAATTATCAAAATCGCAAAGTCGGTTTTATTGAAAATGGTTCATGGGCTCCGGCTTCTGGTCAAAAAATGATGAGCGAAATGTCATCATTAAAAAATATTAACATAATAGAAGACAAAGTCACAATCAAATCCGCCGTAAAAAAATCAGATATCGCTCAACTTGAAAAATTGGCCGATGCACTTTTGATGTAATTTTTTTATAAAAAGGCTATTGACAAACAAGAAGAATACTATATAAGTATACCCATTAAAATTTAAGGCTATGTATTTATTTTGTATTTTTCTAATCATCTTGATGATAATCATGGTGATTTATGGAAAGGGTTGTCGTGCCAATGAGATAGTTATGCTGTCTTCGCGATGTTTGATTTCTTCCTATAGGGTGGTGGAAATTAATAGCGTATCACAGCGCCTCGAGTTACTAACAACCCTTGTACGGATTAGGTCTCCTACTTATTTACCGAGATGCGCATGTATACGGCAATAAGTATGGCAAACAACTAAAACAAGAAAGCCGCTGAATTGAGGGTCAGCGGCTTTCCGCTTTTTAAACTATAAGTTGCAAAAAATAAATTTATCATTTTTTCTTGACGTTTATAAAAAGATGCACAATATTCATAGTGTTACAATATTTTTATAAATCGATTTGAAACCCAAGAAAGTTCGAAATATATGATAAGAAAAAAGAATTTTATGAGTTTTCAAGCCCTGTTTATTTTAGCCGCAATTGATAAATGCGGTGGCAAGAGGAGGGTTTCGGAGATACTCGGACTATCTATAGACACAATTAATAAGTACATATCGGCTCTTGAAAGCGAAGTAGGCTATGAACTTTTGATAAATTCTTCCAAGGGATCACAATTATCCATTCGTGGCAAAGAATTGGTACGTCATGCACATATAATCGAAGATATTTTCAATAATATATACCAAGATAGCTCTCCACCCAAAGATTTAAAAGGTGACGTTTTCGTCAGTATGCCGCTAAGCGTTTCAACAAATTTGTTGCCTATAACCATTGGTAATTTTTTTGATGAATACCCTAATATAAATATCATAAATCGTACCGTAATGGATAACACCAATTTTAATAATATGGATTCAGACATCGGTTTAACATTTCTTCCTCCTGATAATAATGATGTTGTAATTTTATATTCCAAAAATATTGAATGCGGCTATTTTGCCTCACCCAAATATCTGTCAGAACGCGGATATCCCAAAGATTTTGACGATATGTTAGAAAATCATTGGATGATAACTCGAGTTCAGCTCCAAGAATTTATTCCCGAATGGAAAAATATTGTAAAAAATGCCAAACATACTCGCTATGTTACCAATTCGACTTATGCCGCGACCGAGGTCGTTCGTTGTGGCGGAGGTATCGCTATTATGCCTCTGCGTTACAGTAAAGAAGAAGGTTTTGTCTCCTTAGATAATTTCAAATGTGAGGAAACACCAACCATATACCTTATTGCTAAAAAGAAATCTAAAGATATTCCCCGAGTAAGGGCAGTTATTGATTATTACAAAAAACTTATGGATGAAATGTAGTTTTTTGTTAAATCGCATAATTTTTGAATAAAATTTTGTTGATTCTGTCAAGAAAATATGGTAAATTCTCTCTCAGGAAATACTAACTTTTAATTTACTATATTTATGGAACAAAAAAAGAAACAAGACGTTTTCTTCAAGAAAGAAGACAATTTTTACAAAGCAAGTTTGAGTACCGAAGAACTCTACACGGAGGTGCATGGTGAATCATCATCTTACGGAACATCAGCCAATGATCTCATCAAAGAGATGATGGCAAATGTTATTGCTTTATCCTCTAAACAGGGATTAAAGCTTGATGACGTACTTACCATAACCGATTACGGTTGCGGTCGTAGTGATGCCGCCAATGTCGTAGGCTGGATAATCAATGAGCAAGGGCGAGACATTGAGTATATGCTTCAAGAAGGAGAGAGCTACGAGGATATCCTTAATATGCTCGAGCCTTGGTTTGACCGCGCGCGCCTCTCTATGAGGACAGCTGAGTTGTCTCAAGTAACCGATTACGGCAATGTTAGTGTGCAGCGTTATGACATCGGTGTTCCGGAGTTCTCTGCTCCGTTGTCTCAACGAGCAGACATTGTCTTTTGTAACGATGTTGCTGAACATATCCCCTACGAGGATATTCCGGCATTCATCGAAGATTTGAAGAAGGCTGGTAAGTATGTAATCATGTCTATTTCGTTGCGAGATGCGGTAAACTACTGCAAGCTCAACGAGGACGACCTCCTGCAAAAGGCTGAAAAGGTCGATAGCTTGCCGGAGAGATGTATCTTCCTAACCAAAGATTTGTCGGGATATTACATTTTCTCGCTTCATGTAAGTATCCTGCCGAAGGATGAGTGGCAAGAGTTGCTTGGCGACAAGTGGAACCTGCTTCCGGCTCAGGATTATACTGCCGTATCGGCTGTTAATTTTGAGATTGATGAAGAGTACTCGGCCTACAAACGGCGCTTAATCTGCCAAGAAGGCTTTGTTGATATGATTCCCATACCAACAAAACCGAACAGCAGATACGAGACAGATCCGATTCTGTTTCGAAGAACCGCGGCTATTCAGCCGCACAAACACGTTTTTAAATTGAATGTTCTTGAAGAGACGTTCACTGAAAACGAGTTCGTAGCTAAAGAAAGACAGATTTCTTTGGCGTGGTTTAAGCTTATGGAGGCTGAAATCGAGCGCAATGATGAAGGACAGTGGGTGGTGACATCGATTGCTGATAACTACATTGACCGCATCAGCGCTCTTGACCGTTACAGTAAGCTCGCCGGCACCGATCCGAAGGTAATAGCCGAAAGAGCAAACAAGTACCTTTACAATGTCACCGGCATTAAGTTATAGGAACTCCTTAAAACCAAACAGCGTCGCCCTTTTTAAGGTCGACGCTGTCGGTTTTTTAAAAGAGTTTACTTCATCAAAATTATGGGCAGAGCTAACAAAATTGCAATCAAACTAAAGCCTAATTGATTTTTTATGCTCTGTTCTTTATACTTTATTGCCGATATAATCATAACTACCGGAACTGACAATCTTAAAAACACAGCAACGATTGACACCGGTAAAATATTAATCGAGGCGTAAATACATAAAAATTCTGACAACGTATACGCTATTCCGGCATAAACAATTTTTTTATCACTGAATACGATTCGAAAACCGGTTCGTGCATCTTTATAAAACAAGCACATCAAACACATCACAACAGACGAAACAAGCATATGAGCATACCATCCGACTTGAGGAATTGCTACATGGTCAGATACCGAAAATGATGCCATTATTAATGCCGTAATAAAAAAGAAAGAAACGTCTGTGCGCGAAAGTCGTTTGCCATCACCTTTATATATAAAAAGTACGCCCAAAATACCGAAGCCGCAAATGCACAAAACTTTAATCAATCCAATATTTTCATTAAAAAAGATATTGTTGGCCAAACACCCCAAAGCCATTGCAATAAAACTCAAAAACACAGAGGATGATAAGCTTTTTTTGTTGATTACTTGTTGCAAAGTAACAAGATAAAAAAGACCAATTCCTTTGTAAACGGAAATTAAAATATATGGAGAAAACAAAGAGTTTTTTCCATTAAAATTTATTAAATGTCCCAAAGCCGGCTCCGTAACAGCTAATCCTAAAATCAGATAAAATGCGGTAAAAGTTACCGATTGTCTTGCCGGAAAATATTCAGCAATAGGTTTATATAGCAATGGGCGTATAACCCAAAAAAACAATAGCAACAAACCGATAAAAAATTGAAATAAACTCATTCGATAATTCCAAACAACAATATTAGCAAGCAAATTCAGCGCATTCTATCAAAACAAGTATTTATTTTTAGTTAAATTAATTTTTGCGACACTGTAGCATCATTTGCTTGGCTATCATTTAAATGAATTATAACGCTATCGTATCAATGTTATGTTCTGAACTAGTCAAAAATTTTTTGTAAATAAGGAATATCGGTTTTATAAAGCATATTTTTAGGAAAATATTCTTCCAACATTTTTTTCTTTTCTTGTATCAATATATCAGATTGTTGTCGTGAAAGACCATTCATCCTAAAGCAAGACAGAGGATAGGGAATATGAAAAAATTTGACATCATTATCTGTAAATTTCAGCCATTTTTCTTTATCGCTTACGATTCTGAAATCCTCTCTATATCCTCCAAATTTTTCAAAAAGTTCTTGTTTTATAAAGGATGACTGGTGAGCTAACGTATTTGTTAAGAAGAAAGATTTTGTTATCTTGTCAGGATATGTCTTTATAAAACAATCTTTCTCGTTTTCAAACAATCTGTATGAATCTCCATAAAACACCTCAGCTTGTTCTTTGGTTAAATAGGGAGTTATCATTTTAACAATTTCTTCATTGTAAAACAAGTCTCCCCCATTCATAAACAATAAATATTTGCCGTGAGCTTGCGTTATACCTTTATTCATCGCAAAATACACACCGCCATCTTTTTCCGATATAAAAGTGTCTATTCTTTTTTGATATCTGGATAATTTTTCAAGAGTACCATCTGTTGATGCACCATCCACAACAATCCATTCAAAATTTTGATATGATTGGTTAACAATACTTTTGCAGGTTTCTTCAATAAATGGTTCGTTTTTGCAAATAGTTATAACAGAAAGCAGCGGATACATTTTTATCTCCTTATTTATAGTTTTTTTATCATTAAAAAAACATTATAACAAGGAATAAGTTTGTCTGATATTCTAAAGTCTGAAGGTTTTAGTGTTTATAATAAAAACTTCTTTTGATGATGTTGTTTCAAAAAATGGTACGTAACTCATGCAAATATCGGACTAATTTTTATGATGAATACCAACAGTTGGGATATAAGATAATAAATTTTTTTTATAATGAATAACCTAACGCTTCAAATAGCATCACAAATTCATCATTATGCATCAAAAGATTTTTATCTTTGGTTTTTATCATATTTCTAAATTTATCAATAGGGATATATTTAACTTCAGAAACTTCATCTTCTTGTAAAACGATTTTATTTATATCTAATGATAATCGTAATAAATAAACATCATTAAACTCATTATTTATAAACATTGCAGTAGGTCTGCTTGTGCTTTTCCTTGTTCCTATAAGAGTTAGTTGCGATGGTAAGATATCAATACCCAATTCCTCTTTTATTTCTCTAATTGCTCCTGATAAAGAATTATCACCTGCGGTCAAATGTCCTGCACTAGAAATATCCCACATATTAGGGTGACTATCCTTAAAAGGACTTCTTTTTTGCAAGAGAATTTCATCCTTATCATTGACAATCCATATATGAACTGCTTTATGCCAATCTCCATCTTTATGAACTTCCGTTCGGGCTTTTGTTTTTCCCGTTTTATTTCCGTTTTCATCTAAAATATCAAAAAATTCTGTCATAAAT
>JAZODJ010000003.1:0-26222 GCA_045597005.1 Alphaproteobacteria bacterium | reverse complement strand
GGGAATTTTCTCACAAATGGCATAGGCTGAAGTAGCGGTTAATAATGTAATTGTTAATGTGGCTAGATAGGCTCTTTTCATGGGTAGTACTCCTCGTGATGAATAGTGCATTTAAACCACCGTTTAAATGCACTATTTTTTGAGGGTATTTTTATATTTGCAATATATAAAGTTTTTAGGCATAAAAAACACTATTTTCCTGTGAAGTTGTTAATATCTTAAATAAATGGTTAACTAAACAATATTTTTAAGTTAAATGATAAATAAATGGGGAAAATGATTCGCGCAGGTTTTGTTTGTGCGTGTCAGTGTGGTTATATTTTTTTATTATAGATTGGGGAATCTATGAATAATAGTATCTTGCAGACTATCAAAAATATGTCGCCGTCAAAAATGGCGTCTATTGCCGCAATTATAATCTTTTTGATCAGTTTTTTTGTTTATGTTGCCGTTCAGATGAGCGGTGGTGATTATGGCGTTTTGTACACAGATTTGGAACTTGATGCTTCTAAGCAAATAACAGATCGTCTCGATTCTGCCAATATTGACTATCGTCTCGAAAAAAACGGAACAGAAATTTTGGTTCCCGTTGAGGATATTAACAAATTGCGTATAGATACTGCCGATTTGGCTTTGGGTTTTGGTCGAGCACATGTCGGGTATGAAGTTTTTGATAATGCGGATGCTTTAGGTTCTACCAATTTTGTTCAAAATGTGAATTTGTTGCGTGCTTTGGAGGGTGAATTGGCTCGCACTGTTATGTCTGTTGACAATATTCGCTCAGCCAGAGTTCATCTGGTTATGCCGAAACGAGAACTCTTTTCTCGTGAAGAGCAAATTCCGACAGCATCTGTGGTTATCAAAACCAAAGAAGGTGCGCTAAGTCAACACAGTATTCGTTCAATACAAAAGCTTATATCTGCAGCCGTACCAAAACTTATGGTCGAAAATGTTTCAATAGTCGATTCGGAAGGCAATCTTTTAACCAGTGTCGGTGAAGAAGAAACAGAATTGTTGAAAAAAAATTCCGACGAAGCAATACGTTTAGAACAAGAATATAAAATGAATCAACGTTTGCAACAGGTTTTAGATAAAAGCTTAGGCGCCGGCAAAGCTCAAGTTCAAGTTAATCTTGAAATGGATTTTGATGAAGTTGTGACCAACGAAGAAATATACGATCCAGACGGTCAGGTTGTTCGTTCTCAGGCGAGTATGACCGAAGAAGGAACTTCCGGAAAAGAGGGGGGGCAGCCGGTAACCGTCGGACAAAATATCCCTAATGGTGATAGTTCATTTTCCACATACGGAAATGGTTTTGGTACAATGTCAAAAACTGAAGAAACCATAAATTACGAAATATCTAAAGTTGTACGTAATAAAGTAAAGACAGCTGGTACAATCAGTCGTGTAACGGCTGCTGTTTCTATCGATGGAACATACAAGCGCGATGAAGAAGGGCGTCTGGTTTACCAACCGCGCTCTCCGGAAGAAATGGAGCGTTTGACCAATTTGGTTAAAGCTGCTGTTGGATATGATGCAAATCGTGGCGACTTGATTCAAGTTGAAAATATTCGTTTTTACTCATCCGTTGATGATGCTGAAGAATCTGTTGAAACATTGTATATGGGTTTCAGTAAGGCTGAGTTAATGCGTATGGTCGAAGGTCTCGGTGTTGCAATTATAGCAATATTGGTTATTTTATTGGTTATCAGACCCCTTATCAACAATGCTTTTGAGGTGTCCAATTCTAATCCTGCCGAAAAATTGATTTCATCCGGCGAAGAAGGTGATAATCTATTGTTGTCAAACTTCTTAAGCGATAGTTTTGATGAGACGGCTGAAGAACTTGTTAATATGAACAAAGTTGATGGTAGAATTAAAGTATCATCTCTGAAAAAACTTAATGCAACAGTTGAGAAAAATCCTGATGCAGCTGTAAATGTAATTCGTACATGGCTATATAATAACGAAGGTTGAGAACAATGGCTATAAAACAAAACGTTATTGATGATTACAATTTATTATCCGGTCAGCAAAAAGCGGCAATTTTGATGTTGTCGTTAGATGAAGAACGTTCAGCTAGTTTATTTGCTTTAATGGATGATGATGAAATCAAAGAATTGTCTGTAATTATGGCTTCTTTAGGTAAAATTAACTCCAGTGTTATAGAACAGCTTATTTTGGAATTTAATGACAAAATATCATCTACCGGAAGCTTGGTCGGCACATACGAAAGTACGGAACGCCTATTGGCAAAAGCTCTCGATAAAGATCGAGTTTCCATAATTATGGAAGAAATACGTGGTCCAGCCGGAAGAACAATGTGGGACAAATTAGGCAATGTTAATGAACATGTTTTGGCTAACTATCTCAAAAACGAGTATCCTCAAACCATTGCCGTAATTCTATCTAAGATTAAAGCTGAACACGCCGCCAAAGTTATTGCTCTGTTTCCTGAAAATTTTGCAATGGAAATTGTTATGCGTATGTTGCGTATGGATTCTGTTCAAAAAGAGGTCTTAGACAGTTTAGAAAAAACTTTGCGTAAAGAATTTATGAGTAATTTATCAAAATCAACCAGACGTGATGCTCACGAACTTATTGCCGATATATTTAACTCGCTTGATCGCAATACCGAAAATCGGTTTATGGATGCTTTGGAAGAACGTAACCGCGAAAGTGCCGAACGAGTCAAATCTTTGATGTTTACATTTGAAGATCTTACACGTATTGATTCTCAAGGAATTCAAGTATTGTTGCGCAATATTGATAAAGATAAATTGGCAATTGCATTGAAAGGTGCGTCGGATACTGTTAAAGATTTGTTCTTCAACAATATGTCTACTCGTGCCGGAAAAATTGTTAAAGAAGATATGGATGCAATGGGGCCTGTTCGTATGCGAGATGTTGAAGAAGCACAACAATACATTGTGGCTACAGCCAAAGATCTTTCCAATAGTGGCGAAATTGTTGTTTCTGAAGGCAATGGTAGCGACGAATTGGTATATTAGTAAAGGATATAATTACAAGTGGTGGAATATCAGAAATATATGTTTGATAACTTTGTTGTTAAAATCAACAAAGAAAAAAATATTGAATCTGATATATTATCCAAACAGCCAGAAAATGACGGCATCAATAATTATGAAACTTCGGAAGAAAATCAATCAGACGTTACAAATGAATTGGATACGGATAGTTTTTCTTTAGAATATTATGATAATTCAAAAGATGATTTTGCAAGCAATACACAACAGAAGTCAGATAATGTTTCAAGTATAGAAACAGCAAACGAAGCTAACACAGAAGAGTTTAATGATGTACCTGTTTCAGAGAGTAAGACACAGGTAAATTACGAAACAGAAACGGTCAAGATTGCTCCGGAAATTATTGAGCTAACTTATTCTGAAACAGAACTTAAAGAGGCAATAAGGCAGGCTGAAGAGGTTGCTTATAATAAAGGGTTTAAAACAGCATCGGGTGATTTGAGCGAAAAGCAAAATCAGTTATTGAGTGATATCAAAAATCAGTTAATGACCATTTATGCTGAAATAGAAAACAAGAAATCAGAAATAGAATCTTCTTCGCTTAAGTTCGCTTTAGGTGTAATTCGTAAAGTTTTACCAACTCTTGAACAAGAGCGTGCAGAGGCTGAAGTTAAAAGGTTTTTGACTGATAATTTTGTCAATTTTGCCGCTCAAGAAAGCTTGTCATTCTCATTTAACCCTGAAACAGTACCATTGGTTGCAGAAAGTATAGGTCGACTTGCTGAACAAAATGATTTTGAGGGGAAAATAGCCGTTCATAAAGATGCATCTTTGGGTGTATCTGATTGTCGTGTAGAATGGAAATCCGGTGGAGTAGAACGCAATACGGAAAAAACACTAGATAAGATAGAAGATTTGATTGAAAATAATTAAAGAGAGGGAAAATGGATAAAAATTTAGAACTTGATGAAATGAGCGAATCTTCCGTTATGGATGATGAGCCTATTTTACGTAAAGATATAAATGTTGAAGATTTTGATATTCCAACATCTACGTCGGATCTTGAAGCAGTATATAATATTCCGGTAAAAGTTTCAGCGGTACTTGGTAAAACAAGTATGAAAGTAAGTCAGTTAATGAAACTTAACAAAGGAGCCATTATTGAACTTGATCGCAAAGTTGGCGAAGCTATAGACATTTATATTAACAACAGTTTGGTTGCCCGCGGAGAGGTTGTTGTCGTTGATGAAAAACTTGGTATTACAATGACCGAAATTGTTAAGGCTAGCAACAATAAATAAGGTTTACAAGAATGGAATTGCTTATTGTCGGAACATTAAACGGTCAAATCGGAGCTGCAAGTAAAATTGCAATATCTAAAGGTGGACAGGTATCTTTGGCTGATAGCATTGAAAAAGCTCTTGATATTTTGCGTTCCGGAAAATCTGTCGAGCTTATTATGGTTGATGTAACCCTCGATGTTTATAAGCTTATTTCATCATTGGAAAAAGAACGAATTAATGTATTAGTTGTTGCCTGCGGAGTAGCAAACGATACATCATTGGCGGTAAAAGCAATCAAAGCCGGCGCCAGAGAGTATATCCCTCTACCTCCTGACCCTGAGCTTATAGGCGCTGTTTTAGCCGCAGCCACAAGAGAAAATCATGCTCTGATATATGGCGACAAAAAAACCGAAGCAATTTTAAAAATGGCCAAGCAAATAGCCCCTTCAGAAGCTAGTGTTTTGCTGACAGGTTCATCTGGTACCGGTAAAGAAATTTTTTCACGTTTTGTTCATGACAATTCCAAGAGAGCAAATCAAAAATTTGTAGCTGTTAACTGTGCCGCAATTCCCGAAGCTTTGCTGGAATCAGAACTTTTTGGTTATGAAAAGGGGGCTTTTACAGGCGCTGTTGCGCGTCGTATCGGCAAATTTGAAGAAGCTTCTAACGGCACACTGCTTCTTGATGAAATATCTGAAATGAACATCGGTTTACAAGCTAAGTTGTTGCGTGCAATACAGGAAAAAGAAATAGACCGGTTGGGCGGAAAATCTCCAATTAAGGTTGATACACGTATTATTGCTACCTCAAATCGCAATTTAGAACAATGTGTGGCTGACGGAACGTTTCGTCAAGATTTATATTATCGTTTAAATGTTATCAACTTAAATATTCCTGACCTCAAGGACAGAACAGGTGATATTCTTGTTTTAGCTAAGCATTTTATTAAAAAATATTCGGAATTAAACGGGCTTCCGATGAAAGATATATCAGCCAAAGCCGAAGCAATGTTGTTAAATTATTTATGGCCGGGTAATGTACGTGAACTTGAAAATACAATGCATAGAGCGGTTTTGTTGTCAACCGGAGATGAGATTGATGAAAATGCAATTATTTTACAGACACCATCGGCTGTAAAAGAAAATCAGGAAGCAAAAACTGAAGGAAATCAAGTCGGGCAAACAGTAGCATCCGTTGAGCGAAAATTGATTTTGGATACGATGGAAAGCACTTCTTGGAATCGCTCTACCGCAGCAACAATTTTAGGAATATCAATACGTACTCTTCGCAATAAACTGAAACAATATCAAGAAGAAGGGTTCGAAATTCCTTCATCAAATCAAGGATAGCAAACTGTTATGTCAAAAAATAAGACTACAAATGTTTTTGGTGCATCTTTCAGAGAAATGTTTCTGAATTCGGCAAAACGAGGTGATTTACTGTTTGCTGTTGCTATTATTTTGATGTTGGTAATTTTGATTATGCCTATGCCGACATGGCTGCTTGATGTTTCTTTGGCATTATCAATTACAATGTCATGTGTTGTTTTAATGATGGCAATTTTTATCGATAAGCCTATCGAATTCAGTTCATTTCCGCTTGTTTTGTTAATTACTACCATCTATCGTTTGGCTTTGAACCTCGCCTCAACACGTCTTATCTTATCTCGTGGGTACTTAGGGCCTGATGCAGCGGGTGAGGTAATTAAAGCTTTTGGCGGTTTCATAATGGGCAATAATTTCGTCATCGGCGTTATTGTATTTGCTATTTTAGTGTTAGTAAATTTTATTGTTATTACCAAAGGTTCCGGACGTATCGCTGAAGTTGCCGCTCGCTTTGCTTTAGATGCAATGCCCGGAAAACAGATGGCAATTGACGCTGATTTATCATCTGGGTTAATTAATGAAGAAGAAGCCAAAAAACGTCGCGAAGATTTATCCAAGGAAAGTTCTTTTTATGGAGCTATGGATGGTGCATCCAAATTTGTTCGAGGCGATGCCATAGCAGGACTTTTGATAACTTTTATTAATATCATTGCCGGTATCATAATAGGTATGGTTCAAAATGATATGGGATTTTCCGCCGCCGGAGAAACATATACTCGTTTGACGGTGGGTGATGGTTTAGTAAGCCAAGTTCCGGCTCTTATTGTTTCTGTCGCCGCCGGTATTATGGTATCAAAAGCCGGTATGACGGAATCTACAGATAAAGTGTTATTTGAACAGTTAGCTAACTATCCTAAGGCTCTTGGTATGAGTTCAGGTTTAGCCATTGCTTTAGGGTTGCTTCCTGGAACACCCGCAATTCCATTTTTAGTTTTAGCTGTTTTAACAGGTAGTAGCGCATATTATCTTTCAAAACGTCAACAAGAAGAGATGGCTCAGGCTCAGGCCGTAATGGAGCAAGAACAAAAACAAAGTGCTATCAGCAAAATGTCTGATGAACCGATAGCCAACGTTTTAAAAGTAGATTTGATACGCTTGGAAATAGGGTATGGATTGCTTCCGTTGATAAATGAAGAAAGTAATCGAAAACTCACAGATCAAATTAAGGCATTACGTCGAGCATTGGCTGCAGAGTTGGGTTTTGTTATGCCGTCCATAAGAATACAAGACAATATGCAGCTTGAAGCCAATGAATATAACATATATATAAAAGAAGTAAAATCCGGCCGCGGTGAATTACGTCCGACACAATTATTGGTTATGGATCCGCAAGGCAGTAAAATAAATCTTCCAGGAGAAGATACAACAGAACCGACGTTTGGTTTGAAAGCAATGTGGGTAGATCCGTCATACAGAGAAGAAGCAATGTTCAGAGGATATACCGTTGTTGATCCGGCTACGGTAGTAACTACACATATAACTGAGCTTGTAAAAGAAAATATGCCCGAACTTATGTCTTATGCCGAAACACAAAAACTTCTTGATGAACTGGATAAAGAACACCAGAAATTAGTTAAAGACTTAATTCCTAACAAAATCAGTCTTGCTGCCGTACAAAGGATACTTAAGAATCTTCTTCAAGAACGTGTTTCTATTCGTGATTTGCCGACAATACTTGAAGGAATTTCAGAAGCAGTTACATCAACTCATAGTTTGTTATTAATAACTGAACATGTCAGAAGCAGATTATCTCGTCAATTATCAAATGCATATGCCAACGAGTTTGGAATCATATCTTTAGTTCCGCTATCACCTGAATGGGAACAAAATTTTGCACAAGCAATAGTCGGGGAAGGTGATGAAAAACAATTAGCGATGGCTCCATCCACATTGCAGGCTTTTATTACTAAGGTTCGTAATGTTCTGGAAGAGCTAGCTCTAAAGGGTGAAACTCCTGTTTTGTTAACCAGTCCGAATATAAGACCTTTTGTTCGTTCAATTATTGAGAGATTCAGGCCTCTTAGTGTTGTTATGTCGCAAAACGAAATTCATCCTAAAGCTAAAATAAAAACGGTAGGTCAAATATAAAAAACATGGTTGAAGAGCTTTTAAATTCTGCTGTTTTTGCTGAAGAAGCATCATCTCTTAAAGGAAAGAATATGTTGGCATTGATTTCCGGAAGACGAAATAGCGGAAAAACATGGTTATCGGTTAATCTGGCTCAAGCTCTAAGTTCGTTTAAACAAAAAGTTATATTGTTTGACGGTGATAGTGGAATAAATAATGCTAAAGCCCAACTGGGAATAAATTATGTTAATGATTTGGATACCGTAATTTATGGAACAAATACCTTGAATCAAGCAATCTATTCTTATGATAAGGGGCGTTTTGATATAATTGCAAGTCGTTCGGGGTCGGTAGGTATTACAACAATGTCTGTAGGGCGTTTGCAAATATTGGGAGATGACTTAAATATTATTGCACAAAATTATGATAAGATGATATTGGATATAATTCCAAGTATGTGCAAATCATCTAAAGTTCTGACAGGAATGTCTCAAAATGCTCTTGTTGTCTGTACGGATGCTCCTCAATCCATAACGGACAATTATGAACTTATAAAACTTATACAATCTCGTTTTCCAAAGACCAATATTCAAATCATAATAAACCAAGTTAATTCGGTAGAAGAAGGTTTACGCACATACAAAATGCTGGAAAAAGCATGTAATGATTTTTTAGGAATAAAACCTCCTCTGTTGGGTATAGTTCGTCAAGATACACGAGTTAGAGATTCTATAAGAAATCAAAGTACCATCATAAGTAGATATCCTCAATCAGAGGCAAGCATAGATATCATGTCATTGGCTCAAAGGATTATAAAAAATGAACAATTTAATTAATCTGATTAGTTCGGGACTTTTTACGAAGATTACAGAAACACCAAGCCTACAATTATCGGAAATTCCGGTCGAGTTGCAAAGTATTTTAAAACCGGGACAAGTTGTAATTCTTAATATTCTTTCTGAAACAGGTAAGACATTTATGGGAAATTTGGAAATAGACGGACAATTTTTTGATGTTTCCATAAAAAATAATTTTTCCCTTAAATTACCTAAAGGCGAGACAATAACGCTTAATGTAAAAGTTGGTTCAGCAGGAAGGTTATTACCATACGTACCTCAAAAAACATCGTTTGAAACAACAGGATACGGTCCTACAACCATTTTTGAAAATAAAAGTATTGTTCCGAATATTGAAATATCTCCGTTGAAGCCAACTGATTTTATAACTCAAATAATAAAAGATTACCCGAGTTTGGAGGGAATAAAACAACAGATAGCTGATGTAATAGGGGGCATAAAGCTTGATTTAAACCAAATTGGAAATATTAACAATACAGATAATTCTTTATTGCAACCGTTAAAAAACGTTTTATTTAAAATAGCTCAAAATCCTCAAGAATTTTCAAGTTTTAAAGCAGAATTAAATTCTGTATTAAATAATTTGACCGGTAAGCAAATTGAAGGCGAGATATTTATTAATGACAACAATCAAACGATTATTAAAACTATATTAGGCGAAACATATCTTGTTTCAAAAGCAAAAATCCCTACATCAGAAAAAATATTACTTGAGATAACAGGAAGAATAAATAATGAAGAGCATATAAAGTTGTTACAAGATTTAATAAAAACAATATCTTCAGACAATAAAGAAGCATTAAAACAAGAAAATATATTAAAGGCAAAAGGAGTTGAACTGCTGAAAGAATTATTGCCAAAGATAGAAACCCAGTTACTTCAACAAATTATAAACACTCTTCCTGTAAAGAATGATAATATCGTTGAGAGTATTTATAATTTTTATAAAGCCGTAATCGATAAAGATATAACAAGAATTTTTCCTTCCGTAAATTATACTGATGATATAGCCGGTAATAGAAATATAAATTCTAGTGAATTAACGGAAATTAATAATTTTATGGCAAAGTCTGTAAGAGAAACAATATCTTGGAGAGTTATTGAAATGCCTTTGTTTGATGGAACACGGTTTTTTCCTTTGAAAATAGCCGTAAAAAAAGATTCCGAACAAGCAAAATCAGATAATAGGAAAAAAGGAACAAGATTTTTAGTAGAAACAGAATTTTCTAAACTCGGAAGCTTTCAGTTTGATGGTTTTTCTTCCGTAGAGCGTCGAAGTCTGGACTTAATTGTTCGCACTTCTAAACAATTAGACGATGATTTTTGTTCTTGTATTATCAATTTATTTAAGAAATCGCTTTATGATGTAAACTATTCCGGTGCCATAAAAATTAATTGCCAACAAAATTTTATAAAGATTCCGGATAAAGAAATTGTTAATAAAGGGGTTTATATCTGATGAAAGATGCGCTGGGATATTATCATACATTACAAGTTGAAAAAAACGCAGACAACGAAACCATCAAACAGTCATATCGTGAACTGGCAAAAATCTGGCATCCTGACAACAATCGAGATAAAGATACAACAGATATGTTTCAAAAAATATCCGTTGCCTACGAGGTTTTAAATGATAAGGAAAACAGATTAATATATGACATTTTGTCATCTGTTTATTCTGAATACGATTATCCGAATTTAGAAAATATTACTCCGTATGAAGATAATTATGAAGGTGTAAAAATAACAGTAGTTAAGTTAAGTGAAGTAAAATCGTGGCTCATCGGATATCAACATGAATGTAAAAAAAACATCTTAACGCTTTCAAATGCTCTAAAGTCTTCTGTTAAAATATCTTTGATAAATTGGATATTAGGTTGGTGGCATCCCAAAGCATTTTTTCTCAATTTAAAAGCCATAAAAAACAATTTCAGAGAACCCGTATCTGAAACCGAGAGTTTAAAAATATGGATACACAATATGATAGCATATCATAAATCAGGACAAAATCTACTTTCGGCACGATGTGGCCTTCAGGCAATAAATTATTTAGATGACGATGATAAAAAATATATTGATAATTTTATTTCACAGCTAAACGTAAGAGTATCTCGCCCTCAAAAAATTAATATTTTACCTTTTAAGGTATCACAATTTATATTTCCGTTATGTTTAATAGCCATATTGTTTATCATAAATATCAGTAAATACACATTATCAAATAATAATGAATTTTGGTCAATATTTTCCAATAAAAAAGAAATTGATTATTACCAAAAGGTGGATTTTGGAAATAGAGGCGAAAGTGTTGATGATGTTGTGGTGGGTAAAGTACTGAGCATTCCTGTAGACAAGTCCGATAATTCAAAACTATATCACTTAAATAAAGAAACAAAAGTGATGTATGGACCATCATCGGATTTTGATATTGTAAAAACACTGGCAGAAGGAACAACAGTTCGTTTGACAGGATATACTCCGGACAATATTTGGGGACGAATACTTATTGATAATGGCGAAAGCGGATTTGTTAAGCTTTCTGATATAGAACAAGGAAAGGGGAATGATATTCCTTTCGGCAGTGCAATTATAGAGTAATTTTTATGATTTCGATTTTGATTGCTAATCCTGTGGCATCATCAATTTCTATAAACGTACCGCAAACAGTTCCTTTCCCTGTTGCCGGCTCTAATCTGTGAGGTGAAAATTTATTTTTTAATCTTTCGATGGGGGCTTTGGAATCAAACCCTATTACACTGTTATAATCACCACACATTCCTGCATCAGTTTGATACGCTGTTCCGTTAGGTAAAATACATGCATCGGCGGTTGGAACATGAGTATGTGATCCGATAATCGCCGAAACTCTGCCGTCAAAATACCTTGCAAACGATTGTTTTTCAGCGGTTGCTTCAGCGTGGATGTCAACAAAAATAGCATCAATATTTTTAGCTAACGTATAATCTTTTAACAGATTATCCAACGCTTGCAACGGACAGTCAACAGCCTCCATAAAAACACGCCCGACAACCTCTGCAACCAATATTTTTTTTCCGTTATCCATAGGAATAACTCTGGCCCCGACCCCTGCCAGATTTGCTGAATGATTAAGAGGTCTTATAATACGATTATTACTATCCAAAAATGTTATTATATCTTTTTGATTCCAAACATGATCGCCGGTAACAATTGCCGATACTCCGGCATCTAACAGTTGATTACATATTTTTGGTGTACATCCAAAACCGTGAGCAGCATTATCAACATTAACAATTAATGTATCAAAATGATAATTTTCTTTCAGTACGGGAATTGCATTTTTTACAGCTTCCCGACCTGATTTTGCGACAATATCACCCAAATATATTATTTTCACGTTTACCACCTGTTTATTTAACAAAACCCCGTTGGTATCAACGGGGTTTATAATTCATATCCATAAAATAATCAGAAACCGTTTAGCCGTATACTACATTCTTGAAACGAACCGCGGGTCAATAAGTGGGTGCCATATAAATAAACCTCGATTTATCCAGCGACAGCTCCCTAATAAGTAATGTTGGCTCGGAAGACCTGCTAAACTACGCACTACGCAGTCTCCAATTCAATTTATGATTCGATACTATAACAGATTTATTTCTTTTGCAAGAGTTTTTATCTTTTCATCCAAAAATTTTATTGAATTGGCTAATTCATCATCGATTCGTTTGAGCGCATTTATATCTGTTTGCTCTTTTTGAACATTATTAGGATTTTTTTTCAATTCACTTAATTCGTCGGCCAATAACAAACCGACCATAGCCAATAACATACTTTCACTTATCTGATTAGTGCCATTTGTCAAAAGTTTCGCTTTTTCATCCAATAATCTTGATAATTGCATGATTCGCAACTCTTGTCCGTCTTCGCAAGCAATAGCATATTCACGCGAATTTATACTGATTGTAACCTGAGCCATTTTTATAATACCTCATCAATATAATTGTTTATATTTTCAATTTTATTCAAAGCAATTTGAGTAATATTCTTCAGCTCAGTAATTTTTAGCTCTTTTTCAGCCAAAACAGTTTTATTTTTTTCTTTTTCAGCAACTAATTGAGAATTTCTTATCTTTATTGACGATTCCAACTCAATTAAACTGGTTGACAATTGTCCGAGAGCATCACGCGTTTTGGCAAAATCAAAAATTTTGTCTTCCATTGTTATTTTTTCTTCCACTTTTTAAAAATTTACCATATTATTGAAGCAATAATAATCATCTGTTTAACTTTTACAAGAGATAATACAAATTATGCCACAGATAATACTTTTCATTGAAAATGATGAAGATGCAATTTTCCAAAATGATGACATAAGTTGCTACATTTTGTCTGATACAATATCAAATACAAAATTTACCCAAGCTGTTGCAACCGGTAAAATGGTTTTAAGCTACGGAGACAACGCCTTAGAAAAATGTAAAGAATTACGCTTGGACGGAGTAGTAAAGAAGATAGATGTTTCAAAGCCGGTAAAAATACAGCTAAAAAATTTAAGAGAAAATCTAAAACATAAAACGCTAGGTGTTATAATCCCCGCACGTCGCCATGAAGCAATGTTGGCAGGTGAGATCGAACCCGAGTTTATAGCGTTCAGCTCTAACGAAAAAGGAACAGATTGTGAAATAATAGATTGGTATAACGAGTTGTTTTTGATTCCGCTTGCGTGGATTGGTGCAAATAACATTGCAGAAATTCCAAAAGCTGATGTTGATTTTGTAATTGTTAATTCAAAAAATTTTGAAAATTTTGGTTGCTAAAAAAATAAGTTTATATTAGTTTGCTAGATAAAATGGTTTTAAGTATTTTAACGGGAGTAAATAAATGAAACAACAAGCTGGTTCAATTCGTATCGGTTGGGTTATTGAATATAAGGGAAAACCTTGGACAGTTATTAAAACAAATTTTGTTAAACCCGGTAAGGGTGGTGCATTCATGCAAGTTGAAATGAAGGCTGTAGAAGAAGGTACAAAAACAAATGAACGTTTCCGTACGGAAGATATGGTCGAAAAGTTGATGGTTGAAACAAAAGACTGTCAGTTTTTATATGAAGATGCCACAGGTCTTACTTTTATGGAAAGCGATACCTATGAACAATTTGCGATGCCAGCTGACATACTGGGCGATTCTCGTCCGTTTTTAACTGACGGAATGGAAGTGAAAGTAAGCGTGATTGATGGCAAACCTATTTCTGTTGAGTTACCACTTCAGGTAGTATGTGAAGTAGTAGAAACAGAACCTGTTATCAAAGGACAAACAGTTTCTTCTTCATATAAACCGGCAATTTTGGATAATGGTGTAAGAACAACTGTGCCTCCGTTTGTAGGTGTCGGTGATAAAATTGTTGTTGCAACAGCAGATGCATCTTATGTCGAAAGAGCCAAATAATGTCATACATATCAACAAATTTAAATTTATTGATGACGATTGCTAAAAAAGCGTCAAGTGGTTTGTCTCGAGATTTTAGCGAAATTGAAAAGTTGCAGACATCAATAAAAGGTCATGTGGAGTTTACTAAGGCTGCAATAGAGCGCACTTTAAAAATACTCCGTACGGAATTACAAAAGGCTCGTCCTCAACACGCCGTTATAAGTAAAGGAGATAAAGTTCCCAATGCTCCTCATTTCGTGGTTTCTCCGTTAGATGGTGAGATAAACTTTATCCATGGTGTTCCTTATTTCGCTGTAAGTATTGCCGAAATAGAAAATGGTTCAATTATTTCTGCCGTAATCTACAATCCTGCTACATCAGATATGTTCTTTGCCGAAAAAGGTAATGGAGCATTCAAAGAAGGATATCGCAATCACGAGCGTTTACGTGTTTCTGCTCGCAAAGATCTAGCTATGGCTTTAGTTGCCGGCAATGATGCTATTGCTTCTTCTGTGTCTTCCGTACGCAATTTTGGCTGTGTAAGCTTGGATTTAGCAAATTTAGCCTCCGGCAAATTGGATGGGGTTGTTTCTTTTGCAAACGATTCTGCTGATATTGCTGCTGGTATGCTGTTGGTAAAAGAAGCCGGAGGGCAGGTTTTGGCTAAGGAACAAAAAGATATTCGTACGGCTGATTTAGGATTAGTTCTTGCATCGGGTAATATTATTGCATCAAATGCAGAATTAAGCAAAAAATTATTTGATTTGGTAAAATAGTAAAAAAAGGGGAAAACAATGCGTCTGGGAAAAGTTGCTTTTGTTGTGGCGTTGGGAATATGTTCAATGAGTAGAGCTGAAGATAGCGTTGTCGTTGATTTATCAGTTTTAGACAACCTCAATACAACATACATTGCTCCTGCCGAGCCGTTGTTTCCCGTTTTACCGAAACAAAATAAGTTAAAAACAAATAATATTAAAAAAGCAAAAAAAACAAATAATAGCAAACAGGTGAAAAAAACGTCGGTAAAAGAAAAGATTGCAGTTAGAACAGAACCTTTGGTTGAAGTTGCTGACAAGAAATCTGAAATATTGGTTACAGATAAAGAATCCTTCGTGGAAGTTGTTGACAAAGAACCGGTGGTTGTTGATGTAGAGCCTGTCGTTGTTGTCGACGTAGAGCCTGTTTCTCCTGTTGTACCTTTAATGTCCGAAAATTCAACAGAAACGATAGCGAAAAAAACAACAAATAACCAACAATCGGAAATAATTTCTGAAAGCAAAGATAATGTTGCAGTACAACAGGATAAAAACGCACAGGCAGAAATTATTAATGAAACACCGGAAGCACCTTCTTTAATAGAGCCTGTTCAAAGTACAGTTACAGATAAACGGGACAATGTTTCCGAATTATTGATAGAAGAAAATGTTCCAGAGGAAAAAACTTCTGATAATAGGATAATTTTTGCTGACGATGTTGATGAGCTTAATTCTGAGCAAATGTCAAAAATAGATGCGATTATTAGCGGTTTTAAAAATACCGATACTAACAAAATAGCAATATATTCATATAACCTTGATGATGGAGTTGATAGCTTCAAGAAAAAACGTATAAGCTTAAACAGAGCCGTTGAAGTTAGAAGTTACCTTATTAAGCAAGGATATAAAAATTTTAGCATTAAGGTAATAAATATTAATACAGGTTCCGACAAGATAAATACAGTCGAATTGGAAGAAATTTAAAAAAATCTTTAAATAATGCTTGCGTTATTTAATTCCTTAATGTATAAAGAGCGCAAAATGTCGCGTTTAACGCAGAATTAATGTTTAAAGCTAGGAGTTTTTAAGATGAAAAAAGGTATTCATCCTGATTATCACGAGATTACATATGTGATGACTGATGGTCAAAAATATACTACTCGTTCTACTATGGGTAAAGCAGGTGACGTAATCAACTTGGAAGTAGATCCTAAGTCTCATCCTGTATGGACAGGTGTTCGTCGTTTGGTTGATACAGGCGGACAACTTTCTAAGTTTAAGAATAAATTTGGTGCATTTGGTATCAAAACCGGAGATGCTGAGTAGTATTTAGCGATAAAGCTTACGATTTATTAACCTGCGCTTGATATCATAAGCGCAGGTTTTTATATCTGAGGATTATCACAATGACAAAAATTGCCCATTATGAGGTCTATATAGACAATGGCAGTGGTTGGCAACTTATGGAACGTTTTGCAACAGAACAACGTCATGAGGCTTATCAACTTGCAAAAGAACAAGAAGCATCTAATGCAAAAGTTAAAATAATCAAAGAAACATTTGAGATATCGGACAACAGTTATGTCGAGGCTGTAGAGTACATTAGTACCGGAAGCACCAAAAAAGGCAGCAAAAAATCATTAAGCAAAATAGATTACCAAAAATCATCCAATGAGGTTGTGCAAGACATTGCTGATAGTCGTCGTAATATATACAAAGCAATGATAAAATTTTTTGCATTGATACTGGTAAGCTTAATATTTGCCAATATTTTTGTAAGCTTAATGTTTCCGTTGTTGGAAAATTTTGTCGGTGAAGACAACAACGATTCTCTTATGTTTTTTATTTTCTTTGCGGTATTTTTGGCAATGGCCATTCCGTTAGTGCTAAAAAACATTCCTTGGTATATATTTGTTAATCAAGAAGATAACGAAAAAAAAGATATAACGGAAGAAAAGTTTTTTGAAAAGGCTCAAAGTTTAGTTAAAGCCTATAATATTAATTCCGATTTAAAAAATTTAAAAACCAGTGCTTATCCGGAAGCACCTTTAGAATATAAACAATATCTTGTATATTTTCTAAGTGAAATTTTATCAAATCTGAATGTGCGTTCCGCATTACAAAACAGTTTTTCCAGAATGGGAGTTAAATTGTTGGTATTTGGAGGATGCTTAGAGCTTGCTCGATATGGCGGCTTAAAAATGAGTGAGGCCAATTCCATATTGTTTGATGCATTTAAGATAACTGATGGCGACAAAGCGGATTTAGAAGAATTTTATGAAGCAAAACAAACCTATAGTGATAATAAAATAGCAATATATCTTACAGGAGTCGGTGCTTTTCTTATGCATCAAATAATAAGTGATCAAAAACTTTATACAAAGGTATTGAATCAAGCTTTTGATAAGTGGGAAGCTCAAAGAAATCCGGCAGTTCGCTCGCCCAATATTTCACAGGAAGCTCCCTCTCAAAAAAAGGCCGTTGTTGAAACCGAAACAACTAAAGAGTCAATCACACCAGCAATTGAAGAAAAAGCAGTGATTTGCCGCGTTAACATTAAGAGCGATCTCAAGTTTTTGGACGCGTCAATTCCTAATCAAGATGAAATCGCAACCAAAATTAGCGAGGCAATCAGAGTAATTGTTTCAAATTTATCTGAAAAATATCATGGTTATAATGTTTATGAGATTGATGGAATATCAACTGTTGACTTTGACAAAATAAGAGATGGGGCTAAATTTGCCATCGAATATATAAAAGATATTGCTGCATATATTGATGAAAATAGTGACGAAAGGATGATATTACGCAATTGTTGCACTTTGATAAAAGCTGAAGGTAATTTTGAAATGAGACAAAAACAATATGCTTTAGATATCTTTGAACACATATACAATAATGAAATTGTTGCGGTAAAGGATATTGCGATAATTTTAGAAGGTGAAGGTTATGAAGTCGAATTTTTAGGCGATAAACTGCTTAAAGAGACATCTTCAACCGAAGAACTTTATAAACTGAAATATTAACTGCGTTAAAGAATTAAAAAAAACTTGTATATTTTAAATAAAAAAACTATTCTTTAAGCAGTTTTTAAAAGTTACAAATTTGTAGAAAGGATTTTTGATATGACAGCACCTTTAATGCCTCGAGCAACAGCTGTATGGTTAGTTGAAAATACAACACTTACATTTCGTCAAATAGCTGTATTTTGTGAGATACATGAACTTGAAATTCAAGCTATGGCCGATGGCGATGTTTCCGGTAATATTAGAGGACTTTCGCCAATAGATAACGGGCAGTTGACATGGGAAGAAATTCGTCGTTGCGAAGCAGATAAAAAAGCCAATTTGCAAGCTAACGAAATGGAACGCAATGTTAAACTTCGTAACCAGAAAGCTAAAAAGGTATTGTCACCTTCTCAACGTCAGGATAAACCTAATGCCATTGCATGGGTAATCAAAAATTATCCTGAGATTAAAGATACCTTGGTCTGTAAATTAATAGGCACAACTAAATCGACAATTAATTCAATTCGCGATGGCTCACATAAAGATGCCGCTAATATTCGTCCTAAAAATCCTGTAACCATAGGATTGTGTTCCGAGGCGGACATTGAAAAAGCTTTACTAGCATCAAAACCGAAAGTTAAAACTGAGAAGAAAGCAAAACCGGCTAAAAAAGCTAAAGCAACCAAAAAGGGTACGGTAAAAAAAGAAAAATCTCCTAAAAAGACTACAGCCAAAAAGGTTGCAACTAAAAAGAAACCGGTTAAGAAAGCAGCCAAAAAAACAACTGCAAAGACAACCAAGAAAGCAACTGTAAAAAAATAATTTTTTTATAGCCTTATAAATAAAGCCCCATTGTAAAGGGGCTTTATTTATATATATTTTACATCAAAACGTTTATTTTTTCCTACGCGAGACATTATTTCATAAGATATTGTTTCAGCTCGTCTTGCCATATCGTCCAAAGTATAAAAATCAGACGCCAAATATCCCCAATCACCGCATTTTAAGTTTTCAATATTAGAAACATCACAAATAATATTATCCATTGAAACTCTGCCGATGATATTTGCCTCATAAATTTTTTCACCCACACAAAAAAATACATTTCCTACGTTAGACAAAGATCTTGGTATGCCATCTCCATAACCGATTGATACAATAGCTATTTTTTTATCTGAACTGGCTCTATATGTTGCAGAATATCCGACAAAATCCCCTTTGGGTAAATCAGCTATTTGTAAAATAGGAGCCTTAATGCTTACAACGTTTTTCATCTGATTAAGTCTGTAAGGGGCGGTATTAATTCCATACATTGCGGCACCCAACCGGACCATATCATAATGGAAATCATTTCCGAGAAACACACCGTCTGATGCTGACAAACTTGCCGGCAAATCATTAAAATATTTCTTCTTTAGTCGATCAAATGTCTCAATCTGATGTTTATTCATAAAATGTTCTTTTTCATCGCCACATGCCAAATGAGACATAACCAAAGAAAACATTTTGCGTTCATCGTCCGTTAATTTTTCTATTTCATTTTCTCTAAACCCAAGTCTGTTTAATCCTGTTTCAATCTGTATTGCCGGTTTACATCTATCAATTTTATTTTTTTTCCAAAATTCAAACATTTGCGGAGAACTTATTACCGGCACAAGTTGTGATGTATGTTTAAAAATATCCAAGGAATCGTCTCCAATGCCTTGCAAAACATAAATGGTAACATCATTAAGTATCTTAGCTATTTTTTCACCTTCAATAGCATGCGCAACAAAAAAGTTGCGGCATTCAGCTTTATCATGAAGCATTTTCGCAATTTTTTCGGCACCCAAGCCATATGCATCATCTTTAATGACAGCCGCAGCAACAGCATTATTGGCAATATTTTTCAATGTGATATAGTTGTCTAATAAATTATTTAAATTGATTTCCAAAACAGGTCTTGTTAAAATACTCATAACATCATCCTAGCGATAATAACGATTAAACAAAGTAACAATAATGCAATTTACCGATTCTCACATTCATTTGCAAGATTATAAATCAAAAAGTGCTCAGCAAATTATAACTGATATGAAAAAAAACGGATTTTCGAAAGTTATATGCGTATCATCTCAATCGGATGATTGGCAAAAAGTTGCTGATTTAGCGGTTTTATACCCTGAGTTCATAATTCCATCTTTTGGATTACATCCATGGTATATCAGCAAAAAAAACGACAATTGGTTGTCAGAAATTCGACAATATTTGCATAAATTTCCATTTTCATGTGTCGGAGAGTGTGGTTTGGATAGATTAAAAGCTCCGACCGAAGAAGGACAATATGATGTTTTTGTAAAACAGCTCGCTCTGGCTAAAGAATTTAATCGCCCGATAAATATTCATGCATTGAAAGCAGAAGAACTGTTTAACGATTTGTGGCATGAAATGCCTCCAAAATTTTTGCTTCATTCATTTGGTGGAAGTTTAGATTTTTTACAAAAAGCTTTGAAACAAGGTGCATACATTTCATTATCCCCGAGTGTTTTAAAACGAAAAAATGCTTTCGATATTATAAAGAGCATTCCTTCAGACAGATTACTTACGGAAAGTGATGCCCCTTATCAATCAACATATGAACAGATATCAGAATTTATATCGGCGTTAGCCCAAATAAAAAACATTTCTCAACAACAACTAACGTCAATCATTTATAATAATTTTCAGGAGTTTTGCCATGTCAGATAAACGTTTTTCTCGAACAAGTATGTTATTAGGCAAAGACAAAATGCAAAAATTAAGAGATAAAAAAATTATGATAATTGGCATGGGGGCTGTAGGTGGATACGTCTTAGAAGGTTTGTCCCGAGCAGGTATTAACAATTTTGTCTTGGTTGATTTTGATTGTTTTGATGAAACAAATATAAATCGTCAAATATTAGCAACAACCGAAACCATCGGAAAAAAGAAAGTGGAAGTAGCCAAAGCAAGAGTTATGAGTATAAATCCTCAGGCATCTGTTGAAATAAAAGATATTTTTGTAAATTCAAAAAATATTTCTGATCTATTATCAGAACGTCCTGATATGGTTATTGATGCAATTGATGCCTTAAATCCGAAGTGCGATTTGATAGAAGCTCTGTGCAAACATTCAATTCCGTTTATTTCCTCAATGGGTGCAGCTCTAAAAACAGATGTTTCAAAAATAAAATACGGCAATTTGAGCAACAGCAAAAATTGTTCATTAGCAAAATTTGTTCGCAAAAGGTTGCGTAAAAGAGATATTGATATAAGCAATATAAAATGTGTTTGGTCAGAAGAACAAATTATACTTCCGGAAAGCGCATTGGAGCTATCAGAAGAAGTTTCCGAAACAGGACGCGCTCGTCACATTTTAGGATCACTTCCTACTATTACGGCGATATTCGGTTTAACAATAGCCAATCAAGTTATTTTACAGCTTTCTGATTGTAATAATTAATTTTTTTAACTTGTTTTTAAGCTAAAGCCCGTATAATCTACAAAAATATTGTATTCGGATATCATAAAAGGATTTTTTACAATGAAGATGATAAAGCCTATTGTTAATATCTCAAAGATTGTAGATGATTACGATACCTTTGTTTTTGGCTTTAACGGAGTATTGTCTGATGGGGCAAGAATTATGTCAGATGTTGTAAATTGCCTCAAAAATTTAGCATCATTAAATAAAAAAATAGTTGTTGTAAGTAATTCCTATTTAAGAGTAGCCGAAGTTGTTTCTTTTTTACAAGACAATGGTGTACCTGTTGATATTTTTAGCAACATTGTAACAGCAGGCGAAATTTTGCACTATAAGCTAAAAAATCCTCAAAACGAATATTCAGCTATAGGTCACAAATACTATCATCTGGGAGCTAAAGACGGAAAGGGTATTTTTGCAGGACTTCCTTTTGAAGAGACAAATTCTATCGAAACAGCTCATTTTTTGTATATGAGTGCAGTTTCATCCCCAGATGATTCAATAGACAAATATCGGTCTATATTAGAGCAAGCCGTGAGCTTTGGTCTTCCGTTTGTATGTGCCGGAAACGATACATCATGTTTTTCTGCCGGAAAATTGTCTCTTGCATCCGGAGCCATAGCGGAAACATATGCTATTTTGGGTGGTCGCATAATTACTTTAGGCAAGCCGGATGTTCGTATTATACAATATGCTTTAGAAGGTATACCGGATATAGGGCGAGTTGTTGTTATTGGTGACAATGTTGCAACAGATATCAAATCGGCAACGTTATTAGGGTATGATTCTATACTTATCTCAAAGGGGCGTCATGTTAACTTTTTGGGCGAAGGATATATTCCCGATGTTGCCAAAACACGCGAATTGTCAAACAACTATGATGTGTCACCAAATTGTGTAATTTCCGCAATGAGGTGGTAATATGAAACTTAAAATAAAAATACCGATATTAATTATTATAATATGGTTTTTTAGTTGGTTTTTGTTTGAACCCATATCGCAAATAGGTCTTAAAGGTATTTACTCCAATCCACCGGAAGCCGGACAAAAAATTACGGCACCGGAATTAAAATCATTTTTAGATTTATGGTCGAGAATGCAACAAAGCGAACTAAAAGATATATTAGGACAAATGTCCCTTCATTCAAACAACGAATATCCCGCTGTTTTAGTCAAATGGCTTGAAGCTCAACAATGGAATGTCGAAAGATTTTTTTATAATGAACAACGTTTGCACGGTTTAGTAGACTATGTAAATCTCAACAATAGTCTGAAAAGCAACATTGCCTTATCTAAAACTACGGGTGCAAATTTAAAAGAAATAATTGAAAATCAACAACAAAGAATGTCATCTTGTCCGTATGACAAAGATGAGATGATGTTGGTTAAGGACAATCTTTATCAGATAACGGAAGTATTTGCCGGTCGAGCTGTATTATCAAAATAAAGGAAAAACTTAAGGAGTAAAGCTATGGTCACAATAACGGAAACCAAATTTTCAGATATCTACATTATGGCAGAAGAAAGAAAAGCTTATATTCCGGACAAGCGTACCTTAAATGCGTTAATGTTATTTGAGCCTGATGATTTTGATGCCTTTTTTACGTTAGTTAAAGAAAGTTGGGATGGTGTAAATCCTAGTTATTCCGTAAAATATGAGAATATTTACTATCGTGTAGAGCGAAGCGAAGCAATCTCAGGTATTCAATATTGTATCAGAAGAATGCCGTCATCGGTGCCTTCTATTCGAGTTCTCGGATATCCAACCGAACTTATCAATTATTTAATGGGATTACGCCGTTCTTCCGGTCTCATTTTATGTTCCGGTCCTACCGGCGCCGGAAAAACAACGACAATATCAAGTTTCTTAAAGGAATACTTGATAAAAGAAGGTGGTTTTGCCTATACAATAGAAGATCCTACCGAGCAACCGCTTGATGGTGTATATAATGTAGAAAATGGTGGTTTGGGTATATGCAAACAAACTTTACCGATTGGCGGAAATTGGGGTGAAAGCTTAAAATCGGCTCTTCGTTCAAAACCTCGCTATATTATGGTGGGCGAGATTCGTACTCCCGATGCGGCCAGTGAGGTTTTGCGAGCTGCCACTTCCGGTCATTTGGTTTTTTCAACAATTCACGCTAACAATGTTACCGATGCTATCAATTCAGTAGTTAAGTATGCAGCAGCCGGTGAAATGAGTGAAGATCTTGCTTATGATCTGTTTTCTCGAGGCATGTTAGGTGTTATTCATCAAAATCTTGTCGGTAAAGGTATTAAAAAACCGCAAGTTTCATTTTTGTTTGCTAATCCAAATTCTGAAGCAGGTGACCAAGTTCGAGGAATTATTAAATCCGGAAAATTGAATTTGGGTACAGCCATAGAAACACAAATGACCAGAATGTCTAAAGGGTTAAGCTTGTTTCCGGAAAATGATTAACCTTCAATCTCGTCTGCCAATATTTGCAATTCCAACCAAGCCTCTTCTTTAGAGGCTTTTTCTTGCTGTTTTAATTCCAGTTCCGATGAAGCTGTATCAAATCTGTCGGGATTTTGTTGATATAAATCAGGATTTGATAATTCTGTTGTCAAAAGTTCTATATCTTTTTCAAGTTGTTCTATTTCAATCGGCAAAACCTCCAACAGGCGTTTTTGATTATAGCTTAACTTTTTGTTGTTTTTAGGTGTTGAATTTCCCTCTTTCTTTGCCGGTTGTTTAGAAGAGGTCTTAACCGATTTATTTTCTGTTTCTTTAATCTTTTCGAGAAGTTCGGTATAACTTCCGGCATGCTCATATGCTGTTCCGTCACCTTTAAGATATATGATAGAACTTGCGACTCTGTCCAAAAAGTCACGATCATGACTTACAATCAAAATTGTGCCGGCATATTCATCCAAAACTTCTTGCAACAAATCCAAAGTATCCATATCCAAATCATTTGTCGGTTCATCCAATACCAAAAAGTTGGACGGTTGAGCTAAAGATTTTGCTAACATCAATCGATTTTTTTCGCCTCCCGAAAGAGCCGCAACCGGAGTATGAGCCTGCGCCGGTTTAAACAAAAAATCTTTCAAATATGCAACAACATGACGCCAATGTCCTTGTACCATAATATGGTCACCTTTATCGCAAAGTGTTTGCCACAAAGTTTTTTTAGGATCCAAAGTCAGCCTGTTTTGATCAAAATACGCTTCTTCCAAATTCTTTCCGATACGAACAAAACCGCTATCCGGCTCCAAACGTTTGGTAAGCATTTTTATCAATGTTGTTTTACCTGCGCCATTCGGACCGACAATACCTATTTTATTTCCTCGTATAATTCTGGTCGAGAAATCTCTGATAATATCTCGTCCGTTAAAGTTTTTGCATATATGTTTAGCCTCAATAACCAGTTTAGATCGAAAATCCCCTTCATCAATATTGATATTTATATTTCCGATTTGTTTAATTTGTTCGCGACGTTCTCGTCGAAGTTCGATTAACCGGCGCAATCTTCCCATATTACGTCGACGTCTTGCCGTAACCCCTTTATGCAACCATTCGGTTTCTTCGGCAATTTTTTTATTAAGGTTATTTTGAGCAATAATTTCCTGATTAATTATTTGTTCTTGCCATTCCTCAAAATTAGCAAAACCTTTGTTATTCATATGCATAACACCGCGATCAAGCCAAAATGTCGACTTTGATACATGGCTTAAAAACATTCTGTCATGAGATATAACAACCACGGCACCGCGAAAATCCTTAATAATTTCTTCCAATGTTTCAATGGTGGCAATATCCAAATGATTGGTCGGTTCATCAAGTAACAATATATCAGGATTATTAATCAAAGCCTGAGCCAGTGCTGCTTTTCTGCATTCTCCGCCCGATGCTTTTTTAGGTGATAAACTACCGTTTATATTAAGTTTTTCAAGCCAAATATCAGCCATATATCCGTTATTTTGTTCTTCTTTGGGAAGCCCGTGCAAAATTGCATCTTTCAGTGTATCAAAAGCAGAAAGATTTGGTTCTTGAGGCATATAAGAAATTTGTGTCCCCGGCTGAACAAAAATTTCTCCTCCATCAGCCTCAATAACTCCGGCAATAACTTTCAGCAGAGTCGATTTTCCCGAGCCGTTTCGCCCTACAAGGCAAATTTTATCACCCTTAGAAATATAGAGTTCTACATTTTCAAACAGATGATTGTCGCCAAATGCTAAGTGGACGTTCTTTAATGTATAAATAGGAGCTTCAGCCATTTTTCAAATCTTTAAGTTGTTTTTTTACGACTCGTTACTTGCAAGCTCTTATAGTATAGTTATGCACAATATACAATTAAATATTTACAATTTATTAATAAATCCATATCTTTACCGTGAGAACGGCAAGTAAAAGGAGATATTTATGCCTTTAAAAATAGAACTTAAACCACATGAAAGCATCATTATTGGTGAAGCTTTAATCACCAATGATAACGACAGAATTCGCTTTTATATTGATGGTAACGTGCCGATATTGCGCGAAAAGTTCATATTAAGAGAGCGTGAAGCAAATACTCCAGCAAAACGTGTTTATTTCATTGCTCAGCAAATGTATTTAACCAAAGGCAATGATGAATTGCAAAAATTGTTTGTCGAATACGTAAAGGACTTACAGGGAGCCGCTCCCAGTTTGCGCCCATATGTGGCGCCGGTGGCAGAAGCCATAATTATTAACGATTACTATACCGCAATTAAAGAGGCGGCAAAACTTGTTGAACAAGAAGATAAATTATTCGGAGCAGTCTTGAAAGGTGATAGTGAATAATTACTTGGTTTAACAACAGGTTTTGAAAGAAAAAAGTGTTTATGCCACTGTGATTATAAATGGAGAAATAAAATGGCTCAGACCAGTATTACATTAACTGCAAGTATGCGTTCTAACTTGACATCATTGAGATCAATCCAAAAACAAATGGATACCACTCAAGAAAGATTGTCTACAGGTAAGAAGGTGAATTCTGCTATTG
>JAZODJ010000002.1:0-3044 GCA_045597005.1 Alphaproteobacteria bacterium | reverse complement strand
CGATGGATATCAGGTAGATAAATACACCTATAAAATATTCGGCATCACCATCAAACAAGGCGAAGCAAATCCTCAAAAAGGATAATCGAGCAAACAAAACACCCTACGACTTTTTACAGTCATAGGGTGTTTATTATTTAGTCTAACGGCTTCATTGTCGGGATTTCACGGGTAATAGTGTTATACCCTTGTTTATCCTGCTATTCTCTTGTTAATCCAAAGCGGTTTCATTGCAAAAAATAATCTGTCATAAAACGTCATAACTTTATCCCATTTGTCGTAAAATCTGTCGTAAATTTTAGAGGATGTTTACTAAGCCGAGCGATGTAGCACATATTAAAATTAACAAAATCATTGACTTTTTACCCCACAAATGATATCATTATATCAAGGTATAATGATATCATTTGTGATAGGAGGATAAGCGTTTTGGATTGTACTAACAAAGCTAATCGAACACGACAAGTTCAGTTTAGAATGGACCCCGAAAAAGTGAAACTTTTGCTATCTGCGATCGCCCTAGATGACAATATGCACAGTATGGCCGATCTGTTCAACAAAGCAGCTGATGAATACTTAAAAAAGCAGAAAGAGGAGAAAGAAAATGGCTAAAACTACAGTTCAATCTATTGAGCCTAATATCGCTGATTTAGTAAATGGTTGGCTCAAATCATATAAAGTGGATTATAAATTGGAGCAGGAGTCTTTGAATACAGAGATTGACCAAGCTCTCAACGACTATTTTTCCAAGAACGGTGGCAAAGGTGGCAATCGTCCAGATGCCAAACTAATTTTGAAAGCTAACGACGGCAAAGATTATCCTATCCTTATTGAATACAAAGGATATAAAGATAAACTCATTAAATTGGATGATGAGGGTAACGTTGCCAATAAAACTGCAAAAAATCAGCCCGACTTCACCAATATTAACTCTTATGCAGTAAATGGCGCAGTTCACTATGCAAATGCCGTATTGCATTACACAAGCTATACGGATGTTATCGCTATTGGTGTTACCGGGCATAAAGCCGTAGATGGAAAGATTAAGCATCAAATTGGTGTTTATTATGTATCTAAGAGCAATTTTGGTGTTGGGCAGAAGGTTGCCGACTATACAGATCTTTCTTTCCTCAAAAAAGAGCATTTTTCTGCATTTATTGAAAAAGTAAAACAATTATCTCTTCCGCAAGAGGAAATTGAAAAATTAAAGGAGCGCAGAGAGCAGGAAATCACGGCAAGTCTTGTAAAGCTCAACAACGATATTTTCAAGAGCGAAAAAGGGCTTAGCGAAAACGACCGTGTATATCTTGTTGCCGCTTCCATTATGTCAACTCTCGGTGATGTTGATAATAAGGTGTACCCTCTAACAAAAGCTGAGCTTAAATCGTCTGAAGAAAGAAATAATACCGACGGCGATATTATGCTTAGAAAAATAGAATCCTTCCTTGATGCCAAGAGGTTACCGAAAGACAAAAAAGATTTAATTGTAAGAACTTTACAAAACACATTAACCACTGATAATATCAATAAGCCTACCGATGGTGAAAGTCAGTTGAAACGTGTATTTGTGAAAATTGTTGATGATCTTGGTATCTACTATAAAATCGGCTTAACAACTGATTTTACAGGAAAACTGTTTAACGAAATGTATTCTTGGCTCGGTTTTACTCAGGATCAGCTTAACGATGTTGTGTTAACTCCTTCTTATGTGGCAACACTTTTGTGTCGTTTGGCAAGAGTTAATAAAGACTCGTATGTGTGGGACTTTGCGACGGGTTCGGCAGGTTTGCTTGTCGCAGCTATGAACGAAATGCTGATAGATGCCAAAAACACAATCAAATCTCCCGAAAAGTTAGCTTTGAAAGAAGCTGAAATTAAAGCAAATCAGTTGCTTGGTTTGGAAATTCTCTCAAATGTTTATATGCTTGCCGTACTTAATATGATTATGATGGGGGACGGTAGTTCAAATATTTTGAATAAAGACTCCCTGAACTTTGACGGATATTACGGTTTTGGAAAGACGGACGAAAAATTCCCTGCCGATGCGTTTGTATTAAATCCGCCGTATTCAGTATCCGGAAATGGTATGATCTTTGTTGAAAAGGCCCTTTCAATGATGGAAAAGGGCTATGCTGCTATTATCATTCAAAATTCCGCAGGCTCGGGTAAAGCAACAGAATATAACAAGAGCATATTGACACATAGTACATTACTTGCAAGTATTAGGATGCCGATAGATTTATTTATCGGCAAATCGAGTGTGCAAACAAACGTGTATGTATTCCGCGTAGGTGAAGCTCACCAGAAGGATGATATTGTTAAATTTATTGATTTTTCAAACGACGGATATACACGAACCAATCGTAAAAAGGCAAGCAAAAATCTCTTTGATACCGATAGAGCAAAAGAACGTTATCAGGAAATTGTAGATCTTGTGCGTTTTGGAAAGTCAAAACTTAAAATCTTTACAGAGCAAGAATATTATGAAGGATATATTGACCCTGAAAACGGCAATGACTGGAATCAATCTGCACCAGTTGATACAAAACCAACATTGGATGATTTTAAGAAAACTGTAAGCGATTATCTTGCCTGGGAAGTGTCAACTCTTTTGAAAAATCAATCTTTGGAGGACGATCGCCTGGGAAAATAGAAGCCTCACTTAATGAAAAATTACAAGCGGTTAAGTGGGGCGAATATGAGCTACAGCAGTTATTTTATATTACAGGAACAAAGTCTCTTGACAGTAATGCCATCGATTTTACTGATACAGGTGTAAATTTTGTGGGAAGAACTTTTGAAAAAAATGGCATACAAGGAAAAATCCAAAGAAGAGAATTTGAGCCAAATGAACCATATACAATAACTGCAACTGTTATCGGCAACTACAAATATGTCAAATATCAAACGGAAGAATATTACTGCTCGCAAAATATAAATAAACTTTCTCCAAAAAACATTTTTCAAAAATGGAACAGAAGGATTGCATATTTTATGATTGCAAACATCCAAAGATTTGTATCGTTATATGACGGACAGCAAGG
>JAZODJ010000001.1:0-40445 GCA_045597005.1 Alphaproteobacteria bacterium | reverse complement strand
TCATATTATTTGGAACGATTTTTATAAAAAAGTTGCAAAAAAATTCAAAAAAAGATTTAATAAAAAAATAAATGATTGATAAAGGATATATATTAATGAAACTATATCATTATGCACCAAAAAAAAATACAGTAATGAAAGATGGTTTATTTTCTATTTCTAAAATTGATAGAAATCTAAAACCATATATTCATCGTGCCGGTTCAAAAAATAAAGAAGAGATATTAAAATGGTTAGAGAGCACATTTTATGGTCGTACACGCTCTGTTTCCTGCCTAACAGAAACAATAAAATATAAAAACAATGACCCAACCTTAAAAAAGATTGTCAAAGCATCAGAGCTTTTTTCTTTTGATTTAGATGAACTTATAAAAGACGGATTAGTCGAATCAATTTGGTGTAAAAATGGTTCAAATCCTGATGGATGTAATGAAAATTTTTATCAAGTAACTCCTTGCGAAATTGATTTTTCACCACTTGAGTGGCATAAAGTAGATGTTTCAAAAAATCTACTATATGCTATAATTCGCCATTATCTCATAGTACTAAAAGACGGTTACATTCCTCCTAAATACATAAAGAAAGAGGGATATATAAACCTATTATATGTAAAATTTAAGCAACGAATAACAAATTTAATTAAATAAAAAACAAAAAAAGCGGAAGTGTATTCTTCCGCTTTTTGATGTTGGTCGGAATGACTGGACTCGAACCAGCGACCTCTTCGTCCCGAACGAAGCGTTCTACCAGGCTGAACTACATTCCGGTTTGTTCCGAAAGACATATTTATCACATTTTTTATATAACACAAGCAAAATTTTAAAAAAAATAAAAAAAGATTTCAACTTATCCTATACAATTTCACAACACCACTTATTGCGCTTAATGTACCAATAAGAAACCGGAAACAAAATCAAATAATATGACAATTCGCACATCCAACACCACATCAAATCAAGTTGCATAATTCCTACAACTAAACGAATAGTAATTATATAGGCAATAGAACACCAAAACTCTATCCAAAACGCAACTTTTGTTTTTCCGGTTCCATATATTGCATAAAAATAAATCATCCCCGGCAATGCTATGAAATACGTAAACATCATCGTATAAAAAGGAGCAATTGATTGTTGTATAATATTAACATCATTTGTATATATCTGCAAAAACAATGTTGGTATAAATGCAATCAAAACAAAAAATCCATAATAAGGAACAGCTGCAAATTGCAAAATTCTTTTTATTGTGGCTATAACCTCTCTTTCTTTGCCGGCACCAATCAAGTTACTTACAACAGAAGACGTAACCATTGCCAATGCATTTGCCAATATAAACGGCAATGATGATAGTGAACGCAATATATTTGACACCGCCAGTTCACTTGCGCCCAATTTTTCAATCTCAATAAAAAAGTAAAACCAAGCTCCCCAACTTAAAAGATTCTGCACAATAATCCAAATTGATAATCTGAAGATTTCATTAAATAATGATTGGCTCCATAATAAAAATTTATGAAAACCGTATTTTCTCAATTTTACAAACAGTAATATATATATAACCAGATACAAAACAGCTAATCCTTCCGCTAAAACAGAAGCAATGGCAGCACCTTTCAATCCCATCGGTTCAATACCAAATCCGCCAAATATCAGCCAATAATCAAACACAAAATTAGAAATCATCAATATCAATGCCGCAGGTAGCAATTGTTTTGTAGTTGTTAGCGCAACAAAAAAAGAACGCAAAGCGGTTTTTGCACCCGAAAAAAATAATCCCCAACAACGAGGTAACAAATAAATCAGTACGGCATTTTTAATTATATCTGATTCTACAATAAAATCTAAAACAGATGATGCACCGAAATATATTCCGGCAATACTTATAATTGAAAACAAAAAAATAAAACTGATTGTTTGATAAAATACCTGTGCAATTTTAACATAGTTTTGTTCGCCGTTTCGCCGTGCCATTATAATTTGCGCGCCGACACTAAAACTTTGCGCAATCATAAATATAAGCAAATAAAAAATACCGCCGATAGCCGAAGCCCCCAACTCGATTTCTCCGACCCTGCCTAAAAAAGACGTATCCGTAACCCCGACCATCACTTGGATAAACATTCCCAAGGCTAATGGTGAAGATATATTAAATATGTCTCTAAATTTATAAGTTATCATTTATTTAACCTTGTTAAGATTACAATAACAACTAACTTCTAACAAAAGATTAAGGTGTAAAGTTGTTTTGGTTTTGTAAAGATAAGGAAAAACAAAAAAGCAAGCTTTTGCAAAAGGCTAATAACCTGTATCGTAAAAAAAAATACAAAAAATCGATTGAAATATATCAAGAGATTTTAAAGATCGATTCCAAACATTTTGCTTCTTTAGCCAATATTGCAACCGCATATTTTGAACTTCAAGAATACGCTTTATCGATTCCTTTTTTTCAACAAACAATAAAGGCGGATTCTTCTAATCCTTGGTGGTATAATTACCTATCGCAATCAGCCCAAAAAATAGGCGATTCACTCACAGCTCTTGAGGCCGCATGGAATGCTGTTTTATTAAGCAATAATGATGATTCTCATCATCTTAATATGGCCTATACAATATATGAAATTTCTGATGAACAGGGACGTAAAAATACAGATATTTTTTTAACAAAATGGTATAATCAATATCCGCAAAATCCTATTGCAAAACAATGTTATAAATCTTTTTTTTATGACAAAGACTTTACATCGTCAGAACCTGAATATGTTGAAAAATTATTTGATGTTTTTGCAAGCGATTTTGATAATGTATTAGCCGAATTAAATTACGATTCTCCCAAAATAATTGCCGAAAATTTATATGAATTTATTGATAAAAAAACGCCTGAAAAAATGCAGATGTTGGATATCGGATGTGGCAGCGGATTATGTGGTTTTGAGATAAAAAAACTATTCCCCGAAAGTCAAATTATCGGAGTGGATATTTCTTCTCAAATGCTTCAAAAAGCTGCAGAAAAAAACATATACTCCAAACTGATTAAAAGTGAAATAAATGATTATTTTTCAAACTATTGCGATGTGTTTGATGTTGTTGTTGCATCAGATGTTTTAACATATTTCGGTTGCCTTGATTCGCTGTTTAACTCTATAAAAAATGTTCTAAGTTTCAATGGAGTTTTTGTATTTACCATTTCAACAGATACAACAAACAAATATGATTATTTTTTAATGCCATCATCTCGTTTTGTTCACTCCGAAAAATACATCGAAAAAATTGCCGAACAAAACAATTTCAAACTAATACAAAAACAGCAAAAAATACTTCGCACCGAGGGTGAAAAAAACATAAACGGAACCATATATTTGTTGCAAAAAAAATCCTTGCCGATAAGCAAGGATTTTTTTACTCTAACAATATGAAATTACTTTGATTTCTTTGTTGTAGATTTCTTTGTTGTAGAAGTCTTTTTAGCGCAAGAAGAAGTCTTTTTAGCGCAAGAAGACTTACTGCATTTTTTAGAGAGCTGTTCAACAGCCATAGACCAAAAATATTCGTCTTGACCTGCAGGACATCCGGCATTTTGCCAAATGTAATAAGCAGCTTCTCTGATTGCTTGTTCATTATTTGCCATAATCACTAACTCCAAATAAGTTTTAATAACAATACTTAATATACATACAAAATTTCATACGTCAATACATAATCGGAAACATTGCGTAAAAAATTTAATTTAATCATCTTGTTATACTCTTTTTGATGACGAAATTAATTAAATACTTGCATTTAAAATGATTAGAAATTATAAATATTTTACAAAGTTTTTTGTTCGCAAAATAAACGTTAATTATGTTGTTAAATTTAAGGAAATTTTGATGCAAAATTTATTATCTAAAGAAGAAATGGAAGCCGTTATAAATGGTGATCACAGCAATGTTTTTGCTGTGTTGGGTGTTCACAAAAATAAAGGATCAAAAGAGGTATATATCAGGGCATATCAACCTCATTCAATTTCAATTGAAGTGTTAAAACGCAATGGTGATTCTTTAGGGCAAATGACCAAACTTGATGAGCGCGGTTTTTATCAAATTGATTTGGGTAAAACAGAAGATTTTGACTACAAATTTCGTATAACCAATGACAACAATAACACTTACGAAGCCGAAGATATATATCGTTTTACTCCGACATTAGGTGATATGGATGTCTATCTTTTGGCAGAAGGTAATCATCTTGATATGTATAAAAAACTTGGTGCGCATGTAACCGAAAAAGAAGGTGTGCAAGGTGTCAGTTTTGCAGTTTGGGCGCCTAATGCAAAACGAGTAAGTGTGGTTGGTGCATTTAATAACTGGGATGGTCGAGTTAATGTTATGCGCAATCATCCGTCTTGCGGAGTGTGGGATATTTTTATTCCCGGAATAGGCGAGGGTGAACTTTACAAGTATGAAATCAAGACACAAAATAATGACATATTTCTCAAATCAGATCCTGTCGCTTTTTATGCTGAAAAACGTCCCAATACCGCTTCAATAGTGTACGATATAAATCATTACATTTGGAGTGATGAAGAATGGATGAAATATCGTCAGGAATACAATTCTTTTGATAAACCGATGTCTATCTATGAAGTGCATCTGGGATCTTGGCGTCGCAAAGAAGGAAACGAATATCTTACATATCGTGAGTTGGCAGACCACTTGATTCCTTATGTAACCAATATGGGCTTTACACATGTTGAGTTTTTGCCTGTTTCGGAACATCCTTTAGATTGTTCTTGGGGATATCAGGTTATTGGAATGTTTGCTCCGACATCCCGTTTTGGTACACCCGACGATTTCAGATATTTAATTGACAAATTCCATCAAGCCGGTATCGGTATCATAATGGATTGGGTTCCGGCTCACTTTCCGAAAGATGGTCACGGACTTAACGAATTTGACGGCACACATTTGTATGAGCACGCAGACCCCCGCAAAGGAGAGCATACCGATTGGGGAACAAAGATATATAATTACGGTCGTTCTGAGGTATCAAACTTTTTGTGCGCAAGTGCAACTTACTGGTTAAAAGAATTTCATATTGACGGGCTTCGTGTTGATGCTGTTGCATCAATGCTGTACCTTGATTATTCTCGCAAAAACGGCGAGTGGATTCCTAACCAATATGGTGGTAACGAAAACATAGAAGCAATATCATTCCTTCGTCGTATGAACGAATTAGCTTATTCTCAAACTGATGGAGCTATCACAATTGCCGAAGAGTCGACCGCATGGCCGATGGTTTCTCGTCCTACTACCATGGGTGGTCTTGGTTTCGGTTACAAGTGGAATATGGGGTGGATGAACGATACATTGCGTTACATATCTCATGAACCGATACATCGTAAATATCATCACGGAATGTTAACATTCGGTTTGCTGTATGCTTTTAATGAAAATTTTGTTTTGCCGATTTCTCATGATGAAGTTGTTCATGGCAAAGGTTCAATGCTTTCAAAGATGCCTGGTGACGAATGGCAAAAGTTTGCTAACCTTCGAGCCTATTACGGATTTATGTATACTCACCCCGGTAAAAAATTATTGTTTATGGGATGCGAATTCGGACATGATTACGAATGGAATTCTGAAGAAAGCTTGCGATGGTTTTTATTAGATCACCCGATGTACAAAGGTATGCAAAACTGTGTTCGTGACCTTAATCTTATGTATCGCGGTAATGCTCCGCTATATCAGCAAGATTTTGATTACAGAGGTTTCGAATGGATAGATCACTCTAACGCCGATGACAGTGTTATTTCTTATATGCGCAAGGGATACAACAATGGTGATTATTTAATAGTTATCTGTAATTTTACGCCGGTTGTTCGTGAAGGTTATCGTATCGGTGTTCCTGAAGATTGCCAATATCAAGAAATTTTTAACAGTGATGATGTAAACTACTGGGGAAGTGGGATAAAAAATGACGGCTCTCTTCAAGCTGAAAATGTAGAATGTAATTACAAACCATATTCAATAAGCTTGCGGTTACCGCCTTTATCAACTATTGTAATTAAACCTATCCGCTAGGAGCTTAAATGGCAAAATTCAAATCATATCGAGGAAACTCATATCCGTTAGGTTCAAACTATGACGGCAAAGGTGTGAATTTTGCCCTTTTTTCAGCTCACGCCGCAAAGGTTGAGTTATGTATTTTTGATGAAAGCGGTTCGGAAGAAATAGAGCGCTATGCAATAGATGAAAATGATGATAATATATGGCATATTTATCTTGAAGGCGCAAAACCGGGATTAGTATACGGTTATCGCGTTTACGGAATATACAATCCGACGGAAGGCTATCGTTTTAATCCTCATAAATTGCTTATTGATCCGTACGGAAAGAAGTTAGTTGGTACGCTCATCTGGAATAAAGCGATTTTCGGATATGATATTGACAGTCCGGATAAAGATTTATCATTTTCCGAATTAGATTCTGCTCCCTATGTTCCCAAGTCTGTCGTAGTCGATGATAACGTATATAATTGGCAAGATGATACAAGATTATCTTATCCGTTATCTGAAAGCATAATTTACGAAGCTCACTTACGCGGTTCTACAAAACTTAATCCGTTTCTTCCGGACAGTAAGCGAGGAACATTTGCCGGTTTTGCCGATGATTCAACAATCAACTACCTAAAACATTTAGGCATAACTGCTGTTGAATTTCTACCGATTCATGCTTTTTTTGGTAATCGCCATAAACGAGGCTATATTATTGACAACTACTGGGGATACGAAAGTTTCAGCTTTTTTGCTCCCGAACAATCATATCTTTCTGAAGATAATATCGATGAAATACGTGATATGATTAAGAAAATGCATAAGCACGGCATTGAGGTTATTTTAGATGTTGTATATAACCACACCGGAGAAGGTAATCATCTCGGGCCGACATTATGCTATCGTGGAATAGATAACCAATCATATTACATATTAAATCCTGATAATAAGCGTTTTTACCATGATACAACCGGCTGTGGTGCAAGCCTTAATGTACAGGATCCGAATGTTTTACGCCTGGTAATGGATTCACTGCGTTATTGGGTTGAAAAAATGCATGTTGACGGTTTCCGTTTCGATCTGGCTCCTACTTTGTGTCGTCGTAACAATGAGTTCAAACAAACCAGTGGTTTTTTGTATGCTGTTGCACAAGATGAAGTATTAAAAAAAGTTAAGATGATTGCCGAACCATGGGATGTTGGTTATGGTGGTTATCAGCTTGGTGCTTTTTTACCTGGTTGGGCAGAATGGAATGATAAATATCGTGATAATGTTCGCCGATTTTGGAAGGGTGATCAATTTCAAATTGCTGAGATGGCAACAAGATTGACAGGATCAAGTGAGGTGTTCAATCACAATAATCGTACTATGTCATCAAGTATAAATTTTATCACGGCACACGATGGTTTTACTTTGGGAGATTTGGTCAGTTATAATGGCAAACATAATGGTGCCAACGGAGAAAACAATCGTGACGGTACGGATACTAATTGGAGTTGGAATTCCGGCGAGGAAGGGCTTTCAACCAATCCGATAGTATTAAAAAATCGTACGGACAGAGCAAAGGCAATGTTAGCAACACTTATGCTTTCATTCGGAACTCCGATGATTGTTTTCGGCGACGAATTTGCCAGAAGTCAAATGGGGAACAACAACCCCTATTGTCAGGACAACGCCATAACATGGATTGCTTGGGAAGGAATAACAGCCAAACAAAAATATCTCATATCATATGTTCGCAAACTTATACGTCTGCGTAAAAAAATAAAAATATTTAAGCGTCAACGCTTTTTTACCGGCAAGATAGTTGATGCTGACGGCAATAAAGATTTGGCTTGGTATACGGAAAGAGGAAGCGAATTTGCTTCGTCTGATTGGCACGATGGAAACCGTCGCAGTTTGTCATATTTGGTAAAAGACGGTAATGGTTTTATATTAAGCATCTTTAATGCTAATCATCAAAGTATAGATTGGAAACTACCAGCAATAAAACAAAACTTATCTTGGACATTGTTATTGGACAGCTCGGAACAATTACCCAAAGACATAAAACTCAAAAGTGGCGGAATTGTAAAAGTTCCGGCATGGAGTGTTCTTTTAATTGAAATAAAATAAGGATAAACTATATGGATGCCAACTTAAAAAAACTTGCCGAAAAACTTGGCATAGCAACATCTTTTTGTGATGCGGGATTAAAACGCAGGGATTATAATGTCAGCGAAAAGGTTATAAAATTTTTTATCCGAGCATTAGGATACAAAGCTGATACCGAAAGCCAGATAATAAATTCACTCAATGAATTGGAAAACAAGCGTTGGCGTCAAGCTTTAGAACCTATTTATGTTCGTTCACAACATCATATCACTATGGATATCGTTTCGGCAGATCTGTCATCAATATCCGTTACAGCCACTGATTGTTCCGGTAACAAATTTGATTTGCAATATGAGTATATGCAAAATGCACAGCAAAACGGATTGCTATACAAAGAAGATTTACGTATTATTACTCCGTTGGAAATCGGTTATTATGATTTGGATATAACAATTTCCGGTAAAAAATATAAAACAACACTGGCAGTAGCTCCCGATGGTTGTTATAATACAATCAATCCGGCAGAAAAAATATGGGGATATGCAATCCAGTTGTATTCCTTAAAAAGCAAACGCAATTGGGGCGTCGGAGATTTTACCGATTTGGCAAATTTTGTAAAACTGACAGCCAAAGACGGTGCTGATATCATTGGTATAAATCCGCTTAATACGCTTAGCCATGACTATCCGGAAAATGCAAGTCCGTATCAATCAATTTCACGCCAATTTTTAAATCCTATATATATCGACGTGGAAAAAGTTCCCGAATTTTTGCCCGATGATAAAGAAACAATAGAACCATTATTAAAAGAAATCAGAGAAAGCGAACTTATACAATACGGCAAAATATATCCTCTCAAAGTAAAAGCATTAGAACAATGTTTCAAAAGATTTCAACAAAATAAGGATAAAAAACGTACTCAAGAATACAAAAATTTTTGCAGCTGTCACGGCAAAGCGCTCGAAAATTTAGCAGTATTTCAAGCTGTTTATGAGGTGCAAACTCAAAAAGTATGGGGTGGGTGGTTTGCTTGGCCTAAAGAATATTTATCACCTGATGCTAAAGGTATCAAAGAATTTATTAAAGATAACAATGACAGGGTAGAGTTTTTTAAATTTATGCAATTTGAGGCCTTTCGTCAATTTGAACTTGCTCAAAAAGAAGTTGTTGCCAACGGTATAAAAATAGGTTTCTATCGCGATTTAGCCGTAGGTGTAGGTAGAGATAGTGCCGAATATTGGAGTTCTCCGGAATTGTTTATGAAAGATGCCGGAACAGGCGCTCCTCCCGATGCTTTTTTTCCGAACGGACAGAAATGGGGTTTGGGAACATTTTTACCTCATGTTCTAAAAGAACAGAAATACGTTCCCTTTATCCGTATCTTAAGGGCAAATATGCAAAATGCCGGAGCCTTAAGAATGGATCATGTTATGAGCTTGATGCGTTTGTATGTTATTCCTGATGCCGAAGACGAAGGAACATACATATATTATAACTTTGAAGATATGCTGAATATCGTAGCAATTGAAAGCCATCTTAATAAATGTATAGTTGTCGGAGAAAGTATCGGCAATGTTCCGGAAGGATTTATTGAAGCAATATCAGCCAAAAACATACACTCTTTAAGCATCTTATGGGCAGAGCGTTGGGGCGCAGGTTGGGGCGATTTTAAACAACCCGAAATCTATCCTCAAAATGCTTTTGCTTCTGTTGCCACTCATGATATTGCACCGTTAAGAATGTGGTGGTTCGGTTATGATATTGAACTAAGTTATTCATTGGGATTAATTCCGAATGATGGTGAAAAATTATCAGCTTATCATAAAAGAGAAGTCGACAGAGCCAAGTTGCTATCTGCATTGGATATGGCTAATGTTTGGCCGGAAGACAAAATACGTTCCGGAGATTATATCTATGGCGAACAATATCCCGAAGGAATAGAAGAGGCTGTTGAACGATTTATGTCCAAGAGTTCATCTCCGGTATTTTTATCCCAGTTAGAAGATATTTTGCATGTTGAACAAATACAAAATTTACCGGGAACAGATATCGACAAACATCCGAATTGGCGTCGCAAGGTACCAGTGGATTTAGAGAATTTGCCTAATGATATAGCTTATATCAGATGTGTTCAAGCAATCAAAAAAGAGCGTTAAAATGTTTGACAAAGTTTTGGTATTTGATTTAGATGCCACGTTATATTATGCAGGTAATGCGATAGAGCAATTGTGTGACAAAAAGGTTTGTGATTATATTTCTGATAAATTACAGATTACCGACAAGCAAGCTCAAGATATATTGTCGGATATAAGAAAAAAATATCATTTTGAAACAGATGCTATCAAAGAAGATTGGCCTTTTTCAAAAAAAGAATTTGTTGAATATGTTTGTGATGTCGATGTCGGTATTTTATCATCGGATAAAGAACTCGATGATATAATATGTCAAATTCCTAATAAAAAATACATTTTAACCGATAGTACAAGCAAGCATGTAAAAGATACGCTAAAACAAATTTCTTTAAATGAAAGTCATTTCAGTGGTATTTGTGATGCTCATGATATGCAATATACATTCAAACACAATACAGAGGGATATAATATATTTTTTGATAAATATTCATTAAGTCCGACAGATTGCGTAATATTTGAGGATAATATGAATAATATAGAAGTTGCAAAATCCTTAGGTATGACTACCGTGTTAATAAGCCCCGATATACAAAATAAGCCATTATGTGCTGATTATTTGTTTACGGATATTAAAACAGCTTTAAGAAAATTATTTTTCTTAAAAAACAAAAACGAATTTTTAACCAAAGCAATAAATGTCGCCAAAACATATGACGTATCTACATCTGCAAACAAGTTGGTTTTATACAGTATAAGTTTCTTGCCAACCAAAGAAAACAGAGATAAAGCTTTTGCATTTGTTGAACAAAATCCCGAATATATGACAATAGAGAATACTCCATGCGGAGCCAAATTAGTCGAAATGAATATTTCTTCTTCTGACAAATGTCTTTTAGCTGAAGATATATCATCAATATGGGCAATAGCATCAGAACGAATGATAAAAAAAGCAAAAGGAAACGTAACAGCATTTGTCGATAATGCTGATTCAAGAAGTGTTTTTTGCCGTATAGAACTTCCTGCGATTATAGCAAATTCTTCCATATCAACAATTAATGGAGAAGATAAATACTCTTTTGCAAAACATTTTTCATCTGACATATAATAAAAAAAATCCAAAATTAATTAAGCACAATTTATTTTTTTTCTAAAAAAGTTATTGATTTTTAACTAATATGATATATACATACCAACCGAATGTATGTATATTGATAAGCGATAAGGTATATAAATGGCAAGAAAAACCAAGGAAGATGCAGAGCAAACAAGATTGGCGATTCTCGATTCGGCACTACAAACTTTTTATGAAAAAGGCTTTTCTCGAACAACATTTGATGAAATAGCCAAGCGTATAAATTTAACCAAAGGGGCTGTATATTGGCACTTTCGTAACAAAGCGGATGTTATAGCAGAAACAATCGTTCAAAAAGTAACATCTCATCAACAGCAATTTTCTCAAGAAATACCGACAACTGTTGCTGAAATGCGCTCACAAATTATGAACAGAGCTAAACATATTGAAGATGATAAAGAATTTCAACGTTTTTTGTTCTTTGTCATATATCGCATGGAATGGTCAGAAGCTATTTTTGAGAATGTTTGGACCAAAATAGGTGAGATTAGCGAAATACCCGATAAACGTCTTTACGATTCTCTGAACCAAATTCAACAAAAAGGTGAAATAAAAGCAGATACTGATATAAAAGTTCTGTGTACAGTTTTGTTATGTATGTGGAATGGTTGCGTAAACAGGTATATATCAGGTCGTAAAACACAACAAAGTTTAACAGAATTGGTCATAAATGGCTTTGATACCATTATGGCTGGCGTAAAAGTGGAGAACAATTAAAATGCAAGTAGTTAAAGTTCAAAAAAGAAAAATAGTATTAAATTTTGTTATTATTGCATTATCGGTTGCAACCGGTTGGTACATAAAAGCAAAATTAACTCCCCAAGCAGCAGGAATGGCCGGAATGGGCGGTGGTGTTCCTCATGTTTTGGTTGAAGAGGTTATTAAGACCGATGTTTCTCCGCAAAAAAAATTTATTGCAACAGTCGAGGCCATAAATAGTGTAAATCTTATTCCTCAGGTATCAGGTTACATAGATAAAGTGCTGTTTCAAGAAGGTTCTGTTGTACAAGAGGGCGATATTTTGTTTGTAATTGAACAGGATCGCTATATTGCAAATGTTGATTTGACTAAAGCAGCTTTAGAAAGTGCTAAGGCTAATTTGGTAAAAACCGAACGCGATTACAAACGTCAAAAAGCTCTAAGCAGCCAAAATTACGCTTCAAAATCAACTCTTGATACTGCCGAAAGCGCATATCTTCAAGCAAAAGCAGCTGTAGCTCAAGCTCAAGCAAACTTAGAACTTGCTCAAATCGATATGCAACATACCGAAATTAAGGCTCCGTTTACCGGAGCAATCGGTAAAGCGTTGGTAACACAAGGCAATTTTGTTTCATCAAATACACAAACTCTTGCTCGTATTGTTCAAAAATCACCTATTCGTGTTGCTTTTTCGGTAACCGATAAAGATCATAATTTATTCAATAATTTAGGTGTTAGCGGACTTAAAACACGTCTTTCTCTTCCCGGTAATCAAATGTTTGAAGAAGAATTAAATTCTGCTTTTGTAAACAACGAAATAAATCCTAATACTGCTACTATGTCAGTATATCTTGAATACCAAAACAAAGATCATAAACTGGTTCCGGGCAATTATGTTGATGTTATCATTTCATCAGCCGAAGAAAATCCCGCAATAATCATAAATCCGGCAGCTGTTATGCAAGATGCTAACGGTGCCTATGTTTTTGTTGTCGATAGTGAAGGTAAAGTTACCGAAACACGCGTTCAACTCGACGGAATGTTCAAAAGCAAGCAAATCGTTTTAGCCGGTCTTGAAGGTGGTGAAAAAATAATTGTTAACGGTCTGCAAAAGGTTAAAGATGGAGCAGTTGTTCGTGCCAGTTTAGTCTCAAATCAGGTTGAGGAGGCAAAATAAAAATGTTTTCTCGTATTTTTATTGAACGTCCGCGTTTTGCAATGGTTATCTCCATCGTGTTATCCATTGCCGGATTAATATCCGTATTTTCATTGCCTATAGCATTATATCCGGAAATTACGCCTCCGGAAATAGTCGTTTCCGCTGCATATCCCGGTGCATCAGCCGAAGTTGTTGCCCGAACAATCGGTATTCCGTTAGAAGAACAAATCAACGGTGTTGAAGATATGATTTATATGTCATCATCATCAGAAGATTCTTCCTACCAATTAACCGTTACTTTCAAAGTTGGGGTTGATTCGGATATGGCTCAGGTAAAAGTTCAAAACCGTATCCAACAAGCTATGTCCAAACTTCCAAGCGAAGTTCAACGGCAAGGCCTAAGAGTAATGCGCCGTTCATCAAACATTTTAGGGTTTGTATCAGTATTTTCACCTGATAACAGTATGACCACCCAAGAATTAAGTGACTTTGTACAAAACAATATGAAAAACAATCTCGGTCGCGTGGATGGTGTAGGTGAAGTTAATGTTTACTCTGCTCGCTTGAGTATGCGAGTTTGGCTCGATGCTGATAAAATTGCTGCTCTCAATTTGCCTATTTCCAACATTACTTCCGCAATTGAAGGACAAAATTATCAACCTTCTTTAGGAAAAGTTGGAGCAATGCCTGGAGACGGCAAGCAACAAATGGTCTATTCTCTCCAAACACAAGGTCGTGTTAACGAAGTTAAAGACTTTTCTAACATCATTGTGCGTACGGCAGAAGAAGGCGGATTGGTTTATCTGAAAGATATTGCTCGTATTGAAATTGGCGAAGAAAGTTATAAAGCAACATCTCGTTATAACGGAGTTCCTAACGTTGCTATAGCAATCCAACAATTAACCGGCGCTAATGCTCTTGATGCTATGAAAAATTTAAAAGCCGAATTGCAACGTATGAAAGCTAATTTTCCCGAAGGTGTTGACTACTTAATAGGGTATGATTCAACCGAATACATTAGCGCTTCAATTGAAGAGGTTATATTAACGCTTGTGCTAACCTTTGCGTTGGTTGTGTTGGTTTGTTATGTCTTTTTGCAAGATTGGCGTTCAACTTTAGTGCCATCACTTACTATTCCGGTATCATTGCTTGCAACTTTTGCCGTAATGCTGGCATTAGGTTACAGTTTAAATATGCTGACATTATTCGGTTTGGTTCTTGCTATCGGTTTGGTCGTTGACGATGCTATTGTGGTGGTAGAACGTGTTTTGGCACTTATGGAACAAGAAGGGTTATCCCCAAAAGCAGCTACTATCAAAGCAATGGAAGAAGTTTCCGGTGCGATTGTTGCAACAACTCTAGTGTTGCTGGCGATTTTTGTGCCTGTAGGGTTTATGGGAGGAATTACCGGTAAGATTTATCAGCAGTTTGCTGTATCTATATCTCTAGCTGTTCTGTTCTCGTCAATCAATGCTTTGACATTGTCTCCTGCATTATGTGCCACTATTTTAAAACCTTTTAAGCTTAAAGAAAAAGGTCCGTTGCACTGGTTCAATTTAGCTATGAATAAAGGTCGTGATACTTATGCCGGAATAGTTGGTATTTTCGGGCGTAAGATTGGTGTTGTTGCTGTCGTTTATTTATTGGCACTGGTAGTTATAGGTTTTATCCTTAACATCAGCCAAACCTCTTTTATTCCTTCGGAAGACCAAGGAGTTATTATGAGCAACATTCAGTTACCGGAAGGTGCATCTCGTGAACGTACGCAAAAATTTATCGATAAAATTACTCCGATAATCTTAAAAGAACCCGGTGTCAGTGAAATTATGACTATTACCGGTGTTAGTATGATAGGTGGTACCGGTGAAAATGTCGGTATGGCAATTGTGGTATTAAAACCTTGGGACGAGCGCAGTTCCGAAGAATATTCTACCAAAATTTTAAATCGTCTTCGTGCTAAGTTAGCCGAATTTCCTGATGCCGATGTTCAATTGTTTGAACCTCCGGCAATTATGGGATTGGGTATGAGCGGTGGTATGGATTTTCGTTTGCAATCACTCGATACTGATAATCCTCAAGCGATAGAACAAGCATTGATGTCCGTACTCGGGCGAATGAATGCTTTGCCGGAAGTCTCTTATGCATATACAACTTATACGGCAAAAACGCCCAACATTTTTGTAGACATTGACCGTGTTAAAGCTGAAAGTATGAAAGTTGCCGTAGGGAGCATTTTTTCAACTTTACAATTTTATCTTGGTTCAGCCTACATCAATGATGTAAACTTTGGTACTCAGGTAAACAAGGTTATGGTACAGGCAGATTGGAAAAACCGTAAAGATGTTGAGGCTCTTAAAAATCTTCATGTCCAAAACCAAGAAGGCAAAATGGTTCCTTTAGGAAGTGTTGTTTCTTTGAGCAAGGTTTTATCACCTCGCGTGGTAAATCGCTACAATCAATATCCTTCAGCCACAATTACAGCCGTTCAAAATCCTGCCGTAAGTACCGGTGAAGCTATGTCTGCTGTTGAAGAACTTGCCAAAACATTGCCGACAGGCTTCGGTTATGAATGGTCCGGTATCAGTTATCAGGAAAAGAATTCACAAGGACAAATAGGATTTTTGATTTGCTTAGCAGTATTGTTCGGTTATCTGTTTTTGGTTGCCCAATACGAAAGTTGGGTAACTCCTCTGCCGGTGTTAACATCAGTTGCTGTTGCAATGTTGGGTGCATTATCCGGATTATTTGTAACAGGATTGCCTTTAAGTATTTATGCCCAGTTAGGATTGATATTACTTGTAGGACTTGCAGCTAAAAATGCTATTTTGATCGTTGAATTTGCTAAGGAAGAACACGAGAAAAACGGTTCAAGCTTAGTAAAATCTGCAATGGTTGGTACTAAAGAACGTTTTCGTGCTGTGTTGATGACTGCATTTACATTTATTTTAGGTGTTTTTCCGATGATTGTTGCAACAGGTGCCGGTGCCTCAAGCCGTATAGCTATCGGTGTTCCTGTGTTTTACGGAATGTTGTTGGGAACTGCATTGGGATTACTGGTAATTCCGCTATTGTATATTTTGTTTGAAACAATATATGAGAAAACAGTCGGAAAAAATAAACAATAACTATAAAAGCCCCGTTTTTCGGGGCTTTTTTACAAATTGTTAAAAGCATTATCGAAATAGTTAATAAAAGGTAAAAAAATATTGCAAACATAATGTATAATTATTATTTTATAAGCAAAATGCATTTTTAAAATATAGGATACGTGTATCAAAATGTTACGTTTGCGCAATTTATTTTCTATTTTAGCAATAGTCATAGGGATTAGTATATCTGCATATGCGGCCATTACACCCATTACCGAGACCGAGTTTGGGGTTTCCAGCACAACAGCCACCGGAAGCATTGCTCCGGATGGTAGCAGTATTGATGATGGTTGTGGCGTTGATACACTACCTTCAGCATATGGAACCGGCAACATCAGTTGCGTATATAACAATGCAAAAGAAGGCAGAGGTTGTATTTCAACAACATATTGCAAAAACGGTTCAGAAGTAACAATAAAAGAATGTCCTTCAACATTAAGGTATTCCATAACAGATACTTCCGGTCTCAGCAAGCTGTCATCACTAGAATATTGCGATGGTTATCGAGATGGAGTTAAGGCAATCTATTTTTACGAAAATCCTGATCAATGTTCAATTCACGGTATTACAAACGAAACATATCTTTCATCATTAAATGCTGTTGATACGTGCGATGCCTCTGCTACAGCAAAATCTTGCGTTAATGCGGACGGAGATATGGTAAACTATTGCGAATTATCATCTACAACCGGATACCAAAGATGTCCATCATCCAATGCATCCTATAGTCCATACCCTCATTCATGCGGAGCTTCTTCAGATGGTGATGCCATAATATGTTATATAGAATGTGGTGACGGAATATATTGTGCCGGATATACATGTGATATCTCAAATCTGCCTTCTTGTGCAGTTCTTGAAGAAGAAAAAATTGCCGAAGGTTATTACTCATCAGGTATAAGCGATTATTATGATGAAGGCAAAGGTTTCATATATCAATGTTCTGAAGGTGGCGATGTCAAATATATGGGATTTTACTGTCAGGGCTATTATACTCAAGCTGATTGTACAAGCGAAGCAAACAACGGCACTGTCGGAAATTCCTGTTCCTACACAACAGCTTCCGGAAATGTTGAAACTGTTTATGAATGTACTTGCGGAACATGGCAAACACTTTCTGAATATTGCAATAACAATGCTTCGTGTATGAGTATAACCACCGGTTATGGTAATCCTTGTTGGCTTGATAGTGCCAAAGCCAGAACTCGTGCCGTACCTGAGCCAAGATATGCATCTTTCCGTTCAGCAGATCAGCTGTGTTCTGTTTACAATACGGACTATGTTTGGTCTACTTCCAATGTTACCAGTGAATATCCGACAAGTTCTGTGCAGTGCTATATAAATGAAGGCGACGCAACTACAACAACAGCATATTTGTATTGTGGCGGATGTTACAAAACATCAAACGAAATGCAAACCATATGTGATGCATCCAATGGTGCCGGTTCAAGTACTGTTAGTTCTACCATTATATGTACTGCTCAAACAGCCGGAAATCCTGCTTATGACGGTAGTCCGATAACAACCTATTGCGGATGTGATTGTGATACAAGTAAATTTAAGACAATAGATGATTGGTGTGCGGAGTTACTTCCTGATGATGTAGCTACCTGTAAATCTCAAGCTGCTTCAGCCGGTACTGAATGTCACACTCGTCCAAAAGCCGGCGGCGCCGGATATCATTCTGACGATACGGTTTTTCTTTCTGCAATTAAATGTTCATCCCAATATCTGACAAAAACCGAATGGTGTGAAGCAAATGCATCTCAGATTCTTGAAGGATATTCATGTGAAGATGACTATATAGGTATAGGAACTGCCTGTAAAATTGAAGCAGGTGGTAATATTGCAAGGTATAAGTATACAGCCTATGGTTTAGGTTGTCCTACCGGAATAGATATTACAGCAAAGGAAACAGTTGATGAATGTTTGCTTGACGGTGAAACAAAAGCTTATTATACAAACTGTTTTGCATACGATGCAACAACAGATACAACCAAAACAAAATATATTTGTAAATGTCCGCCAAGCTACGGAACGGAATGTACTTCTCCATATATGAGTCGTGGAGGCACGGCATGTCGTTTTGATACATCAGCAACCGGCAGTGTTATAACCAAGTATTCTTCTTGCGAACTTACTTGCAACACTACTTATGCAGCAGAACCATCTCAAGATTTATACGGATGTAATGATATCGGTGACTATGTTGCGACCATCCGAGGTGGTAGCACTTCTCCTGAAATGTGTGTTCTTGCAACCGATTCTAATCGTCCGAAATATTATATCTGTGCTTGTCCGACAAACTTTTTAACCATAAACGACTGGTGCGATCAAAACTATAACGAAGAAGGTTTATCATCAGCTGATGAATGTGTTAAAAACTTTATAGGTATAGGAGCATCTTGCAAACTTGATATTGAATCAGACAGCTATGGCAATCCGACTAAACTTTTAACAAAATATGCCTCATATGCTCGTTATTGTCCGACAGATAGACCTTTGTATTATAGCGAAAGCGATTGTACATTTATCGGTGGTGAATATGAGTATAGTTGTTTAGATACCAATACCACAGAAAGAGTTGTTTGCCAATGTCCTACAAATTGGTATGACAAAGAAGGCAACAGCATATCAGGAACATCATGTGAGACGGTAGAACTCGGCGGCAGTGAATACACTGCAGAAGCCAGTGGTAATTATTGTGACTTCGGTGGTGCCGAAAATCTCAAATACGAAGAATGTATTGTATCTTGTAATGCATTATTAACAGATGAAGATATTTCACTACCAAATGCATATACTTATTTATCACCGACAGATACTCAGACACCTACAAGTATGCAGTGTAATCAAATGATGGGTAATGGTGCTGTATTAGGATATGGCGGACAAGCATTTTGTTCACTCAACAATACCAAAATGTATCCTTGTTATTGTCCTGCGAGCTTCAAAGAGTGTAAATCTGAGGATAATCTCATAGCCACAGAAAATGCAACGATATGCAAAGTAAATGGTATAACATATTATAGCGATTGTATTGAAACAGCCTGTGATGAAGAAAGTTATAATGTGGCTATAGTTGACACAGAGGAAGCCGCTAAAAGTTTTGGTCCGGGAGCAGAGATTGTCAAATGCTCTCAAAATGGTACATCTAAATATCAGGTAACATGTAACGCATCGACATATAATGACAGTTGTGAATATCCTTACACTGCTCCTAAAGACTATACTTCCGTAACCGATGCTTCAAGTGTCAAATCTTGGTGTAAATATAGCAAAGACAAATCTAAAAAAATGGCAACAGAGGGAGTTCCTCACTTCAAATCGGGCGCTTGCAGTATTACTAAAACTCTTGGTGAATGCGGTAAGAGCATAGCCCAAGCTCCGGAAGGTGCTAATTATACAATTTTTGTAGCATCAACCGAAAGTGAATGTACATCCAAATACGGTCCCGGAATCAAAACACAACTTTGCGAATATGGCAAAGAACAAGGTTATAAAAGAGCATACAACTGCTACTATGATCCGGCTGATTTCAAATATACCACAGCCAATTGTGGTGTTCGCCATAATTTAAGCGGAAATTATATCATTATAAAAGGCAAAAAATATTGGAACGAATGTAAATGTACTTCGGCATATCAACATCACAAGTTTAACTGCGGCGGTATGCTTTCCGGAAATCCTTGTCAACAAGAAATAACCCAAAGTATGATCAATTCGGATTCTTCATTAAAAGAAGCTGTTGCTGATGGATATGATTTAGATGGTGTAACGTTACCATATTATCCGTATTGCGAATGTTCATCAGATTATACCGAAATCTGTGATGAAGATGGTTCCGGAAGATACAAAGGTGTTGGAACAGCTTGCAACGGTAAGTATACAGCTTGTGAATGTGTACCGGACAAATTGCCTGACAACTGGACAGATAACTATTACGGTTGCCCTGGTGGCAAAAAACCGACCGGAGTTTGGAAAGACAACGGATGCGGTAAGAAATATTATCAATGTACGGTTGTAGAGTGTACTTGGGAATATACTGAGATGTGCGAAGCTCCGCTTATTCCTGTAGGACAAAGTTGTCAGGATAACGAAGGAAACATCGGCGGATACAAGGCTTGTACATGTCCGTCAGATTATATTATCTGCGGTGCAGGTCAGGTAGGCGAGGGCGAACCATGCAATCTCAAAGGTGTTTCATATTACAAGAGTTGTAAAAGTCAAGAAACATGCAATTCATTATCAACCGAAACATGTACCGGACCGTTGCAAATAGGTGTAAATCCCTGTACCAGAGACGATATAACATATTTTGAAAGCTGTGTTTGCGCTAACGGCTATGATAAGATTTGTGGCGAAGGTGAAGTCGGTGTAGGTAACTATTGCGAAATTGACGGCACTAAATATTATAAAGAATGTGTTGAACCCGAAGATAATGAATGTACCGAGAAACACGTAACCGCTTGTGATACCAACCAAGAGAGCTATTCGCCGTGTGTAGGAAGAGATGCAAATGGTAAACAAATTGTCAAATATTTGTGTCGCTGCCCGACCAACTGGCAAACTTGTAGCGAAACCGGTCCGGCTCCCAACAGCGAAAAATGTACTTTTCCGAAAGACGGAACAACATACTACAGCAAATGTGACGCATCAGAAGGATGTTCGCCGTATCAGGATTTGACATACAAAGTTTGTACATCAGCCCAAACCGGAGACGGCGGAAGCTGTAGCTCAACGGTTATTGAAACTATTGATGGCGAAGAAGTCGAAACAACGGTTATCAAACATGCAACATGTAAAGATTCCGGCAACTGCTTAACAAATGGTTTCAGATATTCTTGTTCCGGTTACGATACTTCTGCCTTAGGTGAGTCGTGCATTGATGATCAAGGTAATAAATTATATAAAGAGTGTCCATGTCCAAGCAGTTATGTATCATGTGGCAACTCAAATGCAACCAAAGGAAGCAAGTGTACCCCACTGAAATCAGATGGTACTTTCGGTTCCACGGTTTACTCATCCTGTGTGTGTGATCGTTCAAAATACAAGTATACTTGTAAAGCCGATACTGAAACAGAACCATACAATTTAGGTATTAAAGCTCCGTCAAGCGGTGCAAGCTATTGCGAAGTAGAAGAAAAAGTATACGTATACACTACTGACGAAGACGGCAATAAGGTAATAAAAACCGACGAAGATGGTAATAAAGTAACCACAACGGAAAAAGTTAAATATTATACTAATTGCGAATGTAAAGAGGACTACGCGTATACCTGCCAAAATACCGGAGAAATTTTGCCGGAAGGTTATAATAAAGACTATTGCAAAATAAACAGTACCAAGTTCTATAAGGGTTGCGACTGTTCTGCCGAATACAAATATACAGCAGATGATTGTCGTGTGAATGATGGACAAACCGTTGATACATCACGAGGTTCTTGTACAACAAAGGGCGATTTGTCTGATAACAATTCATCTTATCCGTCAGGGGAAAGCGAGCCGGCAACTCATTATGCAAATACCACATATTATAAAGCTTGTATATGCAAAAACAATTTTAGTCTTGATTGTAGCGACAGCAAGTACGACCAAGAAGGATTGCCGTTCTGCCAACTTAGTAACGACAGTACCAAGTTATATGCTCAATGCAAATGTTCTACCTCAATCTCTAAAACTTGTTCACCGTCCGGCAAAAACAAAGGCATAATTCCTGACAAAGGAACTATTTGCGAGGAAAAGGTTGCGGGTAATGGTTCATATACTTCCATTCCGAAGTACACATCTTGCGCTTGCGGAACAGCTTACAGTATAACAGCCGAAACTTGCGATAATGATATCAACGGATATTACAACCAATACAATGAAGATTATTGCGATTTGTCGGAAAACACATCTGGTGATACCGGTAAATATTACAAACGTTGTGCTTGTGACAACATCTTGTATGATAATACCGTTGATGCCGGAAGCGGTTCTACACCACCTGATGCATCAGCATATTGTAACTCTCTTGGTTTGGATGTAATAGCAGCATTTACTCTCGGAACCAGTGACTATCCGGCATTTTGTCCCGAACAGACAAATATAAGCGGTTCTTCAAACAATCAGATAACGTATCGTCCAAATCGAGGTTTATGTTGTAGTTCAACAGCTCTTGATGGATATATTCAGCTTGACAACAACAGTTATCCGTCATTATCAGATTTTTATCAGACTTATGGTGAAGAATCTTTACGAGGAATATTCAAAAGCAAATGTGGACATAGTCACAATGCAGTAGTAACGTTAGATTGTAGTGGAAAACCGTTTTATAAATGTTCCAATGAAACCGTTGCTGCATCATCATCATGGTATACCCAAGAAGAGTGTTCCGATGCTGACCGCAACAAAACACCTGTGTTAACAGTCAGTGGAACTCCGCAGACAATCAGTGAATCTTGGTTGTCTGGTGGTATAGTTGTATATCCGAAGTGTTCTTGTCCATCTAACTTTAACCAAACTAAGAGTTGTACAATGTATAAAGTTGATTCTCCCAATACTAGTTTGCAATCAGGGGTATCTGCACCGGTTTGTTTCAATTATGGTCGGCATTATGAAGAGAGAACTAAATTAAGTGCTGGTTATATTTGCGAACATTTATTAGTAAACGATCAGCTTTGTATTGATTCGGATGGCACTTATAAATATGATTGGAAAAAATGCACTTGTGATCGCACATATTACACTAAACAAGATTTAGATTTGGTTTTGGATTATTGTCAAGATTATACAGGTTCATCAAAATCATGCCACCTCAAATATTGTATTGATGCAACAGGAATGTATCTTGTTAATAGTGGACATAAAAGCAACGGTGGTAGCTGTGACTATTGTTGGAAAGACTGTACAAAATTTCCTAAGTGTACAATTACTAATGGTACAGTAAAATGCACATAGTAAAACATATGTATTACAAAAAAAGCGGAAGATAATTCTTCCGCTTTTTTAACATTTAAATAAAAGCTAAAAACTGTGCATAAATAGAAGCCTTACTTGTACTTTTTAACCCTATATCTTAACTTAAAGAAAAAGGATTTAATCTGAATCAAGAACTGGGAAAAAGGTTCAATGAATAAATTAAAACTTGGTCTGCTCTCATTGTTGTTGTGTCTTTTATTTGATACAGCAAACGCTGCTTCATACGGCGATTTGTATAATGTAGAGTGGTGTCCTTGCAATCCGGAAGAACGTTATGATGCCCAAGGCTCTGTTGTGTTGGGTAAAACGGTTATGTGTCCGTGCGATTCTATGTACGACGGATATAAATCGACTATGGAAAAAGACTTACGCAAGATTCAACACAAAACCAAACAGACACTTCAAAAAGCTCGTAACTTTAAATATTATGTCGGTTTTGATTATAACAAATCTCAAGCATCGGCTTCCGGTGATGATGTTAATTTTGATGATATTCGTTTCTCCGATGTTTCCGGTCTTAACATCCCGTCAGACAGCATAATAGATGATCAGGATAATATCGGTATCGTTATCGGTACACGTCCTCATTCAAACTTAGGAATAGAAGCTTTTTACAATCGTTCTTACAGCAAAAATGTTGTAACTCAAATTGACAACCGCACCATAAATAACAGCGATTATCATATGGTAAATACCTTTATTTCAAAATATCAGGCTTTTGGTGTCGATTTGTTGGGTTATATGCCTGTAACGGACTATTTTGATTTTATAGCATTTGTCGGTTTGGGACAATATATGTTCGACAACGAGGCAAAATTTGAGGTTCATTATCTCGAGGGGCTTAATTCGGCTGTAGACAAAGCAAGTTTTGACTTTGGCGAAGATGCTTTAGGCTGGCGTATCGGCGGTGGTATGCAAGTTAATATAGCTCGCGGTTTAGTCCTCAGAGCAATGTATCGCTACATAAAAATTCAAACAGATACAATCGACAGTTTGCAAGAGTTTTCTGTCGGTATCAGGTTCCTGTTCTAATAGTATGCAAAGGGTTTAAGGATTTAATTAATGAAGAAACTTAACTTTTTAACAGCAATTATAAGTATAATACCGACGGTTGTTTCGGCGCAATACTATTACAATCAGGGCTATTATGGCAACACCGTTCCCACCGGCTACAATAACAGCGGATATTATGCATCTCAGGTTCAAGGTCAGCAGGCTCAACAAGCTGCACCACAGGTTCAGTCGGGTGGCGGAACATATTATGCACCACATACAGTTGCTAAAAAACAACCGCGAGATATCGGTTCTATATATGTCGGTGCCGATTATGTCGTAGGTTATGCTTCATATTCAGATACCGAATTTACAGTTGATTCGGCGTTGACCGGAGGGCATGAATTTGTCTCTGATACCGGTTCATTTGACCGCAACCTTAACTCTATGTCGATCAATCTCGGCTTTCGTCCGTTTCGCCACTTAGGAATAGAGGCTTTCTATCAACAATCATTAGATGAAAACAAAGTTGTTTATACCGAAAGTTACACCCAATATCCTGAATTTGCTCGCGGAGAATACGAAGTATCATACAAAGTTATGGGAGTTGATTTATTAGGATATTTGCCGATAAACGATTATATTGAACTTATTGCCTCTATCGGTGTTGGTAAATACGACGCAACCGCTGACGTAAAAGTTGTTGCTTACGAAGGACAAGCTCCAAACGGAAAATTACGTTCAACCGACAAAAGTTTTGAAGATTCGGCAATGGCTTATCGTATTGGTGGCGGTATGCAAATTTGGCTCAGTCGTCATCTTACATTCCGTCTAATGGCTCGTTGGACACAAATCGGAGGCGATTTTATGGATTATATCACCGAAGTTAATGCCGGTGTCAGATACCATTTCTAATATAATACCGGCACAACGCCGGTATTATATTATCAATCAAAAAACCACCCAATCTCAAGTAACGCTTAAATATTTTCAATTCTTCGTTTTGCTAGTTCGCAATATTCTTTTGTGTTATCAATTCCTACAAACGAACGTCCCAGTTTTATGGCGGCTACTCCGGTTGTCCCGCTTCCCATAAACGGATCAAATATAACATCCCCCTCTTTAGTTGAAGCTGTAATAATACGCTCCAAAAGAGCCAACGGTTTTTGTGTCGGATGACGACCAAACTTTTTTTCATCAGGCGGAGTTGCCGCAATCGCCCAAACCGTACGCATCTGATGTTCAGGTTTTTTCAAAATATCTTTCGGGAAATTTCCGTTTTTCATTGCTGGATAATTAAAATAATGTTTGGCTTTTTTGTTTTTACGCGCCCATACCAAACTTTCATGGCTGGCCGTAAAATATTTGCACGAAAGATTTGGGCTCGCATTCGGCTTAAACCAAATAACATCATTAAGAATATGATATCCTAATTGTTGCATAGCATAACCGCAGGGATGAATACTGTGATATGTTCCCGAAACCCAAATCGTACCATTAGGTTTTAGTAATCTTTGGCATTCCTTAAGCCATCGCTTATGAAATTCAAAGTTAGCCTCAACACCTTTGCAATAATCCCACTTTCCCTTATTTATCGAAACAAGTTTTCCGTTCTGACAACTTGTACCGACATTTGATATCATATATGGCGGATCAACAAAAATCATATCAAAACTTTCATCAGGCATATTTTGCATAACTTCAAAACTATCTTGATTATAAAGTTTATAGTCTTTTTTCATAAATCCGTTCTCCTATCAATCTCCAAAAGATTATGCTCTTAAAAGACAGGGGTTGCAACTTCAAAATTCCCATTACCCCAAACAAAAAAACAGCTACTGTTCAAAGTAGCTGTTTTATATGGGGTTATAGAGGTTTATTTGACTTCGTCGAGGAGAACAATATCATCGTCAACAACCTCTACATGCTCTTTGGCCGCAGAATCATAAGGGACTGATTCATAGCTGACCTGAGAATATATTTTGGGTTCAAAGACTGTTTTGCGAGTTGTTTTCTTATAAACAACTTCAACCGGTTCACGTGTCTCTGAAATTTTTGCATCACAAGAATTACATGTATTACAAGAGTTGCAAGCAGGTTTTACGGTTGCACAAGGCGCTTGATAACCGCCACATTGACGATAACGTACCGGAGCAGGTTTAACAACCGGACGATGTACATTTTTATATACATAACGATAGCATGTTTTGCCATCAAAGTAATCGCAATTCATTGTCGGTTGATAATCAGCCCTATAAGTTGTAACCGGAACCTCATCTTCACATTCAAAACAAGCGCAAGCTGAAACCATAGCAGCTAAAGTAATGATAAAAAATTTTTTCATGGCAATCCCCACAATATTAAATAAATTTTGTCTAAATTAGGAGTTAATTTTTGGTTAATATACACGTTTTTATCAAAAAATCAACCCCTTTTTATTAAAATTTTGTCATTTTTATAAAAAATAACGGGGATGCATCCCCGTTTTGTCCAGAATATCCGCTGGTTATTTCTGCACCGGCGCCGGAAAATGCAATATTTTCTTACGTGGTTTAACAGGAACCTTTGGCTTATATCCCCCTTCGGTACAAAGCAATTTGTCTGTATCATAAATTTTACATTTTACCGGTTTTTTTGAATCTTTCTCTACCAAATCATCATCTTCATCTCGTTCAAACACAATGGTATTACAACCGAGCTGACCGCAATTGAATGGCGCGTTTAATATAAAAACAAAGCTCTTGTCGGGATATTTTGCTACATAAAAATCCTCAAACCGTACTTCTAACGGAAGTTCATCACTGGCCGGACCAAATTCTCCGTCAAATATTTTAGCAACTTCTTTTTTTGATATTTCAAGCTCATCAAGATTATCACTTGTTCCATTGTAAAACAAATAAATTTCGCTGGATGTTGCCTCAACAACAAATATCAAACTAAACAAAACAGCATACAAAAAACGCTTCATTTTCAATCCTTTCCAAATACAATACATAAATAATATCTGACAAATATTAAAAATTAAATACTTTTTTACGTATTATGCGTAAAAGTTAAAATATACACATTCAAATGATAAGGAAACGGCAATGAAATTAAACAAAATGCTAAATATTGACAGTGATTTGGATATCAAAGGTGTTACTGCCGATTCGCGCGAAGTTAAACAAGGTTTTTTGTTCGGCTCTCTTAACAGTGACGAATATGTTTCAGATGCGGTGGCAAAAGGTGCTGTAGCCGTAATTGTAAACGAAGATTTTAATGTGCAACTTCCAAAAGATGTTTTTGTAATTAAAACACCAAAACCAGGTTTTACATATTCTCAGGCAGTGGCTAAATTCTTTGGCAAAGTTCCGGCTCATCTTTCAGCTATAACCGGTACCAACGGCAAAACATCCATTGCTGATTTTATTCGTCAGGTTTTAACCGAAATGGGGTACAAAGCCTCAAGTATCGGAACATTAGGTATTATAAAAGGAAATGAAGCACCCATTCCGTCGCCTAATACTACGCCCAATAATGTAAGTTTGCATCGCCAATTAAAGTCATTAGCTGATGAAGATTATTCGTATGGTGTTATCGAGGCCTCGAGTCATGGTCTGCACCAATATCGTTTAAGCGGTTTGGCCTTTGAAGTCGCGGGTTTTACTAATTTAACACGAGATCATCTTGATTATCACAAAACACTGGAAGATTATTTGCGTGCCAAACTAATTCTTTTCAAACATTTGCTAAGTCCTGATGGCACGGCAGTATTAAATGCAGATGTTGATGTTTACGGAAAAATAGCTGATGTTTGCCGTCAAAGAGGACAAAAGATTATTTCCTATGGAAAACGTGGCGGAGATATAAAACTTTTAAGCAGTACACCTTTGTCATCAGGACAACGTTTAGAAATAGAATATTTCGGACAACCGCAAACAATCGAAATAGGATTAGTCGGAGAGTTTCAGGCGATGAATGTTTTATGTGCATTGGGAATGCTTGCCGCAATTACGGGATTACCCGATGATGTAATACGTTATGTAGGTAAAATAAAAGGTGCTAAAGGGCGATTAGAACATATTGCTGATACCTCATCAGGAGCTTCTGTTTATATTGATTATGCCCATACTCCCGATGCATTGGAAAATGTATTAAAATCACTTCGTCCGCACACTTCCGGAAAACTTCATGTTTTGTTCGGATGTGGTGGTAATCGAGATGCCGGCAAACGTCCTATTATGGGACAAATAGCTCACGATTTGGCTGATGTTGTCTATATAACAGATGATAATCCTCGTTTTGAAGAAGCTGAAGATATTCGTAATGATATTATTCCGGGCTGTCCCGGAGCATATAACATTGCAGATAGAGCCAAAGCAATAAGGATGGCAATTGCCAATCTAATGCCCGGTGATATTTTGGTTTTGGCCGGAAAAGGACACGAAACCGGACAATATATCAAAGGCGAGATTATCCCCTTTAGTGATCACGAAGAAGTTTTGAAAAATATTTAAAAAACGCAAGGGTTCCGGTTCATGGCAAATATACCACAAACGGGAACCCTCATGCTATAATCTTTCCAACAAAAGAGGAAGAGTTCTTAAAGAAAACACTTTTCTAAAATCATCTTCCTTGTAGTGGATATTAACTCCACTCTTGTTAGCAACTAGCCTAACACTGTTCTCCTCAAGAATTGTTGAAGTTGAGAGCTTGGCTATAACACTATCATTATACTCTCCCAGTCGGACAAATTTTCCTTCATAAAGAGAATATACATAGTTAACTATACCTTCTATCTCTATCGCCGGAGCGAAATAAGAAGGAACATTCTTGTCATTATATTTTCGCTTCATAATGACATAGTTCAGATCTCGTACGTCTGCCTGCAGATGCTGCGCGAAAAAAGGCAGACCAAATTTTGTATCCATAATATATATGTCTTTAATTTTTTAGAATGTTCTACCTTATATCATATTTTTTTGTCTATTTCAACAATTTTATTTGCAAAAAAATATTTTAGCGCTATAATATAATAAAATAAAGAAAACTAAGAGGTTGCGCAAATGGGTGATGCTAATAAAGTTGTTTTATCGGCTGTTGATGAAGTTAATATTTTGTACAATCTTAAAGATTTGGTCAGACGTTATCGTACCGGAGCAGCAAACGGCAAACTGGTTGAACAAATTTGCAAAGCTTATATCCAAGCATTATCTGTTGCAGCTCAAGCTAAAGAACAATCAATTTCCGAGATATTAACCGATACCGTTCGTTCATCAAAAGACTATCTTACAACACTACTTGAAGATGTTAATGTCGAACAAATAAAACTTTCTCCTCAAATTGTTGATATGGCAGATCAGCAAACAATTGCCGATTTTAACAACATCCGCCAAAAGATATCATTCATTGATGAACAACTCAAAGAAAAACAAGAACAATTTCAAAATATTGGTAAAACTTCTACCGCCAAGACAGCCAAAAAACAAGCTTCTTCAGATACAAATCTTCAAGATGATGAGATTGTCTGTTCAATTAAAGAAGAAATCAAAGCTATTATAATGAAAAAATACGAAGGCGATAAAGCTATGTTAAAAGCTTTGGCAACGTGTGAAAGTATAGGTGTTTCTCGCAATCGTAGCAGTTATATATTTACCATCGGAACGTACGAATTTAAAACAGGAATAGCTGTTGATGGAGCTTGTTTTCAGGATGAAAACGGGCGTATTGACAAAAGTATAAAATCTCGTTATCGCAAAATTACTGATGAAGCATTCAAAGAGCTTTCAGCGGTTAAAAAGAGTAAAATTTTTGCAACCGCTATCGGTAAAGCTGCAGGCAAACAAGCTAAAGCCATAGCTCAAAAAGCTAAAAGTGATAAGGCAAAAGAAGAAAAGTTAGCTCAAGAAAAAGAATTATTAACCAAAGAAATATCCCAACTTATCGAAGAACGTGAAGCTGTTGTCGGTACGCTAAAAAAGACGGTTCAATCTATCATCAAAAATTTGGACAATTACAAATTATTTGAGGCTTTGGCATTAAATAATTCTGCTGGAAAATCTCTGTTAAAATCGTTGTTACCCAAACAAGATATTGGCGGACATCAGGATGAACTACGCAGTATGGTTTTTAATAGTGCTCTCTATTCTCCCGATGTATGGCAACTCTATGAAGCTCCTGAAAATAAAATGCAAAGTCATTATCAAAAAAGCATAGAAAAATCTGTCGGAATCAACGGAAAGGCCGAAATATCCGATCTTGTAAGGGATTTTATGACCGGTTATGATGCAAAATCATCAAATCAAGATATAGTTATAAACCAAATAGCAGGTACTTCGCTTCCTCGCGAAATCGCCAAAGATATTTTTTTACAAGAGGTCTTTTCTCGTGGAATGGCGCTGGCTAACAAAGACAAATTTTCTGACAGCCGGTTTACGGTAATGAATCAAATTATGGCTAAACACGGCTATCGTATTTCTTTCAAATATATTACCACAGAAAAAGAATGCTCTGAAGGAGCCAGAGAGATATCAGACGATATTTTAAAAGATATGCATAAAAAAGGAGGATGTAAGGATAAGAAAAATAAACAAATAGCTTTACTCGCCGGAATAGGTAGAGCTTGTAAACTTGGATCTAAAGCAGATAATTTTCTTATGAATGAACTTTATAATTCTTTTGTTGATTGTTATTTTAACGGCAACAAAAAATTTGATTACAGATTGGAGTGGAAGAAGTTTGCTCAAGAAAATAAAGAACAAGCGAAAAGGTTATATCAACATCTTGAAGCTAATGCGCCTTCGCCTGAACATCTTGATAAATGGATAAAATCTCTTAGTCGAGGAGATTATATTTCCGGCAAAAACACCGTGCAAAAACAAACCGATCATCATGTGATTGAACGTAAATATGGTGGTTTGTTTGATGATTATAATAGGTTATATAATAATGAAGACAATGTTGCTTCTACCGCAAGTTTTCATCCCTGTGACGATGATCCCCATAGGTTAGCTCACCTTTTTGACACCAAAGAGGTGTATTTTACCTTTGTCGATGGGATATATCAAAAACACAACAGTATCAAAACAATCAAAAAAGGAAGCACATTAGCGATTCCATTCCTTGAGATAAAAGGAAAAGACGGTAATTTTCATCCGGCAATAGAAAGCAACACTTTGTTGATAACATCCCAAGGAGAAAGATTTACCCAACCGTTTGTTGCCGGTAGCGGTTTAAGAACAAACTTGTCCAACAGATGCACCAAAACACCGCCGTCAAATGGTGGTAATGGCGGTAATAACGGAAAATAAAAAAATAGCTATATGTCTTTATCTAAAATTATAAACTCATCATCAGCAGCCATATTAAGTACAACTCTGGCTCTCTCGTCCAAAAGATCCGCATCCAGACTTAAATCAGACAAGTGCTGAACCTTCATTTGCAAATGCTGCCGTTCAATGGCATATCTTTCAGCAGTTTTTAATGCCACGGCAATTTCTTTTTTTAATGCAAAATAACGATAGATATTGCGTTCACCGCAAAAAATATTGAATCCGAAATAAACCAAAATAAAACCGCTAATTAAAAATAACCAGTTTTTTCTAAATTTTTGTTGAATGCCCAGTTCGAAATCCATCTTTTAATGCCTTTTTATTGTTATTATTCCTTACTGGAACCAAAGACTCGTATCTTTTTTCTAACGTTAAAAAGAGTCAAACAGATTAAAGTTAAGATTTGGTTTAATAAGGGTTATAAAATTACTAAAAATTACAATCATTTCCTTGCCATTTCCACGCTACAATTTTTCCGTTTTGCAACATAAACAATGTTTTACATATATATTTTGCATTATATCCTATATCTCCCGGATTATTTGAAAAAAGATATGTGTCCAAAAAAGGCGAAAACAATCCGTCTGTATCATTAACATAATCTCCTTGATTATAATCATACATTTCAGATGGCACAAAGACGTTATCTACTTTAGTATAAGCCCATATTTCGGTATTATCGCTAAATATTTTTTTTGCTGATGGTTTGCCGAATTTAGCAATTAAATCACTCTCCGATTCTCCAATCATCGAATTAAGTTCTATATTATACTTCTGCGGAGTTGCACATGCAAACAGCATAAAAATCACTATTAATGCAAACGAAATTTTCTCAACACTAAACATCTTATACTCCTTTTTACAAGCCTTTGCATAAAAGAAATAAGTATTAAGATTAAAATTTCAATTAGTGATAATTTCTGATTAACGAGCTCAAAATACCCTGAACTTTGACTCTTTCAGCCGGCAAACGCCTGGTTTCATATGATTCATTTTTAGGAATCAACAATACCTCCGGTCCTTCACTTTTTATCTGTTTTAATGTTGCTTCGCAATCATCAACCAAAGCGACAACAATATCTCCGTTACGTGCTGTATCAGCTTTTTTTATGATTACGGTATCCCCGTTCATAATACCGGCTTCAATCATTGAATCTCCTTCAATTGTCAAAGCATAATATTCACCGCCACGAATCATCTCCAAAGGAACATTAAATTTTTCTGTTTCGTTGGCAATAGCCTCAATAGGAGTTCCTGCCGCAATTTTACCATAAAGAGGAATTTCTACAGCCGCACCGGCCAAGGCTTCTTCTTTTGCTTTTTCTTCGGCAATAATGCTTGATGGTTTAAGTTTGGGTAAACGTAATACTTCCAAAGCTCTGGCTTTATGTGGTAATTTTTTCAAGAAGTTTCTTTCAACCAATGCATCAATCAATGCATGGATTCCCGATTTGGATTTCAAACCTAAAGCATCTTTCATTTCATCAAATGATGGGCAGCATCCGGTTTCTTTAAGGGTTTTATTAATAAACATCAAAAGTTTATACTGCTTTGGAGTTAACATAAAATCCGCCTTTCTTAAAAAATACTATTAATTTTGTTCTACTTTAGTTCTTGATATAAGTCAAATATTATTTTGCACAATTTTTATTGAAAAAAAATAAACTCCGTGTATAGTAAACACAAATTATATGCAAAACAAAAAAAATTAAGGAACTATAAATGTCTACAGAAACAAATATACATCGTGAATCACGCTTGGTAAAACTGAAAAAACTTCAAGAATTGGGCTACAATCCTTATCCGTACAAATTTAAGCCCAATGCCTATGCTGCAGATTTACAAGAAAAATACAAAGATTTAGAGGCCGGTGTTGATACTGAAGACAGAGTTATTGTTGCCGGTAGAGCTATGGCCGTTCGCAATAACGGAATGTTTATTGATATCAAAGATAACAGTGGCAAAATTCAGGCATTTTGTCACAAAAATCATCTTCCGGAAGACCAACTTGAACTGCTAAAAAATCTTGATGTTGGTGATATGGTAGGTATATCGGGATATGTTCGTCGTACTCCACGCGGTGAATTATCTATTGCCGCCGAAAAATTTGATATTATTTCAAAATCTCTTCAACCTTTGCCTGAAAAATTTCACGGCCTTACAGACGTAGAAGCGCGTTATCGTCAACGTTATGTTGATTTTATAATGAATGATGAAAGCCGTGAAATTTATCGCAAGCGTTGTGCTATTACATCTGCGATTCGTCGCTATTTTGAAGAAAATGGTTTCTTAGAAGTTGAAACCCCCATGTTACATCCGATTATGGGCGGAGCTAATGCCAAACCGTTTATAACACACCACAACACGTTAGATATGGATTTGTTTTTGCGTATTGCTCCGGAGTTATATTTAAAAAAATTGGTTGTCGGCGGTTTTGACAAAGTTTTTGAAATAGGTCGCAATTTCCGTAACGAAGGTGTCGACAAGACACATAATCCGGAATTTACGGCTTTAGAAGCTTATCAAGCATACGCCGACTATAACGATATGGCCGAATTAATTCCCTCACTATTAGCCTATGTTGCTAAAGCCGTTAACGGTACAACAATTATTAATGTTAATGGTACGGAAATTGATTTAGCACAACCATTCGTAAAAAAATCAATGCTTGAGTTGGTTAAAGACGCTACGGGAGTAGATTTCTTGGAGGCCAAAGACGTTGACGAAGCTATTGCATTGGCTAAAAGTATAGGTGTTGATGCATCAGACTGTATTTCTTGGGGTAAAGTTGTATCAGAAGTATTTGATGAAAGAGTAGAAGCAAATTTAATACAGCCTACATTAGTTATGGATATGCCGCGAGACATTTCTCCTTTGGCTAAGACTCATCGTTCTAATCCGCGTCTTGTTGAACATTTTGATGCATATGTTGCAGGTATGGAAATGGGATGCGCATATTCTGAATTATCAAATCCGTTGGAACAACGTGAACGTTTTGAAGCACAATGTGCCGACAGAGAAAAGGGTGATGATGAAGCACAAATGTTGGATGAAGACTTCATCAATGCTCTTGAAAATGGTTTTCCGCCTTCAGGTGGAATGGGAATGGGGGTTGACCGTTTAGCAATCTTATTAACCGGAGCCGAAACGATTCGTGATGTTATAGCCTTTCCGACATTAAGAAGAAAAGATTAATATTGTGAAACGTCCTCAACTGACACAAGCACAGCGTAAGTTTATATTGCTAAAAAGCATTCATCTTTTAGCTGTGCTTTTGTTGGTTGGCGGTTTGTTTATTTATTTTCACAAAGCAGTTCCTCAAGAAGAAGCAATACAGACAGTAGCTCCTGAAGAAACTGTTGTCAGTGCAAACATTTCCGGATATGAATTTTTTTGCCAAAATAACAGTGATATGAAATGCGGTTATTCATTGACCGCAAAAGAAGCAGATTCCGCTATAATTTTGATGGATACTGACGAATTAAGTGAAGAAGTTAAAGAGCAGATTTCCAATCTTGTAACAACCGGCAGTGATTTAAACATAAATCCTGAGGATATGAACACACTTCTCGATAGTTTGTATGAAGAAAAATTACCGGATGATATTATTGATATAAAACCAAACATCAAAAATCCGAAGATGAAAGGATTACACATTATTCCCGACCACAAACCTCCTTATTTTGGTTCCAAACCGGTTGTGGTTATTGTTATTGATGATATGGGAATCAGTCAAAAACGTACAGCCGATATATCCTCTCTAAAAGCTCCTCTGACAGCTTCTTTTTTAACCTATGGTCGCAGGCTTGATGAACAAATACAAAAATCTATCAACAACGGACAAGAAATAATAGTACACGTCCCAATGGAGGCGCAAACTTCCGTAGATGTTGCTCCCGATGTTTTAACGACGAAAATGTCGCTTTCGGAAATAAAAAATAATTTGCATACAATGTTGAAAAAATTTAAAGGCATAAAAGGAATTAATAATCATATGGGAAGCAAATTAACCGAAGATTACAACAGAATGAAAGCTGTCATGGAGGTATTAAGGGAAGAGGGGCTTTATTTTCTGGATTCCAAAACATCACCCAAATCTCGTGCCGAAGATGCCGCAGCCGATAGCGGAATAGCATATGCGCATCGTCATGTATTTTTGGACAATAATAACGATAAGGCATATATCTTAGGGCAATTGGCAAAAACTGAAAAACTGGCTCGTAAAAACGGCTATGCTATTGCCATAGGCCATCCCAAAACCCAAACCTATGCCGCACTGAAAGAATGGTTGCCGACAGTCGATAAAAAAGGCATCAAAATAGTTACGTTAAGTTATGTAATCAGCACTCTGCATCCGACACTAGATTAACAAATAAAAATGTCCCAAGCTCAAAAAAGCTAGGGACATAAAGTTTTTTTGCCTCTTAGATTAATCCCGACAAATAGATTACATTGTCTTTCTGCAGCTGTTTCTTAACAGTTTCAGACACAACCTGCAAAAGGTCGTCTGATGGTTCTTTAACGAACACCGGCATCGACATTTCGCGTAACGTTGTTTCGATAAAATGGATCTGATTCTCTATGTTTGAGAGTGAAGCTGATTTTTGCTTCTTCAACTCATCCAAGTTGTTTAGATCTTTTTCCAGTAACAACTTAAATTCTTCTTTGCTCTCGCAATTGAAAACGATTATATTCACCGTTTCAGAAGCATTTTTGAGAGATGTCAGCCAATAAAAACTCATAGAAGTTTCATTGGTTTTGTTTGGTATGAGCAGTGTGCTCTTAATTTTAATTTCCATACTTTAATTATTAAGTTAAACATATTTAGAATAGCCACAGTATATATGTTTTGGACAAATTTGTCTAGAGTAAAAATAAAAAAAATTAAAATTAATAAAAAAAATGCTTGACCTATAAAAAAAATACCTTTATATATCCTCTTGTCATTACAGCGGTCCCATCGTCTAATGGTTAGGACATCACCCTTTCACGGTGGTAATATGGGTTCGAATCCCGTTGGGATCACCAATTTGGAGAAGGCTGGCAAAATTCTTTGCTAGCCTTTTGTTTTTAAGGCTTTCAGCGAGTTCGTGCGATTTTAAATCCCCAATTTGTAGATTTTCGTTATCATTTCCTTGTATCCTTTGTTCTGCAAGGGGTTGCATCGGTTCGTATGATTTGGTTGCTTGTGTCACCAAAATCTTACTATTAATAAACTCATTGAACGGAAATCTTAATTTATATGTTAATTCACCTTCAGTTAAAGTAAGGCTTTCAAATACAAATTTTAATAAAAGTCTTTTTAATTCCATATTAGATGATTTTTCAAATATATATCCCGCTTGTGTAGCTATATCTAATAACCCTAAAATTGTTTCATCAAAGCTGTTATCTGCTTTTTCATGGGCTGAAACCTTGTTTTTTAGACGATTCATCTTAACTTGTATTTCATTACGTTTTGTATCAAATGATTCTCTATCCAGTTCCCCATCAAGTCTTAAATCAAACAGATTATTGAGCTTTTCTTTGAGTTTATCTTGTTCCGCACGGAGTTTTTTGATTTCTTGAGCGTAAAACTTTTTCTCCGACGCTTTTGATGATTTTAATTCCTTTTGCAGTTCGATTATTACATTGTTGGGGAGTTTTATTCTGTTTAGAATGTGACGAATATGCTTGATAATATCTTCTTCCCTTATGTAACTCCTTGTTTTATTGTTCATCCAGCATACTATATAAGAAAATTTTCCTTTTTTTAATTCACAAGGACATGTCCTTCCTGTTATGCCGCAACGTACCATTCCTTTAAAAACTACTGGCTTCTGCGAATATTTACCTACATCCCCAGCTCTCAAAGCCTTTTGTTCTTGGCATAAATCCCAAAGTTCTTTACTAATTAAAGGTTTATAGATGTGTGGCATAACACCTCTAATTGTTCGCATTTCACCATAATAAAATGTATTATCCATCATATAATATATGCTGTTTATTGAAATAGGCGTAGCTTTGCGGCTTTTTAAGCCCATTATATTTGCATAATGCACCAGTTCAGCAACGCTTGTGTTACCGAGAGAATATATTTCAAACATTTTTTTTATTATTGTTGCATCAGGTTCTTTTGGTCTGACAAACTTCTTTCCTCTTTCATCTACATAGTTTTCATATCCAAGTGGAGCCATGCCTGTAATTTCACCATTTTTGTTCTTTTGTTCATTAGAGCGGCGAACGTTCTCGGCTAATTGTAAAACATAAGCTTTCGCACCCATTACCGAAAAATCCCATCTCATAATATCAACAGATGTAGATTTGCTGTTTAATACCATTCCCTCACGGTAAAAATGTAGCTCAATCTTGTCTTTTCGCATTAATTCATCAAGAAGAACACTTTCCTTAAAGCTTCTTTGTACACGGTCTACGGTATCGGCAATAATAGCTATGGTTTCTTTCTGTTTCTTGCAGAAATTTATCATTTCCATAAATTGCTTGCGCTCACCGTGCGTTGAACTTTCAATAATCTCAAAGGTTTTGATAACTTCTAAATCTTTTCGGTCAGCATAATCTTGAAGGCGGTTATTTTGAGCAATCAGGCTCAAGCCTTCTTCCTGCATCTTCGTTGAAACACGAGTTAATATTATTGCCTTCATTTTCTAAAATCTCCTGTCGTAGCATTAATAAACATTTTGCAAAACCTACTAAATGCCTTGCACTTTCCTCTAATTGTGCATCGGATAACGGCTCTGTCGATATGCTACGTAATGCTTCTTTTAATCTTGCTGTCATTTTATCTTATCTCCATAAAATCCTCAAGCCAAGGCATTGTTGTTTTTTATGCAAGGGCTTATTATACAAGCCCCTGCATAAAAGGTAATTTATCCTTGTTGAGTTAAAACACTTGTTGGAAGTCCCATTGCTGATAGCATTGGCTCTGTTGCAGCAAGAGTTCTTATTTTTGCTTCTTCAGCTTTTTTCTCTCGTTCGGCTTTCTTTTTATTGCGACGACGTTCATTAGCTTCTTTTTTGCGAGCATTGGCATTATCAATCTCTTTTGCCAAGAAATCTGTAATGTCTTCATCAAATTCCTTATTGGCAACGCTAGTATAAAAATCTGCCAAAAATTGAAGCTTTTGTTCTGTATTCAACAAATCTAAAGAATAGCGAACAATACGTTTACCACCGAGACGAAGCGTAAAAATGGAATTTTTCTCGGTATCCGTCATCAATTTATTCATACGGTTTGATATATCCCAACTATTATCCTTAAAGTTTTTCATATTCTCGGTCAAAAGCTTCAAAATACGCTCACGAGCTTTTTCAAGTGTAAGCAATCCTTCATCTTTTGAGGTTTCAAGCTTGTTAGCGTTATATTTCATTAAAAATTGTTTCATTTCATTTTTCCTTTCATTTTAGAGTTAATTGTAAATATCAAATTTTTTGCTGTCTTGCGTTTGAGAGCTCATTGTTGCTTTCAAGGTGTAGCCTTCACTTTGGCTAAACACCTCTCGTGCAACCTTTTCTTGCTCTTTGTGAGTAATCAAAATATGAACTTTCTTATCTTTAATGGCGACTACAAAAGGCTTAAAAACCAAGCGAAACGCCAATTTTGCAAAAACAAGCAGTAGTTTGTTATGTATTTCTTCATCCATTTTTGCCTGATACTCATTTCCTACGCCTTCAAAAGTATTCCACTTAAACAAAGGAACTGAATATCCGGCAGTAGTTTGCATAAAATACGGATTGAAAAAATACATCTCCTTACCCTTAAATTCGTTTCCGAATAAGGATAATTCATCAAATAAGCGATAATATTCAAATATAGATGTAACATAACAGAATTCTTGTGCATCATCTACTTGAACAAAGAACTCACTATATTTTTCATCTTTATTGTCATATTGCTTTTTCATTTTTTTCCTTTCACTTAAAAGTTAAAAAAAGAGCATAATAATTCTGTATGGCATTTAGGATTCCCTTCACGCCATTTGGGTTAAAATTGTTGGCTTTGTTAGATTTTAGTTATTTTTGACAGTCCAAAACATAAACCACATCGGTTGGTTCAAACGGACATCTTGTTTCGGTTAGGTAAAAAGGCTCACCAAGAGCTGATATAAAAGCATAAACACCTTGCGGAGAGTTTATGACGTCGGCATATCGCTTCAATTCCTTAAAATTACAGTTTGTAAAATGCTTGGAAGCTATAACGGATATTTCATCTGGTAAGAAATCAGCGACTTTTGCTACAACTTGATAGTGCATGAGGTTTTCTCCTAATAAGCGAAACGAGCCATATTAACCAGATTTTCTAAACGTTTTGCATCTCTGTTGAGGCGATACTTCCTCTTCAAAGAGGCTATGATATAAGTCAAAACAGTCATTTTTGTTTCCTTTCAAATTTTATTTTAATAAAACGGTATTGCTACTTGACACCGTTAGTATGAAAGAAAACCAAAACAGAAGTCAACGCCTTATTTTTCAACGATTTTCCAAAAACCGACTTTTAAATAGATATTGATAGATTTAAATAGATATAGCGAGGTAAAAAGTTTTGGATGACTTTGTAAGATTCCGTAAATTTATGCTCAATTTTGCAAAAAATCAAAAAAATCCCTCCAAGAATCGATTCTTTGAAGGGGTAATTTGATTTAATAACATGCTTCTAATTTAGCTGTACAATTTATATATTGAGGATATTTTCTAATCATGTCTTTAACATAATCAAAACAATCATGTTTTGCAATTAAATATTTGTCTGAATAACATAGTTGTAAATGGTTAAAGAAATCA